>NZ_JBHSFY010000018.1:0-117602 GCF_042654045.1 Flavobacterium chungangensis
TTTTTGTGGGCGATGAGGGGTTCGAACCCCCGACCCCCTCGGTGTAAACGAGGTGCTCTGAACCAGCTGAGCTAATCGCCCTATTTTACTAGGTTGCTATCGTTTGTGATTGCGAGTGCAAATATACAGCTAGATTTTATATTTCCAAGCCTTTTTTTGAAAAAAGTAAAAAAAACATCAATAAAAATATTTAGAAAACTATTTTTCAGCTAATTAAAAAAACGAAAAAATCTGCAATTTCTAAATTTTAGTTAAAAATTCAATGCTCGAAAGCTAATTCAGAATATTCTTTTTGTATTCATTTGCTATAGTCATACCTTTGCGTACCTTAATTGTATATTCAAATGGCAAGATTTCAAGAAAATGATTTACCTAAAGCTAAATTAAACTCTAACTCCCTTCAAAAAGCTCTCCGAATTTTTAAATACGCTAAAAACCACAAATGGAAATTCTTCCTAGGTTTGATTTTCTTATTTTTAACAAGCGCCACTGCCCTAGCCTTTCCTAAATTGATGGGAATGCTGGTTGATTGCGTTACAAATAAAGACCTTTCTAAAGCAAACGAAATTGCTCTTGGTTTAATGGTAATTCTCGGACTTCAGGCAATTTTCTCGTTTTTCAGAATTTCATTGTTTGTAAATTTTACCGAAAACTCTCTTTCTAATATTCGTTTTGCATTATATGAGAATCTGATAAAATTACCCATGTCGTTTTATTCTCAAAAACGTGTTGGAGAACTTAATAGTAGAATCAGTGCAGATATTTCGCAATTGCAAGATACTTTCAGCACCACTATTGCAGAGTTTCTGCGTCAGTTTATTTTAATTATTGGAGGTTTTGTAATCTTAGGAAGCATTAGTCCAAAATTAACCTTAATGATGCTGGCAATTGTACCTATTGTAGCAGTTGCTGCTGTGATCTTTGGAAGATTCATTCGTAAATACGGAAAAAAAACACAAGATAAAGTTGCCGAAAGCCAGGTTATAGTTGAAGAAACGCTGCAAGGAATTAGCAATGTAAAAGCATTTGCTAACGAATGGTACGAAATTCAGCGCTATAAAAACAAAATTAGAGAAATTGTAAAAATCGCTATTAAAGGTGGTCAATACAGAGGTTATTTTGCTTCGTTTATTATTCTTTGCCTTTTCGGATGTGTTGTTGCTGTTGTTTGGTATGGAATCACATTAACGATTAAAGGAGAAGTTGAAGGTGTTGGTGATTTAATCTCATTTGTATTATATACTACATTTATTGGTGCTTCTTTTGGTGGAATTGCAGAAATGTATGCACAAATTCAAAAAGCAGTTGGCGCAACAGAGCGTGTTTTTGAATTACTAGAAGAAACTCCAGAAGAAATCAATGCTAAGCCAAGACTTTCAGCAGTTGAAAAAATAAAAGGAAATGTAGCTTTCAATAACGTTGCTTTTAGTTATCCTTCAAGAAAGGAAGTTCAGGTTTTAAAAGATGTGAATTTCAATGCCGAATTTGGCCAGAAAATAGCAATCGTTGGACCAAGTGGAGCCGGAAAATCTACTATTTCATCGCTTTTATTGCGTTTTTATGATATCACTTCAGGAGAAATTTTAGTCGATGGAAAAAATATTTACGATTATGATTTAGAAAATCTTCGCGGCAATATGAGTATCGTTCCTCAAGATGTAATTTTATTTGGAGGAACTATTAGAGAAAATATCGCTTATGGAAATCCAAACGCCTCAGAAGAAGAAATTATAGCTGCTGCGAAACAAGCTAATGCTTTTAATTTTGTAGATGGTTTCCCTGAAAAATTTGAAACTTTGGTTGGAGAACGTGGTGTTAAGCTTTCTGGAGGTCAGCGTCAGCGTATCGCAATTGCGAGAGCCCTGCTTAAAAATCCAAGCATTTTGATCTTAGACGAAGCAACGTCTTCTTTAGATAGTGAAAGTGAAAAACTAGTTCAAGAAGCTCTAGAAGTTTTAATGGAAGGAAGAACAAGCATTATTATTGCGCACAGACTTTCTACCATTAGAAATGCAGACAAAATCTTAGTTTTAGATAACGGAAGAATTTCTGAAGAAGGAACACATCAGGAATTAATAAACCTAGAAAACGGAATTTATAAGAATCTAAGCAACTTACAGTTTAGTAACTCTTAGTTTGAAATTTCAATTTTATAAAATCCAAATTCCAATAAAAAAGCTTCAATTTTCATTGAAGCTTTTTTTATATAATCTATAAACTATAAACTGAGACTGAAAACTAAAAATTATTTCCCTTTTCTACGTTTACGTTCTGCTTTAATCATAGATAATTCGCGGCTAGTTTGACCAGCAACAGAAGTATTCTCTTCTGCACGACGAATTAAGTATGGCATAACATCTTTTACAGGTCCGAATGGTAAGTATTTAGCAACGTTATAGCCGTTTTCTGCTAAGTTGTAGCTAATATTATCACTCATTCCGTATAATTGTCCAAACCAAATTCTAGAATCATTTTTTGCGATTCCTTTCTGCGCCATCATTTCCATTAATTTATAAGAGCTCAATTCGTTGTGAGTTCCTGCAAAAATGGCCATTTTTTCAATATGCTCTAACATATATTGTACTGCATTATCGTAATTGATATCAGTAGCTTCTTTAGAAACACAGATTGGAGAAACATAAACTTTTTCTTCGGCTCTTTTGTTTTCTTTTTCCATGTAAGCGCCACGAACTAGTTTCATTCCGATATAAAAACCTTCAGATTTGGCAACTTCATGAAGTTTTTTCAAATAATCTAAACGATCCCAACGGTACATTTGCAAAGTGTTAAATACAATCGCTTTTTCTTTATTGTATTTGCGCATCATATCGGTAACCAAATCATCGGCTGCATCTTGCATCCAGCTTTCTTCACCATCAATTAATAAGGCAACATCTTTTTTATGAGCTTCGCCACATACTTTATCAAAACGAGCTACTACTCTATCCCATTCTGCTTGTTCTGATAGATTAAGAGTTTGTTTTTCTCCTAATTTCTCGTACAATTCAAAACGACCTAAACCTGTTGGTTTAAAAACTGCAAACGGAATTGCTAAACGTTCTTTAGCAAAATCAATAGTTCTTAAAGTCATTTCTAAAGCAGCATCAAATTGCTCCTCTTCTTCTTTTCCTTCAACAGAATAATCTAAAACAGACGAAACGCCTTTTGTAAACATTTTGTCTACAACAGTAAGACAGTCGTTTTCGTTTACACCACCACAAAAGTGATCAAAAACAGTTGCACGAATTAATCCTTCTACTGGTAAATGAGCTTTAATTGCAAAATTTGTTACAGCAGTTCCTATTCTTACTAAAGGTTCGCTGTCAATCATTTTGAAAAGGAAATAAGCTCTATCAAGTTCTGTATCACTTTTTAGTGAAAACGCAACTTGTGTGTTGTCGAATATCTTTTCCATTAAATTTATTTTTTATGCAAATATAGAGAGTGTTTTGAGTATTATTTACTAAATGGTATTTATTTTTTTTAATTCCTTAAACGACTCTATAACAATATTTTTACTTAAAAGTAAGAAATTACACATATATGTTTATATTTGCACCAAAAAAAAATGAACAGTTATAGAATTGATAATATACTTAATGAAGTAAAAGGGGCTAAAAAAATACCTGATTATATAATATATGTATTTCTTAGTCTCATTTTATTTATAGATTTTATCCCGCACTCAAAATCCATTGATCTGCTCTATCCTCAATTTTTATACCTCTCAATCCTGAATCTAGTATTTGGAGTCTATTTGTATATTAATTCGAATACAATTTCAATTGACATAATTTCAATATTTAAAAGAAGTTATGTTTTAAAATTCTACGCTTTGTTTGTTATACTTTGCGGTGTTTCTTATTTTAATGCTAAAAATCAAACTTTAATTTTAGAAAAATTAGTAGAATTCATTGTTGCTTTTTGTTTCATTTTAAATCTTATTGTATTACTAAAAAATAGAATAGATTTATTCTATAAAATCCTTTTTATAATTTCTATCTCTGCTTTTTTTCAGGCTTCTTACGAAATTTATAATTTAAAAAAACTGAGTAGTGAGTCGTCTCTTTCGACTGCTCTTAATTCAATGGTTAAAACAACTGGAAATATTAATATTCTAGCCTCAGGATTGACAATTAAAATCCCTTTTATATTACTTGCAATTACTGCTTCTAAAGGTTTAAAGAGGTTATTTTTAAATCTAGTTTTACTAATTGTAACTGTGACAGTATTTTTAACTGCTTCCAGAGCTGCATTTATAAGCATGTTTTTAATATATGTTGTTTACATTATCTATTATCTAAAAACGAATTCATTAAAAAAATCTTCTTTATTGAATTGTTTAATACTATTAACACCGTTACTGTTATCTATCTTTATAGTTAATGCAATTTTTAAAAAATCTAATGACGAGGGACGATTTGTTTCTTTATCCAACAGGGTAAAACAAATAAACCTTGCAGACGAATCTACTAATGCAAGAATCGTTATTTGGAAAAATAGCTTGCAAATAATTAAAGAAAATCCTTTAACCGGAGTTGGTTTAGGAAATTATAAAGTAGAATCAATTCCTTATGAAAAAACTTTAGATAATGATTCTTCTATATCCCTACATGCCCACAATGATTTTTTAGAAATTATGGCAGAAACAGGGATACTAAATGGATTGATTTATATGTCAATTTTTATTTTCATTTTTTTTATTAATCTAATGAGAATAAAAAGATCGGAAGAAAGTAATGCAAGAGCGATTTCTATATTATCTTTAATGATGGTGCTTGTTTATGGCGTAGATTCATTTTTTAATTTTCCAATATTTAGACCTATAATGTTAGTCTTTTTCTGCTTTATAATTGCTTTAACAATAATAAATACAGAATCAGATGTTCAAGTAGAAACTAATAAAAACAAGGTTTACTTAGTTTTGATTGCTCTTACTTTGACTACAACATATTTTGCCTTTTTAGATTATAAAACTTCGAATTTAGAACATTTAATTAAAAACGATATAGACAGTTCTTTTATTACAAATAATTTAACTGGAGATGAACTTGTGAGCAGACTTCCTAACTATAAGAATGTTTTAAGTACCGCAGAATCATTTGATGAATATGTTGGGATTTATTATTGCAATGAGAAAAAATACGATGAAGCAATGAAATATTTTTCAAAAGCAGATAAGATTAACCCTTATTTTGGACGTATTCTATTTTACAAAATGATTATATCTAACGCTAAAGGAAATATTGACAGTGCTTACATTTATGCTAAAAAAGCATTTTACATGCGTCCCCGAAATTTGAACTTCTATAAAATGTCAACACAGTTTGCACGCGCCAAGAATGATAATCAGGAAATCCTTAAGGAGCATCAATTATTTATTAAATACCGTAATATTCCGGATGCATGGAGCGTTGCCGCAAAACAATTGCAAAAAGGAAATTATAATTCCAAAGATTTATTAGATTTTATAAATCTTGGTGCTGCACAGCATCCCGAAGACAGTACATTAATACAGCTTAAAAAAAATATCTTGGTAAATAATTATATAAATGAAGCGCAAGGTTATTTAAATGTAAAGGATTTAAATAAGAGTTTAGAAATATATCGAAAAGCACTAAAAATTGATCCGAACAATGCTGATACTATGCAAAATCTGGCTTTCAACTATTATAATATGGGTAAATATGAAGAAGCTAAAATGTATTTTTTAAATGCATTAAGTCATCAAAACTTTAACTCCGGACGAACTGAGTTTTTTATTGGATATTGTTATTTAAAGGTCAATGATCACGAAAATGCCTGTAAATATTTTAATATTTCAAAAAGTAAAAACTTTATTCAAGCGCAACAATTGATTCAAGAGAACTGTAAATAATTACTGAAAATGAAAGATTTTATTTATTTCGCTAATTTTGTAAAAAATGAATTATGAAAAATAATCAGATAACTCAAATACTAAATGAGGTAAAGAAGAAAGATGTTTTTCCCGATTTTGTAATTATATCTTTTTTTGTTCTAATTCTTGCAATTGATTTTTTACCCTATTTTAAAAGTTTAGAAATTATAAATCCTCAATTTGTTTATTTATCTATAATAAATTTAATTGTGGCTATTTATTTATATTTCAACAGAAATCTAATTTCTCCTACCATTTTTCCTATTCTTAAAAAGAGTTATACCGTAAAATTGTATATAATTTTTATTATTTTTTGCTCATTATCATTTCTTAGCGCAAAAAATAATTCATTAGTCTTTACGAAGCTTACTGAAATTTTGATAATATTCTGTTTGTTTATTAATCTATTAATAATTTTAAAAGACAGACTAGATTTTATTTATAAAATTGCTTTTGTGGTCAGTGTTTTTGCTTTTTTTCAGTCTTTTCAAGAATTGGTACACTTTATATATATACCAAAGAAAACTTTGATAAATGACCTATTAACTGGGTTGAAGGGGAATACAGGAAATATTAATATTCTAGCAGCTAGTCTAACAATTAAAATTCCTTTCATATTACTTTCAATAATTTACTTTAAGGGTTTTAAAAGAGTGCTATCAATTATTACTTTGTTTTCTGTAATTACCATTATACTCTTAACAGGTGCAAGAACACCATTAATTAATTTATTTTTAATATTAACGATATATGTAATTTATCTTTTAAAAGAATATTCTTTTAAAAGAAGTGCTTTTGTTAAAATTTCATATGCTGCTATTGCAGTAGCATCTGCAATCATATTTTCAAGCTCAATTTTTAAAAATATGGATGCTAACAATAGTCGTTATGTATCTTTAGAAAGTAAAATAGGAAAGATCAATACTACAGATGAGTCTTCTAAATTGAGGTTAACTTATTGGGGAAATGGAATAAAAATGATTAAAAAAGATCCATTTCTAGGAGTAGGATTAGGTAATTATCAAGTTGAATCCATTCCATATGAAAAAGCCACATCAGGAGGAACAATGATTTCATTACATACTCATAATGATTTCATTGAAATAGCTTCAGAAACAGGAATTATAAATGGGATTATCTATCTTTCTATTTTTATCCTTCTTTTTATTGTCAATCTTAAAAGCACAATTAAGTTCTCAAATAAAGATGCACAAATGACTGCATTATTAAGTTTAATGGTGCTGATAGTTTATGGGATAGACTCAGTTTTTAACTTTCCTATGTACAGGCCAACCATGGCAATATTTTTTAGCTTACTACTAGCTTTAAGTATAATTGTCAATTTCAAAGTAGATTACCCAATAGTTCCTGCAAAAAAATTCTTTAAAACAATCACTTTGATTTTAATTTCAGTTTTAATATTAACGAGTTTTTCTTCTTTTATAATTTATAAAGCATCAAGCCTCGACTTATTATTAATCAGAGATGATATAAATTCAAAAGAAAAGGGAGTACTTACCGGAGATGAAGTTATTGATAAAATGCCGCTTTATCCAAATGTAATGAGCACTTCTGAATCATTTTATGAATATGCTGGAATATATTATGTAAGAGAAAAAAACTATGAAAAAGCTAATAAATGTTTTGCAAAGGCTAATAAAATTAACCCTTATTTAGGAAGGGTAAGTTTTTATAAATATGTTATGGCTCAAGATCAAGGAAATCTAGATAGTTCTTGTGTTTATATAAAACAAGCTTTTTATTATCGACCAAAAAACTTCTCTTTTTATGAAAATGCAATGATAAAACATGGAACCAAAGGAGATACTTTGGAACTACTTAAAATGCATAAACTATTTACACATTATGAAAATTCATCTGCTGCTTGGAATATAGCAGCAACTCAATTAAGAAATGCAGGTTTTAGTCGTAGTAATTTATTTAAGTTTATCGATCAGGGAGTAAAATTGTTCCCCAAAGACAGTACATTATTGACACAAAAAAGTAAATTCCAAATAACTAATTACATTGTAGAAGGTCAGAAATACGAATCACTCTCAAACTTTGACAAAGCATTACAATCTTATCAGAATGCTCTAAAACTCGATAATAAAGACATCTATGCTTTACAGAATATAGGATTTTATTATTACAATAGAGGTGAACAAGCGAAAGCCATAAATTATTTGGTCGAAGCATTAAAATATCCAGGTTTAGTTGACGGAAAAACAGAGTATTTTCTAGGAATATGTTATTTAGGAATTAATGAAAAAGAGAATGCTTATAAATATTTAAATATTTCAAAAAACAAGAATTATATAACTCAAGAGCAATTAATTTCTATCATGCAAAATGTAAAATCTGCAGCTGAGATTGAGCAAAAGCGTAAAAATGATCTTTTAATTGCCGATTATATTACAATAGGACAAAAATTTGAAGGGGAAAATAAATTTGAAGAAGCTTTAAAATCCTATCAAAAAGCTTTAAAAGTCGATTCAAGAAATATATATGCATTTCAAAACATTGGCTTCTTTTATTTCAAAACTGGACAATATGCAAAAGGTATAAGCAATTTGTTAAATGCATTGAAATATCCAGGCTTAAATGACGGAAAAACGGAATATTATTTAGCAATTTGCTATTTAAATGTAAATGACAAAAATAATTCATGTAAATATTTTAATATCTCAAAAGAGAAGAACTTCGCTTTAGCACAACAAGCAATTCTAGAGAATTGTAAATAAATACTTGAAATACTAATTTAGAATCGCTCATTTTAAAACAAATTAGCCCAGAAGTTTGAATATTATTACGTTAAAAATGCCTTATTTTGTGCTTTCAATTAACAAAAGTATTATGCAATCTATTCAAGCCAATAATTATCTCGTACATTTTAATGAGAATGCTTACGAAGCTTTAAATAAACATTTGAGAGAGAATAAATATTCTAATATATTTATAATCGTAGATGATCAGACCAATGAACATTGTTTGCCTAAATTTATTCCTCTATTAGAGACGGATTTAGCGATCGAAATCATTGAATTTGAAGCTGGAGAAGCAAATAAAAACATTGAGACTTGTATCGAGATATGGAATATATTGACAGAACTTGGTGCTGATAGAAAATCGCTAGTTATTAATTTAGGAGGTGGCGTTGTTACAGACTTAGGTGGTTTTGTTGCTTCTACTTTCAAAAGAGGTGTAAATTTCATTAATATCCCTACTACATTATTATCTATGGTTGATGCTTCTGTCGGAGGAAAAACAGGTGTTGACTTAGGAAATCTTAAAAATCAGATTGGCGTTATCAATGTGCCTCAAATGGTTTTAATTGATACCCAGTATTTAGAAACTTTACCACAAAGCGAAATGCGTTCTGGTTTGGCAGAAATGCTAAAACACGGGTTAATATATGATGCGCCGTACTGGAGACAATTTTCAGATTTGAAATCCATTGTTTTTGATGAATTAGACCAATTAATTTATCGTTCGGTTGAAATCAAGAATGAAATCGTAATTCAGGATCCAACTGAGAAAAACATCCGTAAAGCTTTAAACTTCGGACATACGTTAGGACATGCCATTGAAGGATATTTTCTAGAAAGTGAAGAAAAAACCACTTTACTACATGGAGAAGCCATTGCGGTTGGTATGATTTTGGAAAGTTATATTTCTCTTCAAAAAGGATTAATTTCTGCAGAAGAATACAGAGAGATTAAAGCGGTGATTAAAGACATTTATGACGATGTAATTTTCGAAGAAAAAGACATCGATCCGATCTTAGAATTGCTAATTCATGACAAAAAAAATGAATACGGTTTAATTCAATTTGCATTGATTGAAGGAATAGGAAAAATAAAAATTAACCAATCCGTTGAAAATAAATTGATTCTAGAAGCGTTTGAGGATTATAAATCTTAAACTTTTTTTAATCAAAAGCGTTGCATTTGGTATATATTATTTTTTACATTTGCCCCATGAAAACAAAGAATCAGCAAAGGCACTTTAGCTCTTACAGAAACAGACTCAATAGTTCTTTATTAAGAATGTTGAACCGTTTCTATAATAGTAAAAGCCCGTTTTGTTTTGATGTTTTCCAATGTACTAAAGCTGAGCATGAAAAACTGCCAATTATATTTGCCAATATTAGAGTTTGAATTTAAGATTAAGCCCCAGAAGCCTAACATTAAGTAAAATTACAATCTCTAAACATTGACAAATAAATGAATACAAAATATTCTGATCTAATAAATCAAACATACTACTTTCCACAAGAGGAATTCAAACTAAACAAAGACAACCTATTGTTTCACAACATCGATTTGATGAAATTGGTTGAACAATATGGTACACCATTAAAGTTTACTTATCTGCCTCAGATTTCTGAAAATATCAACAAAGCAAAAGCTTGGTTCAGAAAATCAATGGAAAAGAATAAATACGAAGCAAAATATTACTATTGTTATTGTACAAAAAGCTCTCATTTTGAATATATAATGAATGAAGCTTTCAAGAATAACATTCACATTGAAACTTCATCTGCATTTGACGTAAATATTGTGGAGAATTTATTAGAAAATGGAAAAATCAATAAAAGTACTTATGTAATTTGCAATGGTTTTAAAAGAGATGAATATATTGCTAACATTGCAAGATTAATCAATAACGGACATAAAAACACTATTCCGATTATTGATAATTATGAAGAGTTAGATTTGCTTCAGGCAGAAATTAAAGGAAAATTCAAAATCGGAATCCGTATTGCTGCTGAAGAAGAGCCTAAGTTTGAGTTTTATACTTCTAGATTAGGTATTGGTTACAAAAACATAGTTTCTTTCTATAAAAAACAAATACAGGAAAATGATAAATTAGAGCTGAAAATGCTTCACTTTTTCATTAATACTGGTATAAACGATACTTCATATTACTGGAATGAGCTTGTAAAATGTATTAAAGTATACATTGCTCTTAAAAAAGAGTGCCCTACTCTAGACGGTTTGAACATTGGTGGTGGTTTTCCAATTAAAAACTCACTTGCCTTTGAATATGATTATCAATATATGATTGATGAAATTATCAATCAGATTAAAATTGCTTGTGATGAAGCCGAAGTTGATGTTCCGAATATTTTTACGGAATTTGGATCGTTTACTGTAGGTGAAAGCGGTGGTGCAATCTATCAGATTTTGTATCAAAAACAACAAAATGATAGAGAAAAATGGAATATGATCGACTCATCTTTCATTACCACTTTACCAGATACTTGGGCTATAAACAAACGTTTTATTATGCTGGCAGTAAATCGCTGGAATGATACTTACGAACGGGTTCTGTTAGGAGGTCTGACTTGTGATAGTGACGATTATTACAATTCTGAGCAAAACATGAATGCCATTTATTTGCCTAAATATAACAAAGAGAAACCTTTGTATATTGGATTCTTTAATACTGGCGCTTATCAAGAAACAATTGGAGGATACGGAGGTCTGCACCACTGTTTGATTCCGCAACCTAAACATATTTTAATTGATCGTGATGAAAATGGAATTCTGGCAACCGAAGTGTTCTCAGAACAACAAACTTCAGACGACGTTTTAAAGATTTTAGGATACAAAAAAAAGGTGTAAAAAAAACGGCACATTAAGTAATAATTTTTCTTAAAAAATTCTTAATTTGCATGAACATCCAAAAAGGTTAAAACTTTTTAATTCAAAAAAAAAACAAAAAAAAATGAAAGGACCAATCAGTCAGTTTATTGAAAAACATTATTTGCATTTTAACTCTGCTTCATTAGTAGATGCTGCAAAAGCTTATGAGCAGCAATTAGCTGATGGTGCTAAAATGCTGGTAAGTATGGCTGGCGCAATGAGTACAGCAGAAATTGGTAAAATTTTTGCCGAAGTAATCAGACAGGACAAAGTGCATATTATTTCATGTACTGGAGCAAACTTAGAAGAAGACATCATGAATTTAGTAGCTCACTCTCACTACGAGAGAGTTCCTAACTATCGCGATTTAACACCAGAAGACGAATGGGCTTTATTAGAAAGAGGATTAAACCGTGTTACAGACACTTGTATTCCTGAGCATGAAGCTTTCCGTCGTTTACAAAAACATATTTACAAAATTTGGAAAGACGCTGATGACAAAGGTGAGCGTTACTTCCCACATGAATTTATGTATAAAATGTTGTTGTCTGGCGTTTTAGAAGAATATTATGAAATTGATCTAAAAGATAGCTGGATGTATGCAGCTGCAGAGAAAAACTTACCGATTATCGTTCCAGGATGGGAAGATAGTACAATGGGTAACATCTTTGCTTCATACGTAATTAAAGGAGAACTAAAAGCATCTACCATGAAATCTGGAATTGAATACATGACTTTCCTTGCAGATTGGTATTCTAAAAACAGTTCAAACGGAATTGGATTCTTCCAAATCGGTGGTGGTATCGCGGGTGACTTCCCTATTTGTGTAGTGCCAATGCTATACCAAGATATGGAAATGCACGATGTTCCATTTTGGAGTTATTTCTGCCAAATTTCAGATTCAACAACTAGTTATGGTTCTTATTCTGGGGCAGTTCCAAATGAAAAAATCACTTGGGGTAAATTAGACATCAAAACCCCTAAATTTATTATTGAATCGGATGCTACAATCGTTGCGCCGTTAATTTTTGCATACTTATTAGATTTATAAGATAATTTATGAAAAGAGTTATAGTAGACTACGCCAAACTTACCAACGAAATTTTAAACCTTTTGGTTGAAAAATTTCCTGATGGTTATGATGATTCGGATGTTATCCGTTTTAGAAATGCTAAAAACGAATTAGTTGAAGCTGTAGAAGTTCGTACTGAAGACACAATTTACCTGGTAAAAATTAGTACTAAACTTGCTGACAGAATTGAAAACTATGATGAAGATGATGATTTAGATGTTGATGTAGATGCAATTGCGCCAGTTAAAGGTATTGATCTTGATGATGATATTAGCAATGACGATGACGAAGATGATGATAATCTTGACAAGCCAGATACTGACGGTGGTGACGATGATGACGATGATGATGACAAAGCAGATACTGATTATGACGAAGAAGACGAAGACGATGAAGATTAATTCATTTTCTTTTTAATAAAAAAAAAAAAAAGGAACTCTATTGAGAGTTCCTTTTTTTTATGACACACAAGAAATAAACAAAACCAATTTATATTTTTATTTTTATAGGATTATTTTTACATTTAAATCTTGAATAAAAAATATATGCCTATGACTTCAGAAATTCTACATACTACACTAAAAGAAAATTTTGGTTTCGAAAGATTCAGACCCAATCAAGAAACCATAATTAATACCATATTATCTGGACAAGATACTTTGGCAATTATGCCTACTGGAGGCGGAAAATCAATATGTTTTCAACTTCCAGCTTTAATTCTGCCAGGAATAACAGTTGTCATATCACCTTTGATTGCTTTAATGAAAGATCAGGTTGATAGTTTAAAAACCAACGGAATTTCTGCTTGCTTTATCAATAGCAGCCAATCTTCTCAAGAGCAGCAATATTATATTGATAATTTAAAAACAAATCATTTTAAGTTAGTATATATCGCGCCCGAAAGTCTTTCTTACTTAGATATGGCTTTCAATGAATTGAATATTAGCTTAATAGCAATTGATGAAGCACATTGTATTTCATCTTGGGGTCATGATTTTAGACCGGCTTATACTAATTTGGGTTATTTGAAAAGCCGCTTCCCTTCTACTCCAATTTTGGCCTTGACTGCGACTGCCGATAAAGCAACTCGGACAGATATATCTAAACAGCTCAAATTAAAAAATCCAAAGACCTTTATTGCTTCTTTTGATCGCGCAAATTTAAGTTTGGAAGTTCGTCCTGCTTTAGATCGCGTCAATCAAATCATTGATTTTATTGAAAATAAACCCAATGAATCTGGAATAATTTATTGTTTGAGTCGTAAAACTACAGAAGAATTAGCTGAAAAACTGAAAAAAAACGGAATTGTAGCTAAAGCGTATCATGCCGGCTTAGATAATGAAACGCGTGCTAAAACTCAGGATCAATTTATTAACGATGATTGTCAAGTAGTTTGCGCTACAATTGCTTTCGGAATGGGAATTGACAAGTCAAATGTTCGATGGGTTATTCATTACAATCTTCCAAAAAATATAGAAGGATATTACCAAGAAATTGGGCGTGCGGGCCGAGATGGTTTGCCAGCTGAAACCGTTTTGTTTGAAAGCTACGCCGATGTAATTCAATTGCAGAAATTTGCATCTGAAGGATTGAACTCGGATATTCAGCTTGCAAAATTAGATCGTATGAAGCAATATGCCGATGCTGTAAGCTGTCGCAGAAAAATTCTGCTGTCTTATTTTGGCGAACTGGTAACTGAAAATTGCGGAAACTGCGATATTTGCAAAAATCCGCCAACTTTTTTTGATGGGACGATTCTCGCGCAAAAAGCCTTATCTGCAATTGTACGATTAAAAGAATCTGAACCTCTAGCTGTAATTGTCGATTTTTTGAGAGGCTCGAGAAACGCGTACATCTACGAAAAAAATTATCAAGAGCTAAAAACGTACGGAATTGGCGCTGATGTTTCTTGGTACGATTGGAATCAATATCTTATTCAGCTTATCAATTTAGGATATTGCGAAATTGCTTTTCATCAGCATAATAAAATTTTGCTTACACCTTTTGCGAAGAAAGTTTTGTTTGAAGGAGAAAAAGTAAAACTGACAACAGTTGTCAAAAAAGTAATTGATAAAAACGAAGCTAAGGAAGCGAAACCAAAAGCTGCTAAAAATTCTCTTTTTGAAACGCTTAGAAAACTACGCTACGAAATTGCTCAAGAAGAAGAAGTTCCAGCTTATGTTATTTTTAGCGATGCTTCATTGAGGCAAATGGAAATTTTAAGACCAATGTCAGATGAGGATTTCTTGGCAGTTGAAGGTGTCGGAAAAGCCAAACTAGAAAAATACGGAGCTGATTTTATAAATGCTATAATTGAATTTCAGCGAAACAAATCGGTTGTCAAAAAAGAGAAAAAAGAAAATACTTATAAAAAAACGCTAGAATTATTTCAAGCCGGACTTTCTGTGAAGGAAATCGCTGAGCAACGAAATCTGGGCGAAACTACAATCATTTCTCATTTGGCTAAATTATACGTTGACGGAAATGATATAGATTTAAGTCAATTTGTTTCGGAAGAAGAAATTCTTCAAATTGAAAAAGCTCAGATTGAGTTAGAAAATCCTAATGCATTAAGACCTTACTTCGATTATTTTGAAGAAAAAATGTCTTATGACAAAATTCGATTTGGATTGGCGTTTTTAGAGAGAAAACTTAAATGAGTTTTGTTATCTTGACGAAGGAAAGATCACACTAGAAATTCTACAAAGATTAGTTAAGCACCAAACCCGACAGGTTTTTAAAACCTGTCGGATTTACTAAACAGAATCTATAAAAAATCCCAAACTCCAACGAAATTGGAATTTGGGATTTTAAATTTTTAAATATTTAATTTTTATAAATATCGTTCCTCAAAAACTTTCTGATGGTGTTTTTGATGTCCAATTATGACAAAACCTAAAGCACGAACAGAAATTGGATTATTAGATGCAGTACCAATTCTCTTCAACTGTTCTTCAGATAAACTTTTGTAAAATAATAAAGTCGAATGTCTTACCGCTGAAAATTCAGTAAGCAGATCTTGAATACTTCTGCTGTTTGAATTTGTATTATCTGCATAATCATTTTCTTCAAAGCTTGGCAAAGGCGTTTTGTCGTTTCTTGAAAAACGCAAAGCACGATATGCAAAAATTCTCTCCGTATCTATTACGTGCTGAATAATGTCTTTGATTGTCCACTTTCCTTCTGCATAGCGATAATCAAATTTATCCATCGGAATATTTTGAACAAATCGAATGAACTCATGAAGAGAAATTTCCAATTCTTCAATTAAAATACCATCTCCAGCTGCTTTAATGTAAGTTCCAAAATGACCTGAATATTCATTTTCCAATAATTCTGATGCTCTCATTTTTTATTTTTTTAAGCTGAGTTTCTACTTGCATTCGTATTTCCGAATAGTGATCTCGTTACGATTTTCTCATAAACTTTAATCAATTCTTCATCAGGAGTTTGTTCTTTATTTAGCTCATTGATTCTCAATAAAGCATATTGCTGAATGGTCAATAAAGGTAAAACAATACGCTCTCTTATTTGAATAGAAGCAATACCATCAGGATAATTTTCCATCAATGTTTTGTGATCAGCTATTTTCAACAAAAGACGTTTTGTTTCTGAGAACTCATCGTAAATAATCTGCCAGAATTCGCCAAACTCAGGATCATTTTTCATGTAAGCTGTCAAAGGCAAGAATGATTTTGCTAATGACATCATACTGTTTTCAAGCAAAGTTTTGAAAAACAATGAATTGTGATATAAATCGCTTACTTTATTCCATTGACCAGATTCTTCAAAATGTTTTAAAGCCGAACCTACTCCAAAAAATCCTGGAACGTTTTGTTTTAATTGGCTCCATGAACCTACGAACGGAATCGCTCTTAAATCGGCAAAATCTAAAGATTCAGATTTACTTCTTTTTGAAGGACGGCTTCCAATATTGGTTTTTGAGTAATATTTCAGTGTACTCATTTTTTCTAAATACGGAATAAACTTTGGATGGTTTTTGAAACTTAAATATTTCTCATAACCTAAATTAGCCAAATCCGTTAAAATTTGAGTTTCATCAGCTGATAATTCATTTTTCTCTTTACTAAATACTTGATTGGTAACACCTGCACTCAATAAGTTTTCGATATTGTAACGGCAAGAATCTAAAGTTCCAAAATTAGAACTAATAGTCTGACCTTGAACTGTAATCTGAATCTCGTTGTTTTCAATTTTTGGACCTAAAGAAGCATAGAATTTATGTGTTTTTCCACCTCCACGAGCTGGAGGTCCACCACGTCCGTCAAAGAAAATGGCTTTAATTCCGTATTCTCTAGAAATTTTAGTCAATGAAATTTTAGCTTGATAAATACTCCAGTTTGCCATTAAATAGCCACCATCTTTAGTTCCGTCAGAGAATCCAAGCATTATAGTTTGCTTATTTCCTCTTGATTTTAAATGTTTAGCATATTCTGGATTGGTATACAATTGCTCCATAATAGCATGTGCATTTTGTAAATCGTCTACAGATTCAAAAAGCGGAATAATATCAACTGTTGGTTTTTCCCAATTATTCAAACGAATCATGGCAAATGTTTCCATCACATTCAGCGCGCTTTCGTTATTGCTGATAATGTAACGGTTTGCTCCTTCTTCACCATTATTTTGCTGGATGGTTTTAATGGCTTGCACCGATTCTAAAGTATATCTCGTAATTTCATTTTCGAAATCAACAGGATTTAAATTTCCTTTAACTTTCGATAAAACATCAATTTTTTGATCTTCTGTCAATTCGAAATAATTCTTAGGAAAAACATCTGAACCAGAATTCAAATAGTAATCAACCACATCTTTGAAAACAGCATTATGAATTTTACTATTCTGACGAATATCTAAAGTTGCAAAATGGAATCCGAATAAATTAATTTTTACTAAAAGCGCATCTAATTCATCCAAATATAAAGATTGATGTTTCTCAATAATTATATCTCTAATTTTGTTTAGTTGAGTCAGTAATTCTTCTAAAGTAATAAAAATATCTCCTTTAGAATAGAATACAGAACGGTAAAGCTTATGTTCAAGTTCTGCTACTAAATCATCTACACCTGAAAAAGTTAGCTTGCGTTTTAAGTTTCTCATTTCTACATAATAGCACTTTAAAATTGAGGTACGCAAACGATCTGCAACTTTAAGTGTAATGTCTGTAGTGACAAAAGGATTTCCGTCACGATCACCTCCTGGCCAGAAACCAAGCTTTACTAATTGATTATGAATCGGATTTCCATTTAAAATGTTTTTCTGCAAATAATGCACAATTTCTCCTGCAGTAGCATAAAATACATTTTCTAGGTACCAAATTAAGCTTACTGCTTCATCATAAGGATTTGGTTTCTCTTTCTGAATGAAAGGCGTTTTTCCTAATTGAGCAAGTAATTGTTTAATTTGAAGTAAATCATTTTGACGAATTGCTTCTGTCAAGTCATTTATAATTCCTAATACGGGTCCAGGATAAAACTGAGTAGGATGCGCTGTTAAAACCGTACGAACGTTAAAGCTTTCTAGAAACTCTACCAATTCGTCATCTTTCTCTTTGGCATCCGATTTCTCCTTAATATCACGAAGAGATCCACGGCCTTCCATATTGTTAACTTCTGGAAAAGCAGCATCTTCAATGGCATCAAACAATACAATCTGACGTTCTATATACTGAATAAATCGAAACATAAGATCGATTTTTTCATCTTCAGAGCTATTGTTTAAGAATTTATTAGAAAAGAAATCTACGATCTCTTTCGGTGTTTCTTGTTTTTTAAAGCCCGTTTCGCAAGTCTCTGTAAATAAAGGAAGTAAAACTCCTGTGTTATCTATAGAGTCAAAAGGTAATGTTATGAAAACACTATTATAAATGTGGTATTTTGAGAGAACGTCTTGATTAAAACGCTCAATTTTTGGCAACGTATACATAATCGTGTTATAGTTGGTTGGTTAATTAGTCATAAAAAAACCCCAAGAATAAACTTGAGGTTATATTTTAATATAGCATTCAAGAAAAGTTCTTACATATTTTTGAAAATAGTATGCATCAAACGCTTCTTATCGTTTATACTTTCCTCTAATGAAATCATTGTTTCTGTTCTGTAAACACCATCAATATCGTCAATCATAAAGATAACTTCTTTCGCGTGCTTAGTGTCTTTTGCTCTAATTTTACAAAAGATGTTGAATTTTCCTGTAGTTACAGAAGCTACAGTTACGAATGGAATTTGATTAATTCTCTCTAATACAAATTTAGTTTGAGATGTATTATTTAGAAAAACCCCTACATAAGCAATAAATGAATAACCTAATTTATCGTAATCCAAGGCTAATGAAGACCCCATGATGATACCGGCATCTTCCATCTTTTTAACTCTAACGTGTACTGTACCAGCAGATATCAATAGTTTTTTTGCAATGTCAGTAAACGGAACTCTCGTATTGTCTATTAACATATCTAAAATCTGGTGATCTACTTCATCTAAACGAAATTTACTCATAATTGTTTAATTAATATTACTAATTGCTATTACAAAGTATAAAATTATATATAAAAAACAACAAATTCACATAAAAATTAACTTTTTATTAATCCGTTAACAAATTTAACATTTTTATTTAAATAAAAATTTGCTTTCTGACCCGTTTTTGGAAAATTTTGGAAATCGTCCGAATATTCTGCGCCTTTTGCGTCGTATTCGTAATGACCAAAATAATTTTCCAGCTCACCTACTTCTACTATGTAAGCATTAAAATGAATCTTATTTTCGATTAATTCTTCTTTGTATTGTGCGACAAAATTCGTAATAATTTCGATACCATCATAATTTATTTTGACATTTTTATACATAAAATCATAAAAAACCACGTTATTTTGTGAAATATTCAAATATTCAGAAAATCTATTGTCAACTAAATCGTTTTCGGATATTAGTTTGAAGCTTAAAATTAACGAGAAAAATATGAATTTCCTAGTAATTTCTCGCTCGTAATCTTCTGGAAAGTGGCCAGCCTCAAATAAGATAGTAGGAACGCCTAAAAATTGAAAAGTGTCTCCTATACAATTAATATTGAATGAGTCATCAAATCGACCAACCTGTCCGGGAATGTATTTTTGAAGTTCTTCATTGATTCCTGCAATAATATTGATCGCTTTCAATCTATTATCGTTTACTTCTCTTTCTTCATTATAAGAAGGAGCTAGAAAAGAAACTGTTGCTGGTTTTCCTGTCGTTCCTGCTCCAAAAATTGTTCGCTGGTCGTGAAGGTTAAAACAGAAATCAGGTTTAAATTTTTCAAATTCTTCACGTAGAACTTTGCTTTCCGGCTGTGTGAGGTCTTGAGAATCGCGATTTAAATCTACTTCATTTGCATTTGCTCGTGTATAAAGTCTCGCACCATCAGGATTAAGTATAGGAATACAGTAGAAAGTAAAATTCTCCAACATTTGCTTAGCAAAATCAGTATCGTCATTTAATAAATTAATGAAATCAAATAAAGCTTTTGTTGTTGTGCTTTCGTTACCATGCATTTGAGACCATAGATAAGCACGTGTCTTTCCTGTTCCGATTTGATAACTATATATAGGTTCGCCTAAAACAGATGTACCAATAATCTCTACTTGGCCATTTGTATTTAACTTATCTAATAGAGGTTTAATATGGTCTAAAGTAATATATCTTCCAGATATCGACTGTTCCTTGTATTGAGTAAAAAGCTGTTCTAAATTCATTGCATTTTGATTAGTTTACAAAAGTAAATATCTTTATTTTTACAATTGTAAACAAACAGAAAATTTAATAATTTAGATTTGTAAACAGTTTTGTCAAGCATTTATTTATTTAAGCTTTAACTTGTTTCAATAGAGTTGTTTAAACCACTTATAGTTTATAAATATATTAATTTCAGTTAATTATAAAGCTTTATATAAATTTTATATTTAACATAAAACTAAACTCCTATTAAAAATGCAACAACAAGACAGAAACGCTTTTCTTTTTTGTTTACATTTGTAAATACAATAATTCAAAATATAAATTCACAATGGTAAACATAGATGATTTTGTAAAAAGACTCGAAACCATATTAGATTATTATGGTTTAAATGCTTCTACCTTTGCAGATAAAATTGGTGTACAACGTTCTAGTATGTCTCATCTTTTATCTGGTAGAAACAAGCCCAGTTTAGATTTTGTAATGAAAATTCTAGAGGTTTTCCCTGATGTTGATCTATATTGGATTTTAGTTGGGAAAGGAAGTTTTCCTAAAAACAACGATGAAAATTTAGAAATCCCAGAGTCTCCTACTCCAATTTCATCCAATGAAAATGTGGGTACCGATTTGTTTTCTTCCATTGAAAAAAATGAAGAAGAAAAAAGAGAAATAAAAAAAGTATCGCCTTCAAAAAATGTAACTATTAATTTTGAAGATGATGAAATTGAAAAAATAGTCTTATTCTATAAAAATGGAACTTTTAAAGCCTATTCTCCGTAATGCAAAAATTAGCGCGTATTTAATTCCTAGTCCAGAAAATTTTCAAATATGCGATTCTCGCGCGTTTGAAAAAAATCTCAGAAATTACAATTTCACTCCATTTTCAGGAATTTTTCCCAAAACTCCTTCGTAGTGTTTTTTTAAGATTTCAAAATCGGCTTCATAATTTCCAGTCGGATAAAATGGTTTGCCCATATTTACTTCTTTTTTACCCCAATCAAAAGCTACGGGAACAATTGGAACATTCGCTTTAAGCGCGATAAAATAAAATCCTGTTTTAATTTCTTTTACTTTTTTTCTAGTTCCTTCAGGAGCAACAGCCAAACGAAAGGTTTCTTTTCTATCAAAAATGGCAGCAATAGAATCTACTTTATTTAATCCGCCGGAACGATCTAAAGGTTCTCCTCCAACGTTTTTAAAGTAATAACCAAACGGAAAACGAAACAATTCTTTCTTTCCTACCCAATTCATCTGCAGTTCAGAGATACCTCGAGTAAAAAGTCCGATATAAAAATCATGATTACTCGTATGAGGCATCACCATGAGAATACATTTTTTAATTTCTGCATTTTCGATTCCTACTATTTTCCAGCCCATTAGCTTAAAAAAGACGAATTTATAGAATAGTTTTTTCATTAAAGATTCAATATTTCGTGCAAAATAAAAGATTTAATGGTAAATTTGAGTAAAAGCATAAAAAATGATTCGAAAATTTTTCAGTTACTTAATTCCAATAAAAATATTTAAGAAAAAATCGACCAGAAGTAAAATAATCGAAGTTACCTGGGCAAATGGAGAATTAGTATTGGACACTGAAAACACAAATTATTCGTACGGAAGTCTACAACGTATATTAAGGTACGGACTTCGAAATATTGGTTACGATAAAATTCTAAAAATGGAGCACATCTTATTATTAGGTGTAGCTGGCGGAAGCGTAGTTAAAACACTAGTAGATGAGATCGAATACAAAGAAAAGATTACTGGCGTAGAAATCGATCCCGATATGATAGAGATTGCAAATCAGTATTTTAATCTTAATCAAATTAAACAGTTGGAAGTAGTTATTGATGATGCATTTGAATTTGTTTTAAAAACAAAAGAGAAATACGATCTCATAATAATTGATATTTTTGAAGATATACATATGCCTAACTTTTTGTTTGAGAAGTTTTTTGTAGATAGAGTGTGCACGATTTTAAAAGATGCTGGCTTTGTTTTATTCAACACCATGATATTAGACGAAGCGCATAATGTTCGAAATAGAAAGTATGTGACAGAAGTTAATCCGAAATTTTTTCAAACCAAAATGCTGCCCCGAATCGAAGTACATAATGAATTAATAATTATAAATAAAGTTGCCTAGTTTTATGAAGCCCCTAACCTCAATCTTAAATGCCCAGCCACCTACTAAAATTATTGATGCCTCAATTAATATTTCAGAATACACACCGTTAAATTTATCGGTTTCGAATGAGGAATTAGTAAGTCAAAAATTGGATACCTCAGAAGATTTTGAAAAATACATTTCAAAATTTTTAAAAGAAAACAATGCTAAAGTTGCCTTTGGCGGTTATATAGAAGGAAGATTTTTATATCAAAGAAGTCCTATTTTTTTGGACGTATCCAAACCCGAACGTAATATTCACATCGGATTAGATTTATGGGCCGAAGCTGGAACAGCCGTGCTTGCTGCCCTTGACGGAATTGTTCATAGTTTTAAAAACAATATTGGTCTGGGCGATTATGGACCGACCATTATTTTAGAACATGAAGTAGAAAATGAGAAATTTTATACTTTATACGGACATTTATCGTTAGAAAGTATAGAAAATTTAAATATCGGAGACCAATTTAAGAAAGGCGAAAAGATTGCGACTTTAGGAAATGCCTCAGTAAATGGAGATTACGCCCCTCATTTGCATTTTCAGATTATCCATAATATTGGCGATTATTGGGGAGACTATCCAGGCGTCTGCAATACAAATGACCTAAACTTTTATATCGAAAATTGTCCCGATCCTAACTTATTATTAAAAATTACTTAAATAGTTATGAAGAAAGCAGGATTGATTATATGTTTGTTATTGCTAATTGGATGTAAGTCGAAAACAGTAAGTAGAGATACAGAAGATTTAAAAATTAAAAAAGTTTCTGGAGAAGAAGTAAATGCAAATCAGCAGCGAAAAGCGTATGATTTAGGAAAGAGAGTTTTAGAAACTTGTAACACTTCAAAATTTAAACCTTTTAATGAAACTGAAGTTACTAAATCGGTTATGGAAAACACTACAGAAGAGCGTTTGACAAAGACCTGCCAAAGATTTAGACAATATTACGGAAGTTTTATAGATTTAAAATTAGATGGAGTTTACAAAACCAAACAAGAAGTCATTTACCGCTATCATGCCTTGTACACTAAAAAAGTGGCCAATAAGGAATTACGCATTTTTGTAAATGAAGACAATCTTATTTCTGCCATAAAATCTATGGATTGGGATGAGAAATTTGATGCCAAATTAGCCGAACAATAAATACCATATATATGAATTTTAAACTGCCACTACTCCTATTATTTTTTATTTCAACTTTTGCTTCAGCACAGCAAACAATGAGTGTAAAAGGTTCAGCTCCCTGTCCAGCAACACAAGAATACACTTTTATTTGCGAAAAATATGCTTACTCTGGCGAAATTAGTGTTCAAATAGCTAAGACGGAAAAAGGAGGTATTTTAAAACTAACTATTTCAACAGCAAGTGACAAAGCAAAAATTGCTGGTGGCGTTTATGTCGATTTAACCAATGCAGATGTAATTGCCTGTACAGATAAGAACGTAAAAGAATCTGCAGACGGAAAAACAACTGCCTACTATTATTTTACGCCTGCTGAATGGCTGAAACTTAAAAAGACCGATATTTATGCGATAAGGTTTATAATTGCTGGAGGGCCAGATATTTCAGGGAATTTAACGGGACATTTTACAGCTTACAGCAAAGTGAAGTATTTCTCAACAGCATTTGATAAAACTAAAAAAACATTTGATACAGCAAAAGAAATTAGTGTTTTGTAATGATTTTTTAATTTAATAAACCTTATATTTAACATAAATATATTTTTATGAATGCAAATGAGGCTTTAATTGCAAAATTCTATACTGCTTTCGCGAATGCAGATGCTAAAACGATGAGTGAATGCTATCATCCGAAAGTTCATTTTATAGATCCAGCTTTTGGATTATTAAAAGAAGAACAGGTTTCTAAAATGTGGGAAATGTTACTTCTAAAAAGTAAAGGCAATTTAAAAATCGAATTTTCAAACGTAACTGCCGATGATTCGACTGGTTCAGCAAATTGGACCGCTACCTATAATTTTAGCAAAACAAATAGAAAAGTTGTCAATAAAATCTCTGCCCACTTTATTTTTCAAGACGGATTAATTATCAAACACACCGATAGTTTTGATGTCTGGAAATGGTCAAAACAAGCTTTTGGCATTACTGGCTATTTATTAGGCTGGACCGGCTTTTTTCAGAAGAAAGTCCAATCGCAAGCCTTATCAGCACTAAAACAATTTCAGAATGCCAAATAAAACAATACGTTACAACTAGATATCACTATTTGCCTCACGCCCGATTCTAATTTTTTTGTTACTTAATTTTACTAAAAGTGTAAATTTTAGATACTAATGAAAGAAATCGTACACAAAAAATTAAATGAATTACAGGCAACTGCAATTTGCGGAAACGACATTAGCTCTTCTTGCTTATATGTTTCAGCCTTGACCATTTTATACGCAGGTCAATATGCTTGGATTTCACTTCTAATTGTTGCTGTTGTATTATTTCTTTTCCGTAAAATTTACGCTGAAGTTGTTGGAGCAATTCCCTTAAATGGTGGTGCTTACAATGTTTTATTAAACACTTCGACCAAACGTCTGGCTTCTTTAGCAGCGACTTTAACGGTTTTATCCTATATGGCAACTGCTGTAATTTCTGCTTCTGAGGGAATGCATTATTTGCATGGAATCTTTGAAGGTCTAAATGTAACCATTGCAACAGTAGTCGTTTTAATTCTGTTTACGGGATTAGCCATTTTAGGAATCGGAGAATCGGCATTTGTGGCCGTCATTATTTTTATGACACATTTAGGAACCTTGACTTTGTTGGTTTTAGCGTCAATCTGGTTTGTCCTAACACACGGATTAGATACTTTTCATATCAATTGGCAAACACCAATTTCGTCAGGAAGCATACAAACGGCTCTTTTTCTTGGCTTTTCGGCAGCCATGTTAGGGATATCAGGTTTTGAGAGTTCAGCCAATTTTGTTGAAGAACAAGAACAAGGCGTTTTTCCTAAAACGCTTCGAAACATGTGGGGAATCGTAAGTTTCTTCAATCCCGTAATTGCTATTTTGTTAATCAGCGTAATTCCGCTAACAGAAGTTGGAGAAAACAAAGAATCACTTTTAGCGCATTTAGGAGAAACAACAGGTGGGTCTTGGTTAGCATGGATGATCTCTATAGATGCTGTCATGGTGCTTTGTGGAGCCGTTTTAACCTCATTTGTAGGAGTTTCAGGGCTTTTGAACCGAATGACATTAGACCGAATTCTTCCTAATTATTTTCTAAAACAAAATAAAAGAGGTTCTCATTATAGAATTGTTTTAAGTTTTCTAATTCTTTGTATTTCTGTTCTTTTTGCGACAAACGGGCATTTGGAATCTCTTGCTGGAGTTTATACTTTTTCATTTTTAGCCGTTATGGCTCTTTTCGGAATCGGAAATCTGCTTTTAAAATACAAACGCAGAAAACTGCCAAGACCAGAACGTGCGCGAGGTATTGCGGTCGTAATTGCAGTAGCTTCTGTAATAGCTGCTTTTTTTGGAAACATGCTTCTCAACATCAATACGTTTTATACCTTTTTGCAATATATGATTCCAGCCTTACTTTTTATTGGAATTATGCTTAATCGTGTTATTTTAATACGTCTATTAATAGAAGCTTTAGAATATTTCTATCAGCCATTGCGCAAGATGGTTATTCTCAGTAATCGTTATCTGGAAAAACTAAGTTCCGAAATTAACTCTCAAGAGTTTGTTTTCTTTACAAAAGGAGATGACATTACGATCTTGAACAAAGTCTTACAATACGTTGAAGACAATGAAACCACGAAGAAACTAAAAATTGTTCATGTCAAAAAAGATCCTGTAGACAACGAAGCGCTTAAAAAAGATCTAGAAGTTTTAGATCGCGCTTACGGCGGACTAGATATAGAATACATCGAAATTGAAGGCACATTTGGTCCCGAAATAATCGACGAGCTTTCTGAAAAATGGAAAATCCCAAAAAACTTTATGTTTATCGGTTCTCCAGGAAACAAATTCTCTTACCGTGTAGCCGATCTTGGTGGTGTACGATTGATTATGTAATTTTTATGAAGCAGAAAAATTTGTGTTTTCATAAGAAATAACAAATTAATTGCCTTAGAAGACCTTTGTCAAAGTTTCAAACTTTGACAAAGGTTATACGTAAAATTGACAAACCCGACAGGTTTCAAAAACCTGTCGGGTTTACTAAACTTTGCGTTCTTTAAAAATATTTTTATAGAAAAAACTTTTGCGAACTTTGCGTATATCTTAGCGAACTTTGCGGTTAAATAAAAATCTAAGATTTAAACCAACTTTCAACTAGTTCATCTTCAAACGAAGTTGCATCTTTATGAATAAACTCGTTACGCATTTTATCATAAGAATAATCCAAAGCCCAAGTTTTATGATTTGCTGCCAACTCTTTTATACTTTCACAAACAAAAGCAATTTCCTTATCTGTAGTCGTTGGGTGAATCGACATTCTAATCCATCCCGGTTTTTTGATTAAATCACCAATTGTAATTTCATTAACCAGCTTATTGGAAGTTTCTTGATCAACATGCAATAAATAATGACCGTAAGTTCCCGCACAACTGCACCCGCCTCTAGTCTGAATTCCGAAACGATCGTTTAAAATTTTAACGCCCAAATTAAAGTGAAGATCATCAATAAAGAATGAAATGACCCCAAGACGCTCTTTGTGCTGCCCTGCTAAAATTTTGATATTTTCGACAGAATCCAATTGAGAGAAAACATAATCAACAATTTCGTGCTCGCGCTCCATGATGTTTTCAATCCCCATTTCTTCTTTCAATTCGATGGCAAGCGCAATTTTAATAACCTGTAGAAATCCTGGTGTTCCACCATCTTCACGATCTTCAATATTATCAATATATTTATGTTCGCCCCAAGGATTTGTCCAACTTACCGTTCCTCCGCCAGGGCAATCAGGAATCATATTGTTGTATAATTTCTTATTGAAAATTAAAACCCCAGAAGTTCCAGGCCCTCCTAAGAATTTATGTGGAGACATAAAAACAGCATCTAAATAGGCTTCTGGATCAGCAGGATGCATATCTATTTCTACATAAGGTCCAGAACAAGCAAAATCAACAAAACAAACACCATTGTACTGATGCATCAATTTTGCCGCTTCGTGAAAAGGAGTTCTTAATCCAGTAACATTTGAACAGGCTGTAATAGAAGCGATTTTTATCGTTCTATCTTTATATTTTTCTAATAAAACTTCAAGGTTTTCTAAATTGAAAAGTCCTTTCTCGCAAGAAGGAATAATTTCTACATCTGCAATAGTCTCCAACCAAGAAGTCTGGTTAGAATGGTGCTCCATATGCGAAATAAAGACAATTGGCTTTTTCTCAGCAGGAACATTGGTAAAACCTTTCAAATTTTCAGGAATTTTCAATCCTAAAATACGCTGAAACTTATTGATAACTCCCGTCATTCCAGTTCCATCTGTAATTAGCACATCATCATGATTTGCATTAGCATGACGCTTAATAATATGTCTAGCATGATGATACGCTTTTGTCATGGCAGTACCAGAAACAGTCGTTTCTGTATGTGTATTGGCAACAAATGGCCCAAATTGATTCAATAATTTTTCTTCAATAGGACGATATAATCTTCCGCTGGCAGTCCAATCGGTGTAAATTATTGATTTTCTGCCATAAGGTGACGTAAATTCTTGGTTTATACCGATAATATTTTGTCTAAATTCCTGAAAATACGTTTCCAGGGTCATGGTACTATTTTTGCTATTCATTAGTTGTGCCTGTGTTTGAGTGCAAATATATAGTTTTTTTATAAAATTGCGAATTTATCAATACTAAACTTCAAACACCACGTAACCGTTTGGTATTTTTAGTTAAAAGAACTTTTTTTTAATAAATTATCATAATATCCTATCGAATTAATAGGCATTAAATTTAAAGAAAGCATTATTTATGGGAAATTTATCAGTTGCTACCTTTGGTGGCGGATGTTTTTGGTGTATTGAAGCTGTAATTCAGCGTATAAAAGGTGTAGAATCTATAAAATCAGGTTATTCAGACGGATTTATAAAGAATCCTGCTTATCGCGAAGTATGCACAGGTAGAACAGGACATGCTGAAGTGATTCAAGTAACTTTCAACCCTGACATAATTTCATATCATGACTTAATTTTCATATTCATGACAAGTCATGATCCAACAACTTTAAATCGTCAAGGTGGCGATAGCGGAACGCAATATCGTTCTATAGTTCTGTATCATAATGAGGAACAAAAAGAAATTGCAGAAAAAGTATTTGAAGAAGTTCAGCCTGCATATCCAGATCCAATTGTAACGCAATTAAAGCCTTTTGAAGTTTTTTACGAAGCCGAAGATTATCATCAGAACTATTATAATGAAAATCAAGAAGCTGGATATTGCCAAGTTGTAATTGATCCTAAAATTCAAAAACTTAAAAAAATGTACGCTGATAGGTTAATTGGCTAAATTTAGTTCTAGCCACAGATTACACAAATGAAAGATTAAAATTATCTCTGAATTAGATTTGTCACCCTGAGCGAAGTCGAAGGGCGTTCCAATTGGACTTGAGCTTCGACTTCGTTCAGCCTGACAAAGACAGGGATAACATCCTTCTATTCTGTATAATATGTGGCAAAAAGAAAATCAACAAAATGAAAAATCTTAAAATAAAAAATCGTTTTACTGCCGAATTACCTGCCGATCCAGATTTGACAAATGAAATTCGTCAGGTTAAAGACACGCTGTTTTCGTATGTAAATCCAGTAAAACCTTCCAATCCAAAATTGATTCATGCTTCTCAAGAAGTTGCTGAATTGGTTGGGATTTCTAAAGATGAAATTCAATCAGAAGAATTTTTAAATGTTTTTTCTGGAAAAGAAATTCTTCCAGAATCACGTCCTTATGCAATGTGCTATGCAGGACATCAATTCGGAAACTGGGCGGGACAATTAGGCGACGGTCGCGCAATCAATTTAATGGAAGTTGAAAACAACAATCAATTTTATACTCTGCAATTAAAAGGAGCTGGAAAAACTCCCTATTCAAGAACTGCAGATGGTTTAGCTGTTTTACGTTCTTCTATAAGAGAGTATTTATGTGCCGAAGCAATGCACTATTTGGGTGTTCCTACTACTCGATCGCTTTCTCTTGCTCTTTCTGGAGATCAAGTTTTTAGGGATATTTTGTACAACGGAAACCCTGCTTATGAAAAAGGTGCGATCGTTTGTCGTGTTGCTCCCTCATTTATTCGTTTCGGAAGCTTCGAGATGCTTACGGCTCGAAATGAGTTGAGAAATTTGAAACAGTTTGTAGAATATACAATTCGGCACTATTTTCCTGAAATAAAAGGAGAACCAAAAGAACAATATTTACAATTCTTTCAAAAAGTTGCCGATACAACTCGCGAAATGATTCTGCATTGGCAACGTGTCGGATTTGTGCATGGTGTTATGAATACCGATAATATGTCGATTCATGGAATCACAATCGATTATGGCCCATACGGATGGCTTGAAAATTATGATCCAGACTGGACGCCAAATACAACAGACAGTCAAAATAGAAGATATCGTTTCGGAAATCAGCCTCAGGTAGCACAATGGAATTTGTTTCAATTAGCCAATGCACTTTATCCTTTGGTTAATGAAGCTGCACCTTTAGAAAAGATCTTAGATTCATTTATGACAAAGTTTGAGAATGATTACAAAATAATGTTTTTAAGCAAATTAGGAATCTTTACTTCAAGTGAATCTGATGATAAATTTATTAAAGGTTTAGAAGAAATTTTGCAGTTATCAGAAACCGATATGACTATCTTTTTTAGAAATCTGAGTAAAATTAAAAAAGAAGATTCTGTAGAACAAGCATTCGAAAAAATTGAATATGCATTTTATATTCCAGAAGAAATAAGAGAAAATATTCTCGATGCTTGGCAAAAATGGTTTACGGTTTATTTGAAAAGATTAAATGCCGAAGTGCTTTCGGATGAAGAAAGAGCTTTAAAAATGAATCAAATTAATCCAAAATATGTACTTCGAAATTATATGGCTCAATTAGCCATAGATGCTGCAGATAAAGAAGATTACGCTCTGGTTGATGAATTATTTCAGCTTTTGAAAAATCCATATGACGAACAGCCTGAATCTGAAAAATGGTTTGCAAAACGTCCAGATTGGGCAAGAACTAAAGTTGGCTGTTCTATGTTATCTTGTAGCTCTTAATATCAAAAGGTTCTCGACTCCGCTCGAACTGACAAACGTATTTAGTTACAGATTTGTCACATTGAGCGAAGTCGAAATGCTTTTTAGCTCTAAAAATATAGCTCAAAAGACAAATTTCTTAATTTGAGCTTATATAATCTACAATCAGATTAGCATGAATTCTAGAGTTTTCTATAAACCATTTATGCGTCTGCATTCCGCCGCAAACTACTCCGGCAAGAAATAAACCCTCTACATTAGTTTCCATGGTTTCGGGATTATAAACTGGAATTTTTAATTCATCGTCAGAAAGTTTAATTCCCATTTTTTCTAGAAAAGTCAAATCTGGTTTATATCCTGTTAAAGCTAGAACGAAATCATTTTCAATTGTAACTTTTCCGTTTGGAGTTTCAATTTCTACTTCATTTTCTCTAATTTCGGTGATATTAGATTCAAAATAAGCTTTAATACTTCCTTCTGCAATTCGGTTTTCAATATCGGGTTTAACCCAATATTTTACACGGCTATTAATTTCGTTTTTACGAATTACCATGGTAACCTCTGCTCCTTTTCTCCAGCATTCTAAAGCCGCATCTACAGACGAATTATTAGCGCCTACAACCAAAACTTTTCTAAAAGCATATTCGTGCGCTTCTTTATAGTAATGGCGTACCTTGGGTAAAGCTTCACCTAAAACATTCATTTCAATCGGAATATCATAAAAACCTGTCGCGACTACAACGTTTTGAGCTTCATAATTTCGTTTATCTGTTGTAATCTTAAAAATTGCATTTTGTTTCTCAACACTCAGAACCTTTTCAAATAAATTGATATTGAATTTAAAATAGCGATGAATGTTTCTGTAATATTCCAAAGCTTCCTGACGTCCTGGTTTTGGTGCCAAACAATTAAACGGAATCTCGCCAATTTCTAATCTTTCTGCTGTAGAAAAAAAAGTCATGTAGAGCGGATAGTTGAAAATGCTATTTACGATCGCACCTTTTTCTATAATTAAATATTTCAGTTTTTTCTTTTCTGCTTCTATCGCACAAGCGAGACCAATTGGCCCGCCTCCCACAATAATAAGGTCGTATTTTGATTCTGTCATTTTATTTTTGCCAATCTTTATATGGATTTTTGCTCAAGTAAGCATTGTAATATCTTTCGTCGTTTGTTACTTCTTCGCCCAACCACTCTGGTTTTTCAAAAGTTTCATTTTCAGAATTTAACTCGATTTCAGCCATTACCAAACCTTCATTTTCTCCATAAAATTCATCTACTTCAAAGATATGCTCACCAGATTTTATTTCGTAGCGTGTTTTTTCAATTTTGCCCTTTTCGCATAATTTCAATAGCTCTTTTGCTTCATCTAGCGGAATTTCATTTTCCCATTCAAAACGAGACATACCACCACTATGGCTTATTCCTTTTATGGTTATAAAGCCTTTTTGCCCTTTAATTCTAATCCGAACTGTACGCTCAGGAGCAGAACTCAAATAACCTTGGGCAATATTATTCTGATTAAAAGCTTGACTCTTGAAATCATCCGATTTTACAAGAAACTTTCTTTCTATTTCAACCATTTTAACTGTAGATTATTTTTTTATGCAAGTTACTCATTTTAATCATGTTTTTGAACGTGTAAAAGTCGAAAAACAAGTCAATTTATTTTGCTTCACTTTAATGCCGAAACATTAAAATAACTGATTATTAATGTGTTATGATTATTATTTTAATTAAATTTGATAGAATCTTAATCCGAAATATATGTCTAAAAAAGCACTTTACCTGTTAGGCATTGCAATAACCATCATTTTGGGTACTTTTTTATATCTGAAATTTTGCTGCAATTGCTGCGAAAAAACAACAACGGACATTACTCCAAAAACAGTTACTCCTACTGCCACAGAGCCCAATTTTGTTCCGTTTGTATTAAATGGTCCCGGACTTAATTATCAGACAAATGATAATTTGAAGTTCCTTAAAAACAGTGCAAAGCTTATTATGCCTGTAAGCGACTCGGTCACAACTGGCATTGATAACTTAAAGAAATTCTTAGAAGCAAATCCGAAACAAAAAATTACAATAACCGGTTACGCGACTTCGGACGAAACAAATTCTACTACTTTTGAAAATCTTGGTCTGGCAAGAGCTAATGATGTTAAAAATTATTTTGTTTCTGAAGGACTGTTAGAAAATCAGTTTTCTACGAAGGGTATCATTATAGACAAATGGAAAATGAGTGGCGACACACTTCTTGGGCCTGCAGAATATTTATTTGAAGCGATAGATTCTACTGCAACATCAAATGATGAGTGGAGCGCATTAAAAGCAAAAATAAATGCTGATCCGTTAATTCTGCACTTCAACACCAATAAATCTAGCGAGAAATTAAGCGATTTGGAGAAGCAAAAAGTTACTGACATCGCCAAATATGCCGAGAATGTAAAAGATGCGGTGATTGTCGTTATTGGGCATTCTGATAATGTTGGTAATCGCGATTCAAATATTGTTCTAGGACAAAAAAGAGCCGATTTCTCAAAAAATTATCTCTCTAAAAACGGAATCGATAATGCGAGAATTGAAACACAATCTAAAGGTCCTGACGAGCCTATTGGCGATAATAATACTGCAGAAGGAAAAGCTTCAAACAGACGAACTGTAATTACCATTAAATAACATAAAAATATACGATCATGAATATACCTTGTATCTTAATACCTATTCTAATAGGCTTAATTTGTGGAATCTTAGGTTATTTACTAGGAAAAATGAATTCTAAAAATGATGATTCGCTTTCAGCATCGCTTCAAGCTGATTTAGATGCCTGTAAAGCGAATACACGAAACTTAAATGCAAAAATCGCTACACTAGAAGCAGATTTGGCGGCAAAAACCAAAGCTTCGGTACAATCTTTTGCAACTGCACCTGCAGACATTGTTTTTGATGCTGGTTTGGCGGCAAATGTCTTAGGCAAGAAAATTAAAGAAAATGATTTAAAAATTGTAGAAGGAATTGGTCCTAAAATAGAAGCTCTGTTTAATGCCTCAGGAATTAATACCTGGTACGAGCTTTCACAAGCTTCTACCGAAAAAATGCAGTCTATTCTAGATGCTGGCGGAGAAAATTACGCCATGCATAATCCGAGCACATGGGCTAAACAAGCACTCTTTGCTTATCAAGGCAAATGGCAGGATTTAAAAGAATGGCAAGAAAATCTTTTGGGTGGGAAAGAGTAAAAAATAGGTTCAAAGGTTCAGAGATTTTACCTTTATTACTCTGTACCTTTGAACCTTTCCCAATTCTTAGAAGAATTGTACCAAAGTTTTCCATTTTTTACTTCAAGTGGGCAATCTATATTATTAGTATATAATGCTCCTGTTCCTAAACCTTGTGGCATATCCGAATTTAAAGTAAAGGTCCATTGTGCAATGGCATTCAATCCGATATTGCTTTCTAATGCCGAAGTAATCCACCAACCTATATTATGTTTTTCTGCTAGAGTAATCCATTCCTGAGTACCACGGAAACCACCAATAAAGCTTGGTTTTAAAATGATGTATTGGGGTTGGATTTCTTGAAGCAATTTTTCTTTTTCTTCAAATGAAAACACTCCAATAAGCTCTTCATCCAACGCAATTGGAAATGGAGTTTGTTTGCACAATTCTGCCATTTCTGAAATATGGCCTTTCTTAATTGGCTGTTCTATGCTATGAAGTTGAAATTGATTTAATTGATTCAGCTTATCTAAAGCCTCTATTGAAGAAAAAGCACCATTAGCATCTACTCTGATTTCTATTTCTTCTGGAGAAAAATGGCTTCTAATGTATTGCAATAATTCTAATTCTTTATTGAAATCAATAGCACCAATTTTAAGTTTTATACAGTTAAAACCGTCTGCCAATTTCTCTTCTATTTGCTGTTTCATAAAAGCAGCTTCACCCATCCAAACTAATCCGTTTATAGGAATTGAACTCGTGTTTTTTGTAAAATCTGAAGGGAATAAAATGTATGGATTCTCGCTTTTAAGAGACAAGAAAGCCATTTCTAAGCCAAATTGAATAGAAGGAAATTCTAGTAAAGCGTTCCAAAGTTCGGTTTCTCCTAAATGAATGTTATCGCAAGCCCATTTTAATTTTTCTTCGTAGTCCTCACGGTCATCTGCACTTAAGCCACGAAGTATACCGCACTCTCCTATTCCTTTTTTGCCATTTTCTTCCAGAATTATAAACCAAGTTTCTTTCTCGGTCATAATCCCTCTTGAAGTTCCTGACGGGCGTTTAAACTCTAATAAATATTTTTGATATGATGCTTTCATTTTTTTAAAGATGCTAAGACGCTAAGACGCTAAGATGCTGAGTTGCTAAGCTAAAAAAAATAGACTTTAAGAAGCACTTCATGGCTCAGAAACTTAATTGTATAATTTTAAGACTTTTTCAAAATCTTTTGTTGGTAAACCTGCTTTTTCAAATGCTGCAAAGTCTAATTTTGTTTTGGCAATCCAGCTTAAGCTGTCTGTTACATTTTGCGTTTGGTACTTTTTGTAAATAGCTTTAGCAGCACTATAATCATCGCTTACCAAATAAGTATGCGCTAGATTTAATTTCACTAATAATTCGGTATCATCCAATTTTTCGCCTTCCAAAAGTACTTTTAATGCTTTTGCATATTGTTTGGTCAAAATATAACAATAACCTAAAGAACTGTAATCTAATGCAGTTGCTTTGCCTTCGCTTACAATCGTGTTTAATTTTGGAATTGCCTCGTTGTATTTTTGAGCCTTAATTAAAGAAGCAACTTGCGTTCTCAAATCGTTGAATACATTTTTAGAAATATCGGCATCTTTGTAACAGCTGTTTCCAAAATCTTTGTACACTTTTGTCTTTTCTACGGCTAATAATTTTTGAAACTCGTCGTAACGATATTGCTTCATAATTTTATTTAAAATACAAACACAGAAATCGTCTGAATTGGCCATTTTTTGTGCCATTGTAGACGTTTTGCACAAACTTATAATTTCGTTTTTATTGTCTTGATTCCAACCGCGGCTTAATTTAGTATCAACCCAAGGCACCACTTCTATAACAACTTTCTGACTCAAGATCCAATTTTTGCTTTCAAAGCCAAACCAAATAGTACTTATATCTTCTTTTAAACAAGAAGATTTGTTTACAGATAAACGTTTGGCATCTTTGCTTACAGGTTCTGCCTGAGAATAGCAAGCATTGTCAATTTTACCGTCTGCAATATATTTTTTAGCATTTTCATTAGACGTAAAAATCGAATAAGTGCATTTGTCATCTCCTGAAATTTTTGACATCAGGAAAACAGCACCAGCCGAACCCTGGGTTACTCCTGTTGGATCTGGAATTGCTTTTAATAAAGAGACCAAACTATTGGCCATTTCTTGATTTTTGTCTAAAAGTGTGATTCTATATACAATTTCTGTAGTTCCAACCGGTAAATCTTCTGTTGGTATAGAAATTCTATCTCGCGCAGGAACCATAATTTCTTTGGTTGTAGCTCGTTCTTTATCCCAATAACCGTCTTTTTGTGCAAACGCATTACTGGAAATTGCGATAAATAGTAAGAATAGGATTGGTTTGAAAGTTGAATTTTGTGATGATGCTTTAATTGCCACTGATTTCACAGATTAAAATGATTTTTACTTTAAAAAACTTTAATTCAATTAACATAGATTATGCCAAATAACTTTCTTATGGAATTGAGTGCCCTAGCCCCGATAGCAGCGATATCCTTTTGTGGCGGGGTTCGCCACAAAAGATATAGCGTATAGCGGGATTAGCTCTTTCGACTCCGCTCAGGATGACAATTATAATTCAATAGAATCTCCGATTGGTAAAAGCATTAAATCTTTTCCTTTATCGAAAAATTTACGGATTGCTTCTTCATGATTGATTTCGATATAGCCAAAAGTGTCAAAGTGATATCCTAAAACTTTGTCACATTCTACAAAATCTGAAGCAATAATAGCATCTTCAACATCCATTGTAAAGTTGTCTCCAATTGGAAGAATTGCTAAATCTAATTTTGTACGAAGCGGAATCAATTTCATATCGTAAGTCAAAGCAGTATCTCCAGCGATATAGATATTTTTATGTTCTCCTTCGATTACAAAACCTCCAGGATTTCCTCCGTAAGAACCGTCAGGAAAACTGCTTGAATGAATTGCGTTTACATATTTTACTTTTCCGAAATCAAATTTCCAGCTTCCACCGTGATTCATTGGGTGAGAATTGAATCCTTTTTTTGCGTAATAGCTAGCAATTTCAGCATTAGAAACAATAACTGCCTTTGTATTTTGAGCAATTGCCTCAACATCTAGAACGTGATCGGCATGCGCATGCGTCAATAAGATATAATCGGCTTTTATTGTGCTAAGATTGATTGATGCTGCTTGTGGATTTCCGGTAATAAATGGATCCACAATGATATGTTTTCCTCCTACTTCAATTCCCAATGAAGCATGTCCGTAGTATGTAATTTTCATTTTTTTACCTTTTAAATTAAACGTTTATTTTTATCTACCTCCTAAAAAGAGGTTTACAATGATATCTGAAATCAAAGAAATCATACACACTGTAAGTAGTATAGAAAGTAAGAACGTGCTTAATGCCAGTTTCTTTAATTCTGGATCTAATAATTTTGGATCTTGATTTTTGTAAACCGTGATCAAATGTTTTGTCAACGGAATATAAGCCAATAAAAACAAGTATTGATCGAAGTTGTAATCGCTTAAAATAGCAAATGCAACTACTAATACCATTGCAGTAATGATTAGAAAAAAGTGGTAGTTTTTAGCTTTTTTAGCCCCTAATTGCACTACAATTGTATTTTTGCCCGATTTTTTATCAGATTCCTGATCGCGCATATTGTTTAGATTTAAAACCCCAACACTCAATAACCCGATTGCAACGGCTGGAAGAATCAAAAGCGGATCAACTTCTTTTGCGTACAAAAAGTTTACGCCCAAAGTACTCACTAATCCGAAGAAAATGAAAACAAATAAATCTCCAAATCCTCTATAACCATAAGCAGAATTACCAACTGTATAGCGAATTGCAGAAACAATAGCCGCGATTCCTAATAATAGAAAAAATATTGAATATCCGAAATTGTCTTTTCCAAAAGCAAAATAAATTAATATGATGGCAGACAATAAAGTTAAAAGCGAAGTAATAATAATGGCTTTTTTCATGGCCTGAGGCGTAATAACACCACTCTGAATAGCGCGTTGCGGCCCTACTCGATCAGCGTTATCAGTACCTTTTACTCCATCGCCATAATCGTTTGCAAAATTGGATAAAACCTGTAATCCTAACGTTGTCAATAGAGCAAAACCAAAAACTTTCCAGCTGAATACTTCTGTCGGAGTGTTAATCGTTTCTGTTGGATTTGACAATGCATAAATACTTCCAACTATAATTCCGGAAACTGATAAAGGTAATGTGCGCAGTCTAGCGGCTTCAATCCAATGTTTCATTCTATTTTTTAGTTTATATGGTTTAAAGTTTCAGGTTTCAAGTTTTTCGCAGAACGTATAACATGAAACTTGAAACTTGGAACAATTTTATTAAATTAAGGTAACCACTTATTTTCACCGAAGTTTGGTTTTCTTTTTTCTAAGAAAGCGTTTCTTCCTTCTTTTGCTTCTTCGGTCATGTAAGCTAAACGAGTTGCTTCTCCTGCAAAAACTTGTTGTCCGACCATTCCGTCGTCTGTCAAATTCATTGCGAATTTTAGCATTTTTATAGATGTTGGTGATTTTTGAAGAATTTCTTGTGCCCACTCGTAAGCGGTAGCTTCTAACTCGTCATGTGGAATTACAGCATTTACCATTCCCATTTCAAAAGCTTCTTGAGCAGAATAATTTCTACCTAAAAAGAAGATTTCGCGAGCTTTTTTCTGACCCACCATTTTAGCCAAATATGCCGATCCGTAACCACCGTCAAAACTTGTTACGTCTGCATCAGTTTGTTTAAAAATGGCATGTTCTTTACTTGCAAGCGTCATGTCGCAAACTACGTGCAAACTGTGTCCGCCACCTACAGCCCATCCTGGAACCACTGCAATTACTACTTTAGGCATAAAACGAATTAAACGCTGTACTTCTAAGATATTTAAACGGTGTTGTCCGTCGTCTCCAACGTATCCTTGGTGTCCACGTGCATTTTGATCTCCACCGCTGCAGAAAGAATAAACTCCGTCTTTTGTTGAAGGCCCTTCAGCTGAAAGTAAAACTACACCAATCGAAGTATCTTCTTGTGCATCATAAAAAGCTTGGTATAATTCTGAAGTAGTTTTAGGACGGAATGCATTTCTAACATTAGGTCTGTTAAAAGCTATTCTCGCTACTCCATTGCATTTTTTATAAGTTATATCTTCAAATTCTCTGGCTGTAATCCAATCCATTTTGATTTTTTGTTTAAAAATAATTATAGGGTAAAAATAAATCATTTTTACTACTTTACCTACTCAATCGCTCTTAAGTCTTTGCTAAATTGACTTCTAATGTTAACAATTAGTATTTACTTACAAAAAATAACATTTTTTAACATTAGTTTAGAAAAATAATAATTAATTTTACACCCTAGAAATCAATGAGATACAAAACATTTCAAAGATTTCAGATTGATTTTCTTTCACTGATTTATTAACCTAAAAAATGATTTTTTTGAGAAAATTTAAAAAATTTGTCGCTCATTTTTTTAGGGTTTTAAGTAACAAACCTCAATTAAAGGAGCAAATGATTTATGTGTTTGTCGAAACTTCAAAAAGAAAAAAGTAACACCTAAGGTTAAATGTTAGAATTGTCTATTGATTAGTATAGAAATGATAACGAAAAGAGGAAAAAAGTACTAATTCACAACTTTCTAAAAGTTATTTTATAAACCAATGGATGAGCCGTGAAATTCTCTTTTTTGCTTTTAAGATAGGTGCATTGATTATTTAAAAGACATACCATCGATGGGACGATCTCTAAAATACGTAAAGCCATTGTCCTGAGATGAATTCGAATTATTTTATTTCTGTTTTTTTTTAATTACAATTTTTTTTAAAACTGAATAAAAAGCGAAAGGCTGCTTGTAATGAGCAGCCTTTCGTGTTATAATAATTTTGCTAGCGCAAAATAAATTCCAAAAAATAAAAATTCCAAATTCCAATGGATTGCGTTGAATCAATCTTGGAATTTGGAATTTAAAATATTGGGATTTTTAAGTTTTTATTCTTTTACCAAATAAATTCCGTCTTCTTTAATTTCGATCAGTTTTTCTTTGTATAATGAGCCAATTGCTTTTTTGAAAGACTTTTTACTCATTTTCAAAACGGTTTTAATGTCTTCTGGATGAGAATTATCGTTTAAACGAAGGAAACCTCTGCTAGCTCTTAATTCACTTAAAATCTTATCTGCATTGGGTTCTATACTCTCAACACCTTGAGGATGAAGCGCAACATCAATTTTGTTATCAGGACGAATGTTTTTAATATAACCGCGCATTCTGTCGCCGGTTCTTATCGAATCATCATAAACTTCATCTTTGTACAAAAGTCCTTTATGTTGTTCGTTTATAATAACATTAATTCCCATATCGGTAATATGAGACACGATTAAATCTACTTCTTCTCCTTTTTCAACCGTCAACTTTTCATTACTCAAAAATTGATTGGTTTTACTTGAAGCCACCAAACGATTGGTCTGTGTGTCTAAATATAAATAAACCAAATAGCGTTTTCCTTTTTCCATCGGACGCGCTTGTTCTTTAAACGGAACCAAGATATCTTTTTCCATTCCCCAGTCCATAAACGCACCAACGTTATTAATGTAATTTACTCTCAAAAGAGCAAACTCATTAAGTAAAATGTACGGAACCAAAGTTGTTGCAACTGGTCGCTGTTCATGATCTAAGTAAACAAAAACGATTAATTCTTCGCCAATTTCAAATACTTTTGGTACATATTTATTGGGAAGCAAAACATCGTGAACGCCATCTGGATCGTTTTCAGGATCTCCTAAAAACAAACCAACTTTAGTATCACGCAATATAGTTAGGGTATTGTATTTTCCTATTTCTAGCATTTTCTAAATATTCTAAGTTGATTATACAACTAAGTTTGTGAGGTGCAAAGGTACGAAGTTTGGCATCGTACAAAGAAATTAATTTAACAAAACTTAATTTGTAGGTAAAAAATAGAAAATCCCTTTATAAGTAGAAGTTATAAAGGGATTTTGAATTATCTCAAACTTAGATTATTTGAAGATGCTTTCTTTTTTAAAATGTACTGTCAGTAAATAATAAACTACAGCTCTATATTTGTGTTTATTTGATTTCCCGTATTTTTCCATAACGGCATCAATTCCTTTGTCTAAATCTGGACCACTACTTAAACCTAACTTCTTGATTAGAAAGTTGTTTTTTACGGTATCCAATTCTGATTGTTGCGAAGAAGCTACTGTAGAGGCGTCATTATTATAAATTGATGGACCACAAGCAATTGTGACTTTTGTTAGTAGATCTACATCAGCTGTAATACCACATTTCTCTTTTAAATCAGTAGTGTACTTTTTAATTAGTTCTTCTCTCTTGCTCATAACTATAAATTTAATTTGGTGAATAATGCACCAAATCTATAGCTAAAGAACCAATAAATCAATAATTTTAACAAAATTTTTCTTTCAAATTCAATACAAGTATCTAAAATATTGTTTTAAAATTTGATCATTCTCAAATGTTGGCGTAAATACTTCCAAAATTGCTGGGGCATCATCTGAACTATATAAGGATTGTATTCCGCTTTCTAAAGATTGATTCTCTTTTGCTGCATAATAATTAAAATTATACATCTTAGCCAAATGTTCCGCTGTAAGATTATGAGAGGTCTCAAAATACGTATTGAAAACAGGTTTTTCTTGATGTCCTGGCAAAATTCTAAAGATTCCTCCTCCTCCATTATTAATCAAAATAATTTTGAAGTTTTTTGGAATGTATGAATTCCATAAAGCATTACTATCGTACAAGAAACTAATATCTCCAGTTACAAAAACAGTTTGTTTTTCATTTCCAACCGCTGCACCAATTGCTGTAGAAGTGCTTCCATCAATTCCGCTTGTTCCGCGATTACAGAAAACTTCAATAGAACTATCAATATCGATTAATTGCGCATAGCGAATTGCAGAACTGTTGCTAATTTGGAGCAGACTGTTTTTAGGAAGTGATTCTATTACTTTTTCGAAAACCTTAAAATCAGAAAATTCAATTTTACTTAAATATTCTTTTCTTCTCTCTAATCTCGTCTGGTACACGGTATCTACATTATTAAAATAGTTGCTTTTTACAAATGTTGTTTTTGATAGCAAGTCTTTAAAGAAATCATTTGGTCGCATCTGAAAATGTTTTGTCAGTGCTCCAAATGTATCATACGCTCTTAAAGTATCAATATGCCAATGGTGTTCTGGTTTGTATTTTCGCAAAAATCCTTTAATTCTTTTTGAGACAACCATTCCTCCAAAAGTGATTAAAACCTGAGGGTTAAACTTCTTAAAATCAAAATCATCAAAAGGCGTAATTAAAGTATCTATTGAATTGATAAAACTAGGATGATGCAGATTTGATGTTGTTTCTGTCAACACCACAATTGACGGATCTGAAGCTAAATTTTCAATAACTTCTTTATCGATTGCATTTGCTTCGTTAACTCCAACTAAGATTAATTTTCGCTTGGCAGTATTCCAAATAGAAACTATCTCGTCGCTATTTTCTATTGCTAAAGGAAAAGCTTCTGGCTCAGGGTTTGTAATTATGGGCTGTACAGAAAGCTCTGCTGTTGTTTCGTATAAAGGTTCTTCAAAAGGTGCATTAATATGAACTGGACCTTTCTTTTTAATTGCGGTTTCAATTGCCAAATTGATTTTTAAATCATTTTCTTCTGAAGCTTCTTCGGTCAAATTTGCATTAAAAACAGAATGATTAGAGAAAACATTTTCTTGACGAATCGTTTGTCCGTCACCAATATCAATTTTACTCTGAGGACGATCGGCAGAAATTACAATTAAAGGAATTTGACTGTAAAACGCTTCCGCGAAAGCGGGATAATAATTCAGCAAAGCCGATCCTGAAGTACAAACAATTGCAGTTGGCTGTTTGGTTTGCTGTGCAATTCCTAGAGCAAAAAAAGCGGCACATCGCTCGTCTGCAATACTGTAGCAAGTAAAGTTTGAATTTTGAGCAAATCCGATAGTTAAAGGTGCATTTCTAGATCCTGGAGAAATTATAATATTAACAATGCCTTTGGCAGATAAAATTTCGATAATGCTTTGTGCAAGCGCTATTTTGGGGTAAATCATTCCGGTCGTGTATTACTTTTTTTAAAGAAAAATCCTTATTTAATCTTTCTTTCTCTTGCTTACAAAGTTACAAACTTCGCACTTGATTTATATTATAATTAGGAATATATTAAGGCTCTTTCTCAAAAAAGGGGATATATTTGTAAAATCGAATAATTAATAAAAGCCAGACTTACTATGCGTTTCTTATTTATACTTTTTTTATCTGTTACTTTTCAAACCATAACTTCTCAGAATCAATTTGTTCCTGTTGATGTTCCATACAAAACGGCTTTAGAAAATGCAAAAAAAGAAGGAAAACCGCTTTTTGTAATGCTTTATGCCGATTGGTGCCCGCATTGTAATTTAATGAAAACTGAAGTTTTAAATGATCCAGCTGTTATTGATTTTTTGAATAAGAATTTTGTATGCACTTATAAAAATATTGAAAAAGAAGAAGGAATTGCTTTGAAGAATAAATTCAATACAAAATCACTTCCTACTTTTTTATTTCTTGATACCAATGAAACGCTAATTTATGCTCTAAAAGGAGAAATGAAAAAAGCGGAGTTTCAAAATGAATTGCGTTACGCTTTAAATCCGAAAATGCAATTGCCCTATTTAGAAAAGGAGTTTCTTGCCGATCCAAGCAATTCGGATAAATTCTTTACTTATTTAAATACTCTAAAAAAAGGAAAAGACAGAACTGAGTTATCAATACCAACCCACGTATATTTGAATACTCAAACGGATAATCAATTGGTTAGCGAATTAAACTGGCGAGTTATAGCCAATGGTGTTACCGATATTAAATCTAGAGAATTTCAGTTTGTTTTAAACCATCAGAAGGAATTTGCTGCTGTAGCGTCTCAAAATCGTGTTGACCGTAAAATTGAAAGTATCGTAAACGAATTGCTTCGTCCTCTAGTTGATAATTTAGATACGGTAAACTATTATAAACAAAGAGAAATCGCCAAATCTATTCGATTGCAAAAAACGGATTCTTTGGTTTTTAAATATGATTTGACATTAGCAGAAAGAACTGAAAAATGGAATTTCTACAAAAAAGTTACTCTTGAAGATACTCAGAAATTAGTTTGGAACGATGCAAGTTTTTTAAAGGATATCGGAAATACTTACTTTAAACATATTAAAGATACAGAAAGTTTAAAAAAGGCTATTTCTTGGGTAGATCGCTCTTTAGAATTAAATGATTCTTACGACGGTAATTTACTTGAAGCTAAACTTTACAATAAAATAAAGAATAAGAAAAAAGCTTTGGAATATGCCAAAAATGCCAAAGCCATTGCTAAGGAAATGGATTGGAACTCTAAAGAAGTAGACGTTCTATTGGCTGAACTGAATACCAAATAAATCGCAATAATTACCAATGAGCATTATTTTAAGACCTGCAACCACAAACGATTTGCAAAAGATTCTGGAAATTGTAAATCACTCTATTTTACATACTACCGCTAATTACAGCTACGAGATTCAAACTTTGGAAGTTCAAACCAAATGGTTTGAAGATAAAAAAGCTAAAAATCTTCCTGTAATTGTAGCCGATTTAGATGGCGAAGTAGTTGGTTTTGGGAGTTATGGCCAATTTAGAGAGAAAATAGGGTATCAATATACCGTAGAGCATTCTGTCTATGTAGTGGATAATATTATAGGAAAAGGAATTGGTTCTAAACTTTTGACAGAATTAATTCGTTTAGCAAAAGAACAAGGTTATCATGTTATGATTGGCGCCATTGATGCTGATAATGCAGGAAGTATTGCTTTTCATGAAAAATTCGGATTTGTAGCTACAGGCACGATTCGTGAAGTTGGCTACAAATTTGACCATTGGCTGGATTTGGTTTTTATGCAACTTATTTTAGTTTAACCGCAAAGGATGAAGATTCTTTATTCTTTGTCATTCTGAGGAACGAAGAATCACACAAGTAATTCCATATAGTAATTCTCCAATCTTTGTCGAATTCCGAGTGTGATTCTTCGTTCCTCAGAATGACAAAAAAATCCACAAATTTGATTATTTCAATTTTGTGGATTTTTTGGTTTAGATAGTTATGCTTTAGCTTTTAATCCAATTGATTACTTCCGGTTCTGTAACTAAAGTTTTTGGTTTAATTACTTTTACTAGTTCCCCTTTTTCGTTGATTAGGTATTTTTGAAAATTCCATTCTACTTCAGAATCTTGCAAACCGTTTCTAGACTTCTCGGTTAAGAATTTATACACTTCACACATATCACTTCCTTTAACTGAAACTTTGTTCATCATCGGGAAAGTTACACCGTAATTTTGCTGGCAGAATGTTTCGATTTCTTTAGCCGTTCCAGGTTCTTGTGAAGCAAAATTATTTGCTGGAAATCCAACAATTACAAAACCTTTATCTTTATATTCTTTGTAAACCGCTTCTAAATCTTTGTATTGTGGAGTTAAGCCGCATTTTGAAGCTGTGTTAACAATCAAGATTTTTTTGCCTTTTAAAGACGCAAAGTCAAAAGTATCACCTGATAAATCTTCTACTTTAAATTGATAAATTGTTTCTTTAGCCATGGCTTTATCTTTTTTAGATAATTTGTTTGCATTAGTTTGAGCATTTAACCCTGTTGCTGACAAAAGAGCTGCTCCAAATAGCATTAATATTATTTTTTTCATCTGATAATTTTTTATAAAATTAGCTAAAATCCATTTCACAAAAACTATTTTAAGTCTATAATTTTTGCCAATCAAAAGTTAAATAAAAAATTGAAGCCTAACGTTAATCAGACGTTAGGCTTCCCCCATACAAACAAATCAAACCATGAATTAATTATTATGCAATCTTTTAATAAATTATAGTTGATGACACTCGGTTATGTCGAAAATTTCTTCAACCCCCATATGTCAAACGTCTTTAAAAAAAATCTCTTATTGGCTTGTATGATGAAAACTTAAATCCTAAAATTGTCGAATGACATATTAAAAAAATCTTCTTTTTTTGGAAGTCCGAGTGCATCAACTATTTAATATTTTTAAACTACTTCGCTATCAATTCTTATTACTAATACAGCTTGTTAAAGCATCTTTCAAAAATTCACTTTCAGAAAAACTGATCAGTGTCAAAACTGTTGTTAATCCAACTATTAATATTCTGACTATTATCTTGCTATCCATATGTCTATAATGCTATTATAACAACAGTTTTTCTATTTTTCTATGAATCTATTAAGATTTTTCTGGCCTTATAAATACATTTACGTAATTGGATTGTTTTTGGTTTTAAAAAAAATGAAAAAAAATACATTTTTTTTTGAAGCCTTAATTTTCTTAGGTTTTCCGTTATTAAAAAAAATATAAAAGTGAGAGAAAAATAATTTAACTTTATAACAGGTTAACATATAATGCTTCAATTTCTAATGTTTAAACTTAAAATTTCTAATTTATGAGTCAAGAAGAACTGCTAGTCTTAATTTACAAAAAGGACGAAAAAGCTTTTACCCATTTGTATGATATGTATTCAAAAAGCTTATTTTCTGTCATACATGTCCTAATCAAAAATCGAGAAGAAGCAGAAGATGTTCTGCAAGATGTTTTTGTCAAAATCTGGAAAAACATCGATTCTTATAACGAAAGTAAAGGTCGTTTTTACACCTGGATCATTAATATTGCCAGAAACACGTCGATCGATAAACTTCGTTCTAAGGACTATAATAACACACAAAAAAACCTTTCCTCAGATAATTTCGTAAATCTGTTAGATGAGAGTAATAAATTAAGCCACAAACTCGATGCAATTGGAATTCAAGAATTCGTAAAGAAACTGAAACCAAAATGTATCGAAATAATTAACCTATTATTCTTTAAAGGATATACCCAGCAAGAAGCTTCAGAAGAATTGGCAATGCCACTGGGAACTATCAAAACACAAAACAGAAACTGTATTAACGATTTACGTAATTATTTGAAAGTATAATGGAAGCACAAGAATATATAGAATCAGGAATTTTAGAGCTATACGTTTATGGCTTACTGAGCGAAAAAGAAAATTTAGAAATAGCAGAACTAGCAAAAAAATCACCCGAAGTTGATCAAGAAATCATTTCGATAGAAAAAGCTATAATTGCCCTTTCGTCGAGCTTCTCTCCTTTCCATTCTGTGGAAAATTTTGAAAAAATTAAAGCTCGTCTGGAACTTAAACACGGGAAAGTAGTCGAACTGAAACCAACTTCAAACTGGTCTCAATATGTAGGCTGGGCCGCTGCAGTACTATTATTGCTAGGTTTGGGATATCAGACTTTAGAATTAACAAAAACTAAAGAAGCAATCTCGACTGTTGGAAATGAAAAAAATAAAATTCAACGCGAATACGCTTTCTTAGATCAGCAGAATAAACAAACTGAAAAAAATCTAAGCATTGTAAGAGATATCAAAAATACCGGAGTAACTCTTGGCGGTCAAGCCGTTTCTCCAGCTTCTTTTGCAAAAGTATACTGGAATAAACAGACTAAAACGACTTATATTGATGCTGCAGGTTTACCAGATCCTCCAAAAGGAATGGTTTATCAGGTTTGGTCTTTAAAGTTAAGTCCTGTTCTTACTCCTACAAGTATTGGTTTACTGGATGATTTTGAAGGAAATAAACAAAAAATCTTTGCTGTAAGCCAAACCGATTCGGCTGAGGCTTTTGGAATTACATTGGAGCCTGCTGGCGGAAGTTTAACACCAACAATGGAACAGCTTTATACTTTAGGAAAAGTTTAAAACTTATTTTTTATAAAAAGCTAAAACGCATATTTACAGTAATATGCGTTTTTTTTTATTATTTTTAATTCACCAAAAACCAATTTATGAGTGCAAATTTACTTTTGAGAATTGCTGTGGCTATTATCCTTTTAACCCATTCCGTTTTCGGAATGTTTAATAATGGTATTCATGATTTTGGAAATCTTTTTCTAAATCAAATTGGTTTTGCTCCTTATGGCGTATTTTTAGCTTGGAGCATCAAATTATCTCATGTTATAGCGGCGGTACTTTTGTTAGCAAACAAATATGTTAAACTTGCTGGTTTTGTAACCATTTTTGTTCTTATAATGGGAATCATTCTAGTGCATTTTAAAGAAGGCTGGTTTGTTGTGGGCGGCGGAAGAAACGGTGTCGAATATAATTTTCTGCTGATAATAGTTTTATTGGCAATTATGTATCCTAACGGAATCATAAGAAAGCAAAAAAGTAATTCATAAACCAAATATGGAACTGAAATGGAAATAATGTGTAAAAATTGCCATCAGATCTTTACAGGTCATTATTGCAATAATTGCGGTCAGCCTGCAGAAACACACAAGATCAATATTCATTTTTTGTGGCACGACATTCAGCACGGTTTATTGCATTTTGATAAAGGTATTTTGTATTCTCTAAAACAATTGTTTACAAGGCCAGGCCATTCTATTCGCGAATTTATAGAAGGAAAAAGAGTTCGTCATTTCAAGCCTTTATCATTGGTTGTGGTTCTTGCAACGCTTTATGGGGTTTTATACCACTATTTTCACATTAATACTTTTGATTCGGTAAAGAGTCCAAACATAGATTCTGATTATTTAAACGAATTTTTCGCGACCCATTTCTCATGGGTAACAGTAGCTTCCATTCCTATTTATACTATTGGTACGTATCTCGTTTTTAGAAAACAAGGTTATAATTTTGTGGAACTTTTTGTGCTAAATACTTTCAAAGCCGCGCAAAGAATTGCTGTACAGCTATTAACCATACCAGCGTTGATTCTTTTCAATCATACTTCACACATACAGCAGTATTCTTATACTATGTATATTATTGGTATTGTTTTAATCTTTTGGACCAACATTCAGTTCTTCAATAAAATATCTAAAACAAAAGCATTTTTCTTATCCATATTAAGTCATCTTATCTTTTTATTTTGTTTTTTAATACTAACTGCTATTGTACTTGTTCTCTCAGGTAAATTTTAAGATTAGACATAAATAAAAGCCCCACATGATGTTGAGCCTTTTTTAAAATTATTTCTCGTATTAAAAATTACACCACTAACTTCAGTTTATTGTATAAACCTTTTTGTCCATTGGCGGTTATCAATACAGCTCTTGAGTTATCAATTCTCCTAATCCAGTCCAGCTCAAACATTTTATTTAAAAATGCCGTCGCTAATGATCCTGAAAAATGATGTTTTCTTTCACTCCAATCGAGACAGGGTTTTGCAAAAATTCTTCTTTGTTTTTTTAAAACCGTAACATCAATTCCAAAATCAGCAAAAAACTGTTCTCCTTTGTCTGTTACCAAGAATGCTTTGTTATCTAGTACGATGTACTTTTCGTCAATTAATTTTACCGTTATTTCAACACCAATTTTACCTGCCAAGTGATCATAACAAGTCCTGCAAAATTTAATTTTAGAATCCTTATTGGTTACTTTTTGCTGTCTATCTTTAGGAACCAAATTTGCAATTCCTTCAATAACACTGGCTATTTCTGGATTTAACAACTTGTAATATTTGTGCCTTCCCTGGCTTTCAACAGTCAATAAATCAGCTTTTAACAATTTAGATAAATGAATACTAATGTTTTGCGGCGATGTTTCTACAATATTAGCCAGTTCAATAGCTGTATACGCTCTGTTATCCAATAGTGTCCACAATATTACTGACCGTACAGGATCTCCTATTATGGAGCTTATTTTGCTAATTTCATGATTCATATGCTGACAATGATAGTTAAGTTTCTATTTAAGTTTCAAAAGTAATCCTATTTTAATTTTGCAGAAAAAATCAATGAAAATAATAATAGTTTTATCTCTGTTTTTGTCCTTTGCTCCTATGGGGAATACACAAAACAAGGTAAGAATTTCAAATTCTAAAAAAACAAATTCAATGGAAATTTTAAAAATTCAGAGCCATATTGCTGAGCTAAAACTTGCAATCAATCATATCGCTCCACAAAAGCCTTCAAACGATTATCCTATACTTTTTGTTCATGGTTCATCATTTCCTTCGGCACTTTCTTTTGGTTTTGAAATGAATAATACTTCTTGGATGAAAAATTTATCAGAAAACGGATATAATGTTTATGCACTTGATTTTCTTGGCTATGGTAATTCTGACAGATATCCCGAAATGAAAAATCCTTCTGATAAAATTGTTGGAAGAGCCATGGAAGCTTCTTTGGATATTGAAAAAGCGGTAAATTTTATTTTAAAAGAAACAGGAAAAAATAAGATTTATTTAATAGGTCATTCTTGGGGAGGTTCTGTTGCTGCATTATGCGCTTCTAAAATGTCAAACAAAATAGAAAAACTAGTTTTGTTTGCTGCAATTACAGCAAGAAATGAGAGTTCTGAAAATGAAAAAATTACATCATCATTTGAAGAAATGACTCCTCTGCAACGCATAAATGCAATGAAAAGTCTCACGCCAGCAGGAAAGGAATGCCAGTTAGAACCCGAAATATTTGAAACTTGGGGAGAAATTTGGAAAAATAGTGATCCTTTATCTGGAAATTCAAAAAATGCTACGGTTCGATACCCATCAGGTCCTTCTGCAGATGTTTCTGACTTATTACATAATAATCCTTATTACGATCCCAAAAAAATAACTGCAAAAACATTGGTCATAAGAGGCGAATGGGATCTATATCCTAATAATAGCGACGCTGAAGGTTTATTTCTTTCTCTAGAAAATGCGGCGTCGAAAAAATATGTCGTTATTCAAAAAGGAACACATGTAATGCATTTAGAAAAAAGCCGAAATGAGCTATATAATGAAACTTTAATTTTTTTAAATAATGATATAAATATTTTTAAAAATAAAGAATATGATTCTAAGTAAATAAGTAATATAAAAAAAAGCTCAACATCATGTTGAGCTTTTTTTATGAATTAATAATTATTGCAAATTATTTATTTCTTCACTTTTTTAGTTTTATAATATTTGCGATACTTCGGATATGTTACCGCTCCAATTATAGAGATTGTAATCAAACAATAATAAATCCAGCTTAATGAATGTGCTTCTCCGCTTGCGTAAGAGTGTAAACCAACCAAGTGGAAATTTACTCCATAGTAGGTAAACAAGATCGAAACAAAAGCAAACATACTCATTAAATTAAAGAACCATTTTCCTCTTAGAGCAGGAACAAAACGAGCGTGAATTACAAATGCATACACCATAATTGAGATTAAGGCCCAAGTTTCTTTTGGATCCCATCCCCAGTAACGACCCCAGCTTTCATTTGCCCATTGTCCTCCTAAGAAGTTTCCAATCGTTAGCATGATAAGACCAATAGTCAAAGCCATTTCGTTAATGTAACTTACTTCTTTAATATGTAAATCCATTTTGGCTTTATTTTTATCATTGGTAAAGAAAATCAATAGTAAAGCAACAAAACCTAAAATCATTCCTAACGCAGTCGGACCATAACTTGCTACGATAACTGCTACGTGAATCATTAACCAATACGAATTAAGAACTGGCTGTAAGTTTGCAATTTCTGGATCGATCCAGTTCATGTATGCCGCCATTAAGATCATAGCTGTAACAAATGCAGATGAAGCAATTGTAAGTTTCGATTTTCTATCAAAAGCCAATCCAAAGAACATCGTAGACCAAGCTACATATACAATAGATTCGTATGCGTTACTCCAAGGTGCGTGACCCGAAATATACCAGCGCGCAATTAATCCAACGGTATGAAGCGCAAACAATAATCCGATAATAATATGAAAGCCATTTACAGTAAATCTTAACCATTTCTTCTCAAAGAAAATATTAAGAATCGTAAACATCAGCATAATGATAGATGCTGTAATGTACCAATATGGCAATACTTTAAAAACATCATATTTATTATATGCAATCTCGGCATCAATTTTATCTTCACTTGGCCTTACTTTAGCTCCAAATTTCTTTTGGAAACCATTAATACTTTCAACCAAGTTATCGGCCGTATCAAAGTTTTTCTGAATAGATCCATTATTTAATGCACTAAAGTATAATGGTAGAATTTGTTTTACGTAAGTAGAATCCATTCCTTTAAAACCAGCACTTTCGCGCTCTAAATAAGAAACCCATTTGTGATTTGGATCATTTGGAATTGGAAAAATTCTTAAAATGCTTCCACTTAATGCCGATTCCATTAAGTTTACTTTTTTATCGGTTTCAACAAAATCTTTCTCAAAATTATTTGGATTTGCTGCTTTATAAGCTGCATCTAAATATGGAGATAATTTATAGTTTCCTTGCTCGTCAAAGAATTTTACAAATGGAGCGTATTGATCTTTAGAATCGATTCCGATAATTTTACGGATACTGTCATTTCCAGATTTAATGTAAATTAATGGAATCTGAATCCAAACCTGTGCATACTGCGTCATAGATAAGAAAACCTGATCAGAATTCATTCCGTTGTATTTATCATTATGACTTACTTTACGAAGTAATTCAGATGAAAACGTATTAATTGGCTTCATTCTACCTCCAGCATCCTGAATAATCAAACGACCAAATTTTGCCGCGTGTGCTTCTGGCGCTTTATAAATATTCAATAAAGAATCTAACTGTTTCTTGCTTGGCGGAGCCGTAACGTGATTGGCATGATCATTTGGATCTGCCGAATGCTCGTGATCATGATTATGATCATGAGAATGAACATGAGGCGTTTGCTGTGCAAATCCGTTCAAACTAATCAATAAAACTAAAATAGTAATTAGCTTTTCTTTTTTCTTTTGAATAGCGTCAAGCTTACGTTTCAAATCACCAAAACGAGAATGTTTAGTAAACATAATTGCCATTAGACCAATGTATAATAGATAATAACCAAAATAAGTAATGTTTGTTCCCCAGAAATCGTGGTTGACAGATAAAACAGTTCCTTTTTCGTCTGGATCAAATGAAGACTGAAAGAAACGGAATCCTTTATAATCTAAAACGTGGTTCATAAAAATATCAGCATCAAAAGTTTCTGTAGAATCTTGAACAGTTACTTTACTTTTGTATGAAGAATAACTTTTTTCTGTTCCAGGATATTTCTCTGCAATAAAATCGTTCAAACGAACTTTAAATGGCAAAATATAAGCTTTACTTCCGTAGAATAAAGAATACTCTATGTTGCCAATTTTTACTGTTTTAGCTTCTCCAACTTGTCCTTTAGAACCAAAAAGCATCACTTCTTTTTCTTGTCCTTCAGCTTTTACTTTAACTACTAAAGCGTCAGAATGAGATTTTGCTTTAAAATCATTATTCGATTCATAATCCACTTTTCCTTTCAATGGTGGCTCAGGAAATACAATTCTAATATCTCCAATGCTATATAAAGAACGCATCATTAAAGGCTGTACATTATCTTTTGTAACTTTTCCTTTAAATTGATCAGCCATTCGCATAAATTCACCTTCAAAAGGAGTCTGGATTGTATATTCTTTTCCAGTGGTATTAATGTTAATGGCACCGTCTGTCTGCTTATTTAAAGCAAATAAAACATTGTGAATGTTCTGAACTTCACCCTCTTTTAGGTAATGTTCTTCTCTTCCACCCGCTCCGGCTTCAACCAATTTAAGGTATAAAGTTCCGTTTGGATCTGGCTTAACCACTTCTTTTGCCCCCATGATATAGTTCGAATAGGTAACTTCAAAAGGAGTTTCGTCAAATTTTCCTGAAATGCTAAAGTCATTATTGGTAACAGGAGACAATAATAGATTTTTTTCAAAAACCCTTCTTTTCATTTCTCCTTTATATTCACCATCAGCAAAAATGGTCAAAAAGGTTTTATCTGAATACACTTGGTTTTCTGCCGCGCCTTCACGAATTGGCATCATCCCTTCGTAACTAATATATCTTGTAATAAAAGCTCCTAAAATGATAAAAACAAAAGCAAGGTGCAATAAAAGAGTTGCCCATTTTTCTTTTTTATGCAATTGATATTTTTTGATATTTCCGAAGAAATTAAGCATAAAGATGGCCATAATTGCCTCAAACCACCAAGTATTGTAAATTAGTATTCTAGCCGTATCGGTATTGTATTTACTTTCGATAAAAGTTCCAATACCCATTGCAATTGCGAATGTTAAAAAAAGAACGGCCATTAATCGTGTAGAAAACAAAAAAGAGAATATTTTTTTATCCATTTCTTAGGAATTACATTGTATAAAAGTGCGACAAAAGTACTTAAAAATGTTGATTAGCAGGCTTTGCCTTTTGTTAATAAAAACCAAAAATAAGGACTATTTTTTAAACGAATTGGTAATATGGAAAGTTAAAACCTACAAAACAGATGTGCTTTTTTTGAATAATTGTTTTTAGCTAAAAAGTGTGAGAATTCTAACTAAAACCAGAAGACAATAAAAACTTCAAAAAAGCATTATCAATATTCAATAGTCTCCCGCATTAAAAAAAATAATACTAATTTTGCTTTCATGATTCAGATAACAATAATCGGTTCCGGCAATGTTGCACAGCATTTGATAAAGGCTTTTTCTGCCAGCAAAATTGTTGAAATTAAACAGGTTTTTTCACGAAAGAAAGGAGCCTTACTCCATCTAATTGATTCTGAAAAGATTGTTACCGATTTTCAAGCATTAGAACCTGCTGATTTGCATATTATTTCAGTTTCAGATAATGCCATTACAGAAGTTTCAGAACAGCTTCCGTTTAACAACCAATTGGTCGTTCATACTTCTGGAACATCTTCCATTGAACTTTTAGATCCTAAAAACAGACGTGGTGTTTTTTATCCGCTTCAGACGTTTTCTAAAAATAAAGATTTAGATTATTCTGTTGTTCCTTTCTGTTTGGAAGCAGAGAATACAGCCGATTTCAAACTTTTAGAAACCATTGCAAAAAGTGTTTCAACTGCGGTTTATTCTATAAGTTCAGAACAGCGCAAGGCACTTCATGTTGCTGCAGTATTTGTTAGCAATTTTACGAATCATTTGTATCAAATGGGGCACGAAATCTGCGAAGAAAACCAAGTTCCTTTTGCTGTTTTAAAGCCTCTAATCCAGGAAACAGCAGATAAAATCAATACACTCGATCCTATTGATGCACAAACAGGCCCAGCGATACGCCACGATTCTAACACAACCGATGCGCATATGGCCTTTTTACAAGACGAAAACAAAAAAAATATCTATAAAATCCTAACACAATCTATACAGCATAATGGGAAAAAGTTATAAAGAAATAATGAATGACATCACAACGTTTGTTTTTGATGTAGATGGCGTACTTACAGACGGTTCTGTTTTTGTAACCAATGAAGGCGAAATGTTAAGAACAATGAACATTCGTGATGGCTATGCAATGAAAGCAGCTATTGAAAGTGGTTACCATGTATGCATTATTTCTGGCGGAAGCAATGAAGGCGTTCGTGTTCGTCTTCGCAATTTGGGCGTTAATGATATTCATTTAGGAACTCCTGATAAAGTAAAAACTTTTAATGCTTACTGCGAAAGCAACAATATTAAACCCGAAAATGTGTTGTATATGGGAGACGATATCCCTGATTTTCATGTAATGAAATTAGTTGGACTTCCAACTTGTCCGCAAGATGCTAGTCCAGAAATTAAAACACTATGCCGCTACATCTCACACGTAAAAGGAGGACGCGGTGCTGCAAGAGACGTTATCGAGCAAGTGATGAAAGTGCAAGGAAAATGGATGGATTATTTTAACGCAAAACACGATTAAGTAATCAGTCGCAGTTTTCAATTAGCTCCACACCTTTGAACCTTTGTTCCTCTGAACCTTTGTAACTTCAAAAAAAATGAAATTCCTAAAACTTATTCGTTATAAAAACCTTTTGATGCTTGCTTTTATGCAGCTGCTTTTTCGCTATGACTTTTTAAAACAACAGCAAGTTCCGCTGGCATTGGCTGACTGGCAATACGGTTTGCTGGTTTTAAGCACCGTTCTATTGGCTGCTGCAGGTTATGTAATCAATAATATTTACGATGTAGGAACTGATAGTATCAACAAACCGCAAAATGTTGTCGTTGGAAAAGGAATTACAGAAACTGCTGCTTATAATATTTATATAGGTTTAAATATTTCTGGCGTTGCAATTGGTTTTATTCTTTCGAATATTATTATGAGGCCGACTTTTGCATCACTTTTTATTCTAATTGCTTCGCTTCTATATTTTTATTCTACGAGTCTAAAACAAATTATGATTTTAGGCAATTTCGTAGTGGCATTGCTTTTGGCTGTAAGCGTTTTGATTATTGGTGTTTTTGATCTTTTTCCTGCTACAACAGGCGAGAATCAAGCCCAAATGGCAAGTCTTTTTTCTATTCTAATAGACTATGCCTTATTTGCTTTTATGATTAATTTTATTCGTGAAATTATAAAAGATATCGAAGATGTAAATGGCGATTACAATATGGGAATGAATACGTTACCTGTTGCAATAGGAGTTAATAGAGCAGCCAAAATAGCTTTGGGCTTTGCCGTTGTTGCGTTTATTATGTGTGCGCTTTATTGCAATACGTACTTCATGCAAAACAAGCTTTACATTTCAGTATTTTATGCTTTTGCGACCGTTTTAGCGCCTTTACTTTATTTTATAGTAAAAATATTCAGTGCAAAATCTCAAAAGGAATTTCATCATTTAAGCAACATCTTAAAACTTATTTTATTCTTTGGAATCCTATCAATATTGGTTATTGCCTTAAATATCAAATACAATGCTTAAAGAAAAACTAAAAAAATATAAAATCATTTTAGCTTCGGGTTCTCCGCGTAGACAGCAATTTTTTAAGGATTTAGATCTTGATTTTGAAATTCGTTTAAAAGATGTTGAAGAAATTTATCCGCCAGAATTAAAAGCAGCCGAAATTACCGATTATCTTGCTGAATTAAAGGCCAATGCTTTTGAAGGAGAATTGAAAGAAAATGAAATCTTGGTTACAAGCGACACCATTGTTTGGCACCAGAATAAAGCTTTAGGAAAGCCTAAAAGTGCCGAAGAAGCATTTGATATGATTAAATCGATGTCTAATGCTACTCATGAAGTCATTACTTCTGTTTGTTTTAAAACTAAAGACTCCTCTACTCTTTTGCATGATATCACAAAAGTAACCTTCAACGATTTGTCAGACGAAGCTATTTTATATTATATAGAAAACTACAAACCTTACGACAAAGCTGGTGCTTATGGCATTCAGGAATGGTTTGGTTTTATGGCAGTTGCAAAAGTAGAAGGCTCTTATACCAATGTAATGGGGCTTCCGACAGCCAAAGTTTACGATTTTTTGACTACATTAGTGTAAAAATTTATTTATGTTTTCTTTTAAAGAGTATAGCCGAGAAATAATAGCAACAATCATTCTTATTGGTGTTTTGATTGTACTACGTATAGTAATTGCTAAACTAATAAAGCAATTTGCGGCTACAAGCCAATTATTTGAACATCGTACCAATCTAATTATCAAGTATATTAACATTTTAATGAATATACTTGTTGTAACCACTTTAATTGTAATCTGGGGAGTTCAAACAGAAGATATTTTTATCACCATTTCTTCTATTGCAACTGTAATTGGTGTTGCTATGTTTGCCCAATGGTCTATTTTAAGCAATATCACTTCCGGAATGGTTTTATTCTTCTCTTTTCCTTTTAGAATTGGAGATACTATTAAAATTCATGATAAAGATTTTCCAATTGAAGCTGAAATCGAAGATATTAATACTTTCCATGTGAGCTTAAAAACAAAAGAAGGAGAAAAAATTGTTTTCCCAAACAATTTGCTGCTTCAAAAAGGAATTTCGATTATTCCAGCAAAATATGAAGAGCGAGAGTTTTTTGACTAAAATGTAATGGGAATTTTATAACGGGCGCGAAAAAAGCTAGAACGTAAAAAGACAAATAAAGTGTAATATTTGTTTTATAAATTCAGCTAAATAAAATAAAAAATGACTAGGCCCATAACATTACCCTTTTATGCAAAACTTTCCTTTATTCTTATTACTTTAATTTGTTTTGCATTCATTTTTTGCCTCGGAAAAGATATTCTTACACCTATTTTAATGGCATTCTTATTTGCCGTTTTACTCCTTCCGATTTTTACTTTTCTAAAGACCAAACTTAAGTTTCCTAGGCATCTCGCTGCTATAGTCTGTCTTGCTATTTTCATTTCTATTGTGGTTGGAATTCTAGTTTTTATATCCTACCAAGTCACTTACATGGCAAATGATTTTGATACTATAAAGAAAAATGCAAACTCTTTTATTGTCGAAATTCATAAGTTTATAAGAGAAAATTTTCAGGTAAGCATTGGCGAACAGAAAAAATATTTGGATTCTGTTACAAAAGATTCGGTCAAAACGGGTCAGGCTAAACTTGGTTCGTTTATAATTTCGATAAGCGATGTTCTTTTGGACAGTACCATTATGATCATTTACACTTTTTTGTTTTTAATCTATAAAGAACATTTTAAACTGTTTTTTGCCAAATTGATCAAACAGGAAAATCATGGTATTCTTCAAGATATTTTGTCTCAGATAAAAGTTTCGATCAATAATTACATCGTCAGTTTAATTATCGAAATGATTGTGGTTTCGGTATTGACGAGTTTAGGTTTGTGGATCATTGGCGTGAAATATTTTGTTCTTCTGGGATTGATTACAGGAATTTTGAACTTGATTCCTTATATCGGAATTTTTGTTGCAGGAGTTATAACCGTTTTAGCATCATTAACTGGATCTGGAGAAATTTCAGTAATCCTCGGAATTTTGATTATAAACGTTATTGTTCAGTTTATTGATAATAATCTCCTTGTGCCATTAATTATTAATTCTAAAGTAGAAATAAACGCTTTTGTTTCTATTATGGGAATTATTGTTGGAGGTGCCGCTGCTGGAATTGCCGGAATGTTCTTAGCCATTCCTCTTCTAGCTATTTTGAAAATAATTTTTGATCGAATTGATTCGCTCTCTGCTTGGGGTTATCTTATGGGGAATCACGTTCCTCGGAAATTTGCTTGGAGAAAAAGAAAAACTACAACAGAAAATTAAAAATAACGTTATGCTAGCATAGCATCTATTTATTCCTTAAATTCATAAAACTTATAATTATTAGAAGAAAATTACCGAATGTCTTTAAACAAAAAAATACTGTTTTTTATTTTGCTGTGCCTTTGTTTACAAAGCGGGTATGCGCAGGTAAATGAAAATAAAAAAGAGCCAAAAAAAGAGAAAGACACTACGGAAATTTACACTAAGATTAGAAATTATTCTAAGAAAAATAAATTTACGCAGACCATGCATAAATTATTCTTTAGATCTAAAAAGTCGAAGAAAAAAGACGAATTGCTTGTTCCCATTGATTCAACAAATTACGATGGGAAAATTATTCGAAAAATAAATATTATTACTCTTGATCCTTTTGGATATTCTGTTGCCGATACTACTCTAACTCCTAAAAACTGGGGAGAAAGAATGGGTAATAGACTGCACTTAAAAACAAAGAAAATAGCCATTTACAACTTGTTGCTTTTTAAGAGAAACACTCGTTACGACACTTATAAAGTTATAGAGTCTGAGCGTTTGATTCGTGCGCAACGATATGTTACTGCAGTTAGAATTTCCAATCAGACAGTTGGGCAAGCTTCAGATTCTGTAGATGTTACCATTCGTGTTTTAGATTCCTGGAGTACAATTCCGAGATTTTCTATTTCGAGCAATCAAGTTTCGGTAGGTTTTAAAGAAAAAGATTTTTTTGGAAGTGGACAACAGCTTGAATATCGTTTTACCAATCGTTTTGATGACGGTCAAAATGCCAATGAAGTAACGTATACTGTTCCCAATATTAAGAATACTTATATAGGAACTGTTTTCCATTACAAAATGGATTTAGATAACAATTACATTAAAAGCATCGATATCGAACGAGACTTCTACTCTCCCCTGACCAAATGGGCGGGCGGATTTTATATGGATGAAAGTTTTAGAAAAGATACACTTCAGGCTCCAGATTCTACATTTGCTTATCAGCCCAAAAAATACACCTCGCAAGATGTTTGGGCGGGACGTGCTTTTAAAGTATTTGAAGACAATCACGAAGCTATAACCAACCTTGTTACTACTGCTCGTTTTTTGAATGTCAACTACAGTGAGTCACCATCTGATCTTTACGATCCGAACCATTTTTATTCTTCTGAAAAGCTAATTCTGGGCGGAATTGGATTGAACACAAGAAAATTTATCAAAGACAGCTATATTTTTAGAAATGGACAAACAGAAGATGTCCCGATAGGACGAATATATGGTGTTACTTTTGGATATCAGTACAAAAACACTTTTTGGCGGCCTTATGTTGGGGCTCAATTCTCTTTTGGAAATTATTACCGTTTAGGATTTTTAAGTATGAATTTTGAAGCGGGAACTTTTTTTCATCAATCCAAAACTTACCAAACTTCATTTCTATTTGAATCCAATTATTTTACGAAACTATTTAGCGTCGGAAATTGGAAAATTAGACAATTCGTAAATCCGAAAGTAGTAATTGGAATAAATCGTGATGACATAATTGGAGATCAGCTGAATATAAATCAAGAAAACGGAATTCCGGGATTTAACAGTTACTTGTACGGAAGCAGTAAAGCTGTTTTATCCTTGCAGACACAAACGTATTCGCCACACTCTTTACTTGGATTTCGTTTAAACCCATTTTTCAATTATTCCATTGCAGTATTAGGAAGTCCAGAAATGGCAATGACAAAGAGCAAACCCTATTCTAAGCTTACCGTAGGATTAGTAATTAGTAATGACTACTTGGTTTTCAGTTCATTTCAGCTTTCTTTATCTTATTATCCAAGTATTCCACAGCAAGGCGATAATGTTTTCAAAACCAATACTTTTGAAACTACCGATTACAGACTTCAAAGTTTTGAGCTTGCAAAGCCTAGAGTTGTCAATTACCGATAATTTTTTTGGTTTTTTTAAGAATTCCAAAAACAATTAAAATCTTTGTAAATCAATAAATTAACCATTATCAATCGTTTTCTTCACTCGTTGAAATGCATTTTTACTCGACAAAATACATCTGCTTGTATTTTTTGGCACAGTATATGAATATCCCTATTCAAGATTAACATTATAAAATAAAAAAAGATGAAAACGATAAAATTAGCAATCGCCGGATTATTTCTAATGGTTGCAAACGCCACACAAGCTCAAGTATCGGTTAACGTAAATATTGGTGCTCCACCGGCTTGGGGACCAGTAGGATATACAGAAATGGAATATTACTATCTTCCAGATGTTGAGGCTTACTACGATGTTCGTGCTGCTCAATTTATCTATTTCGGAGGAGGAAAATGGGTAAGAGCAACATACTTGCCAAGACAATATAGAAACTATGATTTGTATGGAGGTTACAAAGTAGTTTTGACAGATTATCACGGTAGAACTCCTTATACTTATTTTGACCGTCATAGAGTGAAATATTACAAAGGATACCACGGAGCTCCACAAAGACCATACAAACCAAGACCTGTTTATGGTTACAGTGAGCGTCGTCACTACGATCGTAAAGATTACAAACATTACGACAAACACAATAAACATGATAAACACCGTGACAGACATGATCATGATGATCACGATCGCGGGCATGGACATGGTAGAAGATAATAATGCTAAATTATTAGCAATCAATACAAGAGAGTATCAAAAAAATGATACTCTCTTTTTTTTATGATTTGTTTAATGGGATCTTTTGTTAAAATGCTGTATATTTAATATAAATAACTGTATTACAATAAGTTTCGCTTAAAAATCTCATTTGTAATATATTTATAATATATATTTGCGCCGAATTTTAAAATCCAAAAAAGAAATTTATGAAAAAGAATGTTTATTTGCTTTCATTTTTAGCAATGTCACTGTTAATAGGTTGTGACGATAACAATGACAACAAAAACGATGGACAATCGTCAAATAACATTACCATTACCTCAGATCAATCTACATTAAACCAAAGACTTGACTTAACTAATTCTGGGGTAATTTCGATCGAAAATGGTGCTTTAGCAGGAAAATCTGCAGAGACCACCAGCACTTCTTTTCCTCTTGTTCAAATTGCCGAAGTAAAACCGCCAGTTGATGCAAACGGAAGAACGTTACAAGCTAGTCACGTTACTGTAAACGGAAATTACGCCTATGTTTCTTATATTATGAGAGGCGATGCTTATTCTGGAGCTATTGACGTGATTGATGTTTCTGATCCATACAAGCCAAAATTGGTCACTTCTGCCCTAATTCCAAGCACAGATATTACCTCACTGACTTTTTCAGGATCAAATTTAATTATCGGAGCTGCTAAAGATGTGGACAAAGACACTCAACTAGCAGGGAATCCGGCAATTGTGTTTAATATGGAATTAAGTTCAGGATTGCTTACAGATAAATTGAAAACAAATTACTTAGAAAGTAGAGTCACAACAGATGTAGCTGCTAATGCTTCTAATTATTTTGCTGTAACGGGAGACAACGGAAGTTTGTTTAAAGTAAACAGTTCTACAAAAGTAATTGCAGGAAAAGCCGCTATGGCCGATTTGCGTTCTATTGCTTTAACAAGTGATAAAGTTGTTACTTTAAGCGGAACCAAAGGCGTTAACATTTACAATCAGTCTACTCTTGCTTTGCAAAAAAGCTTTACAACATCTAATGATGTAAGCGGGGCAAAAAGAACAATGGATATTGACGGAACAAAACTTTTTGTTTCTGAAGGTCCAAATGGTCTTGGCGTATACGACATTAACAGTGGATCAAAATTGCAAACTATCGGAATTACAACTGCAGGTGAAGATAACGTAACTAATGCAGTTTCTTTTAATGACGGTTATGCTTTTGTTGCTAATGGAGCATTAGGCCTTAATGTATATCAATCTGCAACACAGCTTAATTTATTAGGTTCGGTTGGAATTGCAGGTTCTTCAAACTATGTAAAATCAAGCGGAAATTACATTTATGTAGCAAGCGGAACTGGAGGTTTGAAAATCATTAAAATGGAGAAACCAAATACTACTTTTGCGAGCTGTTTAACTTATGGTTTATACAATCAAGGTAGAGATTTGATTTTAAATTCTAATGAAATAAAATCGTACCAAGGAGCAACAGCTATTAATTCAGCAATCATTAATTCTGGTGCAGTTTTAACACATTGTGGTTCTATTACTGTTCTTAGCAACTTAACACTAAATAGCGGTGGTACTTTTAACATGAGAGGAAGTTTATCTCAAGGTAAATACCAGCAATCATCTCCTACAGAATTAGTTATCAATAGCAATGCTACATTACAAGTTGAAGGATCTGTTGTAATTTGGGGAGATTTGAGATTGAATAGTGGCGCTAAAATCAATTTCATTGGCAATACTTCTTCTATCACTATTTATGGAAAAGTTACAAAAGGTACTGGCGTAACTATTACAGGAAACTACGTTGATACAGAAAACAAACTGAAATAAGCAGTAAAACGGCATCAAATATATATTTTTAAGAAGCTGTCAGAACCAATCTGGCAGCTTTTTTTGTTTCATCATCTTAAAGAAAGGTATAATTATTGAGCGTTAACATTTCATTTAAATAATCTTCCATAAAATAATTACTATTTTTGGAATAATTTCAAAAAACACCTAACACTCACCATGCGAAAAATACAGATTCAAATCTTTCTTCTATTTTTTATAGGTTTTCAGATTTCATTTGCACAACAGCCGCAAAAGCCAAATTCAGTTGAAATTTACAATCAAATTAAAAAACTAAACTTTTTAGGTTCTGTATTGTATGTTGCCGCGCATCCTGATGATGAAAACACTAGAATGATTTCGTATTTAGCCAATGAAATGAATGCCAGAACGGGTTATTTATCACTTACTCGTGGAGATGGCGGACAAAACTTAATTGGCCCGCAATTGCGTGAATTACTAGGTGTTATTAGAACTCAAGAATTAATTGAAGCTCGAAAAATAGACGGTGGCGAGCAATTTTTTTCTAGAGCAAACGATTTTGGTTTTTCAAAAAATCCATCTGAAACTTTAGATATTTGGGACAAAAACAAAGTGCTTGCTGATGTAGTTTGGACCATTAGAAAATTTCAGCCAGACATTATTATTAATAGATTTGATCATCGTTCTCCTGGTACAACACACGGGCATCATACCTCTTCTGCAATGCTGAGTGTCGAAAGTTTCAAATTAACAAACGATCCAAAAGTTTATCCCGAACAATTAAAATATGTCTCTCCTTGGCAGGTAAAACGCCAATTCTTTAATCCTTCTTGGTGGTTTTACGGAAGCCAAGAAAAATTTGATGCTGCCAATAAATCTAAATTCACCAAACTAGAAACAGGTGTTTACTACACAGGAATCGGAAAATCAAATCAGGAAATCGCAGCTTTAAGCCGAAGCCGTCATCAGTCACAAGGTTTTGGAAGTACTGGTATTCGTGGTGAAGAAACCGAATATTTAGAACTAATTAATGGCGAAACCCCAAAAGAACGTGATAATTTATTTGATGGCATAGATACAAGCTGGAACCGTGTTAAAAACGGAAAACCAGTTGGAGATTTGATTTCTTCCATCATTTCAAAATACGATTTTAGCCATCCTTCTGCAAGTATTCCAGATTTAGTCAAAGCCTACGCAATGATTCAAGCTTTAGAAGATACCCATTGGAAAGAGATTAAACTTGCTGCTATAAAAAACATTATCGCATCTTGTTCTGGTTTATATCTTGAAGCGGTTGCCAACGAACAAGAAGCAACGCCAGGAAGTACAATAAAATTAACTCTTGAAGCTATTAATAGATGTTCTATCGGAATGCAATTAATTAGTGTGACTACGCTTCCAGACCATCAAACAACAGCCCAAAACGTTGTATTGAAGAATAATAACGATCAGAAGATCAATCTGCAATTGCAGCTTCCAAACAATATAGAATACACTCAACCTTATTGGCTAAAAGAAAAAGCAACAGTTGGAATGTATACCGTTTCTAATCAAGAAATTATTGGTACACCAGATATTATTAGAGACACAAAAGTGGTCTTTAACATCAAAATCAATGATATAGAGATTCCGTTTGAGCGCACTGTAGTGTATAAGTACAATGATGGCGTAAAAGGCGAAATGTATAATTTTCTTGATATCGTTCCAGAAGTTACAACTTCAATTTTAGAAAAAGTTTTAATTTTTGGAAATACCAAAAGCAAAATGGTTCCAGTAAAAGTTCGCGCTGGAAAAGATGATATAAAAGGAAATCTCCAATTAGAGTTGCCTAAAAGCTGGTCTGTTTCTCCAAAAGAAATTCCGTTTGTTTTAGACAAAAAAGGCAACGAGCAAATCTTCTATTTTGAAGTAACACCTCCATTAAATCCAGATGAAGCGACAGTAAAAAGTGTCGCAATTGTAGACAAGAAACGATTTGATAAAGACCAAACTATTATTGATTTCAGCCATATTACCAAACAAATGGTTTTAAAACCAGCTGAATCAAAATGCATTAGAATTGATTTAAAAATCTCTGGCGATGCCATTGCTTATATCATGGGCGCTGGAGACGAAGTTCCGGAAAGTTTGACTCAAATGGGATATAAAGTTTCGATCTTAAAACCCGAAGAAATTACTCCAGAAAAATTAGATTCTTTCAGTACTGTAATTACCGGAATTCGTGCTTATAATACCGTAAATGCTTTGGCAAACAAGCAAAATATACTTTTCAATTTTGTAAAAAGCGGTAAAAACATGATTGTTCAATACAACACAAACGGAAAATTAGTGACAGATAAAATTGCTCCTTATCCGTTGAAATTATCAAACGATCGTGTAACAGAAGAAAATGCTAAAATTACATTTTTAGCACCAAATCATCCTGTTTTAAATACGCCTAATAAAATTTCTGAAAAAGATTTTCAAGGATGGACACAAGAACAAGGGTTATATTATCCAAACGAATATGATCCTGCCTTCACTCCTATTATTTCGTCGCACGATAAAGGAGAATCTCCAAAAGATGGAGCTCTTCTTGTCGCACCTTACGGAAAAGGATATTACATCTACACTGGTTTAAGTTTCTTTAGAGAATTGCCAGAAGGTGTTTCTGGAGCCTATCGATTATTATCGAATATTATTTCTCTAAAACAGCCAATTGAAGCTCCTAAACAAGATTTAAAGCAATAAATATGGAAGCTAAAAAAACAAAAAAATGGAAAAAAAGCTACACTTATGTTTTAGTAGCAAATGCAATTTATATTGCTATCTTTTTCTTAATCATGCAATTATACTCATAACCTATGCAGCTATTTGACTGGATCGTACTTATTGTCACACTTTTATTTATTGTTGGATACGGCTCTTGGAAAACCCGAGGAAGTAAAAACGTAGAAGATTTTATTTTAGGAAACAACGAAACGCCTTGGTATACTGTAGGTCTTTCTGTAATGGCAACACAAGCGAGTGCAATTACATTTTTATCGACTCCAGGACAGGCTTATCACGACGGAATGGGTTTTGTGCAATTTTATTTTGGATTGCCCATTGCAATGATTGTTATTTGTTTGACTTTTATTCCGCTATATCATAAAAGCAAAGTTTATACGGCTTATGAATTTTTAGAAAAAAGATTTGATGTAAAAACCCGTTCGCTTGCTGCAATTTTATTTTTAGTACAAAGAGGTTTAGGAACTGGTTTAACTATTTATGCACCAGCAATTATCTTGTCTGCACTTTTAGGATGGAACTTAACTGTAATGAATATCATTATCGGAGTTCTAGTAATCATATATACCTTTTCTGGAGGAACAAAGGCGGTAAACGTTACGCAAAAACAGCAGATGTTTGTCATTATGTCTGGAATGTTTATCACGTTTTTCTTGATTCTGCATTATCTTCCAAACGATATGACTTTTAATAGTGCGCTACATATTGCGGGAGCAAATGACAAAATGAATATTGTGGACTTTTCTTTTAATCCCGAAGAAAAATATACTTTTTGGAGTGGTATTACAGGAGGTTTCTTTTTGGCACTTGCCTATTTTGGTACAGACCAATCACAGGTGGGACGTTATTTATCTGGGAAATCAGTTCGAGAAAGTCAAATGGGATTAATCATGAACGGACTTCTAAAAGTGCCAATGCAGTTCTTTATTCTTCTTACAGGAGTTATGGTTTTTGTGTTTTTTCAATTCAATCCGGTTCCTTTAAATTTTAATCCGAATAATAAAATTGCAATTGAGAAGTCGGCTTATAAACAAGAATATCATGTTTTAGAAGAAAAGCTAGTTAAGCTTTCTGAAGATAAAAAAGTTATTAATTTATTGTACATCGATCAGCTGAATCAAGATTATGACAATCCGATTTTGCGTAAAGAACTGGTTGCTTTATCGAATAAAGAAAAAGATCTTCGTGATAAAGCAAAGGAAATAATTTCGAGAGCCGATAGTAATTCAGAAACCAACGATAAAGATTATGTATTCTTTCATTTCATTCTGCATTATTTGCCAAAAGGTCTAATCGGATTGTTATTGGCCGTTATTATTTCGGCTGCCATGTCTTCTACTGCTTCTGGATTAACTGCACTGGCTTCTACAACAGCAATAGATATTTACAAACGAAATCAGAAAGAAGAAAAGTCGGAGAAACATTATTTGCATGTTACCAAGTTTTTTACTCTTTTTTGGGGAGTTATAGCAATACTTTTTGCCTGCGTTGGAACTTTGTTTGAAAATTTAATTCAGCTTGTAAACATTATTGGTTCTATTTTCTACGGAACTGTTTTAGGAATCTTCCTTGTAGCTTTTTATACCAAAAGAGTTCAGGCAAAACCAATGTTTATCAGTGCTCTCATAAGTCAGCTTACGATTTTTGTGATTTATTATTTTATGGTTTACAGACAGGAGAAACTGGGTTATTTATGGCTTAATTTTATTGGAGCTATTTTGACTATTGTATTGGCGCTTTTACTTCAGTTTTTGTTCTTTAAAGGAAAATCGGATGATAATGAGTTAATGCTTGAATAAAAGATGATTCGAAAACTGTTTTTAGTGGCTGATTCATTAATTAAACAAAAATCGTTCAAATAAGGCCTGATGCCCTAGCCCTGATGGGAGCGGCATCCTTTTGTGGCGGGGTTCGCCACAAAAGATACAGCGGACAGCAGGAAATAGCTGCTTAAAATTCGGATAACTATTTTCTTCCAATACAATTCTTCATTTATTGTAAGTAAAAAAGACTATTTTAGTAAGTTGTAAAACGGACCTAAAACTAACCAATTTTAAGCTGAAGAAATGAAGATTTCAGACGATTTAGAAAAACTATTGCCATTTGGCTATCTCTTTTTGATTGTAATGGGAATACTAAAAGACAGTATTTATTATTATCAATTCGGAATTAATATCTTAAGGTATTCTACTATTATGGACGTTTTAATTAGTCCGATTGCTGAATTTACCTCAAACCCAATTATTCTTGGAGCCATCATAATCCTTTTTTTGGTGCATTTTTATCTTCCTTCTTTTTTAGCGAAGAATAAAGATTTGGCCTTTGTAAAAAGATCTTTTGAACTAAAATCGACTGATGCATTATCTCCAGAAGAAACTAAAAGCTACTACAATGGTATTGCCATAAAATCACTTATACTTTTTCTGTTGTCTTTTTTTCTTGGCTATGGTATGGCAGGAGGTTATTTTACTAAGAAAAAGCTAAAAGAAAACAAATTGGATTACAGCTATCAAATGGATTTTAACGAAGGAGAATCTAAAAACGTTTTTGTTATTGGAAACAATAGTTTGTACTACTTTTATTTTGTCAAAGGAGATAAAAAAGTAAAAATTACTCCGCTAGCCGCGATAAAAAACATTGAACTCGTTGAGAACAGAATGATTGATTAATTATTGTTATCTAAAAAAAAGCTTTATGAAAGATCATAGAAGGTACAGCAATAAAACCAAAGCTGCTTTTATATTACTAGTTGTAATGCTTATCATTCTGCTTGGTAACTTTAATACGTTGCGAAATTCTAAAAACGTAAATGATAATATCAATGCTATTTACAAAGACCGATTGGTTGTGGCGCATTATATTTTTCAATATTCTAAAGAACTTCATTTTATAAAAGCTGAAGCTGAAAAATTAGATTTAAGTGATAATATCAAGAAAGATGAAATCATTCACACCTTAGACATTATTCACAATATTGATGATTTGTATGCCAAAACGGTTTTGACCAATAAAGAAAAACAGTATTTTGATGCTTTTTTACTTTCATGCAAAGAAATCAATAAACAGGTTGAAAATAAAGATTGGAAGAAAATAGCCAATTCGAGTGCGCAAGCATTAAAAACTCTCGAATCTCTTTCGCAAATTCAGATTGAAGAAGGGAAAGCGAAACTGGCTGTTGCAAATGCTATGTACAGCAGAAACAATGTACTTGGCCAACTTCAAATCGCATTGCTGATTGTTTTAGGAGGCATTACTTTTTATTTATTAATTATAAAGAAAATAAAAAGGACGGTAAAAATTCCTGAACCGCCCTCTATGAATTAAATTTCTTAAAGTTTTCTTTCTTCTTCTTTTATTGAAAGATCATTTATACTGGCAAAACGTTTTTGCATCAAACCATTTGCATCAAACTCCCAGTTTTCATTTCCATAGGCTCTAAACCAGTTTCCTTCAAGGTCTTGATATTCATACTCAAATCGAACCGCAATTCTATTTTCGGTATGCGCCCAATACTCTTTTTTAAGTTTATAATTTTTCTCCTTTTTCCATTTTTGCGTTAAGAACTGTACAATTTCTTCTCTTCCGTTTACAAATTGATTTCTGTTCCTCCACTCACTGTCAATCGTATAGGCTTTTGAAACTCTTTCTGGATCCTGACTATTCCAAGCATCTTCTGCTAGCTGAATTTTCTCTATTGCTGTTTCATATGAGAAAGGCGGCAATGGCAATTTCTGTTCCATAATAATTAGATTAAAGTTTGAATAATTTTTTTAGTTTGCTCAATAAGTTGATTGGATTTGAAAAGTTGACTTTCTATAATGCAACTCTCAAAAAGTAGATACACGTGATCTGATAAAATAGTATCATTTAAAGTTTCAGCAAAATAGACGCGTAAATCAGCTTTATGGTTTTGAATTACGTCTAAAATTTTAATATTATCGGATTGAATTTCTGATAGAATATTTAGAAAACTGCAACCTCTAAAATTTTCCTTTTTATTCATATAAATTAAGAAATCAAAAGAAGCTAAAATTTTTAGTTTGCTATCCTCTTCTTTGGATGTGAACTTTTGCAATTCTTCAAACCAAAAGAAATGACGCTTATTTAAAAAGGCCACACACAAATCCTCCTTAGATTTAAAATGCTGATAAAAACTTGCCTTTGCAACTTTTGCCTCTTCAATAATTTGATTGATGCCCGTTGCGTTATAACCCTGTGTGTGAAATAAAGTAAATGTTTTTTCTAATATTCTTTCTTTTGGTAACATAACATCTTAATTTATATCTGCAAATATAAAAAACATTTTTATACAAACAGACAAGTCTGTCTGTTTTATTTTAAATGCCAAAAAAAATCCAAAACTCGTCAGTTTTGGATTTTGATATTTTAAAAATTGGAATTTAAGAATTCGAAAGAATTATTATCTGCTCCACTCAGCGATACTATCTTTATTCAATTTTACGTAATCGGCGTTGTTTGCCGCTTCAGCAGATGCTAGAGAAGCTTTTGCTGTTTCGATTGCTCCTTTTTTATCTCCTTGTTTTGCCTGAATTTGAGACTTCAATCTTGTTACGTAATAGGGCTTATCTGAACTCATATCAAGCGCTTTGTCTACATAATTTCTAGCCGTTTCAATATTTCCGTTTGACTGGAATAAATATTGAGATGCTGCAAAATAATCATTCCATGTTGGACCAGCCAAAGTTTTCTCAATACTTGCTGTAGCAATTTTAGCTGTTGGAACTTCAAATTTTAAAGATACATGAGAATTTTCCCAAGCGATATCTAAATATCCAAAATTAGGATCTAATCCGTTGATTCCTATTGTAAAAGTTTCAATTGGAGTTGGCAAAGCATCTTCTTTAACTGTAGTTTTTAAAGCTACGTAAGAATCGCTCCAGTTTTCTGGCAATCCCCAGTTATCCGTAGAAAGATAGAAAATGATATCCCAACTTTCGATTCTAGGAACTGTATAAATTGCATATTTTCCTTTTTTTAGCGTTTTTCCGTCGATAATCACGTCATCACTAAAATTAATAATTGTATTTTCATTAGCTCCAGTTCTCCATAATTTTCCAAACGGAACTAAATTTCCGAACACAGCTCTTCCTCTTGCTCCTGGTCTTGAATACGTAACTTCAACATCAGTTAAACCAACAGTTTGTTTGATATATCCTTTTGGACTTGCTTGTGGAGTTTTTACTTGCGCTTCTGATGCTAATGGCGCTAAGATCAAGGCTAAAGCAATAAGTAGTTTCTTCATTATTTTAAGTTTTATTTTTTATCCAAATTTACAAATTCAATTAGGGAACAAATGTTAAATTTAATATAATTCAGTCCTTTAGCTGTGATATTTTTTCAGCATTCAATTCGTTAAAATGTTCTATAACTAAATCAGCCTCAGATAAATCTTGAAGATGAGAATGCTCGCTATTGTATCCTATACAATAAATTCCTGCCCCCTTTGCTGCTTTTATTCCATTTGTGCTATCTTCAATAATAACGCATTCTTCTTTTGGCGCAACAGAAAGAGAAGCCGCATGAATAAATATCGCTGGATTTGGTTTTGATTGAGGAAAATCTTCTCCGCTTACAATATGCGTAAAATACTGATGCAGATTGAATCTTGTAAAAACGCGATCGATAGTTACTTTTGAAGCCGAAGAAGCTAAAATTAATTGCATTCCGCTGTTGTACAAATCTTTAATCAAATCTTCGACTCCATCCAAAAGATACAAATCTTCCTTAGTATCAAAAGCTTCATTAAAAATAGTTCTTTTTCGCTGAATCAAATCTTCTACTTCCTGCTCTACAGTAGGGAAATAACTTTTTAAAGTTTGAAATGTATTTCGAGTCGAAAATCCAGTAAACGTAGTGTACATTTCTTCTGGAACTTCGATATTCAATTCGGAAAATTGTAAATAGTAGGCATAACGATGAACTGGCTCCGTGTCAACGATTACGCCATCCATATCAAAAATTACTGTTTTAATCATTTTTTTTTAAGGTACTAAGGTTCTGAGATACTAAGATTCTAAGGTTTCTCTCTTTTGTATTTAACTTTGTCAAAGTTATTTTAAGTTCTATTTATAAGTTCAAGGAATTAAGATCCAATGCTTCAGCTATAAAAACCTTAGCACCTTAGAATCTTAGTATCTTAGAACCTTTATTTTTTAAGCAGATGTCTAATCACTGTTTCTGCAGCGTGCAAGCCAAATAATCCTGGCATATAGCTGTTTGTTCCGTAAAATGACTTTTTAAAGTTTTTACCGTCTGTTAATTTTAAGCTTTTTTCGTCTTGAATTTCAGAAGAGAAAACTACTTTCAATTTATTGATTTTTACTTCTTTTAAACGCTTACGGACTGTTTTAGAAAAATAACAGTTAATCGTTTTTGAAATATCTGCTACTTTTACTTTAGAGGCCAACATTTTTCCTCCCGCTCCCATGCTGCTAATGATTTTTACTCTTTTGCGTTTGGCGGCAATAATTAGGTTTAATTTTGGAGTAATACTGTCAATACAATCTAAAACATAATCAAATTCTGGAGAAACAATCTCAAAAGCACGCTCTGGCGAAAGAAATTCCTGAACACGAGTTAAATTCAATTCTGGATTAATATCCATCAAACGATCACCTACAATTTTAATTTTTGGCTGACCAACTGTAGAATGCAAAGCTGGCAATTGACGGTTAATATTCGTAATATCTACAACGTCTCCGTCTACAATTGTCATATTACCCACTCCTGCTCTTGCTAAAAATTCAGCCGCAAAAGATCCAACTCCTCCTAGTCCAACGACTAAAACATTAGATTTTTGCAAATTTTCTAATCCTTCTTTAGTAAACAAAAGCTCTGCTCTTTCTGTCCATTCTGCCATATATTCTCTTTTTTTATTTTTTGTTTCAGGTTTATGATGTTTCAAGTTTCAGGTTTCAAGTTTTACGTTTTACGTTTTCCCCCATTGTCAGGCTGAGCGAAGTCGAAGCCCTCGCCTAATTGGAACGCCCTTCGACTTCGCTCAGGGTGACAAACTTTGAACATAAAAACTATATACTATTTATTCTTTACTCTTTACTCTATATTCTATATTCCTTTCATTATTTAAATAACCTTTTATAATTACTTAAAATAACGTCTTGTAATTCTTTTAAATTTAATCCTTTATATTCTGAAGCTAATTCATAAACTTGTTGAATCGATTCTTCAATTGTATCGGTTTCTAAGAAAAAACGATCATTTGGAACATTCTGAAAAACCATTTTCAAATCTGGATTTTTCAATAAATATTTTCCAAACGAAAGATAAAATCCAGCTGCAATTAATTGCTCTGCCAGTTGATTATTTTTTGAAAAGCCATGAATAATCATTGGAACTCCAATCTTCATTTTTTTCTTGATTGCCATTACTTCCTGAAAAGCCGCAACGCAATGAATTACTACAGGTTTATTAAATTTTTCTGCTAATTCCAATTGTTTTTCATAAACTGAAATCTGCAAGTCAAACGGAACTTCAATTCTTTTATCTAAACCGCATTCGCCAATGGCCAAACAGTTTGGAGTTTGCAGTTTTTCTTCAATAATTCTCAAATCTTCATCAATTCGATTTTCATCAATGTACCAAGGATGAATTCCGATAGAATAAAACGAAATCGTCTCATCAAAATCTTTTGGATACTGATTAACCAATTCTACGACATTAGATTGATTCGTAAATTGATGCGTATGAAAATTAAAATATTCCATTAATGAAACGCTTTTACTCCTGCTTTAATTTCAATTTTCAAATCATTTTCTTGTGGTACAAGCGGACAAGAATATTTGTAATTATAAGCGCAATACGGGTTATAAGCTTGATTAAAATCGATTGCTATTGTATTTCCTTTCGGAATTTCTAAATCAATATAACGGCCTCCAATGTAGCTTTGCTTTCCACTTGTTAAATCTGAAAAAGGCAAGAAAAGATGATTTTTATATTTTTCTTGAACGATAAGTTCTAAACTTTGGTAAACGGCAAGTTTAAAAGCTTTTCCGTTTATTTTAAAGTTTAAAGTACCGTATTTAATATACTTTGGAGTATAGTTTCCTGAAGTTTTCATTTCAAAAACTTTTCCTCCTTTGGCTTTTTCCAAAGTAGCAGTTACAAAATAAGTTTCTGAAATAGGAAAAAATTCTAAGCTTTTAAAGGTTTTCAAATCTTCAGCCATCAACGGACTCGTCTTAGAATCAGCAAACTCGGTATTGATTTTCTTTTGAAATTTTTGAACATCGGTCTTATTGAACTTTTTTTGTGCAAAGCCAAAATTAAATACCAACAATAAAGCAAGGGCGTTTATAGTTTTCATCTTAGAAATTTTCTGCAAAAATAGTTCAAAAGTAACAAAACACCAACCACTTAACGAGACAAAGTTTCCTAACTTTGTGACGATAATTTATCAAACAAAATGTTTAAAACTGCCTTAACTCACTACATTAACAACTTTCGAGGTTTTACCAGAGAAGTTTGGATTCTTGCTATCATCACTTTTATTAACCGCGCTGGAACAATGGTTCTTCCTTTTTTATCTAAATATTTAAAAGAAGATCTTCATTTTACCTATAACCAAGTCGGATGGATTATGGTGGCTTTTGGTTTTGGATCTATGCTAGGTTCTTGGCTTGGCGGTAAATTATCAGATAAGATTGGGTTCTATAAAATCATGATTTTTAGTTTATTCACCAGTGGTGTTTCTCTATTTTTTGTACAATATATTACCACTTTCTGGGCGCTTTGTGCCGCCATGTTTGTTCTTATGACGATTGCAGATATGTTTCGTCCTGCTATGTTTGTGTCTCTGGGCGCTTATGCCAAACCCGAAAACCGTACTCGTGCCCTTACGCTTGTGCGTCTTGCTGTAAATCTTGGTTTTGCGGCCGGACCAGCGCTTGGAGGTTTGATTATTATGGGAATGGGATATTCAGGTTTGTTTTGGGTTGACGGAGCTTCTTGTATTATTTCGATTTCAATTTTTGCTTTATTGGTAAAAGAAAAGAAAAAAGCAACGCATGATGATAAAACAGAAAGTGCTACTGATGTAAAATCGGTTTTTCACGATAAAATTTTCTGGGTTTTCTTGTTTGTAAGTTTCATTACGGCAATGATTTTCTTCCAGTTATTTACCACTTTACCTTTATATCATAATGAAAAATTTGGCTTAAGCGAATTCCAAACTGGTTTGTTAATGACTTTAAACGGACTTTTAATCTTTACTCTAGAAATGCCAACAGTTGGATTTTTAGAGCGAAAAGCTTTTCCAAAGATTAGAATTATCATCGTTGGATCGTTTGTTATGGCGAGCAGTTTCTTTTTACTTCTAGTTAATTTCTGGGCCGGAATTTTGGTTGTAAGCATGGTTTGCATTTCTATTGGAGAAGTGCTGACTTTTCCCTTTTCTAACGCATTTGCTTTAAGCCGCGCACCACGCGGACAAGAAGGCCGATACATGGCGCTTTACACAATGAGTTTTAGCCTTGCTCATATTATTAGTTCTAAGCTAGGATTTGAAATTATTACCCGATTCGGTTATCAAATTAACTGGCTTTTTATGGCCTGCATCGGAGTTGTTGCAACAGGATGCTGCATTTGGATTAAGAACGCTTTGACCAACGAAAAGATTTCGTAAAAAAACTTTTAACTTTTTAAAGCCTTATCATTCAATTTATTACAAATTTGAATAGTATTTCTGCGTTCAAAACTGAAAGCAAACTTAATTTTTAGTTAAATAACTATTTTTATAGTTGCGTAACTAAAAAAATAGTTGTAGGTTTGAATTAAAATTAGAGAAGATGCAGAAGTTAACAAACAAAGAAGAAGAAATTATGATGATTTTATGGAAGCTGAAAAAAGCTTTTGTAAAAGAAATCCAAGCCGAAATAACAGAAGATCAGCCACATTACAACACATTATCGACTATTGTGCGTAATCTGGAAGAAAAAGGATATGTTGGTCACAATGCTTTTGGAAACACACATCAATACTTTCCAATTGTGGCAATTGAAGATTACAGAAAAGGATTTATGAAAACCGCAATCGATAATTACTTCAATAGTTCTTATAAAAGTATGGTTTCCTTTTTTGCTAAAGAAGAAAAAATTTCAGCAGATGAATTGCGTGAGATTTTATCAATGATCGAAAATAAAAACGAAAAAAAATAATCAGTTTATGGAAGCAGTTTTCATTTACATCGCCAAATCAAGCAGTTTAATGCTAATGTTTTATTGTGCTTACTATTTTTTACTGCGCAAAGAAACATTTTTCAACAGTAACAGATGGTTTCTTTTATCTGGCTTGGTAGTCTCTGTAATTTTACCATTATTGACTTACACAAAAGTAATATGGATTGATGCTGCTTCTAACTTCGACACCAATATCCAAACAACATTAATAAATAACTCAGACAGCGAATCGGCAGAATTTAATTGGAATTATATTATTCTAGGCTTCTATGGGATTGGTCTTTTGGTTTTTCTTTTAAAACTGGCCATTGATTTTTATAGTTTGAATGCCATTATAAAAGGAAAAAAAATCAAACAACAAGCTGATTTCAAATTTGTAGATATCAACGAGAACATTGCTCCTTTCTCCTATTTTGAATACATTGTGTACAACTCATCACTTTACACAGCATCAGAATTAGAAAGCATTTTGGAACATGAAAAAGTGCACAGCGATCAAAATCATACTTTTGATGTATTGATTTCTAGAATCTTCAGCATCATTTTTTGGTTCAATCCGATCGTATGGCTTTACAAAAAGGCAATCACTCAAAATTTGGAATTTATTGCTGATAGTGAAGCTTCTAAAAAACTTTCAGACAAAAAAGCATATCAATACACGCTTTTAAAAATAACAACGCACGAAAACTGTGTTGCAATCACCAATCATTTTTATCAATCATTAATCAAAAAACGAATTGTCATGTTAAACAAAAATCAATCAAAAAAGAGGAATTCCTGGAAGTATTATCTTATGCTTCCTGCACTTGCCACATTTGTTTTATTATTTCAAGTTGAAGTAATTGCGAAAGAGAAACCACAAATTATAGAAGAAAACGATTCAAATATTGAATCTGTAGATGTTTTTAAAATCAGCAAAAATTCTACAGATGCCGAATTAAATGAAATCAAGAATAATTTGAAGAAAAACCACAATGTGAAATTTGAAATGTCAGAAATTAAGAGAAATGACTTGAACCAACTGACATCTATTACAGTCGATATAAAGAAAGGAAAACAACATTCAAAATCCATTCAAAATTCGGATAAAGCAATAAATGAATTCGGAGTAATTATTATTACTTATAAAAATGGCGATAAAAAATTAGGAATTCAGACTGTAAATAATTCTAATAACAAAGAACCTAAAAAAGCAATTAGCAATAAACTAAAAACCGAAACCAATGTTAACACTAATTCTAATACTAGTACAAAAACTAACAGTAATAGTAGTGCAAATTCTAGCACTACTGTAATTGTAGATAACGACAATAATACGGTTATTACTACTTCTTCTGATGAAGGAACATCTGTTGCTGTTTCAAATGGTGTAAAAACGAATGTAAAAACAGGTTTTCCGCTTGTAATTTTAGATGGAAAAGACATGCCTTCTGATTTTGATATGAACAGCCTTCCTCCTAGCACGATTAAATCGGTAAGAGTTTTTAAAAGCTTAGATGCCGTAGCTTTATTTGGTGAAAAAGGCGAGCATGGTATTGTCGAAATTAAAACCAAAAAATAAAAAGTTTTAATCTTTTAAATCACTGAAAAATGCAAAAACTGACCAATAAAGAAGAAGAAATCATGCATATTTTATGGAAGCTTAAAAAAGCTTTTGTAAAAGAAATTCAAGCAGAGATTTTAGAAGATCAGCCACATTATAATACTTTATCTACCATTGTTCGCAATCTGGAAGAAAAGGGATATGTTGCACATAATGCTTTTGGAAATACGCATCAATATTATCCAGCTGTAAGCATCGAAGATTACAGAAAAGGGTTCATGAGCACTGCAATTGACAATTATTTTAATAGCTCATACAAAAGCATGGTTTCTTTTTTTGCTAAAGAAGAAAAAATCTCGGCAGACGAATTGCGAGAAATCTTAGACATGATCGAAAATCCAAAAGCAGGTAAGTAATCAAAATAGTTATGGAAGCACTTTTCATTTTTATCTTAAAATCAAGCGGGTTATTAGCAATGTTTTATTTTGCTTACATCTTTTTACTTCGCAAAGAAACTTTTTTTAACAGTAGCCGCTGGTTTTTAATTGCGGGATTAATCACTTCTGTGGTATTGCCTTTTGTAGTTTATACGAAAGTAATTTGGGTTGAAGTGCCTCCAGCGCCAGCGCCAGATCCAATAATTACAACTACAACAACGGAGGTATCGAGTGTTTCAACTTCAAATCATGAAGCTGCTGTTTATGACACTCAGTATAAGCCAACAACTGTTTCTGTTATTGAAGAAGAGAATTTTGAAATCAATTGGACTTTGGTTGCGGCTGTCGTTTACGCAATTGGTTTCTTAGGTTTCATGATCAAATTTGCGCTTGATTTTTACAGTCTGAATTCTGTTTTAAAAGGAAAAAAAATTGAACAGCAGGAAGATTTTAAATTTATCGATGTTAATGAAAACATAGCTCCTTTCTCCTATTTCGATTACATTGTATATAACTCATCACTATATACTTCGTCGGAATTGGAAAGTATTTTGGAGCACGAAAAAGTGCACAGCGATCAAAAGCATACTATTGATGTTTTGATTTCTAGAATCTTTTGCATTCTATTTTGGTTCAACCCAATTATCTGGCTTTATAAAAAAGCTATTCTGCAAAATCTTGAATTTATTGCAGATAGTGAAGCTTCTAAAAAAATTGCCGACAAAAAAGCGTATCAATACACACTTTTAAAAATCACAACACACGAAACTTGTGTTGCAATCACCAATCATTTTTATCAATCATTAATCAAAAAACGAATTGTCATGTTAAACAAAAATCAATCAAACAAAAGAAATTACTGGAAGTATTCGGCAGTAATACCTGCTCTTGGTGCGTTTGTTCTTTTATTTCAAATAAGAACCATTGCACAAGAAAAGAAACAGGCTGAAGTTGCAACAATCCAAAGAGACACTGTTAAGGATACAGAGCAAACAATCAAAATTACTAAAAACACGACTGATAAGGAATTAAAGGAATTGCCAGGACAATTAAAGGCAAATCATAATTTGGATGTTGAAATTTCGGATGTGAAAAGAAATACAAAAGAAGAATTGACTGGGATTCAAATCAAAGTAAAATCGGATTCTGGTAAAAAACAAATGATCAGAATTGACGGAGACGAAGCTATTAAAGACTGCGAATTGGCAATTGGAACAAACGAAAACGGATCAAAGGCTATTGTAATTAATACCGATGGAAATTTCAGAACGCCAATGATTATCAAAAATAACAAAGTTATTGTTCGCACTTTTGGCAATGGAGAATCTGATGTTGCAGCTCCTGCACCTCCAACTCCACCAGCATTTCCTTCAGGACCGATGCCTCCTGTTCCAGCAATTGATATGTCAAAAATGCCAAAACCTCCTGTAGCTCCAAAAAATCCAAAAGATAAAGTAGCAATGGCTAAGTTTGAAAAAGACATGGAAGCTTTTGGAAAACAAATGGAAGCGTTTGAGCCTCAAATGAAAGAATACGAAAAGCAGGTTGAGGCTATCATGTCGCAAAGAGCAGAAGTTTACGAAAAAGAAATGGCGAAATATGAAATTGCTATGGAAAAATTCAGCGCAAACATGGAAAAGTTCAACTACGACTTTAATTTCAAATTCGGAGACGATTCTAAAGACTATGAAAATAGCATGAAACAATACGAGCAAGACATGAAACAGTATGAGCTTGATATGAAACAACATGCTAAAGATATGAAGCAACATGAAAAAAACATGAAACAGCATGAAAAAGACATGAAGCAGCGTGAAAAAGAGATGAAAGAAATGGAAAAGCAGAATAAAAAAGCTTAATCCTTATGAGAGTCTTTCTTACCGTCTCTTTACTATTCGTTCTTAATTTATCTTTTGGTCAAAAAAATGCTGACAAATCAACAGAGCAAAAAATTGACCATTACATAAAAGAAGTAATAGCAATTAATGAAATTCCCGGTGTGGCATTGGCAGTAATAAAAGATGGTAAAATTGTTTATGAAAAATATTTTGGAAAAGCTTCTATAGAAGATGATAAAGCAGTGGATAAAAACACTGCTTTTAAAATTTTTTCGACTACCAAATTAATTACCAATGTTGGGATATTTCAACTTATTGAACAAGGAAAATTATCACTCGAAGATCCTATTTTAAAATATTTAGAAAACACTCCAAAAGAATGGCAAGAGGTAAAAATTAAAAACTTGCTTTCTCATTCTTCTGGACTTCCTGATGTCGTTAGGTTTCAAGAAATTCCAATAACGGCGCCACTTGACGAAAAAATAGCTTTACTGTCTCAAAAACCAATGGATTTTAAACCAGGAAATCAATATCGTTACAATCAAACTAATTATTTGTTTCTGGCTAAAATTATCGAAAAAATTAAAGGTTTGCCTTTTGAAGAATATATTTTACAAAATCAGTTTCCTTCTGTAAAATCGGGTGTTTATTTTTCGTCCAATTTTGGCGAAACGGTACCCAATAGTGCTTCTAGATACAACTATGATGATCAAACAAAAAAGTACGTTAAAAGCACTTCAAACTTTGGCACCGACGCTCATTCTGCAAACGGTTTAAATATTTCTTTACCGAATTTTATTCTATGGAATGAAAATCTTGATAAAGCCGTTTATCTTCAAAAAGAAACCCAATTTGATATGTGGAAACCGTTTCCGTTTGCCAACAACACAGATCGTTTTGCTTTTGGCTGGGAAATTGTACCGGTTAATAATGTCCTTTCATACGGCTTTACTGGTGGCAATGAAACTGCTTTTAGAAAATTTATTGATCGTGATTTAACGATAATCTTTTTATCTAATGGGCATAAATATTCGGGCTTATATGTACAAAGTCAAGTAATTAATCATGTGGCTTCGATTGTAGATAAAACACTTACAGATGAATTTTTACTCGCTGGAGAAAAAATCAATCAGAATTTTTTAAAATTAGATTTTACAAAATCGCAACAGAATTATTTAGCCATAAAAAAGAATCATCCAGATTGGGACTTTGAATATCGACTGAATGTTATTGGCTATACATTAATGGATCACGGAAGATTGCATGACGGAATAAAAGTTTTAGAACTTAATGCAAAAGAGAATCCAAAATCTGGAAATGCGTTTGATAGTTTGGCTGATGGCTATTTTAGAAATAATGAATTGGCACTTTCGAAAGAAAACTACCAAAAAGCATTATCTCTTTCTCCAGATAACAATAACGCAAAAGAAATGCTGGAGAAAATCAACACAATGTTAGCGAAGTAATCTATACTTCTCTTTAATAAATGAAAAAACATATTTACGAAAATGAAAAAGCTCATTATACTCCTGTTTTTATGTTTTAGCTTTTCAATTCTAGCGCAGAAGAATACTGCTGAAAAAAATATTTTTACTGCAATGGACAAAACAGCTTCGCTTTTAATAGGAAAGTCAAAAGCTAATTCTATTTCAATTGGAGTGGTTAAGAATGGAAAAAACTATACGAGACATTACGGCGAAATTGATAAGGGAAAAGAAAACATTGCGAACAACAATACTGTTTTTGAAGTTGCCTCTATAACGAAACTATTTACAGGTTTACTGACGGCACAAGCGGTTTTGGAAGGAAAATTGAATCCAGACGATGATATTAGAAAATATATTACAGGCTCCTACCCCAACTTAGAATATAACGGAACTCCAATCACTATTAAAGATTTGGTTTCTTTTAGAACTGGTTTTGACAAAGATCTTCCAGATACTGCCGAATTAAGAAAAAACAGAAACGATAGTAGTTATTTGGCTTTTAAAAAAATGGATGAAACGTATAGTCGTGAGAAGTTTTTTGAAGATCTTAAAACTATAAAATTAGACACTTTACCAGGAACAAAATTCAAATACAGCAACGGAAGTCTTAATCTTACGGCTCATATTTTAGAAAACGTTTATGGAAAAAGCTATGAAACGCTTTTGAAAGAAAATATTTTTTCAAAACTTGACATGCAATCAAGCGGTATAAATTTAAGTCCAAATACTGTTATTGCAAACGGCTATAATCTAAAAGGCGTTCTAATGCCTAACATTTCAGACAATCTTTGGGGCGCCGCTGGAATGCTAAAATCTACTTTAGGTGATTTGACTAAATTTATTGCTTATGAGCTTAATACAAAAAACAAAATTGTTCAAGAATCGCAACGAAACCTGTTAAATAGCCCAACAACTTGGAACGGTTATTTCTGGGATTATATTCAAGTAGATGAAAATGGGAAAAACTGCTGGAAACACGGCGGTGCTTTTGGAACTCAAAATATGCTGGTTGTTTATCCTGAACGCCAATTAGGAATTTCAATCATTGTAAATATAAGTGATGAAAATACTGGCAATGCCCTTGGTGAAGCCATTACAAGACTCTCTAATGATTTATTGAGCGAAAATAAAAAACAATCTGGCATTTACGGTTACAAGATCGTTAACGATAATGTTGTTTTTGTTTATGAACATGATAAGAATTTAGATCCAAATTTGGTTAAAAGTGTTTCCATAGCGGGTTCTTTTGACCAATGGAATCCAAATGATCAGAATTTTCAAATGATTCAGAAAAGTAAAAATACATTTGAATTATCGGTCCCAAAATCAAAATTTGAAAAAAATAAAACACATCTTTTCAAATTTGTCATCAATAAAACGGGATGGATGGAAGCTCCCAAAAATGCCATAAATCGGGAAACCGAAGGCGACGAAAATCTGATTCTCAAAATTTAAATACTTTTACATTTTACTACCCAAAAGACTTTGCTTCAAACACAAAGTCTTTTTTTATATCTTTGAACAAACAAATCTACTATGTATAAATTATTAGCTAAACTAAATAAACTACTTTTGCCAAGCTTTACCAAAAAGGGTCTAGATATTTCTAAGGCTACGAAATGGCAAATGGCTATTATTGGTTACCGCGCCTATGTTACAAAAAGAGCACTGGACAATTAATTTAGAATACATTTTATTATCCGACAGCAATTATTTTTTATAATTCTGTCCTATTTTTTATGAAAAACCGAGAATTCAGCCTTCCTCCTGTTCCAGCAGTATTATTAGCTATTATTAGTGTTCAATGTGGGGCTGCAATTGCCAAAACACTATTTCCTACAATCGGCGCAGCTGGTACGGCATCTATGCGCATTGGTATTTCGGCGTTAATTTTATTACTCGCTTATAGACCAAATCTAAAAGCGATAACTCCTCAACAATGGAAAATTGTAATTCCGTATGGTCTGTCGTTAGGGGCCATGAATTTAATTTTTTATCTCGCAATAGAAAAAATTCCAATTGGTTTAGCGGTAACTTTAGAGTTTGTTGGTCCTTTAATACTCGCTATAGCAGGTTCAAAACGTTTGGTTGATTATTGTTGGGTGATGCTGGCTGCAATTGGTATTTTATTAATTGCACCATGGACAAACGATCGCTTAGATCCTATCGGAATTATATGCGCGCTTCTAGCGGGAGCATTTTGGAGTGCTTATATTGTTTTAGGAGGTAAAATTTCGAAAATAATGAATGATGGTGATGCCGTTACAACCGGAATGCTGTTTGCGGCGATTTTAGTCTTGCCTTTTGGTTTTCTAGAAAGCGGATTAAACAATCTTACTCCAAAATTATTCGGAATGGGTGTTGCTCTTGCGCTTTTGTCTAGTGCAATTCCGTTTACTTTAGAAATGAAGGCTTTAGGAAAACTTCCACCCCGCACTTTTAGCATATTAATGAGTCTAGAACCAGCAGCAGCTTCTATTTGCGCTTTTATATTTCTTCAAGAAAATTTAAACTTCTATGAAATTCTAGCTGTAGTTTGCGTTATAATTGCTTCTGCAGGAAGTACTTTGACCGCTAAAAAATAATCTTGGAAAAATCTCAAAATAAAAATTCCAAATTCCAATTTAAGCTTGGAATTTGGAATTTCTTTTTTGGAATTTGAAACTACTTATTTTTTTGGAAGCAAAACAGCATCTATTACATGAATTACACCATTTGACTGATTAACATCTGCAATGGTAACTTTGGCTTTACTGCCATTTTCGTCAGTAATATATAGATCTTTACCTTTCATCCATGCCGTAAGGGTTCCACCACTTACTGTTTTAATCGTTGCTTTTCCTTTTCCGTCTTTTATTGCTTTTGCAATATCAGCAGAACTCCATTTTCCCGCTGCTACATGATAAGTTAGGATATTTTGAAGCATTTTTTTATTCTCTGGTTTCAATAACGTCTCTACAGTTCCTTTTGGTAATTTATCAAAAGCGGCATTAGTTGGAGCAAAAACAGTAAACGGACCTGCCCCTTTTAATGTTTCAACTAAATCGGCTGCCTTTACTGCTGCTACTAATGTGGTGTGATCTTTTGAATTAACTGCATTTTCGATAATATTTTTATTCGGATACATCGCTGCTCCACCAACCATTACTGATTTTTGTGCATTTGATGTAAATGCAAATCCTAAAGCTAAAACTGCAAGAGCTAAAAATTTTCTAGTTTTCATGTTTAAATGATTTTAAGTTATAAGTTCATTTACGCAGGAAAAAATGTTTTGGTTTTAAATTAAAACAAATTAGTTTCGAAAAAGAAAACTATATCTTTCTAAGTACTAGCAAAACAAGGCTTTAGTAGATTTTAAATTTTATTCTAAAAATTTTAAGAATACATGAATTTTGCTTTCTTTTTATTATTAAATTTAAATTCAAAACTATTCTTTATGAAAAATTTACCACAGAAAGTACGAAGCAAAAAGTTAAGTTCGAGAGTAGATTTAACTGCAATGGTTAGCGTTTCGTTTTTGCTGATTATATTTTTTATGGTTGTTAGGGAATTGTCGAAACCCAAAGCTATGGAATATGATAACGGCCAAGATAGAGAATGTTGCGATTGCCCACCACGCCATTATGGCGAAAATAGATCAATAACCATAATGTTAGGTGAAAACAATAAAATGATATACTACATGGGAATTTTAAATTCCCCAATAATTTCTCCAAAAGAAATTAAATATGGTAAAGACGGAATTCGCCAAGAATTACTAAAAAGAAATAAAAGCATGCTCGAATATTCAGCTGCTTTAGGAAAACCTGGACGAGGAATTACAGTAGTTATAAAACCAAGTAAAAAATCTAACTTTAAAAACCTAGTTGATATATTAGATGAAATGGATATTGCAAATATAAGCGCATATGTAATTGTAAATGATTTTACACCAGAAGAATCTAAATTATTAGCTTTAAAATAAAGAGATCAATGTCAAAGTTTTCAAAATCGTTCGAACTGGTTTTAGGAAATAAAAATATACTAGAAATTTTATTATTTTATAAAATAGGCAAATAGAATACTCTAGTTTTTCTTTGTTATAAAATTGTAGTATTTTTACTAATTATTTGAAAAGTGATTAGTAAATGAGAAGAAAAATAAATAAAAAGAACAACAATCTTAAGTCAGTTTTATTTGCTATAAATTGTGTTTTCTATATGGCACTAATATTTTTAATATATATAAGCCAATTAGAAAGACCAAATAGTTTAGTATATTATTTTACAAATTGTTCTAATAGGGAAAATTTAACGAATTGTATTGTAACACATGAGAATGGGATTTTCACTAATGAAAATGGTTCGCTTCTTCCTGCACAAAATTTTGTATTTATATCGTTGTATAAAGATAAAATATTTATTTCCAGACCATACTTTATAGACTCAGAAAATGTAATTAAAACATACTATGGAAGAAATGGAATTAGAAAAGAACTACAAAAAATTAATTCCGAAATAAAACAGGAATCAACTAAATTAAACATGTCAATTAAAGGAACTGTAGTAATTATCAAACCAACTAAACAAAGTACTTTACAAAATCTTGTTGATATTCTAGATGAAATGGCGATTGCAAAAATTGGAACATTTACCATTGCTAACAATTTTACTCCTTATGATTCAAGTTTTTATCTTCAAAACAATTAAAATCTATCACTTTCAAAAAAGGTTCTCGACTCCGCTCGAAATGACAAACGAGATAAACTTGAAACCTGAAACTTTAAACCTGAAACAAAAAAAATCCCACATTGCTGTGGGACTTTCTATTTAAATCTTAATGAATTTCATACTTGAACTTCCTTTATCTGATTTTACTCTTATAAAGTAATTACCCGTTTTTAGCTTAGAAATATCAATATTCGAAGTTGTCTTTGCGTTTGGAATGGCTATTATTAATTGCCCTAAAATATCATAAATCTCAAAAGATTGTATCTCTATATTCTCATTTTGAGAAATATTTAAAATTTGATCTGATGGATTTGGATATAAAACGAAATATCTCGAAAAATCAAAATCCTGAGTTGAAAGAGTACTAGTTTTAAATGTTGATGTCGCTTTATTGGTCAGAATTGGAAAATTATAATCGAAATAAATATTCGCATCATTTGTAAACGAATCTCCAACTTGTAATGTTGATTTTGTTTTAATTTTAAAAGCAATATATCCATCGTTAGTTGCATCATCAAAAGGAAGATTAATATTTTCAAAAATAAATTCTACCTTATTTCCTCCAGAAATTTTAGTTACAAAAGAATGGCTTGAACTCGTTGGAATTAAAGTTGAAATATCAAACTTAGTCAAATCTATCATGTCTTTAACTACAATATTTTGAGCAGGATACGTTCCTGTATTTTCAAAACGGATCATATAATGCACATACTCTCCTATTAAGTCTGGAGTAATAACATCACCTTCTAAACAAGTTTTATCGTTTGGATCATAAGACCCCACAACGGTTTGATTTAAAGTAAAATTGTTATCTAAAGGGGTTTTATCATTATTTTGCGAAGTTATAGATACTTTATATTTTAACACATCTCCATTATTAACCGCTGGAGTATCTGTTGGTCTGTTAACTTTAAAAGTTAAAATAATTTCTTTAGTTGCAAATGGAGGAAAATCAGTAAAATTCCAAGATAAAGTATTTCCTGTCCTACTTTCTACTGATGCACTGGAAACAATTAAATCTAAAACATTATCATTAAAAGTAAAATTTACAACGCCAGATTGAGTAACATTTCCTTTATTTCTATACACTATTTTATACTTTGCGTCGAAACCTGGGCGCGCAACATCTATCGGAATTAAAACCACTTCTAAATCAGGCTGATTTCCATTTGATGAAATACAAAAATCTTGTATGTAAGGGCTTGTCTGAGTTGGAAAATTTACAGTTAAAGAAGTTGGAGAAACAGTAAAGTAATTCGGATTTTCTATAATTGGTCTAATAGTAGTTACACCTGTCTGAACAGGAATAGCATAAGAAGAATTACTCGCAGGATAAAAACTGCCAGAATTTGTTCCGTTAGTAATTGTATATTTTAAATTTGGAAATATTGAATTGTTTGCCACACATCCTTTATTATCAAAATTATATTTATTAACTCCGCTGATAACATAATACTCTTTACCCGAAACAAAATTACAATAGGTATTTATTTCACAGTTTTTCGGATTTCCTAATAACTGCTGGTAATACTTTATATTTTCATCATCAACGCATAAATATTTTAGCTTTGGAGCACCTATAATATAACTACTAGAGGTTTTTCCATTTTTTAACAATAAATAAAGTAAGGAATCATTGTAAGAAAGGTATAAGGTCTCTAGTTCCTTTAATGAAGAGAAATCTAAGAACTCTATTTTAGCAGAAGCTCCATAAATAGATTTAAGATGTACACTCTTTGATACATCTAAAGATAGCAATGCACTGCCTTCATAATTTAATGACTCTAAGTTTTCAAAACCCGACGTATCAAGAGTAGTCATTGAAGAATTATAAGTGCAATGCAATGTTTTTAAGGTAGGTATAACCCCTAAATTCAAACTTTCTAATTTGTTTTGACTACAATCTATAGAGGCTAAACTATTGCATTGAGAAACAGTCAAACTATTTAATTTAGGTCTAAACGTATCACCTTTACAAATTAGCGTAATAAGTTTTGGTAAATTAGAAATATTTAAACTTGTAAAAGAATTACTCGAACAGTCCAAATATTCTAAATCTAAACATTTTTGAACATCTAAATTAGTTAGCGAATTAATTTGAACAAGAAGAGTTTTTAGCTTTGTTAATGGTGAAAAATCAAGATTTGTAATTAGATTAGAACTGCATCTTAGATAAGTTAAATTTTTCAAACCTGATAAGTTTAATGCTTTTAATCCGTTGCTGCTACAATCTAAAAAATCCAAATTATCTAAAGTACCGAGGGTTAAAGCTGTTAAACGACTCTCATTACAATAAACCTTTTTTAAGCTTACTAATCCCGTCAAATCTAAATTTGTTATAACAGTAGAAAAACATCTTAAATCGATAAGTTTTGTTAAACCCGATAAATTAAGAGAAGATATTCCTAATCGACTGCAATCCAAATACTCTAAATTTGTTAATCCAGAAACATCCAAGGAAGTAAGGTTGACGCAATTATTTGTATCGAGGTATTTTAACTTTGTTAATCCCGAAATTTTTAACTCTTTCATTTGATGCGTTCCAGAACAAGTTAATTTCTCCAAATTTTTGAGTAAAGTAAGATCAAGCGTTTGGTTATAGAAACCCGAACAATTCAGATCTATCAAATTTGTAAAATTTTCAATTCCTGATAAACTTAAAATGATTCCTTCTCTTACGGGCATGTACACATTAAGCTTGTATACATTTAATGCTTCGCTTATTTCAATTTCTTTATTGTCATTCAAATCAATTTTGATAGAATTTCCATTACTATCTTGAGCAATTGTATTAGTAGTATTTGCTTTAAGCAAAGTCTGTTTGAAAGTAACATCAGAGATTGTAATTGTCTGAGCATTTAAATTAAAAAAGCAAAAAGATAAAATTAAAAAGTAGAGTTTCTTCATATGTGGTATTTTCATACAAAAATAACTTTTTAACAGAATAACACAACTTTATTTGTTAAAATTTTACAAATAAAACTAAGTTTAGACATAAAAAAAGTCCCACATTACTGTGGGACTTTTTATTTAAATCTTAATGAATTTCATACTTGAACTTCCTTTATCTGATTTTACTCTTATAAAGTAATTACCTGTTTTCAGTTTAGAAATATCAATATTTGAAGTTGTTTTTGCGTTTGGAATGGCTATTATTAGTTGTCCCAAAATATCATAAATCTCAAAAGATTGTATATTAATATTCTCATTTTGAGAAATATTTAAATTTTGATCCGATGGATTTGGATATAAAACGAAATATCTCGAAAAATCAAAATCCTGGGTGCTCAAAGTGCTTTTAAATGTTGAAGTTGCAGTATTGGTTAAAATTGGAAAATTATAATCGAAGTAAATATTTGCTTCGTTCGTAAAAGAATCTCCCACAATAAGTGTTGGTTTGGTTTTAATTTTAAAAGCTACATAACCGTCATTATTAGCATCATCAAAAGGAAGATTAATATTTTCAAAAATAAACTCTACCTTATTTCCCTCTGATATTTTAGTTACAAAAGAATGACTTGAACTCGTCGGAATTAAAGTTGAAATATCAAATTTAGTCAAATCTATCATGTCTTTAACTACAATATTTTGTGCTTGATAACTTCCTGTGTTTTCAAAACGAATCATATAATGCACATACTCTCCTATTAAACTTGGTGTAATTACAGAGCCTTCTAAACAAGTTTTATCATTAGGATCATAAGAACCTACAACTGTTTGATTGAGGCAAAAAGAATTATCTGTAGGTGTTTCATCTGCATTTGAAGATACTATGGTTGCTGTATATGCCAAAATATCGCCATTATTTACAGCTGGAGTAGCCGTTGGAGCATTTACTTTAATTGTAAACGAGATTTCTCTGGATTCAAAAGGTTTAATATTTGTAAAATTCCATGATAAATTATTTGTACTCTGAGTATTTACAGTTGGGTTTGATACGATAAAATCCAAAACAGAATCATTAAAACTTAAATTCACTGATCCAGATTGTGTTATACTACCTTTGTTTTTATAAATAATTTTATATGATGCATCAAATCCTGGTCTTGCAGGAATAGTTTGCAAAACAACCACTTCTAAATCAGGATGTAAACCATTTGGAGTTATGCAAAAATTTTGATTCAACGGACTTGTCTGTGATGGAAAGTCAACATTTATAACTGATGGCGTAATCGCAAAATAAGTAGGATTTTCTAAAACAGGTGTTATAGAATGCGTTCCTGTTGGCAAGGCAATAGAATAATTATTTCCATTGGCTATATAACTTGAAGTATCAGTTCCATTAGATATATTAAGCTTTAAATTTGGCAAACTTAAATCTTGAGTATCAGAACCGTTATTATCTGCGTCTATTTTATTATCCCCAGAAACAATAAAATATTGCCCTACTGGATTAAATGAGCAATAGGCATTTAAACTGCAATTGGTATACCCATAATTATTTAAAAGACTTTGAACTTGCGACAATTGGCTTTCATCTGCACAAACATATAACAAATTTGGATTTTCAGAAAAATTTAAATTTTTAGCTTCGTTACTGCCATTTCTTATGTACAAAAAGTTAAGCTCATTGTTTGAGCAGTTAAGCTCTTCTAATTTACCTAAATCACTTACATCCAACATTTTCAATTGGTTGTAAGAACACTCTAATTTTGTTAGACTTGGTAATTGCGTTAAATCTAAAGCTGTAAGCTTATTATTTATACATCTAAAACCTTTAAGCTTTGGCAATCCATTTATATTTAAATATTGCAATTGATTACTACTGCAATTTACATATTCAAGTTTTTCTAAACCATTCAAATTTAATGATGAAATAGCGTTTCCATCACAATAAAGCTCAATAAGATTGGCTGAACCGCTTACATTAAGGCTCATTATTTGATTAGAAAAACACTGCAAATAACCCAGATTAGTTAATCCATTAAGATCTAATTGTAACAGTTTATTATAAGTACATGATAATGAAAAAAGTTTTGTTAAGCCATTCACTTTTAGTGATGTCAACAGATTACCACCGCATTCTAAAGATTCTAAATTTGTAAAACTTCTGACATCTAATTCAGCCAATTGATTTCCTCCACAATATAACTTTTTAAGTGCAGTTAAACCTTGAAGGTTTAAGGTAGTCAATTTATTATTTGAAGCCGTAATTTCGGTCAGATTAATTGCTCCATTTAGACTTAATGTTCCTAGTTTTGGATTTCCTGTACATTGAAGGTATTTCAAATTCGTTAATCCATCAGCTATTATTGTAGTTAACTCTGGTAAATTTTCAATTAATAAATATCCTTTGCTTTGAATATTCGAATATCCTAGATAGACCAATTTCTTTAAACCATTAAAATCAATATCAGTCATAATTGGATTATCACTGCAGTTTAAAAATTGAAGATTGGTAAAACTTTCTAATCCTTGTAATGAAGTAATATTAGAGTTGCTAATATCTAAATAAGTAGTATTTAATGCTTCACTGATTTCAATTTCCGAATTGGAGTTGGTATTTACAGGAGACGACAGTAATTTAATTTTAAGATTAAAATCTTGAAAAGAAACAAATTGTGCATTTGCACCATTAAAAAAGCATAAAGTCAAAACAAAAAAGTAGAGTTTTTTCATATGTAGTATTTTCATACAAAAATAACTTTTTAACAGAATAATACAACTTTATTTGTTAAAATTTTAAAAAATAAATAAAGTCTAAGCAAAAAAAAGTCCCACAGTAATGTGGGACTTTCTATTTATAGGAATCTAAGAATTATTTTTTCTCAGTTTTTTCCATTTTAGCTTTTAAAGCAGCTAATACATCATTGTTGTCTCCTAAAGTTGCAGCTGGTGCATTTGTAGAAGATGCAGATGAAGTATTTTCAGCAGCAGCTTTCACATTTTTCTCTTCTTCTTCTCTGAAGATAGCAGTGTGAGAAGCAACTACTCTTTTGAATTCTTTGTTAAATTCAATTACTTTGAAATCAGCTGTATCACCTTTTTTCAATTTCTTTCCGTCTTCTTTTTCAAGGTGACGAGTAGGAATGAAAGCAACGATATCATCTCCGAATTCTACAGTAGCTCCTTTGTCAACGATTTCAGAAATCTCACCGTTGTGGATAGTTCCTACAGCGAAAGAATCTTCGTATTGATCCCAAGGATTAGCAGTAGTTTGTTTGTGACCTAAAGATAATTTACGTCCTTCAACATCTAATTCTAATACAACTACATCAAGTTTTTCACCAACATTTACAAACTCAGATGGGTGTTTAATTTTCTTAGTCCAAGATAAGTCAGAGATGTAGATTAATCCATCAATTCCTTCTTCTAATTCTACGAAAATACCAAAGTTTGTAAAGTTTCTAACGATACCTGTATGTTTAGAACCTACTGGGTATTTAGAAGTAATGTCAGTCCATGGATCTTGAGTCAATTGTTTGATACCTAATGACATCTTACGATCATCTCTGTCAAGAGTTAAGATAACTGCTTCAACAACATCTCCAACTTTCACGAAGTCCTGAGCAGAACGTAAGTGAGTTGACCATGACATTTCAGAAACGTGGATTAAACCTTCAACACCTTCTGCAACTTCGATAAATGCACCGTAATCAGCGATTACAACTACTTTACCTTTAACTTTATCACCAACAGTTAAGTTAGCATCTAAAGCATCCCATGGGTGAGCGTTTAATTGTTTCAATCCTAATTGAATTCTTGTTTTCTCATCATCGAAATCAAGGATTACAACGTTTAATTTTTGGTCTAATTCAAGAACTTCACTTGGGTGGTTGATTCTACTCCAAGAAAGGTCAGTAATGTGAATTAATCCATCAACACCACCTAAGTCAATGAACACACCATAAGAAGTAATGTTTTTAACAACACCTTCTAATACTTGTCCTTTTTGTAATTGACCGATGATCTCTTTTTTCTGTACTTCAATATCAGCCTCGATAAGAGCTTTATGAGATACAACAACGTTTTTGAATTCGTGGTTGATTTTTACCACTTTGAATTCCATCATTTTGTTTACATATACATCGTAGTCTCTAATTGGCTTAACGTCAATTTGAGATCCAGGTAAGAACGCTTCGATTCCGAATACGTCAACAATCATACCTCCTTTAGTTCTACATTTAACAAAACCGTTAACGATTTCTCCAGTTTCATTAGCTGCAATAACTCTATCCCAAGATTTGATAGTACGTGCTTTTCTGTGAGATAATACTAATTGACCTGTTTTATCCTCACGGATGTCGATTAATACTTCTACTTTGTCACCTACTTTTAAATTAGGGTTGTAACGAAATTCGTTTAAAGAAATAACACCTTCAGATTTAGCATTGATATCAACGATAACGTCTCTATCTGTAATTCTAACTACAACTCCTTCAACTACTTCTTCTTGGTCTGTAGCGATGAAAGTTTTTGATACTAGTTCTTCAAACTCTTGTAAGTTTTTTTCATCTACTGCATCGATTCCTTCTTGGAAGTTGTGCCAGTTAAAATTTGCTAAAAACTCTTCTTGTGATTTTGTTTGTTCAGACATGCTGATAAAAAAATTTGTATTCTGTTTTTCTCGAGTTTCTCTATGCGATAGAAAATACAGAAGTTGTTTTACATAAATGGTTGATTCCTAATAGAAACTCTTCTCTGCCAAAAGGACTGCAAAATTAATACATTTTTCTGAATTAACAAAACAAAACCGATATGATTATCAGCCAATTGTTTAAGAAGCAGAACAATTTATGTTTTCAATACCTTTAGTCCCGCTATCCGTTGCAAACGAAGTTCACTGAACTCCGATTAAAATAAAAGCTAAGTGAAGTAATCTTTTGTGCCGAACCCCGTCACAAAAGGATTTCCACTTCTATCGGGGCTAGGTTAGAACTTTTTGTTTTTCATAAGATCTTTAGAAACGAAACTCGACAAGCTTTTAAAACAGTTGGCGTTACTATGTGCAACTATCTTTGTCCAATTTTTTAACTTTGATAAAGACTCAAGAAACCTGTAAAGTCTGGTTTTCAATCTTTACATTAAAACTTATTTCAGCTTTCAAAGCTTTGAATACCTTTATTACAGTATCAATTGTAGCACTATTTGCACTACTTTCTAACTTAGAAATTTGTGCTTTTTTAACACCAATTAAATCCCCTAACTGTTCCTGAGTTAGATTTCTTTCTTTTCTGGCAGTTTTTATCATTCTGCCAAGAATTTCCATATTTAGTTCATATTCATATTTATCTCGCTCAGATGTGCCTATTTCACCAATATATCTATCTTTCATTTCCGAAAGCGAATAGGATTTCAATTCTTTCTTTCCCATAATTTCAACTTTTATTTATTTTCAAAATAATAATCCTTAATTCTCTTTGCTCTTTCAATGTCACTCAAAGGAACTTTACTAGTCTTTTTAATAAAACCATGAGTTGCAAAAACTAAAGTCTCTTTGTTATCCGTTTTATCCCAAAATGCTAAAAGCCTAACTTGCTTATTAACGTATCTAATTCTAAATTCCCAAATATCATCCTTGAGTTTTTTAAATAACTTTGGATCGTGTTTCTTTTCAGCCAAATCAATATTATACAATACTTTAGCAACTAATTTGCGATCAAGCGAAGCTAAAAATTTGTCAGCCTCTTCTAAAAATTTTGTTTCAAAATACTTCATCAAACTTCCATATAACAAAAATACCACAAAGTTTCTAAATTTAGAAACTTTGTGGTATTTTATATTTTACTTAATTTATTTTAAACGTCTTCTTAGACTATTTTTAATCCAAGAAAAACAGTTTTTACTTAATGACTCAAATTCTCAATTTCCTTCGGATCATGTTTATGTTTAAACAGAACAGCAAAAGCAATAGCAATTACCAAAGCATAAGCTGCAAACGAAAGCCAGATCGTATGCCAGTCTTTCATTAAAATTGGATTTGCAAAAATTCCGTCTGCAGAAATTGAATTTCCTTGTCCTTTTACAAATTCCACCATTTTCTCATTAGTAACATCCGTTTGTAAAAATCCAGCCAATTCTGTTGTATTAGCAAATGATTTTGTAAAGAAACGATCAATAGCCCAACCCGAAGTTAAACTTCCTAAAACCGCTCCTACTCCATTGGTCATCATCATAAATAAACCTTGCGCAGAAGAACGAATTTTAGAATCTGTATTGCTTTCTACGAATAAAGAACCTGAAATATTAAAGAAATCAAATGCCATTCCATAAACAATACAAGAAAGGATAATCATCCATAAACCATTAACTGGATCTCCAAAAGCAAACAATCCGAAACGCAAAACCCAAGCCAACATACTAATCAACATAACTTGCTTGATTCCAAAACGTCTTAAGAAAAACGGAATTGCAAGAATAAATAATGTCTCAGAAACTTGAGAAATCGACATAATAATAGTCGAATATTTAATTACAAAAGAATCAGCATATTTTGGAAAGTGTTTAAATTCATCTAAAAATACATCTCCATAAGCATTTGTCAATTGCAATGCCCCTCCTAAAAACATAGAAAAAACAAAAAACAAAGCCATTTTATAATTTGCAAATAATTTAAAAGACTCTAAACCAAAAGTTTCAATCCAAGTAGCATTTTCTTTAATCAAACGCTGTGGTTCACACTTTGGCAACGTAAATGCATAAATCCCAAGAATTAAAGCTCCTATTCCAGCAATATAAAACTGATATTCGGTTGCTTTACTTCCGCTTAGATTAGTAATCCACATGGCTACAATAAAACCAATTGTTCCCCAAACACGAATTGGTGGAAAATCTTTTACAATGTTTTTATTATTTAATTTAAGCGAAGTATAAGATATTGAATTACTTAAAGCGATTGTGGGCATATAACAGCACATTGCTAAAAGCATAACAATAATAAAAGTATCTGGTGTAGTAACTTGTGCAATTCCGAATAAAACTACCGCATAAAGAATATGAAGAGCACCGTATAATTTTTCGGCATTAATCCATCTGTCGGCAATAATACCTGTAAGTGTAGGCATAAAAAGAGAAGCGATTCCCATGGTTCCGAAAACTAGTCCGAATTGAGTTCCCTCCCAGTTTTTTGTTCCAAACCAATAATTTCCAATTGTTATAAGCCAGGCTCCCCAAACAAAAAATTGAAGAAAGCTCATTAAAATCAATCTATTTTTAATCCCCATATGATAAAAATTGTTCTTTAGTAAAAATGAAGCGGTAAAACTACCATTTAAAATAATATCTGCAAAAAATTATACTGTTTTAACAACATCATTCACTAATTCTAGAACTGCAGCAAATTGTTCTTCTTTATTTAAGTAAGAATTATCAATCTCAATGGCGTCATCAGCAATTACAAGAGGAGAATCTTCGCGGTGTGTATCCATATAATCTCTATCTACAACATTTTTCAAAACTTCTTCATAAGAAACATTATCACCTTTTTGCTGTAATTCATCAAAACGTCTTTGCGCACGTGTTTCTGCACTTGCTGTCATAAATATTTTTAATTCTGCATTCGGAAAAACTACAGTTCCAATATCTCTCCCATCCATTACAATGGCTTTATTGGTTCCCATTTCCTGCTGCTGCTCTACCAACTTAGAACGAACTTCTGAAACAGCTGCTACTTTACTAACAAAATTAGAAACTTCGATCGTTCTAATTTGTTTCTCCACATTCTCACCATTCAAATACATTTCTGCAAAACCTAAATCTGAATTAAACTTAAACTCTAATTTGATATCAGATAATGCTTCAACCAAAGCTTCCTTCTTAAAAAAGTCGGCCTCAATCAAATTATGTTGCATAGCAAAATAGGCTACGGCACGATACATCGCCCCAGTATCTACATAAACATATTCCAATTCTTTTGCTAATTGTTTTGCAAGAGTGCTTTTACCTGTAGATGAAAATCCGTCGATAGCAATGGTAATTTTTTTCAATTTTTTATATTTAAATTTTTATTCTTTTAATGACAGTTGATTTTTAATAATAAATACTCATCAAAATATTCGATTCAGAACTATCAATTAGTCCCGATATTCTATCAAAGTATTTTTTATTAACCATAGGACAGCCAAAACTATTGCAAATGTAGCCATCTTTCTCTTCATATGGAACATCATAATAGTAATGAAAAACAATATCTCGTTTAAAAGCATTACTATTCGTTTTATCCAATCCATACAGTTTATAGGCTCTACCAAACTTTCCGTAATAATGCTTTCCAATGTAATATTTTCCTAATGAAGTACTTAATGAATTACGAACATTGCTAAAACGAAGTTTGCCTTTAACGCCAGTTTCAGAACCAGAACCATGTGCAACCAAACCTTTATCGATAATTTTATCTGCTTTTAAATCATAAAAAACTTTTAAATATTGAAGACTACTACTATTTGACAATAAAAAGCTCTTACTTTTTTTGGATACTCTTAAATAAAACCAAATAGAACAGTTTCATTTATTGAAAATTTAATGTTAAACCAAAAAGACTAGTGTTGGCCGCCAACGTATATCTAGAATACGAATAATTAAATCTCAGTTTATTCATTTTTAAACCAAAACCTAAAGAAACGCCAGAAAAGTTACGCTGCTCGTCTACTCTTAATTCTTCGCCTCTTCTAAAATTATATCCTACTCTAAAATTGAATGCTTTTTTAGGAAAAAGCTCAACACCAAAAGCGACGTGTCTTAGGGCATTATTTACAAAAGAAACTTTTTCTGGACTTGTAGAACCATCGATATTAGTTTCTCCACGAACTGGATTTGAAAAAGAAATATTCCATTGCTGTAAATTTTCTAAGGAAAGATGCCAACGAATTGGAACATGTTCTAATTCTTGAGAAATACCTGCTACAATTTCAAATGGAAGATTTTCTTTAATTCCGGAATAAGTAGTAAACTGTGTTCCCATGTTTCTAAATACAAGGGCGAAATTTAGGTCATTTCTTTCATCTACATATAAAAAACCCAAATCTACTGCACCGCCTATCGAATTATAACTTTCTAAAGAAGAAGTGATCAATTTACCACTTGCTCCAATGTATAAATCGGTATAAGGAACATTGTACGCATATCCAACTGATAATGCACCTTCGCTTCCTGTAAAATTAGAAGTTGCCTGGCCGTTTTCATCATAACCTTCAAATGTGCCATAGTTTACATAAGTAACTCCAGCATAAATAGTCTGCACGTGTCTATCGTAGGTATAAGCATACGATGCTGTACCATAAGAGGCTTCGCCGTAATAACTTCCGTAATTCAATGCTAAATGATTGTCCATGTCTGCGTTTATAAGAGCAGGGTTCGACATAGCTTGATTAACATCTTCATCATATATGGTAATAACATCTCCTCCTAATGCTGCCTGTCTTGGCGAAGTGGTCAAATTTAAAAACTGGTAAGTGTAGCGCCCTCCAACTTGTCCGAAAGAAGACGAACAAATTAACAGTATAAAAAATAAAACAACTTTTTTAAGCATTTGTTTTTGGCGTACCTATATGGGAATAACGCAAGTGCAAATATAAAATTATATAACACTAAAAATAAAACTATACACTAAATAAATTCCAATAAAAAAATTCCAAACTCCAATAAAAAAATTGGAATTTGGAATTTAAATATTTAAATTTTAATTGAGGTTTATTTCAAATCTTTAGCATTTTTCACTTTCTGATCTGTTAAAGCTAAACCTAAAACTTCGCTCATTTCTTTTACATAATGAAAACTTAAGCCTTCTAAGTATTCTGCTTTGATTTCATCAATATCGCTTTTGTTTTCGTGGCAAAGAATAATTTCTTTAATGCCTGCTCTTTTCGCCGCTAAGATTTTCTCTTTAATACCACCAACTGGCAATACTTTTCCGCGAAGCGTAATTTCGCCTGTCATAGCTAAATTTTTCTTTACTTTTTTCTGAGTTAAAAGCGAAACTAAAGAAGTTAGCATTGCAATACCAGCACTTGGTCCGTCTTTTGGAGTTGCTCCTTCTGGAACGTGCAAGTGGATGTTGTATTTTTGGAATAATTCTGTACTAATACCTAATTTCTTAGCATTTGCTTTAATATATTCCAAAGCAATTGTAGCAGATTCTTTCATTACAGTCCCAAGGTTTCCGGTAATTGTAAGAGATCCTTTTCCTTCAGAAATCAAAGATTCGATAAACAAAATATCTCCTCCAACACTAGTCCAAGCTAAACCTGTTACAACACCTGCAACATCGTTATTTTCGTATTTATCACGTTCTAATCTTGGCACTCCCAAAATCGCTACAATATCTTCATCTGTAACTTTTTTGTTGTACTCCTCCTCCATTGCAACAGATTTTGCTGCATTACGAATTACTTGCGCAATTTTAGTTTCTAAATTACGGACACCAGATTCTCTAGTATAACCTTCAATGATTTTTTCTAATTGCTTTTTGCCAATAGTCAGATCTTTTGCCGTTAAACCGTGAGCTTCTAATTGTTTTGGAAATAAATGCCTTTTGGCAATTTCAACCTTTTCTTCAATGGTGTAGCCTGACATTTTGATAACTTCCATTCTGTCACGTAAAGCCGGCTGAATTGTAGCCATATTATTTGAAGTCGCAATAAACATTACTTTAGACAAATCATATCCCATTTCAAGGAAATTATCGTAGAAAGAACTGTTTTGCTCTGGATCTAAAACTTCTAATAAAGCTGAAGATGGATCGCCACTATTACTGTTTGACAATTTATCGATTTCGTCTAAAATAAATACAGGATTTGATGTTCCTGCTTTTTTCAAACTCTGAATAATACGTCCAGGCATTGCTCCAATATACGTTTTTCTATGACCGCGAATCTCCGCTTCATCACGCAAGCCTCCCAAAGAAATACGAACGTACTCTCTTCCTAAAGCTTCAGCAACAGAACGTCCGATTGAAGTTTTACCAACTCCTGGAGGGCCTGTTAAACATATAATTGGTGATTTCATATCATTTCGCAATTTTAAAACTGCCAAATGCTCAATCATTCTTTTCTTTACTTCATCAAGTCCAAAATGATCTTTATCTAAAATTTTCTGTGCATGTTTTAAATCGAACTTGTCTTTAGAATATTCGCCCCAAGGCAATTCCAAAAACAATTCTAAGTAATTGCGCTGAATTCCAAAATCTGGCGACTGCGGATTCATACGACGCATTTTAGACAATTCTTTCTCGAAATGTTTCTGCGTTTTTTCGTCCCATTTTTTGGTTTTCGCTTTCAAACCCATTTCGTCCATTTCCTCTTCCTGAGAAACGCCTCCCAATTCTTCTTGAATGGTTTTCATTTGCTGGTGAAGAAAATATTCTCTTTGCTGCTGATCTAAGTCAAAACGTACTTTTGACTGAATATCGTTCTTCAATTCTAATTTTTGAAGTTCTACATTCATATAACGTAAAGTCTCTAAAGCGCGTTCTTTTAAACCATTTATCGATAAAAGACCTTGTTTTTCTTTTACAGATAAATTCATGTTAGACGAAACAAAATTGATCAAAAACGATTGGCTTTCAATGTTTTTAATAGCAAAAGTAGCTTCTGAAGGAATGTTTGGACTTTCTTTAATAATCTGAATTGCCAATTCTTTTACAGAATCTAAAATAGCAGTAAACTCAGTATCATTTTCATCTGGTCGTTCTTCAGCAACTTCTTTGATCGTTGCTGTCATATAAGGTTCTTCTAAAACAACTTCGTCAATTTCAAAGCGTTTTTTTCCTTGAAGAATAACCGTTACATTTCCGTCAGGCATTTTAAGCACACGTAAAATACGAGCTACAGTTCCTACTTTATGAATATCATCTTTTGACGGATCTTCGTCTTCTTCGTTAATTTGAGAAACTACACCAATTATTTTTCCGCCTGCATTAGCATCATTAATTAGTTTAATAGACTTATCTCTTCCAGCAGAAATTGGGATAACAACTCCAGGAAATAAAACAGTATTACGTAAAGGTAAAATCGGAAGAGAAACAGGAAGTTCTTCATTATTCATTTCCTCTTCGTCTTCTGGAGTCAATAATGGAATTAATTCTGCCTCTGAGTCAAATTCTTGAAGTGACAGATTGTCAATAGTAAGTATTTTATGGTTTGACATAATAAAATATAAGTCTTTTTGTCATTAAATTTTCTGTGCTATCTATAAACAGAGTATTGCTTATTGAAGTTTTACCAAAAACGTGTTTCGTTTTTCAATTACAAGATAGGGCATAAAAATAGACAATCATTATGCCAAAAGCAAAAGAAGTCAGTTCTAAAAAATTATATTTTTACTTTTCTTCTTCATCAAATTAAAAATAAAATAAAATTAATTTTATAAAACTGTAACAAAGAAAAAAAAGCCAAGTCTATATTAAAAACCAAAAGCCACTACTTGAATATAAACAACCAAAATATCGAAGAACTAATTGCGCTCTGTAAAAACAATAACCAGAAAGCGCAGTTTGAAATATACAATCGCTATTGTAAAGCGATGTATAACGTGGCTTTTCGTATTGTAAAAGACGAACATTTTGCACAAGACGTCATGCAGGAAGGTTTCTTAAAAGCTTTTACAAAAATCAATGACTATAAACAAGAAGTGGCTTTTGGCGCATGGTTAAAAAAAATAATCATCAATTATAGCATCGATTTTTACAAGAAAAACAACTCTTTTCATGTAGAAGATTTAAGTAAACAGCTTTATAAAATCGAAGAAAACGACGGAATTCTTTCTGAAAATATTGACTTAAACGCTCTAAAACTAAAACAGGTTTTAGATACCATTTTGCAGCTAAAAGATAATTACAGAATGGTGCTGACACTTTTTTACATTGAAGGTTACGATCAAGAAGAAATCTGCGAGATTTTGAACATTACCTATGCAAATTGCAGAACAACCTTGAGCAGAGCCAAAGATAGTTTGAGAAAAAAATTGGAAGAAATATAAAATGAATTGGAATTATGAAAAATGAAAAAGACAATTTAGACGACTTATTTAAAAGATTTGAAAACCAATGGGACATTCAGGAATTAAATTCTGATCATCAGGTAGATTTTCTACAAAAATTGAACAAAAAAGAGCCTAAGAGAAAATACTGGTTAGCAACTGCTATTGCCGCTTCGATTGTATTGATGCTTGGAATTTCTCTTTTTTATAAAAATGAAAAACCAAAAGAATTCAAATTTGCTTCTAAAGAAACTAAACGTACAGACTCTATTTTCAATATTCTAATCGATAATGAACTGGTTAAGCTAAAAGAGAAAAACTCACCAGAAAATCAGCAGATTATTACTGATGCTATGAATCAGATGAAAACTTTTGACGCTGATTATCAGAAAATCATAAACGAACTGCAAAAAAATGGTGAGAACAAACAAATTATTTATGCGATGATTAGTAATCTTCAAACGCGTATTTCTTTTTTACAAACCGTTTTGAAAAGAATTGAAGACAACGAAAAATTTAAAAACAACTCTAATGAAAAAACACTATAACTTACTAATCTTATTTCTTTTGATTCCTTTCTTAGGTTTTTCAAATGATGATGCTTTTGTTACCAAACAAAAAAACATTAAAAAGACCTATATCGTTAATTCTAATGCCGGAATCGATGTTGACAACAAATACGGAAGCATCACTGTAATGACCTGGGATGAAGATAAAATTGATCTTGATATTACTATAAAAGTGAATGGACCAAATGAAAATTGGGTAAACGAACGATTAAACAGTATTGATGTTGACATCACGGCGCTTAAAGGTTTAGTTTCTGCGGTAACCAAACTTGGAAGCTCCAATCTTAAAAGTAAAGGAAGCAATAACAGTTTTGAGATCAATTACGTGATTAAAATTCCTAAAAACGGATCAATTAAACTAGTTAACAAATACGGTAATATTTCGGTTCCAAATGCTGAAGCTTTTACAGATATTGACTGCAAGTATGGAAAAGTTGTTTTAGGAAAACTAAACGGATCTAGTAATCAAATCTCAATTCAATACTGCCAAAGTTCAAGCATAGAGTACATAAAAACAGGAAATATTGATGCTCGATATTCGAATCTTAAAATTAATGATTCTGGAAATTTAAATCTAAGCGCAAATTATACAGATATTAATCTTAATGATGGCCAGAACATTAAAGCAGATTGCAACTATGGAACTCTTAAGTTTCAAAAAATCAATTCTTTAAGCGGATCAGGAAATTATTTAACTTTCATTATTGGCGAAATTTCCAGTAACTTTAGCTACGATACCAATTACAGTAAAATCAGTATCGGGACTGTAACTGAAAAAGCAGGCAACATTACCATAAACTCAGGATATACAGATATTTCAATTGGTTACGTACCTAATTATGCATTCGATTTTGATATTTCTGCAAGATATTCAAACATTAAACATGATAATTCTTTAGAAATTTCTGTCTCTGAGGTTAAAAGCAACAGCAAAAGAATTGCTGGGTATTACAAGAAAAAAGGTCAAAATAAAATCAATATCAATTCGAACTACGGAAATATTTCCCTAACAAAAAATTAATCATCTAAAAATCAAAACAATGAAAAAGTCAATTTTACTTACAGCATTAAGCCTATTTTTTATGGCAATAAATTCTAACGCACAAACAAAAATAAGCGGAAACGGTACTGTCACTACCGAAACAAGAACAACTGGAGACTATGATGGCATAAGAATCTCTGGATTCTTTGATGTAGATTTAGTATCTGGAAAAGAAGGGAAAATTATTCTTAAAGGAGAAGAAAATTTATTGTCTAAAATTAAAGTTGAAGTTGAAGGAAATGAATTGAAAGTATATGTTGAGAGAGGAGTACAACTTCGTACCAGTATGGGCAAAAAGATACAAGTAACAGTTCCTTTCGAAAAAATATCAGCAGTTACATTGTCTGGATCTGGAGATGTTAAAAGCAAAAACAAAATCAATAGCGATAGTTTTTCTGCAAAACTTTCTGGATCAGGAAATTTTGATTTAGATGTAGATTCTAGAAATTTTGATTTGGCGCTAAGCGGTTCGGGCGATATTGTTTTAAAAGGGAAAGCAGATTCTTTTACAAGCAAAATATCGGGATCAGGAAACGTTAATGCTTCCAATTTAAAATCTCAAACTGTAGATGTTACTGTTTCAGGTTCTGGAAATAGCGTCGTAACTTGTGAAAGTAGTATTACTGGAAGAGTTTCTGGTTCTGGAAATATTAAGTACCTAGGAAATCCAGAGAAAAGAGATGTAAAAGTTTCGGGTTCTGGAAAAATTTACAAAGGGTAATTATTTAAATAAAAATATCGCAAATTACAAAACTATCATCAATCAATAATTAATTGCAATTTGCGATATTGTGTTATAAAGACGTTTCAATTAATTTGAAACGTCTTTTTTATGTACTCTTCTCAATAGAAATATGGATGTAATAAAGAATATTGCTAAAATTACAATTGCAGCACGAGGGCTTCCTGTAATTTGATCGATAATTCCGTAAACGCACATTCCGATTACAATTCCAATTTTTTCTGCAACATCATAGAAACTAAAAAACGATGCTGTATCTTGTGTATCAGGCAATAATTTTGAATAGGTCGAACGAGATAATGCTTGAATTCCGCCCATTACAAATCCCGCAACTGTTGCCATTACATAAAAATGTGTTGGCAAAGTAATAAAATAGGCAAGCGCACAAAATACTGCCCAAATTGCGTTGATAAATATTAAAGTGGGTACGTTTCCAAATTTCTCTGAAGCTCTAGAGGTTAAAACAGCTCCAACAACAGCTACCAATTGAATGATTAAAATACAAACAATTAAACCTATTGTGCTTTGCTCTTTAGTTTCCCACTGAATTTCCTGAGCTCCAAAATAGGTTGCTACAAGCATTACCGTTTGTACAGCCATACTAGAAACAAAGAAACCTCCTAAATATCGTTTCAAAGGAATATTCTCTTGTAATAACGTCCAAACCTTTTTTAATTCTTTAAAGCCATTAAATACTACAGATCTTGTTAACTTCTGACCTGATTCTTTACTTCCTTTTGGTAAATAATAGTAAGTGTATTGGCTAAATAAAATCCACCATACTCCTACCATTATAAAAGAATAACGCATTGCCTTCATTGCCGCTTCGCCATCAGTTCCTGAAATTCCAAAAACTTTAGGCTTCATAATCATCGCTAAATTGATGATTAATAAGATAACACTTCCAATATATCCTAACGAATATCCTTTGGCACTAATTCTGTCCTGCTGTTCTTCAAATGCAATATCTGGAAGATAGGAATTGTAGAAAACTAAACTTCCCCAATAGCCAAGCAATCCAAGGAAATAGAATAATAATCCAACATAAATATTATCCAAATCAAACCAGTATAATCCCATACAAGACAAAGCTCCTACGTAACAAAAAAACTTCATAAATGATTTCTTGTTTCCAACATAATCAGCAATTCCAGATAATAATGGTGAAATAAACGAAACCACCATAAAAGCAAATGCCGTAATAAAACTGATTAAGGCAGAGTTTTTAAGATGCATTCCGAAAACATCAATATAATGATCTCTGTCGCTGAATAATGCTTCGTAAAAAATGGGAAAAACTGCAGATGCAATAGTCAAGGTATAAACTGAATTTGCCCAGTCATAAAACGCCCAAGCATTTAAAAGCTTCTTATCTCCTTTTTGTAGGTTTTTCATAGAAATGGTTTTGTAAATAGGCTACGAATTTATCTATTTTTTATGATAATCAAACGGAAATTATGGAAATCATACATTATTAAATTATAAACTTCACAAAATAAAAAAAGCCATTCGAGAACGAGTGGCTTAAAAGAATATTTTGTGTGCTTATTGTGTACTAAAAGTTTATTTTATAGTTCCAACTTTCAATGCAATTGCTTTAGCTTCTGGAATTAAAGCTTTAATATTAGCAATTCTTGTTGCATCAGAAGGGTGTGTACTCATAAATTCAGGTGCAGAAGCCCCACCAGATTTGGCAGCCATTCTACTCCAGAAAGCGACAGCATCGTCTGGATTATAGCCTGCAATTGCCATTAATGTCAAACCAATTTTGTCGGCTTCACTTTCGTTGCTTCTGCTAAATGGAAGCATTACTCCTACTTCAGAACCAATTCCGTAAGCTTGTGCAAATATTTGCTGTGTTGCTTCAGATTTTCCGCTAGTTGCTGCTCCTAAAGCTGCTCCTCCTATTTGCTGTAATTGAGCGGCAGACATTCTTTGTGCTCCATGATTTGCCAAGGCATGAGAAACTTCGTGTCCCATTACAGTTGCTAAACCAGACTCATTTTGTGTGATCGGTAGAATCCCAGAATAAACTACAATTTTACCACCAGGAAGACACCATGCGTTTACTTCCTTATTATCAACTAGTTTATACTCCCATCGATAATCTTTCAAGTATTGTGTCTGACCTAAATAATTTAAATATTTTTCTGCAGCTGCCTTTATCTTATACCCTACCGTTTCTACAAGTTTTGCATCTGCTGTTCCTGTAATTACTTTGTTTTCTGTTAAAAACTGGTTATACTGCTGAAAAGAAGATGGAAATAATTCACTATTCGAAACAAAATTCAAATTTTGTTTACCTGTAATTGGATTGGTTGCACAAGCTATCATAAGTGCCCCAAAAAAACCTAAAAACACATATTTTTTCATAATTCTATCTATTTTTATAACAAAAATACGATTAAAAAAGATAAAATGTTTTACATATTAAATCAAAAAAATATCAAAATTTAACTATTCGCCAACGATATGAAGTTCATTAAACTCTTTATCAATTAGTAAGAAATTATTTTGCTCAAAATTAATTTTATCAAACTCGATCTTTTCGTTATCAATTTCAATTTCCGCCACTTTAAACGGCAATCCGATAAGGTTGATTTTATATTTAGAATAAGGAGTTATATATTTTCCTTCTTTGTGAAGCTGAATAATAAGTTCTTTCTCTTTTCCGATATTTCGCAATGACAAATAACTATAACGTCCTTTTTTATAATCGTAGCCATCTTGTGCATCTTCATAAACAGCTGACTGCTCTTTACCATTTTTGTAATAAACATCAAGCGTTAATTCATCAAACTCTAATTCGCCTACATATTGCTGAACTGGATATTTTGGAATAATAGCACCTGCTTTTACAAACACTGGAATCTCATCAAATTTTGTATCAATCCAGATCTCTTTACCGCCTATAAACAATTCGTTTGTCCAATAGTTATACCATTCTCCTCTAGGAATATACATACGTCTACCTACAGCATTAGGTTCAAGTATAGGACATACTAAAATCTGATTTCCAAAGATGAATTCGTCGTTGCGATAATGTGTCTGTGTATCGTCTTGGTCATAATAAACTAAAGGTTTTAACATCGGAATTCCTTCTTCAATATATTGCCAAAACATGGTATACAAATAAGGCAATAATTGATAACGAAGACTCACAAATTTTCTTGTAATATTGATTACTTCTTCATCAAAAGCCCATGGCTCCTGATTGCCGTGATCTCCAGAAGAATGCGTTCTACAAAAAGGATGAAAAACACCCAATTGAATCCAGCGTGCGTATAGCTCGCCCGTAGGTTGTTCTGCAAAACCTCCAATATCAGAACCCGTAAATCCCATTCCTGAAATAGATAATCTCTGAACTTGAATATTTGCAATCCATAAATGTTCCCAAGTTGCTACGTTATCACCTGTCCATGACGATGTGTAACGCTGTGCTCCAGCATAAGCCGATCTTGTTATTACAAAAGGACGTTTTGGATACGCAAATCGTTTTACTCCATGGTAAGTTGCTCTTGCCATTTGTGTTCCGTAGATATTGTGAGCTTTTCTATGGCTACAAGGGTTTCCGTCATAAATATGGCGAACATCCATTGGAAAAGTTTTATTTGGAACCTCCATAACTGCTGGTTCGTTCATATCATTCCAAACTCCTTTTACACCAATATCTGCAATTAATTCTTTAAATAACCCTGCCCACCATTCTCTAACTGCAGGATTTGTATAATCTGGAAAGTTACATTCTCCTGGCCAAACTTTTCCTTTCATATAAGGTCCGTCTGCCCTTTTGCAGAAATAATCTTTTTCTAAAGCTTCTTTATAAACCCAGTAATCTTTATCAATTTTAATTCCTGGATCAATAATTACTATGGTTTTAAAACCATCTTCTGCCAATTCAGAAACCATTCTTTTGGGATCTGGAAAGTAGTTTTTATTCCAAGTAAAACATCTAAAACCATCCATATAATCAATATCCAGATAAATGGCGTCACAGGGAATTTGAAGTTCCCTAAATTTTGATGTAATTTCTTTGACTTTACTTTCTGGATAATAACTCCATTTACATTGGTGATATCCTAAAACCCAAAGTGGCGGTAATTCTGGCTTACCTGTTAAGTCTGTATAAGTGGTAACAACGTCCTGCATTTGAGGACCGTATACAAAATAGTAATTCATTTCTCCCCCTTCAGCCCAGAAACTAGTCACATTTCTTCTTTCTTGACAAAAATCAAAAAAGGTTCTAAAAGTATTATCGAAAAATATACCGTAAGATTGTTTATTATGAAGTCCAATATAAAATGGAACCACTTTGTATAAAGGTTCTTGATCTTTTTGGTAAGCATATTGATCTGTGGCAAAATTCTCTACTCTTTTGCCTTTCAGATTCATTTGAGTGGCCTTATCGCCTAAACCATAATAACATTCGCCATCTTTAGCATATTTACTCATTTTTACGATATTCCCACCATATTCATAGCTTTCTTCCCAATGAAAACCAAGTTCATCTTCAAGAATCAGAAAATCATTTAAATCGTAAATGGAAAGACGAAGATCTGCTTTCTGTATTTTACATTTTACTTTACTAGTTCTAATCTGAAAGTAGGTCTCTTCTTCTGTAACTTCCAAAAAGTTATAGCCATGAAGCTGAGTTTTATCAATGGCATAAGAAAAATCATTGCTGAAATAGCCTTTTGTAGTAAAACGAAATCGGATTAAACTATCACGAAGAATAGTTACTTTTAAAATTACTTTGTTATCCGTATTAAAGAAAATAGAATCTCCTTCATGTTCATAAGAGACAATTTTTGATGGATATAAATCGCCTTTGTATTCTAATGATGTGTTTGTAATCATATCTCCAATGAATTAATTTAACATTTTCATTCTACTCAAACATACAAAAAAAGTTCGTAACGCTCTATGAATAAAAGGTTTATTCACGAAAACGTTTTTTCTGAATGAGCTTCAAATTACCAAACAAAAAATCAACAATTTGATAATTTTGAAACGATATAATGACAAAATCTTATTTCAAGATTTTTACTTAATTTAAAGTATATACGGTAACACTCAAAGGAGGCAAAATCAATTCTGCAGAAAAATCTCGGCCATCATAGGAAATTGATTCGATTTTTAATGGTTTAGTACTTTCTATCCCGCTTCCTCCATATATTTTGGCATCAGTATTAAAAATCTCTTTTAAATTGCCTTTTTTAGGAATACCAATTCTATAATTTTCTCGAACGACTTGAGTAAAATTGCAGACCACAATCACATTTTCATCTGGATTATTTCCTTTACGGATGTAAGATAAAATAGCATTTTGATGATCTGAATAGTTTATCCACTCAAAACCATCTCCTCTAAATTGTTTTTCGTATAATGCTGGCTGTGATTTGTACAATTGATTTAAATCGGTAATCAAACTTTTTATTCCAGAATGAAAATCAAACTGAAGCAAATGCCAATCTAAACTTTGTTCGAAATTCCACTCACTTGTCTGACCAAACTCAGCTCCCATAAACAAAAGTTTTGTTCCTGGATGTGTAAACATATACCCGTACAATAATCTCAAATTTGCAAAGCGCTGCCATTCGTCGCCAGGCATTTTATAAATAAGAGAATTTTTGCCATATACTACTTCGTCATGAGAAAATGGAAGCATGAAATTTTCAGTAAAAGCATATGTCATCGAAAAAGTCAATTCATTCTGATGGTATTTTCTATAAACGGTTTCTTTTTGAAAATACTTTAAAGTGTCATGCATCCAACCCATCATCCATTTCATTCCAAAACCTAAACCTCCAACAGAAGTTGGTCTTGAAACCATAGGAAATGAAGTACTTTCTTCTGCAATAGTTTGAACACCATAAAAATTAGAATAGATTACTTCATTAAATTCTTTAAGAAAACTAATCGAATCTAGATTTTCCCTTCCGCCATAAATATTGGCTTCCCATTCGCCATCTTTTCGAGAATAATCGAGATATAGCATCGAAGCTACAGCGTCAACACGAAGTCCGTCGATATGATAATTTTGAAGCCAAAAAACAGCATTACTTATTAGAAAAGCTCGAACTTCATTTCTTCCATAATTAAAAACTAAACTTTTCCAATCTGGATGATATCCTTTTCTTCGATCTGGATGCTCGTATAAATGAGAGCCATCAAAATACCCTAAACCATGTGCATCATCAGGAAAATGGGACGGAACCCAGTCTAAGATCACTCCAATTCCTTCTTGATGCAATCGATCGACCAGAACCATAAAATCTTGTGGTTTTCCAAAACGGGAAGTTGGTGCAAAATACCCTGTAAGCTGATAACCCCAAGAAGGGTCATAAGGATATTCCATAATTGGCATAAACTCAACATGCGTAAAACCAGTTTCTTTTATATATTTTACCAAATCATCGGCAAGTTCAAGATAAGTCAAAAAACGATTATGTTCTCCTCTTCTCCAAGACCCCAAATGCACTTCGTAAACCGAATAGGGCTTGTCCAAAGCATTATAATCCTGACGATTTTGCATCCAATTATCATCTTTCCATTTATAATCTAGATCCCAAACTACAGATGCAGTATGAGGCGGTTTTTCGCAATAATGCGCAAATGGATCGGCCTTTTCGGTAATTACGCCATTTACACTAGATTGAATCTTGTATTTGTAAAGTGCCCCTTTTGAAATATGAGGAATAAATCCTTCCCAGATTCCAGAAGAATCCCAGCGAACGTTTAAAACATGTTCACCCTGTGTCCAATAATTAAAATCTCCAACAACTGAAACAGAATGAGCCGTTGGAGCCCAAACAGCAAAATAAACACCTTTTATTCCATCTACTTCAATTAAATGAGCTCCAAGTTTTTCATATAATCTGAAGTGCTTTCCCGCTTTGAATAAATCTATGTCAAAGTCAGTAAAAAGAGAATGTGGGATTACTTTAGTCATATGGTTGGTTTAAGAGATAATTATTATAGAATTTGGAATTTGGAATATTTATATTGGAATTTTCAGTCTTTATTCAATTCTAAAATTGTCTGCAAGTGTAACTCCTTTTTTTACTACGACAATTCCGTCTTTAATGCTGTACAATTCGTTAGTAAAATTATCTAAATGTTTACCTCCACTAATATGAACATTGTTTCCAATACGCACATTTTTATCAACCAAAGCATTTTTAATAAAGCAGTTTTCACCTATACCAACATGTATTTTATTGATGCTGCTTTCGTGATTCAATTCTTCTAGATCTTGATAAAAATCGTTCCCCATAACGTAGCAATTCTCTAAAACAGTCCCTTCGCCAATTCGAGAACGAATACCTATAACGGAACTTTTAATCTCTTTGGCGTTAATAATACATCCCTCAGAAATTAAAGATTGGTTGATTATTGAATTTCTAAATTTAGACGGAGGCAATAATCTCGGTCTAGTGAAAATTTTATTTTCGTTATCAAATAAATTAAATTCTGGAATATCTGTTGTTAAGCCAATATTAGCTTCAAAAAATGATTCTATATTTCCGATATCTGTCCAATATCCCTCATATTGATAACTTAATATTTTATGTTTTCCAACCGATTGCGGAATAATTTCTTTACCAAAATCTTTTGTTTCTTGGTCAGCCATTAGCTCCTGCAACAAAGATTTATTGAAAATATAAATTCCCATTGAGGCAAGGTATTTTTTACCTTTTTCCTGCATTTGTTCGCTTACCTCCGATTCCCATTCAGGTAATAGCGATGGATGTGGTTTTTCAATAAAAGCTTCAATAACACTTTCGTGATTGGTTTTTAAAATTCCAAATTCGGGAGCGTCTTTAGCATTTACAGGCAACGTTGCAATAGAGATTTCAGCATCAGCAGCAATATGCGCTTCAAGCATTTCGTTAAAATCCATTTGATATAATTGATCGCCCGAAAGAATTAAAGCGTGATCAAAATCATGTTTCAAAAAATGTGACATACATTGTCTTACGGCATCAGCTGTTCCTTGAAACCAGGTTGGATTGTCTGGAGTCTGTTCTGCCGCCAAAATATCTACAAAGGACTGACTTAAAATACTAAAATTAAAAGTGTTTTTAATGTGAGCATTTAGAGAGGCGGAATTAAATTGCGTCAAAACAAATATTTTAAAAATATCAGAATTGATACAATTAGAAATCGGAATGTCGACCAAACGATATTTTCCTCCAATCGGAACTGCAGGTTTCGATCTTGTTTCTGTTAATGGAAATAAACGTGAACCTTGTCCACCTCCTAAAATAATGGCAACTACATTTTTCTTTTTAAATTTCATTTTGCTGAATTATTAAGTTGTATATTTTGATATATTCTTGGCAAACTCTTTCCCAGGAATGATCTGCTGACATTCCTCTTTTTAAAACTTTATTGAAATTTATTTTATCCTCATACAACCTAACAGCACGATTTATTGAATAGCAAATATCAGCGACCGAAGCCTGATCATGACAAATGCCATTTCCTTCATCTCCAAAATCAACAACCGTATCTCTTAATCCTCCAGTTCTTCTAACAATCGGAATTGTTCCGTAACGCATCGCATACATCTGATTTAATCCACAAGGTTCTACCCTAGAAGGCATTAAAATATAATCTGAACCTGCATAAATCAAATGCGCTAAATCTTCATTATAACCTATAAAAACATTGTAATTTCCTTTATAATCATTTCTCAGCTGAGTCAACTGCACTTCAATCTCTGAATTTCCTGAACCTAGAATCAAGATATTAATTTCCTCAAAATGTTCAGATAAAGCCAAAGCAGCAGCATGCGGAAGCAAATCGCCTCCTTTTTCTTCGAACAATCTACCAATAAAGCTAAATAATGGTTTTGATGGATCTAACTCAAATTGTTCGCACAGTTTCTCTTTATTCTTTCTTTTTCCAGCTTCAAAATCTTCAATCGAATAATTTTCCTCAATCATTTGATCTTTCATCGGATTCCAAACTTCAATATCAATTCCGTTTAAAATTCCTTTAGATTTATTTCTTACAGAATTAAATAAAGACTCTAAACCATTAGCTGAAATATTAATTTCATTTAAATAACTAGGAGATACTGTAGTTACGGCATTGGCGCATTTAATGGCAACTGCTAAAGAGTTAATAGAATTGCTCCATTCTAAAAATCCAACATGTTTTAAATCAAATTTTGGCAGATAATATAGTTTATCAAAACCAAACCAGCCTTGATATAAACCGTTATGAATCGTTATAACTGTTTTTACATTTTTTAAACTTTCATATTTATAAGAAAACTGAAGCAAAAATGGAATAATGCCTGTATGATGATCATGACAATTAATAACATCTGGCGTTTTATTGCGCGCTATAATCCAATCCAATGTGGCGATCTGAAAAGATAAAAATCTCTCGATATCATCTTCGTAACCATAAATATTCGGACGATTAAATAATTCATTAATCTCTATTAGATATAATTCAAAACCTAACTTATCTGTTTTTTCTTTTAAAACACTAAACGGAAAACTAAAATTTCCTAATTCAACTGTACCCCAATGAACACATTCAAAATCATTTTCCTTTTTAAACTTTGTGTCATAACAAGGAATTACAACTCTAACAGAATGGCCAGCAGCTTGTTGATATTTTGGCAATGCACCGACTACATCGCCTAATCCGCCAACCTTTGCTACAGGATAACATTCTGCGCTAATATGAAATATTTCCATTTCAGAAATTAATTTAGGATTATCATAAGAAGCAATCATTTATATACTACTTTTATGTTTTTTAAATTTAGCAAAAAAACAAGCAAAATCCTTCTTTTAAATAAGTTTTATTGAAATGGCAAAAAAGGCAATCAATCCTACTAAATCATTAAAAATTCCTAAGATTATTATAATATCTGCGAAAATTTGTGCTTTTATATCCACAAAATTAGTTACAAAATTTGCTGCAAAGATTTTTACAACTCCTATCAAGCATAAAGTTCCAAAAAGAGAATTAGAAATGAATGCTAAAAGCATTCAAGAATTAATCTATGTCCCTTCAATTGATAAAAGTATTGTTACATATGCATACGGGCAAAGTGAACGCAAAGTTTTATTGGTACATGGCTGGTCTGGAAGAGGAACGCAACTCTTTAAAATTGCTGATGAACTTTTGAACAAAGGCTATTCAACAGTTAGTTTTGACGCTCCTGCACATGGAAAATCAAAAGGAAAAACAACGATAATGTCAGAGTTTATAGCTTCTATATTAGAAATAGAAAAACAATTTGGCCCTTTTGAAATTGCAATTGGTCATTCTTTAGGCGGAATGTCTGTTCTAAATGCAATTAAAGATGGATTTAAAGCAGAAAAAGCTGTAATTATAGGAAGTGGTGATATTATTCAAGATATTTTAGATGAATTCACATCTAAACTGGGTTTGCGAAAAGAAATTAGCAATCATTTGAGAGATTCTTTTGAAAGTAAATATCAAGTTACAATGGATGATTTTTCAGCCTATCGAGCAGCTCAGAAAATCAATATTCCTGTTTTGGTTATACATGATAATGATGATCCCGAGGTATCTGTAAAAGCGGGAAAGCATATTTATGAAAATCTTAAAAATGGATCTTTATTTTTAACCGACGGATTAGGCCACAGGAAAATACTTGGAAATCAAAATGTTATCAAAAAAATTCTAGAATTCATTAAAATCAATTAACTTTATAGATAACTATTTAAATATCAACATTAAAGAGAATTAGAAAATGGATTTATTTGGAGAAACATTAGATTGGGAAACTAAATTAAAACCAATTTTAAAAAAGTATAAAAACAAAAAACATCCACTAGATTATCAAAATCCATATCAGTTATTAGTCATGGTTGTTTTGTCTGCTCAAGATTCTGATGCCAATATCAACTCAATTGCACCAGCTTTATTTGAAAAATTCCCAACGCTAAAAAGTCTATCAAAAACCGATTTAGAAACTTTTTTGCCTTATATCACTAAAGTTCGAAATCACGGAACTAAAGCACAATGGCTTTTGGATATTGCAAAAACCATAAAAGAGGATAACAATATTCCTTTAACCATGTCAGGATTAACTGCATTGAAAGGTATTGGAAGAAAATCTGCAAACGTGATTTTAAGAGAAACAGGCCAACCAGCTGAAGGAATTATTGCGGACTTACATGTAATAAGAGTTGCGCCAAGAATTGGAATAATTAAAGAATCTAAAGATGGTAATAAAGTAGAAAAAGATTTAATGCAGGCTTTACCGAAAAATATTTGGTCAGAAATAGGGATGGCAATTTCATTTCTAGGTCGCGAAATCTGCAGACCTAAACCTAAATGCCCTGAATGTCTTTTAACTGATATTTGCTTATACTACAACACCGAAATCCTTAAAAATTAATTATTTTCTTCTTGTATCAATCAAATAGATAATCTTCCACGAATCTTTTTCTTTAAATAAAGTAAAAGCATTTACACCAGAATGGCTTAATTTATCATTTAAATAAAATTCATATGGTGTCCAAACATGCGCCATTGTTCCATCAATCTGAATAGTATAACTCAATATTTTTTCTTGGAATTTCATATTTGAAGGAATAGATGCAATAGATTTATAAAACTCTTTTGCACTTTCATCAGATAATTTATTTCCTTTCACAGTGCTTTCGCTAATAGACTGCAATATCATTTTATCCGAACAAACCAATTTAATCTTTGCTGAATCTTTCTGATGAAATCCTTCAAAAAAGATTCAATGCATTTTTGAACTTCTTGCTTTTGAGCATTAGAAGATAATCCTAAAAGAAGAAAAAGCATAATGGTATAAATTCTCATAGCTATAAAAATTATTTAAACACCAAATTGAGATAAATGATGATCCAAATGTTTTGCGAACATATTATTCCACTCTTTAGAAGACAGCTTGCCAAAAGAAAGAGATTCTTTTCCTTCAAATTCTTTTTCGCCTAATTCTTGCGTTTTTTGAATATAGGAAATTAGTCTGCTTTTTTCTAGCTCAAAATCACGATTGCCTTTAATAATAAATTGCGGAGCTGTACCAAGGCTTCTTGGATAAGGAGTTTCACTTACCACTTTATTTTTAGCCAATAGCTTTAATAGAAGTTCTATGAAAGCATTTGGTTTCGAATGGATATTATCATAAACCATTTCGTATGTAACGTTACAATGAGCCAGCATTTGGTCAACAGACATTTTTCCCCAAAGTGGCAGAGAATCTGTTTTAAGCTCATTAATTCTAGTAACAAATTGGTCACAATCTTCTTTAAGAAAAACATTTTGCATAGCTGAAAACGAGATTTATAGTTAAATAGAGAAGTAAAAATATAAAAATTCTGATTAAAACAGCTTTTGACCTTTAATATTTTAGCATACTGGTAAAAAAGAAAAACAATTTCAGTTTAGATCAAAAAAAAACTTCAATTAACAAAAGTTAATTGAAGTTTTAGTACTCAGAGCGGGACTTGAACCCGCACGAACATTGCTGTTCACTGGATTTTAAGTCCAGCGTGTCTACCAATTTCACCATCCGAGCATTATGTGGTACCTCCAGGGATCGAACCAGGGACACATGGATTTTCAGTCCATTGCTCTACCATCTGAGCTAAGGTACCATATTACTTATATTTCTATAAGTAAAAGTTAGAATAAAAAACCCCATTTAGAAACGGGGTTTTCAAAAGAAAGGCGACGACATACTCTCCCACATAACTGCAGTACCATCTGCGCAGGCGGGCTTAACTTCTCTGTTCGGGATGGGAAGAGGTGAGCCCCGCCGCAATAACCACCTTAAGGC
>NZ_JBHSFY010000019.1:0-72097 GCF_042654045.1 Flavobacterium chungangensis
TGTTAAATCGCAAACGAGCTTCTCTTAAAGATAATGAATCCCTGCAAATTGACTTTAAAACCTTTAATTTAAAACCAATCGGATAAACCTGATTTTTTCGTGACATTAAACCTGCCCTTCCATATTCTCTGTAAAAACTGACCCATTTGCGTATATTAGATTTGCTGGTTCCTTTCTCGCTAGATGCTAATGCAAATGAATAATGTTTAACAACTACTAATTCTGCACACTCAAGTTTGAATTCATAGCTGTGCTTGACTTTTCTTTCCATAAAAATGCCCCCAAATAGCGTCTAACTTTTTGGGGGCAGTGCAAAGGCTTTATAAGCCTTTTTATAATCATTAAGAAAATTCAGGGCAACTTTTTTGCTAACTTTTAAAATATAATATTCTACTGCTTCCTCAATATTTTTTAATGCAATTGGAGAAACTATAATCTTATAATTCATACTTCTTTTTTAAATCGGTATAAACAGATTCAGCATCAGTGTAAAGATTTTTATCTGAAATAACTTGATCATTTAATATATTCTGTTGTTCTTCAGATAAGTCATATGGTTTTACATTCGCTATCTCAAATTTGATCTTTAGTGATTTCATAAAAGCTTTTACAGCTTCAATTTGAGAAGCGTCTTCTGTATACGCTGTGATGTTAATTGCTTGCATGATATTATTTACTAAAGTTAATCAACAAAGTTAAGACAAAAGTCTAATTTCCATGTTAATCTCTATAATTTATTTATTTCTTTATTACTGTGAATTGCATTTTTTCGTAACATTACAACAAAAAGAAATGAAAACGCTAACTATCCTAAAAATCACAATTGCAGTTTTATTTTTCCAGCAGACTTTTTCTCAGGAAATCAAAAAAGAAACCACAGCACCACAATACACAATAGAAAACTGCGTGAATCATTTTGACATAAATAAAGCCACCAAAACGAAGGTTGGTTACCAATATTGGTTTGCCAATAAAGATTTCACTCAGGAAAATACTTTAAAAATGAGCATTGTTGAACCTGGAAAATCGACGCACGCGCCACATCATCATCCTGAAGAAGAATTTTTCTATATCTTAGAAGGAACTGCTGAATTCTTTTTCGACGGAAAAACCGTTACAGCGGGGCCAAATACCAGTTTCTATTGTCCGCCAAATGCCGAACACGGGATTAGTAATGCAGGGAGAACAGATTTGAAATATTTGGTCATTAAAAAGGATTTAAGATAGTTTGGTTTCTTGTATTTTGAATTAACCAATTAATTTGCGCTGTTTCTATATTTCAGATGCTTTTTGTCTTAATTAAATTGGCATTTAGAGCCTAACATTAATCTGCATGCCCTTTAAAATAATTGGAAGCCATCTCTACAATTGTCTCTTTTGTTGTAAAATTGTATTGTACTCCGTGATTAAGTGTATAAGAATCACCAAGCTCTGGATGATGTTGTTTTCCATCTATGTGAAATGAATCAAGGACTGACAGCCAGAGATTACGTTGCTGGTCTCTAAAATAGAACTGGTCTCTATCTGAAACAACTAAGATTGTCCCGTTGTCATTGTCAAGAATCGAAGTATTGTTGCTGCCCTCATAGTCACCCATAATAGTAATATTGGTGCTGTATTTTTTGGACGTTAATTCTGTGATTTTTTTTGTTAGCGGCATAGGAGTTGGAATTTGATTTGTCTTTGAAACAGTAAAATTAAAAGTACACATTTTACTAATAATATTCTAAAAAGTTTTTTTAAAAGTTAAAAGTTTTGAATAAAAAGATTAGTTTTCAAAAAAGCAAATAAAAAAGGACAACGACCAATTTGGTGCTGTCCTTGAGTAAATTGCAAAATTTTAGAATGTGCTATTCCTAAGAATGTATTAAGTAATTTGTAATCTGCCAGAAAGAAAACGAAACAAAGGTCATTCACTTACAACATCATCTTTCATAGAATCTTTGCTAAAAATTTTGTCTATTAATATGAATAATAACAGGATTTCTGCCGTCTAAATCTCTTTTTTCGCGACCATACAAACCAATTGTTGTTGTATCTGGCTTTTTAGATCTTATTTCTTGCGGGCTTACATACGTATACATTCCGTATCCATGTCCAGAAACGATCCAGCCTTCTGTGTTTTTTAAATCGGTGACATCAAAATCTTGGGATCGTTCTGTATAGACGGGACCAAACTCTTTTATGAGTTTTAGGGCTTTGCTCTCTAAATTGGAAACTTCATCAACATGTTCAAAAATGATATACGTTCCGTTTTTAAACAAAACCCAATCCTGAAATTTAGGATTAATACTAAGTCTGACATGATGCAGTAACTCTGCTTGTGATATTCTGTTAGTTTTTTGATGTTCAACTTTCTGTTTCATAAAAAGAAAATTTAAAAAAGAATAGTATGGTTTTAAATCACTTAATTGGTGTTTTGAAGAATGTATTTTTGAGACAACCTGCCTGTAAAAGTTTTAATTCTATTATTATAAGGTATTTTTACAATTCGTTTTATTTCAATAAAAGCACCTTTAAACCAAATGCCTAAAGGTGCTTTTTCAATTTATATAGAAGTAAGATTAAGATGCTGTGTTGCCTGTATCTTTTTTGCGGTAAAACCAATAGAAAACTTGTGGTAAAACCGTAAGCGATAAAAACATACAGGTTATTAATCCGCCCACAATCATAATGGCTAATGGTTTTTGCACTTCAGAACCCATTCCGGTAGATAAAGCAGCTGGAAGCAATCCTAAAGATCCCATAAGGGCAATCATAACAATAGGACGAATTCTACTGTGAATTCCTTCCGAAATAGCATCTCTTAAATGCATTCCGTTTCGCATATTTTCCCGAATCATTCCGATAAGGACAATACTGTCAATCGCGCTCACTCCAAAGAGAATAATAAACCCAATTCCGGCCGAAATTCCGAAAACAGTTCCTGTTACCCAAAGCGACAGGAATCCGCCGATAAAAGCATAAGGCATTGCGGTTACAGCAATCATAGTGTCTTTGAAATTTCCAAAATTGAAATACAACAGACATAAAATTAAGACCAAAACCACAGGAATAATCATTGCCAATTGTTTGGTTGCTCTTTCTTTGCTTTCAAATTCTCCTGCCCATTTCATCACATTTTCTTTAGGAAGTTTGACTTCTGCAGCTACTTTTTTCTGCGCTTCGTCAATTGTGCTTCCAAGATCTCGTCCTTCAATACTAAATCCAACGGCAATATAACGGCTGTTTCCTTCGCGATAAATAAAGGTTGGACCCGTTTTATAATCTACGGTTGCAATTTCTTTTAAAGGCACTTTTTTACCATTTAGGGTCGGAATAAGAATACCCTCGATTTTTTCTTTAGAATCACGATATTCTTTTTCAAAACGCAAAGTGATATCAAAGATTTTTTCGTCGTCATAAAATTTGGTTGCCGCTTGTCCGCCAATGGTCATTCTAATTACGGCTTGCGCATCGGCAGTAGTAACCGCGTAACGAGCCATTTTTTCGTCGTCAAGCTGAATTCTTAATTCGGGTAAACCAATGTTTTTGTAGACATTAATATCTTCAATTCCTTTTACGTCTTTGATTGAATTGGCGACTTTTGCAGCCATTTCTTCCAATTGAAAAAGATCACTTCCAAAAATCTTAATCGCCAGCGGACTTTTGACTCCGGCAACATATTCTTCGACATTATCCTGAATAGGCTGACTGAAACCAAAAGCAATTCCAGGATATACATCGAGTACTTTTTTGATTTCGGCAATTAATTCTTCTTTACTTATATTGTGTTTCCATTCGTCTTTATGTTTAAGTTCGATATGAAATTCGATATTAAAAAATCCAGTCGGGTCTGTTCCATCGTTTGGTCTTCCGGTTTGAGAAAGCACAAATTTTACTTCTTCAAACTTTCTAATCTTGGCTTTCATTTCTTTCGTCAATCTAACCGATTCGTCAAGGTTGATGCTGTTTGGCAATGTTGCTCTTACATAAATAGCGCCTTCATTCAGTTTCGGAATAAACTCTGATCCGTAAAAAGCAAACTTTGCACAGCAAACTGCTAATAAAGCTAAAAAGGCATAGAAAGTAGCTTTACGATGTTTGGTGCTCCATTGAAACAATTTAAAAAGGTTTTCTCTAAAGAAACGCGAAATCATATTTTCTTTCTCGACAATGTTTTTGGTCAGCATGACTTTACACATTGCAGGAACGTAGGTAAGCGATAAAAGCAATGATCCTAATAGCGCATAACTTAAGGTAAAGGCTAGGGGAGAGAACATTTTTCCTTCTACTTTCGTGAAAGAGAAAATGGGCATCAGCGCTACAATCAAAATGATTAAGGCAAAGAAAATATAAGTCGCCACACTGCCGACACTTTTCTTGATTAATCCCATTTTACTCATACTGTTAAAGCGTTCCATACCCACTTTATGTGCTTTCTTTTCGAGCGAGACAAAGACTTGTTCGACAATAACGAGCGTTCCTTCGAGCAGTAATCCAAAATCTAAGGCTCCCATCGAAATTAAATTGGCAGGCAATCCCTGAATTCTTAACATAACAATAGCAAACAAAAACGAAAGCGGAATTACAGAAGCCACAATCAACGAAGTTCTCCAGTTGTAAAGGAAAATAAACACGATTAACGATACCAGTAAAATACCCTCAACAAGGTTTTTAGTAACCGTTTTTACGGTTGTATTGACCAATTCGGTACGATCGATAAACGGAACAATTTTGACATTATCGGGTAAAACTCTTTCGTTCAGTTCAGTCAAACGTTCTTTAAGTTTTTTAATTACTTCACCCGGATTTTCTCCACGAAGCATCACGACAATTCCTTCTACAACATCATCATTTTCATCTAAACCGACTTGTCCTAATCTTGGTTTTGCCGAGATCGAAACTTCGGCTACGTGTTTTACTAAAACGGGAGCCCCGCCTTTGGTTTCGATTAAAATATTGCCAATATCTTCGACTTTATTAACTAAGCCGACACCTCGAACAACATAAGCCTGATCGCCACGTTGAATAACATCTCCGCCCACATTAATATTACTTTTTGAAACCGCTTCGTAAACATCTAAAGCCGAAAGATTGTAATTTTCTAACTGTGTTGGATTAATTTTGATTTCGAACATTTTTTCTTCACCACCAAAACTTACCACATCAGCAACTCCGGGAACGGCAACCAATTCTCTTTCAATAACCCAATCCTGAATGGCCTGAATTTCTTTTATAGGCAAATCACTTTTAATAACATATCGGAATATCTCGCCCGTTGCGCCAGAAGGCGGATCGATTTCTGCATCGGCTCCTTCGGGAAGATCAAGTCCGCCCATACGGTTTGAGGCGTATTGCTGTGCGTAAAAATCCTCTACGCCATCATCAAATAATACCGTTACAACCGATAATCCAAAAAGCGAAATAGAACGGACTTCGGCTTTTTTCGGAATGGTATTCATTTGTTTGGAAATCGGAAGCGTGATGAATTTCTCCACTTCTTCGGCGCTTCTTCCTGGCCATTGTGTAATGATTCTTGCCCTTGTATTGGTTACATCGGGAAAGGCTTCAATTGGTGTGTGAATATAACTCACTATACCGGCGACTAGTAATATTGCGGTCAGGAAAAAAACTATCAGGGAGTTTTTTAGCGAGAAAGCAACTAATCCTTGTACAAATTTTTTCATGTCTTGTATTGTGTTTATCCGTTTTGAGGATAATTAGTTTTTTAATCTTTCGTGAATTAAAAGCTGATTTTTGGTAATCACCATTTCGCCTTCTTTAACTCCGTCTTTAAAATATACCCAGTTGTTATTTTTAATAACCGGATTAATTTCTCTAGTTTCTATCGTACAATCGTTTTTATAAATTAAAATATGGTCACGGTTGTTGTCAAAAATTACGGCTTTTGCAGGAACAGCTTCCAGCATTTCGCCACCCAGACTTTTATCGATTATGATATCTGCAGTCATTCCGGGTTTAAGTTTTAGGTTTTTGTTTTCCATTACAATTCTGGCTTTCAAAACATGTTCGTCGGCATCAAAAACTTTGGACATCATTTTTATTTTTCCTTTAAAAATTTCTCCCGGATACGCTGGTGTTGTAACATCTACAGCCATATTTTCGGATACATTTTTTAAATTACTCGTATATACATTTACCAAAACCCAGATTTCTTTTAAGTCAGAAATGGTAAAAAGCGGTTCACTGCTGTCTGTAATCTGCATTCCCGGACTTATATTTTTGTCTACGATGTAACCTTCAGTAGGCGCTTTAATTAAAAAAACAGATCTTTCGCTGCTCGCGCTAAACATCGCTAGATTGGCTCTTACATTTTCAAGCGAAGACTTTAAAACATCGAGTTCGCTTTGCGCTTGCAGTAAATCTTTTTGTGACGAAATTCCATCATCAAACATCGATTTTGCAGCTTGTAAATTGCGTTGTGCTACAGTTATTTGGGATTGAAGCGATTTGCTTTCAGACTGCATGCTGTTTAATTCTGTACTTTTTATTTCTGCCAAAACCTGTCCTTTTCGAACATAATCGCCTAATGAGAAAGTGGTTTTGGTTATAATTCCTTCTACAAGGCTGTTAAACTGAACAACGTGATCGCCATTGTAAGTAATGTTTCCCGTAAGGTTTATAGATTCGCTCACAGAACGTTTTTGAATGGGTTCGATGGTGATTTTTTCTTTTAAATCTTTATCGATGCAAAACTTTTCTTCTTTCGTTTCTTTAACTTCTTCTTTTTTGCCACATCCGTAAACGAGCATTAGCCCCAATATTGGGAGTACAATATATTTCTTCATTTGTTTTTGTTTTTGAAAATTAGATTTAGTTGATCTCCTGACCTGAGATATAGCGCAGTTCTTCCAGATTTTTGTTCAAGTCCATTTTAGAATTCAGCAGTATGGTTTTGTTGTCTAAATAAGCATCAACAAAATCAAGATACTCGAGCATGCTGGTATTTTTTTGAAGGAAGTTTTTACGATACGCTTCTAAAAGTTTGTCCAAATCTCCTTCGTAGTCAGCCTCGACGCTGTCGTATAATTTTTTGGTAACCAATAAATCTTCATAAGACTGCAATACTTCAGATTGTATGCTGATTGTTTTTTCTTCTGCCAATAATTTTCCCTGATCAAAAGCTAGTTTTGCGGCTTTTATATTTCCTTGGTTTCGATTAAAAAACGGAAGATCAAGCGAAAAACCAACGCCCACAAAATCATTCATTAAACTCGCTCCACGGTCATAACTTACACCAAGTGTAACATCTGGTGTTCGCATCGCTTTTTCATATTTGTACTTGTTGTCGTTATACTCATTTCCGAGTTTAAGCACTTTCATATCAGGGCGGTTTTCTACAGCCGAAGCCATCAGATTGCCTAAGTTTATGTTTTCGATATTTTTATTATCAGGAACAAAACCTTCATCGGTAAGTTTGATATAATTTGTTGGCGGAAGATTCATTAAAACCTTAAGTTCTTTTTGCAACGAATTATTTTCCTTTTGCAAATCGGCTATTTCTTTTAAGAATTGAAGTTCAGTTGCTTTTAGCCTGAAGTATTCGCCTTTGCCCACATTGCCTTGTTTTACCTGATTTCCGTAAGCTTTTAGTAAAGTTTGCATTGACGAAAGCTGTTTTTTATAAATAGCTTCTTGTGCTTGATTGTATTGCAGTTCAGTAAGATTGCTTCTGAATTCGATTTTCAGATTACGTAAAAAAGTTTTGAAATATTCTTTGGCGATGTCAACACCCACTTTTTCCATCTCAATCAATTTTTTTCGCTTTCCAGCTGTCTGAACAAGCTGTTCCAGTTCGGCATTGACTTGCGAAGTTTTTCCGAAATTTCCCCATAAAGGGGGCAATTGCTGTGCTGTAGCATTGTTCCAAAGATTGATTTCGCCCACAGTAAGCGTAGGATTGGGCCATAATTTTGCCTGAATAACTTGTGCATCGGCAATATCGATGTTCAGTTTTTCGGAAATAAGAGAAATATTCTTTTCCAAAAACAAAGCCTCGGCCTGTGTTCTGGACAGCACAATTGTATCGTTTATGGCAGTAATCTGCGCCACACTTTTGTGCGATACAATAACGAGTAAGGTTAAAAGTAAACGTTTCAAATTAAGTAGTTTTAATGATGTCGCAAAGTTATTGGCGACATATTAGCCCTTAATTTGATGTGTGTTATAAGACGGTTAGAGCAACATTAGAAAACGATTAGAGTCTCGGAAATAGTAGTGTTACCGTTGTTCCTTCGTCTTTTTTGGATGCAATATTAAAATCGATATTGTTTTGTTTGAAGATAATATTGGCCAGCGAAAGTCCGACACCGCTTCCTTTTATATCTTTTACATTTTTGCCTCTGTAAAAGGTTTGTTTTATGAAAGTTAAGTCGTCTTGGCTAATTCCAGTTCCGCGGTCTTCAATAACAATTTTGAGCTGATTATTCTGTTCTAGCAGACTTATTTTTATAGGATTTCCGTTAGAATATTTTACGGCATTTTCTATAATATTATATAAAGCGATTTTGATTTCGTTGCTATTTCCTTTTATCGAAAGCAGTTTGTCATTTACCACTTCGAGAACAATTTGTATTGGAGTATTTTTTAAATCGTAAATAGCAGGCAATTGATCATTAATATCCCAAACCAATTCATCAACTCTGAAAATTTCGTTGAGTTCTGTATTGTTTCGCAAGCCCGAAAGCATCATCAAAGTATTCATGGTATCTTCGATCTGATAGACATTTTCTAATACTTTCTCAGACATTTCTTTGTATTCGGCACTTGATCTGTCTTTTTGAGCAAATACTTCTAAGTTTCCAGAAATGGCCGTTAAAGGCGTTTTAAATTCATGCGAAACATAATTAATGAAGTTCTTCTGAATGATAAAAGTATCCGATAAACGCGTAAACAAATTGTTGTACGTTTCTACCAACTCCTGAATATCATCTTTGGAATTTGGAGAAACAATCTGGCGATCCAGCGACGAAGCCTGAATTTCGTTTACCTGATCGATAATGTTTTTTATAGGACTGTAGGCGAGATTAGAAAGCACACGACTTACAATATAAATGGTAATTAAACCGATGATTAAAACCATTATCATAATGATTTGCAATCTGTCGGTCATGGTTTTAAATTCGACGTCATTTTTCTTTACGAAAACCACAAAATCTCCTTGGTTGTCATGGTAATAACTTCCGAAATAAAAATGATGTTTAGATTTGAAACTAAGCTTTCTGTTTTTCCGAATATAATCCAGTCTTTCGGCATTGATATTATTGTCGATCGTTTTGTCGCCATATACAATCTGATTTTTATTGTTGTACACGCGCGTAATGATTTCCAGCGAATTTTCCCTGAATTGCTGACCAATTAACAAATGCTGATTTTCGGGCAATTCGTCTTTTTCGAGATAGAAAATCCCCGTCAATAAGCATGTTTTTTGAAGTTCGTTATATACAATCTTTTCCGAATAACTATAGAATGAAAAATACGTGATAAAGGAAGCAATGACAAAGACAACGCTAAAGGTAAGAGACGATATTAAAGTAAATCTATTGCGTATTTTCATGATTCTTCTTTAAGCATATATCCTGTTCCTTTTATGGTATGGATAAATTTATGGTTTTGCTCAATTTTGTTTCTTAAATAAGAAATATAAACATCGACAACATTGGTGTTGTTATCGTAATTAATGCCCCAAACGGCATTTAAAATCTGTGTTCTCGGAATTACTTTGTTTCGATTTTCTAATAAATACAACAGCAGTTTATATTCTCTTGGCGATAAATCGATTAGTTTATCATTTTCGGTAACCTTATGTTCCGCTGGATTTATAGTCAAACTTCCCAGAGTATATAAGGTTTCTTCTTTGTCATAATTAAATTTTGTTCTTCGCGTAAGCGCATTAACTCTCGAAATTAATTCTTTAAAATGAAACGGTTTTACCAAATAATCATCGGCACCAGAATCTAAAGCCGTTACTTTATCATCCGTATCGCTCAAAGCGCTTAACATTAAAACGGGCGTATGATTTTTTTTGAAACGCATTAGTTTCACCAACTGAATCCCGTCGATTCCTGGAAGCATAATGTCCATTAAAATAATATCCCAAATATCCTGCTGAATGAGGTCTCTGGCAATCTCGCCCGTTTCGGCCAAATGCACAGTAAAGTTGTTTTCCTCCAAACCTTTTACTATAAATTCGCTAATGCGTTTATCATCTTCAATGAGTAAAACATTCATAAATGGTAGATTATAATGGTTGCTGTTTTGACTAAAACGGAAATGTTTAATCTTCTGATAAGTTGTTTTCAAAAAATAAGGATTACCAAAAATAGCAATTATTTTTTTGAACCATATAAGGTCATATAAGTTATTGAAGTTTTTTTATTATAAACGTATTATTTGTCATTTCGACCGAAGGGAGAAATCACACTCGTTTGTTGACAAAGATTGGAGATACTTTGCGGAGTTTCTAGTGTGATTTCTCCTTACGTCGAAATGACAAAAACACGGTATAAAATACTAAACCAAATCGACATCAATCTTATATAATTTCAGTTTAATTTTTAATAAAAAATTGATTTTCAATTAATTAACTTTTATTAAAGAAAGCTTTAACAGCGTGTATTTCTGCTGGCTGTTTGAAATAACTAATTTTAACTTAAATCAAAATTAATAACATTTTAAATATTTGAAATTATGAAAAAGAATATCGCCATATTAGCCACAAACGGTTTTGAAGAATCAGAATTAGCATCACCAAAAGCCTATCTGGAAGAGCAGGGTTGGAATGCAGATATCGTCAGTTTAAAATCTGGAACCATCAAATCTTGGAAAGATGGAAATTGGAGCAAAGAATATAATGTTGATGTCGTATTAGATCAAGCAAATGAAGTCGATTACGATGCTTTGGTAATTCCAGGTGGAGTTATAAATCCTGATTTATTGAGAAGAGAAGAAGCTGCAGTAAATTTTGTACGTTCTTTTTTTGAAAGTAAAAAACCAGTAGCCGCTATTTGTCACGGACCTCAAATTCTGGTAGATGCTGATGTTTTACAAGGTCGAAAAGTAACGTCATTCTTCTCTATTAAAAACGATTTGAAAAATGCCGGAGCACAATGGGAAGACTCAGAAGTTGTCGTAGACAATGGATTAGTAACCAGCCGAAACCCAAATGATTTGCCCGCTTTTAATAAAAAAATGGTGGAAGAAATTAAAGAAGGAATACACGAGCGCCAGAGAGTCTAAAAAAGAAATTTCTATTTAGATTTATCAAATTATAAAAAATGCAAGATCAATTTTGGTCTTGCATTTTTTTTGATAAATACTGTGGTGCTTTTGCTTCGTTCATCCAGACAAATGTTTACATGCAGTTTGTCATCCTGAGGAACGAAGAATCACACGGGCATATCGATAAAGATTGACGATTTAGATTGCGGGGCTTCGACTTCGCTCAGCCTAACAAATTTTTCATGTTCTTTTACGTATAGTTTTTCTATTGGTCTAGTTTGTCATTTCGACCGAAGGGAGAAATCACACTCGTACATCGACAAAGATTGGCGAAATACTTTGTAGAATTTCTTGTGTGATTTCTCCTTACGTCGAAATGACAATTTCAGAACTAACAAACATTATGAGATATATGTTTTTATTCAAAATGAAAATTAAGAAATTCAAAAGTTTCATTAAAACTTCTTATCAATTCAATTTTCTTATCTCTTCGCCATTTTTTTAATTCTTTTTCTCGGGCGATTGCTTCCTGTATCCAAGTGAATTTTTCGTAATAAACTAAAAATTGAATATTATATTTTGCTGCAAAACTGTTTATATTCAAGTCTATGTTTTCTTTATGTTTTGCCAATCTTTGTTTTAAATTATTGGTTACACCAATGTAAAAAGATGTTCGATGTTCATTTGTTATGATGTAGATGTAATAAGTATGAAAGCCAAGTTGCGGATTAAACATTGTATTTTTTTGTACGAATATACATGTTTTTAATTCTTATTTGTCATTTCGAGGAACGAGAAATCACACGCGCATATCGACAAAGTTTGTCGACTCACTTTGTGGAGTTTCTAGTGCGATTTCTCCCTTCGGTCTAAATGACAAGATTGTGTCAATTCGTAAAGTATGTCAATGCGCACAGTTTGTCATTTCGTTTAGTTTGTCATTTCGACTGAAAGGAGAAATCACATGCGTATATCGACAAAGATTGTCGAAATACTTTGTGGAGTTCCTAGTGTGATTTCTCCCTTCGGTCGAAATGACAAAACTCCATGAATTCGTCCTGTTTGTCATTTCGAGGAACGAGAAATCTCCACAAGTAGCTCGACTAATATTGGCGACTTAGTTTATATTCTCAATAAACCATTCAATATAGTTAGTTTTTATGTTCTGCAATTCTACTTGTTTTGCTAAAAGCGAATTTTCTGGTAACAGTTGCAGCAACAATAGATTGACATTTAAATTTATTATTTGTTTCAAATTGTTGATTAGTATGGGCTGACCTAAAGCTGAATGAAAATTCATTTTATAATTTGATTCGCCACTAGATATTTCTGCAAAATTCCAGGCATCAGAAAAGACCATTACAGTATTAACCGCTGGATTGGTTTCTTTAATATATTGATCAAACTTTTTGTAACTCTGGATTTCTGCTAAGTTTTGTTTACCAGCATCGTCATCAAACCAATAAAGCCGATCTTGTTTTTTTGCAATTTTTAAAATCTCTTTTTTGGTAATTTTTGCTAAAAGATGAGATTCTATAAAATCAGAAGTAAAGTTGTTTTCGTTTTGATTTAATGCTTTGATTAGATTTTCGACTACAATTTTATCAAATTTTCTATGTGATGATTTAGTAATCGTGTCTGAAATTTTTCGATTGTTTCTCTTCGTTTCAGCATTGTATTTATATTTATTTTTGATGGAATAAAAAGAAGTTAAAACAAAGAAAGAATCTTTTTCTATAAATTTAAAAACTTCTTGTTTTTCGTATTCTCCAATCTTTTCAAAGTTATATTTCCCAATAGTATATTTTATACTAAATTCTTTTTCGGAAGAAGTTTGTCCGATTAGTTTAAACGAAATCAGTAATAAAAAAATAAAATACAGTCTAAACATCATTCTTTTTGGTTCCAAATTGGCTTTTTCAAATGTATCAATTTTTGATTATGATTTTATACTTTTGATATAGTTATACTTTCGTAAATAATAAATTTTGTTTGAAAGAAAAATCTTTCTTTTTAAAAAGTTTTCTTACATTTGAAGTTCTTAAATCTTCACATTAAGACAACATAAAATTTGCCCTCGTGCTATGTAGTAAAGCTCCGAAAGGACTTTGACGCCGTGAAGAAGCGTAAGACTGCTAAGGTATGAGGGTTTTTTCTTAAATTCTTCACTTTATGAAAAACAACACCCTTTCCAAAGAAGCCCAAACAAGGCTAATTGATTTTTTTAACCATATTATAGATCCCGAAGATATGGCTAAAATCTTAAGACAAGTAAATTGCATTTTAGCACTCGGCGTAATGCGACAACACGAAACCCTTCAAATTGGACTAACCAATTTTGAAGACAATTATTATTGGCTCAATGAATTGGCGGAGATTTTGAATCCTTATTTGAGTGAGGAGTAGAAGTTTAAATGTAAAAACCTCGATTTTTTTAGGATCGAGTTTTTTTTTTATTATCGTTTTTTGGGTTCTGCAATGCTGTACAGTACTAGGTTTTAGTTATAAGTAAAATAATGTAATTACAAGTTTCAATCTATACTTATTTTATTTTCAAATGCTTGTTTCAATTTTATTGCCATAATTGTTTCTTTCCCTTTAATATTAACATAGTCTAATATGTCATCTTCATCCTCACTTGATTCTTCTTTTGTTATTATTCCTATCTTGTTTAATTTATACTCAAAAGGTTTATGGTAATCAGTGGGTAATTCTGTGATAATTTTGTTGCATACCTCTTTTGCAAGCTCATGTTTGTTTAGTCTTATTGCAACTTCAGTAAAATGAGTTAAACCATCTAGCACAAAGTTTCTGCATTTAGGACTTAATTCCATCAAATCCTTATCCTTAACCAATCCATACAGCTTGCTACCTGGATAATTAAATAATTTATTAAAACGAGTTCTTTGATCATTATATAGCCAACGATATTGCTGCTCTTTAATTTCTTTGAATCGTTTTTTATCTTTTATCTCATTTCTTTCAGAAATTAACAAAATGGTAGAATATGTCATTTGAGTACCTAATATTTCAAAATATGTTTCTTCAGAAATTTTAGGTTTTGATGAAATATAATTTTCTAGTATATCAACTGCCTTATACCTAAATGTGCTTGAACCTTCTGCCCAATGAAATTTTGAATTGTTTATTATAAAATCAGGATTAAACTTAAACCAATGCCAGTAATCTGAAAATAATTTAATTGCTTTATCTACCCTGCCTTTTTGAGAAAAAAGGTAGTTTGCATAATTAAATAATGCCTTTAGCCGAACATCTAATTTAGCGGTTTCTCTTTTAATTATTCTTCTGTATTGATTTTCAACTTCACTTTCAGATGCTTCAAGTCTTTTAGAATCTGCAATTTTCAATAGTGCATATTCAGTTTCTAATTTTTCACCACTTTTAATTAAATTATATCTATTTGTTATGTCACCATCATATTCTTTACCTTTTTTTTCATAATATGCTCTCATGAGCCTAAGTATCTCTGGAGAGAAAACTTTGAAAAAATCTTCGTCTAATCTTTCAATTATTCTTAATTTAATCAGCTCATTCATTGAATTATCAAAGGTAGAATCATTATCTTCTTTATTCAGTATAAATTTTAAATTGTCTATTAATCCAGTCAAGTCATCATTAGTTACAAGTAAATTAATACCTAAAAACATATTTTTTGCATCATTTGAAAGATAATCATAAATTCTGTCATAAAGAAAACTTTTCGCTTGATCAAGTGATTTAATATCAATTAGTAAAGTTTCTAGAATTGAACCTTTTTGAACATAAAGAATTAAAAATTGTAATATGAATAATGGTCGTCCTGAAGTAATTTCATAGATTTGGCGAGAATATTTTCGAAATATTTTAATCTCTTTTTCAAAATTTATGTCGGGAAATTCATTTGCCGTTGCCTCTATTAAAAAATCAATTGTTTTATTTTCCGAAAGTTCATTTGTTTCGATTTCAATTCCAGTTATTAGTGTGGCAGAGCGCGTTGTTAGAATTACTTTATGATAATTAATATTCAGTTTCTCGATAAAAGAAGTAATTTTATTTTTCTCTTCTTTACTGAAAGTTTCAAAATCATCAATAACAATTAATACCTTACCTTGAAAGTTTATTATTTGTTCTTCATCTAAACTATTATCGATGTCAAATAAAATTTTATTTATGAATTCAACTATTTCATTAAATGAATTGAAGTTCCCTTTTATTTCTTCTATAATTCCTTGATAGTAATTATAGTATCTGTCTTTTGCAGATAAAAATATTATATAATCAAATTTTTTATACTCGGTATTAATTAATATTTCGCATACATTCTGTATTGCAGAAGTTTTACCAATTCCTCCATGTCCCCAAAGAGTAGCAAATACTGAAGAATTATTTTTTGTTAAAAATTTATCTATTTGGTTACTTACACCAACATCAATGTATTTTTTATGATTTTTTGAATATTTGTTAATTATAGTGCCGTTTGAGCTTTTAATTTTTAGAGAATCTTCTATTATGTTTATAGTGGTTAATTCAGGAAATTCTAATATAATTTTTCCTGTCCTTAAAAGTTGATTATATTTTGTTCTACCTGTTAGTTTTTCTTCAATTGAAGAGAAAGTATAAAAATCATTTTCATTTTCAACAATAATGAATGGTGATAATTTAAAGTATGTATTGTTATTATACTTTATGTACAATGCTCCTTTTTGGAAGTCGTGCACTTCTTTTGGGCATGTCCATAATGTATAATCTGATCCATTAGATTTAAAATTTATTCCTTTATAGAAACCATTATCATTCGAAGTTACTAATATAAGATCATGATCGGCTAAAATTTCAGATTCGGAATTATCAAATAATTCTAATAAGTATTTAAATGTTAGAATAATTGTCTCTATTTCGTCTTCAAAAGTATAACCATGACCTAATTGTTCATTTCGAAGATTAGGATATTTTTCGATTGAGTCTCTAAGCTTATTTAGTTTCCTGTTTCCAAATATTTCAGTTTCAATGTCTAAATGCCTAGAAATGGAAACTATACTTCCGATAGATGGTTTAAGAATACTTTTTAATATTTCTTCTTTTTTTTCCTCTGAAACTTTATCTATGTTTTTATTCCATAAATATCCAAGAATAAAAATTAAATAAAACTCTAATTTAGATTGAAGATGTGTCTTTAAATCCTGTTTCTTATCTAAAGAATTAAGTAAATCAATTTTTTTATTTATCTGGTTTAGTATGTAATTCATTTTTCTTGTTTTAAGAAATTTTATAGAAAAAACGAATGTATATTATTCATTTAAAATTAAAACAAGTATTTATACCTGAATTTAAAGAGAAAAAGTTTAAACATAAAAAAAGGACAGTCCCTCCAATTAAAGAAGAACTGCCCTTTTAGGCAAATTTTTAAATTTGCATTCCTAAGAATGCGTACAGTTTTTGGTAATCACTAAATTGAAGACTAAACGCAGGTTATTCGTTTATGACATCGCCTTCCTTAGTTTCTTCGCTGGCAATTTTTACCAGTTTATCGTTTGGAGTCAAATCGCCGAAAATTTCGATTTTATCTTCGATTTCTCTTCCTTTTTTAATGTCAACTCTTGTGGCTTTGTGGTTTACTACTTTTACCACATAAATTCCTTCTGCAGAACTTACTACGGCAGATTTTGGTACTACAAATGTGCTGTCTTTCGCGTTAAGCGGTAATAAAACTTCGGCAACCATTCCTGGTAATAAGTTTCCTTTGGTGTTATGAACGTCCATTTCAACTCTTTCAGAACGTAATTTTAAATCTAAAGCGCCAGACATTCTGGTAATTTTTGCTGTAAACGTTTCTGGCAACGATTTTACATTAAAACTCATTTCGTCGCCTGGGTGTAAATATCCTGTGTACAATTCTGGAACCGAAACCGCCAAACGCAATTTACTTTGCTCCTGAATGGTTAATAAAGGCAAATCTGAACCTTTTCCTGCTGGACCAACAAATGTTCCTAAATTCACATTTCTAGCTGCTACAACACCATCAAAAGGAGCGCGAATTTCAAGATAACCTCTCATAATCGCAATTTCTTTATGAGCCGCAATTGCCGCTTGAAGTTGTGCGTAATCAGAGTTCTTTTTACCGCTTGCCATTTCTAAATCGTTTTTAGAAATCGTTCCTTCAACCTTGCTTGTTTCGTACAAACGGTTGTAAGTGCTTTTGCTGGTTGCGTAAATCGCTTCCATCGATTTCAATCTCGATTCGGCTGCTGCCAATTGCGAACTGATTTCTGGTGCTTCTAACACAATCAAAAGTTGTCCTTTTTTTACTTTCGTACCAATATCAACTTTCAATAATTTTACGAAACTGCTCACTTTTGCGTACAAATCAACTTGTTGGAAACCGGTTAATTCGGCTGGTAAACGCAATTCTGTTGTTAGTTTTTCTTTCGCTAATGCGAAAGTTTCTACTTTAGGTTCGATTTCCGCTTTTACCGTTTCTTCTTTTTTAGAATTACAGCTATTCAGGAAAAATACTGCTGCTAGAAACAGCGGGCTATATTTTATAATTTTAGTGTTCATTTTTTGGTTTTATATAATGAATATGTTTTTAACTCTTTGGGAGTAATTGTTTTTAACACATAGGTACATAGCTTTTCTTTGTGCACAAAAGGCGTTTCACTTTTTAAAATAAACATAGCTATGTGTGAAAACTAGTTTTTTCTTTTACCTTTTTTATTTAAAACTAAAATCTATGTTTCTATGTGTTAAAAAAATAATTACACTCAACGAGTTATGACTTTCCAACTTTCGACTTACTTATTGATGAGATATAATGGATACTTTCTTCGTCTTCAGGATCTAAAGAAACAGATTGTGTCGATGTTTTTTCTTGTGCCCACGCAAATATCTGCGGAAGGATTAATAATACGGCAAAAGTAGAAAATAATAATCCGCCAATAACCGCTCTTCCTAACGGAGAAACCTGATCGCCTCCTTCGCCGTGTCCAATTGCCATTGGCAACATTCCCGCAATCATCGCAACCGAAGTCATGATAATCGGACGAAGACGCAACGCAGCTGCTTCACGTGCAGATTCTAAGGCATTTCCGTTTATTTTTCGAAGCTGTTCAGCATTCGTGACCAAAAGTACGGCGTTGGCAATAGAAACTCCAACCGACATGATGATTCCCATATACGATTGTAAATTCAACGTTGAACCTGTAATTGTCAGCATTAATAAAGATCCTAAAACTACGGCAGGAACTGTTGTTAAAATAACCAGCGAAACTTTAAACGATTGGAAATTAGCGGCCAACATTAAGAAGATTACGAAAACGGCAACCAATAATCCTGTTTGTAAACTACTTAATGTTTCGGTCAATACAGTACTTAGTCCAATTGGCGTAACAAATAAACCACGAGGTAATTCGCCTAATGAACTGATTGTTTTGCTCACATCTTTAGAAGCCGTCCCCAAATCGGTTTTATAGATGTTTGCTGTAACGGTAATGTATGGCATAGCCCCTAAGTTATCATTTTCACCGCTTACAAAGCCCGGTGTAATTTTAGCAACGTCACTTAAAACAGGACGAAGCGAATTTTTCAATACCGGAATTTCTCCAATATCGGTTTTGCTTTTCATTTTATTTAAAGGCACTTGAACCTGAACAGAATACGATAATCCTGCTTTTTCATCGACCCAGTTATTTTTTTCGGTATAACGAGAAGATGAGGTTGAAGCCACCAATGAACGCGAAATATCATTCATATCAACTCCTAATTCGGCAGCACGGGTTCTGTCAATATCAATATTCATTGCTGGATAGTGAATTGGCTGTCCGATTTGCACGTCTCTGAAATACGAAATTGCTTTTAATTTGTCTACAATTTGAGTCGCGTATAATTCGTTTTTCTTTTTGTCTTTTCCGGCAACTCGAATTTCAATTGGAGTAGGAGAACCTTGGCTTAAAACTTTATCTGTCAATTCGATTGGCTCAAAAGAAAGTTTAGTGTCTGGCAATACTTTTTTAAGTCTTGCTCTAAACTCATCTTTAAAATCGTCCATATCTTCATGATAGTCTTTTAAACTTACTTGGAAAACCGCTTCGTGAGAACCTGCCATGAATAAATAAATCGGGTTGATCGAGAATAGAGAAGGGTGCTGGCCAACATATACAGATGTGATTCCGATATGATCTTTTCCGACCATTTTCTCCAATTCTTTTAAAACAATTCTGGCTTGTTCTTCTGTTCTTTCCAAACGCGTTCCGTCAATGGCACGCATTCTCAACTGAAACTGACTTGAATTGGTTCTCGGGAAAACGTCTTTTCCGATAAAAGTAAGAAATACAATCGCCAGAATAATGGATCCTGTTAGATAAATAATAGTCGTTGCTTTTTTATGAACAAACAAGCGATCTAAAGTTCGCATGAAACGATTTCTGAATTTTTCGAAACCAGTAACTTTTCCGTCGTTGTTGAAATCTTCTCTTTCAACCAAATCTTTTTTCTGGCCAATTAAATTTTGCTCCGATTCAGGCGTTAATCCGCAGGCGTTAAACTCTGCTTCGTCGTCTGTAATGTTTGGTTCGTGTGCGTGTTTTTCATGACCTTTCATCATCCAGTTGGCCATTACAGGAACAAAAGTCTGCGAAAGCAAGAATGAAATTACCATTGAGAATCCAATCGCCAAAGCCAAAGGCAAGAACAATGCTCCCGGAATTCCGACCATGGTAAATGCAGGCGCAAATACGGCTAGAATGCAAAGTAAGATCAATAATTTAGGTAAAGCAATTTCCTGACATGCATCCCAAATGGCGAGTGCCTTGGGTTTTCCCATGTCGAGATGCTGGTGAATATTTTCGATCGTTACCGTACTTTCATCCACCAAAATACCAATTGCAAGAGCTAATCCTGAAAGGGACATTAAGTTAATCGTCTGTCCGAATAATTTCAGGAATAAAACTCCAGAAATAATCGAAATCGGAATCGTCATAATTACGATTAAAGCTGCACGACGGTCGCCCAAGAATAGTAAAACCATTAATCCGGTTAAAACTGCACCGATAATTCCCTCGGTAATCAAACTTTTAACCGAGTTGATTACATAAACCGATTGGTCAAATTCGTACGTAATGTTTACATCTTCAGGAAGTGTACTTTGAATTTTAGGAAGTTCTTTTTTCAATTTCTGAACCACATCCCAAGTCGAAGCGTCTCCCGCTTTTGCAATACTAATGTAAACCGAACGTTTTCCGTTTACCAAAGCATAACCTGCCGTAATATCGGCACCATCTTTTACAGAAGCAACATCGCCTAATTTTAAGTTCTGAACACCGCCTTTGAATAACGGAATCTGTTCAAAATCTTTAACTTCTTTAATGGTATTATTTGTTGGTGTAATATAGTTTTTGTCGCCCATACGCACGTTTCCAGATGGAGCCGTTTGGTTGTTTAAACGAATCGCATCAACAATCTGGTCTGGCGTCATATTATGAGAACGCAATAAATCGGGATCAACGTTTACCTCAATAGTTCTTGGGCTTCCTCCAAAAGGAGCTGGAGATAATAAACCTGGAATTGCAGTAAACGAAGCACGAACATAAACGTTGGCTAAATCCTGTAATTCGTTGTTTGAACGTATTTTACTGCTCAAAACCAATTGTCCAATTGGAAGTGAAGAAGCATCAAAACGAATGATAAATGGAGGCTGAGTTCCCGGAGGAAAAGCCGCTTGGATTCTGTTGGAAAGCGCACTTAACTCGGCAGCTGCCTGAGCCATGTTGGTTCCTTCATAATAGGTTAATTTCATAATCATTAACCCCTGAATATTTTTGGTTTCTACCGATTTGATACCGTTCGAGAAAGGTAAAACGTTTACGTAGTTTTTGGCAAAATAAGCCTCCATTTGATCTGGCGTATAACCTCCAAACGGGTGCGCAATATAGATAACCGGCAAATTCATTTTTGGCAGAATGTCTACCTTAATGTCTTTGATGGCACCGATTCCGAAGAAAAATAGACCCGCAACCAATACTAAAATGGAAATGGGTTTGCGGAGTGCAAAACGTATTAAATTCATTAGGATTTATAATTAAAATTCATTTATAAATAAGTCAAAATTTCCTGTTGCAGCGACTTTCAATAAGTACGATTGCCACACATTGTTATTGACAATATCTCGATCGATTTCAGCGCGATTTAAAACATACATGGTTTGTGTTAAATCAGTCAAATCAGTTAAACCGTTTTTGTATAAAGTCGATTTTTGAACATAAGCTCTTTTTGCAGCATCAACCTGAATTGGTGCTTCGGCATAATTTTCCAAAGTAATTTTGATTTTATCTTCGGCAAAATTCAATTGCGATTTCAATTCTCTATCGGCCTGATTGTATTCTTCCTGCAAAGCCTGAGAAACAAATTTCTGAGCGCTAACTTGTTTGCTTGATCTAAAAGGAGTGGTTAAATTCCATGTAATTCCAACACCGACCAAATAATTGGTACGATCAGGATTTACGCCATCCCAATAGTTTCTGCTAAAGGCATTTTGGTCTGTAGCATAAGTATTGTCAAATCCTGAAGCTCTGGTTTGTAAAACCCCAAAAGCACTCATGGTTGGATAATAAAATCTCTTATACAATTTAACCTGCTGGTTGCTGTAATCGATTTTCGTTTTATAGAATTGTAATAAAGGGTGAAGACTATCTGTAGAAGCTTCTTTTGTTACTAATTCCTTCGGAATCTGAGTTACAAATAAAGTATCTGTAACGAAATCCTGAGGCGCAACGCCCATTAAATCAACTAATTTGTTGTTTTGTTCTTTAACGAAGTTTCTAGCAAGGTTTAAAGCGATTTTGGCTTTAGAAACCTCGGCTGTAGCCAAAGTAGAATCGACTCCGGCTAATAATCCGTTTTTAACTCTCGCTGCAGCAGTCTTTTTGAAAACTTCTGCACGATCTAAGTTCTTTTGCTGCGAAATCACTAATCTCTGGCTCGCCAATAGATTGAGATAAGCAGCCGAAATTTTGATTTCCTGTTGGAATTTTTCCTGCTGTAAATCTTTTTCTTTAGCCTGAACATCAATTTTAGATAAATTGATTTTTTCCTGTGTTTTTCCGAAAGTGAAAAAATCCCAGTTCATGTTGACTAAATAAAGTGCGCCAAAAGCCGAGTTCCAGTTTTGTTCTGGTAACGGAAGTCCCGATGAAGCAACTCCTAAACCTCCAAATCCATAAAGCGGTCCGTTTTGTCCGTTTACGGTTCCGTAATCCTGTTGTGCCGATAAATTCAAGTTTGGCAGGTAATCACGGCGAGATTGTTTTAGAGTCTCTTTTGATGCATTGGTGTAATTGTTTTTTGCTCGGATAGAACCGTAGTTTTCAAGACCTATCTTTATTGCTTCTTTTAAAGACAGGGTTTGAGCATAACCGATTGAGGCAAAAATCAATAAAAATAATAAGGTAATTTTTTTGAAATACATAAACTCAAGGTGTGAATAGAAATGTTTTTGAAGCAACAAATTTATTTCTCTTATACTGATAAAAGTCAGGTTAAGTGATGTACTGCACTAGTAAATGACGAATTGAATTGGTCATTTTTTGAAAAAAATAATTAAATAATTGTTCGTACTTTGTAAACTATTTCAAAATTAAGAATGAACAAAAAAATTGATAACATACTGGATAACAAATGGTGGCAGGAGGTTGCCGTTGTCCTTTTCTCCTTTACAATATATACCCTAAAAAATGATTGGATGTTATTTAGTTCTTTCGTTTCTATTGCAATGGGTATATTTTTCTATTGCGTTTTGTACATGCATGCCCAGTTTAATCGCTTTTTTCTGCTTCCTATTTTATTCAAAGCAAATAAACCTTTTACCTATATTATTTTAACGCTATTTGGAGTTTTTGTATTTTCTGTCATATTATATGAAATTACAAGAATGGATATGTTTGCCAAATGCCATTTGTACCAAAACTCTCATCAGAGAAGTTATGCGTACCAATTGGCGAGTGTTTTAGGAACTTTGGTCTGCATTCTGAGTCCGATTATTGTTTTTAAGTTTTATCGTATTCATAGAAAACAAACCGATGCGGCTTTATTGTTCAATCAAATGCAATTAAATTCATTGAAAGGACAATTAAATCCGCATTTTTTGTTCAATACATTTAATACGCTTTATGGGATCAGTTTGGAATTTCCAGACAGAACACCCGATTTAATTATGAAAGTTTCGCAGTTAATGCGTTATCAATTAGAAAGTAATAGTAAACAATGTGTTTCTTTAGAAGACGAGCTCGAATTTATAAACAGTTATGTTCAGTTGGAAAAAGAACGTGTCGGTTATCGCTGTGATATTACTTTTGACAGTACGGTAGACAAAGATTATACGTATAAAATTTCGCCAATGCTTTTAATCGCGTTTATCGAAAATGCTTTTAAACACGGAACTTGCGCGATTGAAAACTGCTTTGTAAAAATTGCTATTAAAGTTGAAAATGGATTATTGCATCTTCATGTTACCAATTCAATTCCGAAGAAAAATGATGTGATTTCGACTAAAATTGGTTTAAAAAACACCATCGAACGTTTGAATTTAATTTATGGAAAAGACTATAAATTAGACATTCAGGACGATAAAAAGACTTACATTGTTGATTTAGAAATACAGCTAAAAAAGTTTGTAGGATGAGAGAAACAAAAAGATGTATTATAATTGATGATGAACCCGCTGCACATTATGTTCTGGCTAATTACATTAAGCAGAACCCGCAGTTAGAATTGGTTTTTCAAGGCTATAACGGCATTGAAGCGATGAATTACCTTAGAGAAAATTCAGTCGATTTAATGTTTCTAGACATCAATATGCCTGAGATTTCGGGAATGGAATTGCTTAAAATTCTTCCAACGCATCCTAAAACTATTTTAACTACAGCTTATTCTGAATTTGCATTGGAAAGCTACGATTACGGCGTAATTGATTACTTATTAAAACCAATCTATTTTCCTAGATTTCTAAAAGCAATTGACCGTTTTTTTGCTACCGAAAGTGCCAAACAAAAGACAGAAGAGACTGTAAATTCTGTAAGTGTAAAGGTAGATGGCTATTTAATGGATATTGAATTGGACCAGCTTTTATACGCACAGAGTTTTGGTAATTACGTAAAACTTCATACCATCAAGAGAACGTATCTGGCTTCTATCACCACAACAGAGTTTGAAAAATGCCTGCCAGAAAAGAGTTTTATGCGTATTCATAAATCGTATATCGTGGCGCTGGATAAAATTGATGCAACCGAAAAAGATTTCGTGGTCATTAAAAACGAGCGAATCCCAATCGGAATTACTTATAAAAGAGAACTAACAGACCGATTAAAAAAGCTTGAATTGTAATTGAATGCTTGATTTTAAAGGAGTTTTTTCTGCTAATAAAAAATGTTAATTTCTTCATGTTATCGTAATAGAAAAAGTAGTAAATTTAATACGTTATTAAAGTTTAATTTAAAAAATGAAACTATGAAAAACGTGCTTTTGTCTTTTACTTTTTTATGCAGTACTTTTTTAATTGCGCAGGAGGGAACCAATATGAAAAAAGTGGTCACACCTCCAGAAAAAATACGATTTGCTTTTGAAAGGGAATATCCAGGAAAAGTACCAGTCTGGTCGGAAGAATATGTTGGTGACGACGCAGATGAGATCAGGTATGAAGCACGATACAATGTAGATGATAGAACCAAAGCGGTAGCGATTTACGATAATCTCGGAAACATGAAAGCGTATGAATTGCAGATCCCGTTTAAACAGCTTCCGATAAAAGCACAGTCGTATTTAAAAAAGAATTATAAAGCAAAAGCGATTCTAGAAATTGCAATGGTGGTAGACGATAAGAAAAAAACAACCTACGAAGTCGGTGTAGAAAAAGATACTAAATTTTATGATATTGTTTTTGACGCAGAGGGAGGTTTTAATGTCTCCGTAGAAAAAAACTAAAACGCTTTACTAATTCAAATATTATTTGAAATGACAAACCCGATGAGTTTTTGGTTACTTATCGGGTTTTGTTTTATGTTTTTTTGTTTCAGGTTTAAAGTTTCAAGTTGATATTCTTTGTGTTTTTTAACCGCAAAGAGCGCAAGGTTTTTTCTAAGCTTTATGTTATATAAATGCAAAGTTCGCAAAGCTTTGTCTATAAACTTTGCGAACCTTGCGTAATCCCTAGCGTTCTTTGCGGTTAAACTTGAAACTTGAAACCTCTTACAACATCATTCCACCAGAAACTTCAATTCTTTGAGCATTTACCCAGCGTGCATCTTCGGTACATAAAAAGGCTACAACACCGCCAATATCATCTGGCAATCCAACTCTTCCTAAAGCTGTTACAGAAGCGATTTGCTGATTCATTTGTTCATTGTCGCGAACAACACCACCTCCAAAATCAGTTTCTATAGCACCTGGAGCAACTATATTAGCTCTAATCTTTCTTGAACCTAATTCTTTTGCTTGATATTTTGTTAAAGTCTCCATTGCGCCTTTCATAGATGCATAAGCCGCATATCCAGGAAATGAAAATCTTGCTAAACCTGTCGAAATGTTTACAATTCCGCCACCGTCGTTCATTAGGTTTAATCCTTTTTGAGTTAGGAAAAATGGTCCTTTAAACTGAATATTAGTCAATTGATCAAACTCAGCTTCGGTTGTGCCAACGAAAGAATTGTGAATTCCAATTCCTGCATTGTTTACTAAAAAGTCAAATTTGTCTGTTTTAAAAGTGCTTTTTAAAGTTGCTTCTACTTCTTTAAAGAAAGAATCAAAAGTTCCAGATTCAGCTACGTTTAATTGTAATGCGGCTGCTTTTTGACCTAACTCTTCAATTTCTTTTACAACTAAATCAGCTTCGTCTTTTTTGCTGTTGTACGTGATAATTACATCAAGTCCTTTTTTTGCAATTGCAATTGCCATGTTTTTTCCTAAACCTCTGCTACCGCCTGTAACTAGAGCTATTTTTGTATTTACTGCCATTTTTTTTAATTGTTAATTGTGAATGGTTAATTGTGAATTACTTGCTATTTTTTGTTGTCAGTCTGAGCGGAGTCGAAGACCTTTACGGTACCAATGTCCTTCGACTTCGCTCAGGAGGACAATGATTATTTTTATTTATTGTATTTTACTTTCGTTTGTCAGTCTGAGCGTAGTCGAAGACCTTTACAGCTCGAATATTTTTTAAACACATAGAAACATAGATTTTATTTCTCTTTAAAAGATTACAAAAAGAAACTAGTTTCTAACACATAGCTATGTGTTTTATTAAAAGCGAAAGGCCTTTATTCACTCCAAAAATCTATGTTTCTATGTGTTTAAATTTAAACTATGGATGCATCAGATTAAAATGATTTCTCAACTCTTCTGCGCTTGCGTTTAATCTGGTTTCGCTTGTGCCGAAAGTCAGTTCTTGCCTGTGTTCTTTTAGTTGTTTGAAGATAGATTCGATAAAACTGCTTACGCTTGGATGTGCATCGTGAAGACCAATTCCGCCTAAATCGGTATTTAATGCTGGTGGAATAATTTCTACTACTTCAATATTTTTTTCTTTTAATAAATGACGAAGCGAAAGTGTAAACGAACGGAAAAACGCTTTTGTAGCCGAATAAACGGGAACTTTTGCAAAAGGAGAAAAGGCTAAACCTGAGGTTACATTCATCACTGTTTTTAGCGACGGCAACTGAATAAATAAGGACGTTAAATGCAAAGGCGCTTCAATATTGGTGCTGATTTCTGCTTTCATACTTTCGTAAAAATCAACATCAGTAACCGAAACCCATTTTTGAATTCCCGCATTATTGATTAAAACGTTTAAGTCAGGATGATTTGTTGCAATCCATTCGTAAAGCGCGATTCGTTCTTGTTCTATAGATAAGTCGCATACTTTAGTAATAATTGCAGGAAATTTTGCTTTTACGTCATTTAAAACCGATTCTCTTCTGCCGCAAATAATCACGGTATTGTTTTCCTGAATAAATCGTTCGGCAAGTCCAAGTCCGATACCGCTTGCACCGCCAGTAATTAAAATTTTGTTGTCTGATAAATTCATCTTTTCGTTCTTTTAATTTGATGAGACAAAGGTAGGAGCGAAGTAGAGTTGGAGAGTTGTAAATATCAAATGGATGTTTGCGAAATTCAAATCAGAATTAAAAATATCAATATCAATTATAATTACAATATCAATAGCAATTACAGTTAAAATATAAATATCAATATCAATTGCAATAAAAAAAGCATTACTTTTAATCTCATTTTATGTCCTCCTGAGCGAAGTCGAAGGACACGCAAAGTAGGGCGTACTGTATGGATTTAGCATGAGATCCTTCGACTTCGCTCAGGAGGACAAGCTTTGTGGTAATCTAAAATCTAAACTCTGCAATCTAAAATAATTCTAAAATCCAAAATAATCTACGATCTAAAAGCCAGCGGCGTATAAGAAGTTTGTTTTTTAAAGAAATTAGAGAAATGCGCTAATTCTTCAAAACCAAGGGAATAAGCAATTTCCGAGATGTTCCAATCGGTTTGTTTTAAAAGTATTTTGGCTTCGTTTGTTAATCTGGAACTGATTAATTCTGTCGTGGTTTTTCCGGTGTTTTCTTTTAAAACCTTATTTAAATGATTCACATGAACAGATAATCTTTCCGCAAAATCTTTCGCTGTTCTCAATTCTAATCGCTGATTTGGAGACTCAATAGGGAATTGTCTTTCTAATAATTCAGCAAATAAAGAAGAAACTCTTGCTGCCGAATTGTGCTTAGAATATAAAGCTGTAATAGGTTGTAATTTTTGTCCGAAGTGAATTAACTCCGCCACATAATTTCGAATTAAATCATATTTGTAAATATAATCTGAGTTGATTTCTTTTTGTATTTTGTTGAAAATCAATTCAACTTCTGAAACTTCTTCATCTGAAAGCTGAAAAATCGGATATCCGTCTGAAGCAAAAATAGGGAGTTCATCCAGATCAATTCCGCTTTTGTTTTTAGATAAAAACTCACTGGTAAAAACGCAAAACTGTCCGCCTTGATTGGTGTCTTGCGGTAAATAATTGTACGGAATTTTTGGAGTTGCAAATAGCAATCCCTGTTTTTCGATTTCGATTACTTTATCTGCATATTCCGCTTTGTTGTGGCCTCTAATCAAACTTATTTTGTAATACGCTCTGCGGTCATAAGGCATTCCAGGCTTTCCTTTCATACGTTCCAGAAGTTCTTTAATGTCGAAAACATTAAAGTGCCCGATTTCTTTCTGAATGTCATTTGGCAATAAAGAATTGGGATCAACAGTTGAGCCTTCGGTAATATCTTGGTAAAAGGAATCTAGGGATTTCATATAGGTGAATTGCGAAATTCAAATATACGAAAAAATGTTATGCGAATTTTTGCCACAAAGTCGCTAAGTCGCAAAGTTTTTTATGTTGTTGTGGGATTTGATTTGTATTGCGTTCTAATGGTTGAAACCATTAATTGCATTTTTTTGCACTTGAGAAAATTATTAAAAAAATCTTTGTGCCTTAGTGCCTTCGTGGCAGAACAATTAAAACAAACTCCCTTGCACAAACTCAGGTTCTGGATTACTTCCAAAAGGAAAAGCATCGATTACGAAAAATTGTTTATGCGGTTCTAATTCCCTTAAAACAATTTCATTGCATTCAAATTGAAGATCAATTGTGGTAAAAAGCTCAGAAGCAATTTTAAGATTTTCGGGAGTTAATCTTCGTCCGATTGATAGGTGCGGTTTGTCGCTTTTTTTGAGTTTTAAAAACTTCAAAGTTTCATGAATCTTTTTCATAATCGGAACAAGATTTTTTTCTGAATCTTCATTTACTCCAATAAAAAAAGCGCCAGCATTCGGAAAAGAGTCAAAGTGATTTAAATACACTTCAAAAGGTGTAAAAGTGTCAGAAATTTTAGAAAGCTTTTGTTTGATAGAATCGAGTTGGGATTCATCGATCGTAAATTCACAAATGGTAATATGTGCTTCAGAATTACAGCTATTATACCAATCGATTTTGCTTTTCAAAAAGTCTTTCAATTTTTTAACTGGTTCGACTAATGCTTTAGAATAAAATACGACAGAATATGTTTTTTCCATTTTTGAGGCTTTGAATCACAAATTTAAAGCTTTCCTTTCAAATGCAATCTATGCAGAATTTCAGATTTCAATAAACCGCTTCCGCCGCCAAAATGTTCAATGACTTCAACATTCGGCTGATTTTTTAAGCAGAAAGAAGTAAATTCTTTTTCGACATGATCTTCAATTGCAGAACTCAAAAGAACAATGTCAATAGTATTATTTTCAAAGTATTCTTGTGCTTCTTTTTCATTATTAAAAGCTACTGCGTTCCAGTTTTCATCTGCATTAACGAGACGAAGTAAAATAGCCAAAATAGCTTCGTTTTTTCCGAGTAATAAAAATTGCAGTTGTTTCATTTTTTGAGGTTGTAAGATACTAAGGTTCTGAGATTTTAATTGTCTAATTAAAGAATTACATACAAATGTAGGTAGGGTTTTGGAAAGAAAGACTTAATCTAGGACAAGAATATTTTTTTTTAGCTCTTTTTAAGGTTTTATGTATGAATTGGATATTTTATTATGCTAAAATTTAGTTAAAGTATATTTTGACAATATTTTGCAGTACAATCACTTAAGGTTTTTAATTGTAAATAATATTGTTAATTTTTTCATGCAATGAGGAAAACCGTAAGGTATTCTCTTTTAAGGGCTCTACTTTTGGCATGTTGAAATTTAAAAACAAATGCTGTTTTTTACCTTTTTTAGAATATCATTTTTTAGATTTTAACTAATTCATGTTTTTTGGAGAAACATTTTTTTTGAATTAAATTTTGACATATTCATTTGATCGTGGGTACTTGTATAAAAGTAGATTATACATTAATGTCTTATTTTAAGGGTTTTAAGAGGAAGTCGACGGACTGAATTTTAAAACCCTTAATTTTTAGCATATAAATGAAAAGGCGAGAAACCAAAACTGAAGGATATCGGTATTGATTTTAAATTTCTGGGGAGAAAATCCGTAATAGTTTTTAAACGCAGCGGAGAAATGAGAAACGTCTTTATAACCACATTTATACGCCGCTTCGCTTACTGTAGAGGCTTTGCCTTGAAATAATTCTTTGGCGTGCTCCATTCTAAGTTTGATGATATAGCTTTTTACAGTTGTTCCAAAACAAGCTTTAAAACCCTTTTTTAGTTTGAATTCGTTTAGCGAAATAAGTCTCGAAAGTTCGGGTAGAGTAGGTGTGTTTCGATAATCGTTTTCTAGTATTTTTTTTGCTTCTAAAAGTTTGCCGTAATCTTCTTCGTTGATATTTTCTGCTGGTAAAGGTTTGATAATTAATGTTTCGAGTTGATGAATAAGGAGCTCTTTAATTTTACTTTCGATATAAATTCTTTTTAAAAGACCTTCTCTCGTGCAATTTTTTATTTCGGATGTTACCCACTGAATTGCTGGTGTAAACGGAAGATATTTTGAGATTAAATAACCGGATTGCTTCTGAAGGATTTTTTTTGAAAATTTTTCATGCAGCTGCCAATCTTCGTTTATGATGTTATAATAAAAATCTTTGGAAAGAATAATCGAAAGAAAGTTTACATCTTTGTGAGCCGGAATCTTAAATGATCCTTTAAAATTATTGGTGTAAAATATATTATGAGTATTTTCTTTAGAATACTTTTCGCTTTCCAATTGATCGATATGCGCTTCTATGTTACTGCTATAAATGAAATTCATAACAATTGATTCTTCGTCAATTTCAAAAAGAATAGTTTTAGAATTGGAGAAGTACAATTGCGTATCTAATAGCACCAATCCTTCGGTGATGAAATGGCGACTAATTATTTTTTCCGAATGGTCATTTTCAATATGAACATTTTCTTCGGTTAAAATACTTTTCGGATAATATTTATCTCCAATTTGAATTTTAATGATGGGCGTTTGAGAAGTTAGAAGAGTGGCTTTGATTTTCAAAATATAATCCGTTTTTACAAAATAATAATCCGTTTTTCCCTATCTTTTTTGGAGACGTTGATGGTACTTTTGCAGCAAAGTTATTTATAATTAGTCTAATTAAAGATATGTCAACTCAAAAATTTTTATTTGCCAGTTTATTTTTTCTAACCACGTTCTTATCATTTTCCCAGCAAAATCAGGGTTTCACAGTGTCTGGAAAAGTTGTTGAAAATTCTGGAGAAACAATTCCGTTTGCAACAGTTATCATCGAGAAAACAGGTTTAAGTGTTATTTCAGATGAAAATGGAAACTATATTTTAAAAAATGTACCATCAGGAAAACATACATTAAAAATCTCCGCAATGGGATTTGCAGTTCAGAAAAAACAGATTGAAGTTTCAGGCAATTTGGATGTTTCAATTAAAATGGAAGGCGAATTGCAAGAGTTAGAAAGTGTAACCGTGTTAGGAAGATCTCAAACGGATAAAGTAAATAAACAATCCTATAGTGTAACTGCCATTGATGCTAGAAAACTACACAACTCAACTTTAGATTTATCGCATGCTTTGGATCGTGTTTCTGGGGTGCGTAACCGTGAAGCGGGCGGAGTAGGTTCTAGATCGGAGCTTTCTATAAACGGATTCTCAGGAAATCAGATTAAAGTTTTTATTGATGGAGTTCCGATGGATAATTTCGGTTCTTCTTTTCAAATGAATAATATTCCGATCAATCTTGCCGATCGTGTAGAGGTTTACAAAGGTGTTGTGCCCATTTGGCTAGGAGGAGATGCTTTGGGTGGTGCAATAAATATTGTAACGAATAGTAAACCAAGAACTTTTGTAGATGCTTCTTATTCATTCGGATCTTTTAATACGCATCGTTCAAGCATCAATGCGGGTTATACGGCAAAAAGCGGTTTTACAACAGAAATTAATGCTTTTCAGAACTATTCAGATAATAATTACTGGGTAAATGTAGATGTAGCCGATTTAAATACGGGAGCTTATTTTCCCAATCAAAGAGTGAGACGTTTTCACGATAAATACCGTAACGAAACCGTAATTGTAAATGTTGGGGTAACGGGTAAAAAATATGCCGATAAATTAATGATTGGTTTTACTGGTGGAGAAAATCAAGCAGATATTCAGACTGGTGCAAGAATGGTAAGTGTTTTTGGAAAGATTTACAGAAAAGGAAGCATTGTAATGCCAACTTTAAAATATCAGGTTAAAGATTTATTTACTAAAGGCCTGAATGTAAATGTAACAGGTAATTACAATTTTGGATACGAACAGAATATTGATACTGTTTTTAGAAGATACAATTGGTTTGGCGATTACAAACAATATGAAGGTGCGGGAGGAGAAAGAAGCCGAACGCTTCGTAAGTTCTATAACAACAATGGTATAGCAACTGCCAATGCAACTTATACACTTAATGACAGACACTCTTTTATGGTCAATAATACGTTTAATACGTTCGATCGTAAAGAAAGTGACGAGTTGGTTCCTGAATCATTGGTTTATAAACAGCCTAAAAAAACGCAGAAAAATGTTTTAGGATTGGGGTATAAATTGGATTATAATGACAAGTGGAGTACTTCTGTATTCTTAAAAGATTATTCATTAAAAACTACTTATTCAAGAAGTTACAATCCTTCGGGAGCGACGGGAGATATTGCTTATCAGAAATATGTAGATCATACTTCTACCACGGGTTATGGAGCGGCTACTAGTTATTATTTAAAACGTAACCTGCAGATTAAAGCTTCTTATGAAAAGACATATAGATTGCCAAGTCCAGAGGAAATCTTTGGTAATGTCAATGATAATTTAGAAGGAAATCTTGCTTTGAAACCAGAATCGAGCAACAATTATAATGTAGGAGCAAGTTATCAGACGAGTTTTAGCGAAAAGAATGCTTTATCATTTGATGTAAATCTTTTGCATAGAAATGCAGTAGACTTTATTCGTCCGACATTGAATAATAATCAAACCATGACAACCAATGTCAATCAGGGAAAAGTGACGAATTACGGTATTGATGGTGAGGTAAGATATTCATACTCGAATCGTTTTACGGCTGGTTTCAATGCTACATACCAGAACATTAGAAACAAAACAATGTACGAGCCTAATCAGAACTACGTATCTCCTTTTTATAATGACAGGATTCCGAATATGCCTTATTTATTTGGTAATGCAGATGCGACAATGTTCTTTAATAATGTTTGGAAAAAAGGAAACAATCTTTCTGTTGGTTACAACTTGCTTTATGTGCATACGTACTATTTGTCTTGGCCAAGTATGGGAAGCAAAGACAGTAAATTGGAAATTCCGCAACAGTTTAGCCATGATTTAAATGCAGTCTATACTATGGCAAACGGAAAATACAATATTGCTTTAGAATGTAAAAACCTTTTAGACAATAAGCTTTACGATAATTTCTCCTTACAAAAACCAAGTAGAGCTTTTTACATCAAGTTGAGATATTACTTCAGTAAATCAAATAATTAAATTTAATACAAACACCATAATACAATGAAAAAAAGTACAACATTAGCTTTATTATCAGCTGTTTTAGCTTTTACAGCATTTTCTTGCAGCAGTGATTCTGATAAATCAGGAGGTGAAACTGGCGGAGGAAACGATACAGGAAAAACGAAATATATTATTACTGCAACAACTGGTGCAGCAGGAATTGCAGATTATTTATTAACTGCAGACGATGTATCTGCTGGAGTTATCACAACTACAGGAAACGGATTGGAGCAAGACGGAACATATCGTTATTACATTACAGCACAAAACAATTTCTTTAGTTTACTTTACGGACAAGGAAATCCAGGAGCTGTTACCACTTATAACCTAAACTCTGAAGGAAAACTAGTTAAAAAATCTGATTTTCAAGCAGAAACGGTACACGTATTTGCTGCTGTAAACCAAGATATTTTAACGATTAAAGTTCCAAGAAGTGGTGCTTCTATTGCTTCTATGTACAAAATTGATGCTACAAAATCACTTATTACAGGTGAAGCGCAACAAGACACTAAAGTGTTGGCTAAAAATGGAGAAAGAGCTTTCTTTACTTGGGCAACTCAAGTGGGAGATAAAGTGTATATGCCTTATATGAGTATTAAAGGAGACGGTGTAGACAACTTCGGAACTGCAAATCCAGATAGTACTTGGGTTGCTGTTTACAACTACCCAGAATTGAAGTTAGAAAAAGTAATCAAAGATAACCGTACAAGTTATTTAGGTGCTTATTTTACAAACGGATTATTCCAAGATGAAAATGGAGATGCTTACGGTTTCTCTGGAGCGATTGCTACAAGCAATGCTGTAATGACTTCTACAAAACCGTCTGCGGTTGTGAGAATCAAAAAAGGAACTACAGAGTTTGATCAATCGTACTTCTTTAATGTTCAAGAAAAATCTGGAGGATATAAAATTTCTTCTACAAGCTACATTTCAAAAGGTAAATTCTTATTGTTAATGTACGGAAATGTTGGAAAAAACAACGGTGCAGTTAAAATGGCAATTGCAGATGTTTACAACCAAACATTTACTTGGGTAACAGGTGCTCCAGAAACATTAACTTCTGTAACTAGCCGTTACAATATTACTTCAGAAGATGGAAGCTCTGCAATTGTAGGTATTAATACTCCTGACGGAAACTGGATTTACTCAATCAACGGTACAAGTGCTGTTGCAACAAAAGGTATGAAAGTTGAAGGCGGACAAATTACTGCAATCCAAAAATTAAAATACTAATATTTTTTTGCCGTAAGTCCTTTTTTATGAGGACTTGCGGTTTTTTTATTTATCCTATTTATCTATCCAATTATGTTTTCTTCTTCAAAACCAAATAATAAGAAAAAAAGTAAAAAGTCGCTTTTTAAGCGCATCATGGCTTGGCTGCACTTGTGGCTGGGTTTGGCATCTGGAATCATTGTAGTTATTGTCAGTCTTACGGGTTGTATTTATGTTTTCGAAAATGAAATAAAAGATTTTATTGAAGACTGGCGCTTTGTAAAGCCTCAGAAAGAAGCATTTTTACTGCCATCGCAATTGGTTTCGATTGCAGATAAAAGAATGAAAGATAAAAAAGCTACCAGTGTAACTTTTGGTGCAAAAGATGAAGCTGCGATTGTGGGTTATTTTGTTGAGAAAAAAGAAGAAGGTGAAAGAGGAGGTCGTGGTGAAAAAGGAGAACAAAAAAGAGAAGAAAGAAGAAAAGATCTAGCCCAAAATAAAGAAAAGGCAAAATCGGAACTGAAACCTCAAGGAAAACCTGGTGAAAAAGGAAAAGGAAAGGAAAAGAAGGGTAAAGGAGGAAGAAGACAAGGAACTTTTATAAGCGTTTATATGAATCCATATACGGGTGAAGTGTTAAATGTGAAGACTTTTTCTAGAGGAGACTCACCAGATTTTTTCAGATGGATTTTAAACGGACACCGTGCTTTGTGGCTTCCTTACGATATTGGAAGACCGATCGTTGGAGTTGCAGTTTTAATTTTCGTTGTATTATTAATTTCGGGCATCGTTTTATGGTGGCCAACCAAATGGACTAAGTCCATTATAGATAAAAGTTTTAAAATTAAATGGGATGCCAGCTTTAAACGTGTCAATTATGACATGCATAATGTATTTGGTTTTTACAGCTGTATTTTCCTGTTTTTTATTGCCGTAACAGGCTTAGTGTGGAGTTTTGGATGGTGGAGTAAATCTTTGTATTGGGTAACTTCTGGAGGAAAACCACTGGTTGAAAACCGCGAATCTCCAAAATCTGATACAACCAATGTAAAAGAGTTTAATATCACAACAGCGGATAAAGTTTTATTGAATTTAAGAAAAGAAAATCCTCAGGCAGCTGGAATCATGATTAGTATTCCAGGGAAACCTGCAGATCCGATTGGTGCTTTTGTTTACAAACAGAAACACACTTTTTACAACATGGATCGATATAGTTTTGATCAGCAAAGCCTGAAGGAAATTTCGATAAAAACTCCTTTTTCAGGAAAGTATATCGAAGCGAATATTCCAGACAAAATCCGACGTATGAATTACGATATTCACGTAGGAAGCGTTCTTGGACTTACGGGTAAAATTATTGCATTTTTGGCCAGTTTAATTTCTGCCAGCTTACCTATTACAGGATTTATTATCTGGTGGGGAAAACAGAAATTTGGCAAAAAGAAACCTGCTGCAAAACCAAAAGTGGCAAGTAAAGCAATTCCCGCTCCTAAATTGAAAAATACAGCAGAACAAGAGATTACTGCTTAAACATATTAAATCGGTTTTTATAATTCCTTTTTTGTTTTTTTTTTTTTTTGATAAAAGGCAAAACTTGTAAAAGTTTTGCCTTTCTGTTTTTTAATTATATCCGTTTGATTTGAGCCATTCAGCACAATCTCTAGTCCAGAATTTGCTAGTGTCGACAACGCCTAATCCAAATCCGTGACCGCCTTTTTCATAGATATGCAACTCTGCTGAAACGCCATTTTTCTTTAATGCCAAATAGTAATTAATACTGTTTTCTGGTATAACAACCGTATCATCTGTAGCATGAATTAAGAAAGTAGGTGGCGTTTGAGAAGTTACTTTCTTTTCGTTCGAAAAAGAATCGATTAACTCTTTTGATGGATTTTCTCCAAGCAGATTGGTTTGAGAACCTTTATGCGTAATTTCATTTTCCATAGAAATCACAGGATAAATCAACAATGAAAAATCGGGACGTGCGCTTACTTTATAAGCAGATTCATAAACTTTATCATCATAATGAGTTGATGCCGTTGAGGCCAAATGTCCTCCAGCAGAAAAACCTAAAATTCCAACCTTATTAGGATCAATATTCCATTTTGAAGCATTTTGTCTAACGTAGCGAATGGCTTCCTGAGCATCTTGCAAAGGCCCAACGTTTTTGTTTTTCATCGTTAAATCAGTTGGCATTCTGTATTTTAAGACAAATGCCGTAATCCCTAAACTATTAAACCATTCAGCGACTTTTGTTCCTTCTTTGTCAAAAGCCAAATGCGTGTAGCCGCCACCCGGACAAATTATAACAGCAGTCTGATTTGGTTTTGTTGCTTTTGGAATAAAAATGCTCAAAGTAGGAACAGAAACCTGACTTGTACTTTGTAATTTTCCATCTTTTAATTCTGGTTTTTCTTTATAATTGGCTGCTTTTACTTCATCTGGAATTTTATCCCATAACGGGATTACTTGATTTTGCGCATTCATAGAAAATAGCCCCGAAAAAAGAAGAAAACTCAATGTGATTCCTCTTGAAAATTGTGTTCTTGTAGTTTTCAATTTAATTTATAATTATTTGGTTTGTAATACGATACGGTTTCTGCTTCAAAAAAATACAACTGATGGCGTAAATTACCCAAAATTGATGAATAATTCTTTTTTAATTGCAAATTTCAGGACAATTTTACCCCTTAAAAAGGATGAATTTCACCTGTTGGCTTTTAACAAATATATTGTTTAATGTGTAATTTTGTATTCTTTTTTTTATATAATGTATTTATTTAAGGAGCTAAAATAATTTTTTATACAATATTATTTGGATTGTACAGATTAAAAACTATATTTGTGCAATCGATTACATTATTTTTCTTTGAAGGTGTTAATTTATTGATTTTAATATTTTTAGAAAGCAGTAAATATAGTCTTTTAAGATAACCAAGAATTTCAAAAACTATAATACCCACTTACTATGAATCAAACCGAAACTGTTGCAGTAAATCAAAGTGTAAAAACCACAGGAAAATACCGCTGGAGCATTTGTGCATTGCTTTTTTTTGCGACTACAATCAATTATTTGGACAGACAAGTGCTTTCCTTAACTTGGAGTGATTTTATTGCGCCAGAATTTCACTGGACCAATAACGACTACGGGAATATTACCGCTTTATTTTCTATTTTTTACGCAGTATCATTATTGTTTGCAGGAAGATTTGTAGATTGGTTAGATACTAAAAAGGGATTTCTTTGGGCAATCGGAATTTGGTCTGTAGGAGCTTGTCTTCATGCTTTCTGCGGTATCGCAACTTCTGGAATTATTACAGGAGAATGGTTTGTAGGGTTTCACGGTTCAAAAGAAATAATCAGCACAATAAGCGATACGGCATTGGTAATCAATGTAAGTGTGGCTTTATTTATTTTTGCTCGTTTCGTTTTAGCAGTGGGAGAAGCAGGGAACTTTCCTGCGGCAATTAAAACTACAGCAGAATATTTCCCTAAAAAAGACAGAGCTTTTGCAACTAGTATTTTCAATGCAGGAGCAACAGTTGGAGCTTTAGCAGCACCCATTACAATTCCGTTTATTGCAAAATCTTTCGGTTGGGAAATGTCTTTCATTATCATCGGAGCTTTAGGATTCGTTTGGATGGGATTCTGGATGTTTATGTATGATAAGCCAGAGAAACATTCTAAAGTTACGGCAGAAGAATTAGCTTATATTCAGCAAGATGATATTGCCGACAGTAAATTAGTTGGTTATGTTCCAGAAACGACTTCAAAAGTTTCTTTAATGGAATGTTTTAAATACAAACAAACGTGGGCTTTTGCATTTGGTAAATTCATGACAGATGGTGTTTGGTGGTTCTTTTTGTTCTGGACTCCAGCGTATTTAAGTTCTGTTTACGGAATGGATTCTACAGAAGCAGCGTTGCCATTATTTGTACTTTACATGATTACATTATTGTCTATTATTGGAGGATGGCTTCCAACTTATTTTGTAGAGAAAAAAGGAATGAATCCGTACGAAGGAAGAATGAGAGCGATGCTAATTTTTGCATTTTTCCCATTGTTAGCTTTAATCGCACAGCCTTTAGGATATATTAGTTACTGGGTTCCGGTAATTATCATCGGAATTGCAGGTGCGGCTCACCAATCTTGGTCAGCAAATATTTTTACAACAGTAGGAGATATGTTTCCTAAAAAAGCCATTGCAACCATTACAGGAATTGGAGGTTTAGCAGGCGGTGTGGGTTCAACATTGATTAATAAAGGATCGGGAGTATTGTTTGATTATGCAAAAGATACCAATATGGTTTTTATGGGATTCAAAGGAATTGAGGCTGGATATTTTATTATTTTCTCCATTTGTGCTGTTTGTTACTTAACGGGTTGGATTGTAATGAAATCATTGGTTCCTAAATATAGCCCAATCACTGATTTATAAAGAAAAATGAATAGAATTGAAATATTTTTTTCGTTTCAATTATGCTATTTAAATATAAAAATATAATTTTGTGCAATCGATTACATTAATTTAAAATTATGACAAAATATAGTTCAAGATACGCGTCAAGCCCTGAAGCAGTAAAAAAGTATGATACACAGCAATTGAGAGAAGAATTCTTAATTGATGACTTAATGCAGGAAGATGAAGTTGTATTGGTTTATTCACACTACGACAGATACATTGCAGGTTCTGCAGTTCCTGTAAAAGGCGATTTAGCTTTAGAAACTATTGATCCGCTTAAAGCTCCTTACTTTTTAGAAAGAAGAGAATTAGGGATCATCAATGTTGGAGGAAGTGGTTCGGTTGTGGTAGAAGGAACAACTTATGAGTTAGGTTTTAAAGATGCTTTGTATATCGGAGCTGGAAATAAAGAGGTGGTTTTTAAAAGCGATGACAAAAATAATCCTGCTAAATTCTATTTAAACTCTGCACCAGCGCATACCACTTATCCAACTAAGAAAGTAAGTTTAGCTGAAGCTAATAAATTACAATTAGGGACAATGGAAACGGCAAATCACCGTACAGTAAACCAAATGATTATTGGAAGCGTAGTAACCACTTGCCAATTGCAAATGGGAATGACGGAATTAAAACCAGGAAGCGTTTGGAATACAATGCCGGCACACGTTCACGATCGTAGAATGGAGGTTTATTTCTATTTAGACATTCCAGAAAATCAAGCAGTTTGTCACTTTATGGGACAGCCGCAAGAAACAAGACATATCTGGATGAACAATCATCAGGCGGTAATTTCTCCGCCTTGGTCTATTCACTCAGGTTCAGGAACTAGCAATTACACATTTATCTGGGGAATGGCTGGTGAGAACTTAGATTACGGAGATATGGATGTTTGTAAAATCACTGATTTAAGATAAGATGACAAATTTATTTGATATAAAAGGAAAAGTTGCTTTGATCACGGGAAGTACACACGGACTGGGAATGGCAATGGCAAAAGGATTAGGTCAGGCGGGTGCAACAATTGTGGTTAACGGAAATTCTTCTCAAGAAAAAATTGACAATGCTGTAGCAGAATTAAAAAGTGAAGGCATCAATGCAGTGGGTTACAAATTTAATGTAACAGAAGAACAAGAAGTTAAAGCGGCTGTTGCGAAAATTGAAAGCGAAGTTGGACCAATCGATATTTTAATCAATAATGCAGGAATTATCAAGAGAATTCCGCTTTTGGATATGGAAGTATCAGATTTCAGAGAAGTAGTAGATATTGATCTTGTAAGTCCGTTTATCGTTTCTAAGCATGTTGCAAAAGGAATGATTGAAAGAAAACAAGGAAAAATCATCAACATTTGCTCTATGATGAGCGAGTTGGGTAGAAATACCGTTTCTGCTTATGCTGCTGCAAAAGGAGGCTTGAAAATGCTAACTAAAAACATGGCAACAGAATGGGCAAAATACAATGTTCAGATTAACGGAATCGGTCCTGGATATTTTGCTACAGAACAGACAAAACCAATTCGTGTAGATGGACATCCATTTAATGATTTTATTATCAGCAGAACACCGGCAGCAAAATGGGGGGATCCTAGCGATTTGGCTGGAGCAGCAATATTTTTATCATCAAAAGCGAGTGATTTCGTAAACGGTCACATTTTATATGTTGACGGTGGAATCCTTGCAACAATCGGAAAACCTTCAAACGAAGAATAATTTTCAAATTATATTTTAAAAGACATGAGCCAGAAATTCATACACGATAATTTTTTATTAGAAAATAAATATGCTGAAGAGTTGTACCATAATTACTCTAAAAATCAGCCGATTATTGATTACCATAATCACTTAAATCCACAGTTTATTGCCGAAGATAAAATCTTCGATAATATTACGCAAGTTTGGATTAATGGTGACCACTACAAATGGCGTGCAATGCGTACTTTAGGAATCAACGAGCAGTTTGTAACCGGAAATGGTTCAGATAAAGATAAGTTCTTAAACTGGGGAAAAACGGTTCCGTATACTATGCGTAACCCTTTGTATCACTGGACGCATTTAGAATTGGCTCGTTATTTTGATATTTATGATTTGTTGAATGAGAAATCTGCAGAGAAAATCTATATCGAAACTTCAGAAAAAATAAATTCTCAAGCGTACAGCACACAAAACCTTCTTAAAAAAGTAAATGCTGAATTGGTTTGTACTACAGAAGATCCAATCGATTCGTTAGAATTTCACCAAAAATTCGCGAATAATTCGACTGGAATCAAAATGAGTACGGCTTTCAGACCTGACAAAGCCATCTTAATTGCTAATGATGGTTATAATGCATATCTGGACACATTAGGGGATGTGTCCGGTATTGCAATTAACACTTATGCTGATTTACAGTCTGCATTAAGAAAAAGAATCGAATTCTTTAATGCAAACGGATGTAAATTAAGTGATCACGGATTGAATCAAATTGATTTTGAGAATTTTACTGAAAGTGAAGTAAATGCTATTTTCAAAAAGAAAAGAGAAAATGGCGAATTGTCACCAGAAGAAGTTTTAAAATTCCATAGTGCCATTTTAGTTTTCTTATCAGAAACTTATCATGAGTTTGGATGGGTGCAACAATTTCACTTAGGTGCATTGCGTAACAACAATGCGCGTATGCACAGGATCTTAGGTCCAGATACAGGATGGGATTCTATTGGAGATTATCCGCAAGCACAAAAATTATCTGCTTTCTTAAATGCTTTAGACAGTAAAGATAAATTGACTAAAACGATTATCTATAACCTAAATCCTGCTGATAACGAAGTTATGGCAACGATGATTGGAAACTTCAACGACGGAAGCGTTCGCGGAAAAGTACAATTTGGTTCAGGATGGTGGTTTTTAGATCAGAAAGATGGAATGACAAAACAATTGAATGCGCTTTCAAACATGGGCTTAATTAGCTGTTTTGTTGGAATGCTAACAGATTCTAGGAGTTTCTTATCGTTCCCAAGACACGAATATTTCAGACGTATTTTATGTAATCTTTTGGGAGACGAAATCAAAAGAGGAGAGCTTCCAAACGATATGGAATGGATTGGAAAATTAGTTTCTGATATTTCATACAATAACGCTAAAGAATATTTTAAATTTTAATTTTTTTTAACCATTAAGACATTAAGAAAATTAAGTTTTTGGTTTAATAAATAGTTACTTAAATAATAAAGATAATTAAGCGAGTGGGCTTAATAAACTTAACCTTTAATAGCAAAGAGAACATAAAGTAAAGCTTAATTTTCTTAATGCCTTAATGGTAAAATTTAAAAAAGATAATATGAGTAGAGTAGTTGCATTTGGAGAAATCATGCTGCGTTTATCGACAGAAAGACATTTGCGTTTTTCGCAATCTACAGCATTTGGTGCTACGTATGGTGGCGGAGAATTTAATGTTTGTGTTTCTCTGGCAAATTATGGTGTAAATGCCGAATTTGTTTCAAGATTACCTGAAAATGAAATTGGTTTTTCTGCATTAAAAGAAATCAGAAAAATGAATGTCGAATCTAAAAACATTGTTTACGGAGGAGAGCGTTTAGGAATTTATTTCTTAGAAACAGGTGCAGGAACTCGCGGAAGTAATGTCGTTTATGATCGTGCTCATAGTGCTATGTCAACTATCCAAAAAGGACAAGTTGACTGGGAAAAAGTATTGGAAGGAGCTGAATGGTTTCACTGGAGCGGTATTACACCAGCGATTTCAGAAAGTGCAGCAGAAGCTTGTTTAGAAGCGATTAAAGTCGCTCATAAAAAAGGAATTAAAATTTCATGCGATTTAAACTATAGATCAAAACTTTGGCAATACGGTAAAACGCCAAGCGAAGTTATGCCAGAAATGCTAAAATACAGCAATGTGATTTTAGGAGATATCGATACCGCATATTTCATGTTAGGAATTCCGAAAGTAAATCCGAATTATCAGGACGAAAAATCACTTCCAGCTGTATACGATAAATTGTTTGAATTGATTCCGAATCTACAGATTGCAGCAACAACGTTACGTTACTCTGTAAGTGCTTCGCACCAAAGAATTGGCGGAATTTTATTTGATGGAAAATCAATTTACAGTGCAAAAGTAAAAGAAGTTACACCAGTTGTAGACCGCGTAGGAAGCGGAGATGCTTTCATGGGCGGATTAATTTATGGTTTATTGGAATATCAAAATAATAACCAAAGAGCATTAGATTTTGCAGTTGCAGCTTGTTGTTTAAAACATACAATTGCAGGAGATTATAACTTGGTTACTTTAAAAGAAGTTGAAAATATGATTGATGGTGATGGTTCTGCATTAGTATCAAGATAATTTTAAAATAAAAATGGCAAAATATTCAAGAATTGAAGTAGTTCAGACAATGAAAGAAAATGGTATGGTTCCGTTGTTTTTTCATTCTGATATTGAGTTGAGTAAGAAAGTTTTAAAAGCCTGTTATGGCGGAGGTTCCAGATTAATGGAATTTACAAGCCGAGGTGATTTTGCTCATGAAGTTTTCGGAGCATTAAATAAATATGCTTTGGCTGAACTACCAGGAATGATTCTAGGAGTTGGTTCTATTACAGATGCAGCTTCGGCTTCATTATACATGAGTTTAGGAGCAAATTTTATTGTAACACCAGTTTTTAGAGAAGATATAGCTATAGCTTGTAATCGCAGAAAAGTGCTTTGGTCACCAGGCTGTGGTACTTTGACAGAAATAGCAAGAGCAGAAGAATTAGGCTGTGAAATCGTAAAATTATTTCCAGCTGATACTTACGGGCCAGAGTTTATTAAAGCGATCAAAGGCCCATGTCCGTGGACAAACATTATGCCGACAGGAGGCGTTTATCCAACGGTTGAAAGTTTGAGTTCATGGTTAAATGCCGGTGCAACTTGTGTTGGTTTAGGTTCGCAATTAATTTCAAAAGATATTTTGGATAACAAAGACTTCGACGGACTAACTGTAAAAGTGAAACAAGTTCTTGACATTATAAAAGATATTAAAAAATAGATTAAGGGGTAATCATGCCTAACTCCTTATTTTATAAGTTTTTTTTAGATTTTTAGAGATTGTAATAGAGCATTACGCTTGAAAAATGGAGTCCGCCATTCCTCACAGCAGATTTTATTTTACTCAATCGAGTGTGATGCTTCTTTTACAATTTTAAAGGCAGAAATGAAGAAATAAGGTTTGTAAATGGTTATTTATAACGCATTAAAGAAAATTTAAAATGAAAAAATTAAATAGAATAAATACAGGATTAGAAAAGTTACAGCCAATTAAGGTAGTTCAGTTTGGAGAAGGTAACTTTTTAAGAGCCTTTGTTGATTATGCTTTTGACAAATTAAATAAAGAAGTTGATTTTAATGCCGGTATTGCAGTAGTTCAGCCTTTGAAAGACGGTATGGTAAATATGATTAAGGATCAGGACGGTCTTTATACCTTGTTTATGAACGGAATCAAAAAAGGTGAAAAGATACAAGATATTCAGTTAATTAATAATATTGTAAAAACTATAAACCCATATACTGAATTTGCAAATTATTTGGCTTTAGCCAAAGAAGAAGAACTTCAGTTTATTGTTTCTAATACTACAGAAGCTGGAATTGAATTTATTGAAAGTGATACTCCAGACATGCAGCCACCAGTGTCATTTCCTGCAAAATTGACGGTTTTATTGTATGAAAGATTTAAACATTTTAGTGGAGATGCTTCTAAAGGAGTTACAATAATTCCTTGTGAATTAATTGATTATAACTCTGAAACGCTTAAAAAATATATTTTGCAATATGTTGATTTATGGAAATTAGAGGATGCGTTTAAAACTTGGGTATCAGATGCTTGTACGTATCATAGTACTTTGGTTGACAGAATTGTTCCTGGATATCCAAGAGCTGAAATTGAAGAATACAATAATAAATTAGATTATGAGGACAATTTAATTGTTGCTGCTGAACCTTTTTTCCTTTGGGCTATTGAAGGTGGAGATGATCTAAAAGCAAAATTGCCTTTTCACAAAACAGATTTGAATGTAAAAATCGTTGATGATATACGTCCTTTTAAAATGATTAAAGTTCGCATTTTAAACGGTGCGCATACGGCAATGGTTCCTTTTTCACTTTTGCATGGCAATAAATTAGTAATGGAAACTGTTAACGGAGATTTTACGGGAAAATTTGTAAATAGCGTTATTAGTGAAATTAGTGAAACTCTTGATATGGACAAAAATGAAATTACGGCCTATTCTGAGGAAGTAATGGACCGATTTAAAAATCCATTTATCAAACATGCACTTGCTGATATTGCATTAAATTCTGTATCGAAATTCAAAGTAAGAGTTTTGCCTAGTTTATTAGGATATTATAAGGCAAACAAAGAATTACCTGTTAATTTGACTTTTTCATTAGCGAGCTTAATTCGTTTCTACAAAGGAACTTGGAATGGTCAAAGTTTGCCAGTTAAAGATGGTGAAGATATTACAACGTTCTTTAACGGACTTTGGAAGTCTGATGATTACGAGAAAATTGCTCGTTTGACATTACAAAACAAAGGTTTCTGGGATCAGGATTTAACTGAAATTCCAGGTTTAACAAGAGCAATTACAATTGCTTTAGAAGAAATAGATTCAAACGGAATTGAAGCTGGTTTTGCAAAATTCCAAGAAAGAATAAAATAAATCCGTTAGATAAAAATCTAATTTAATCTGCTAAAATCTTTTTAAATCTGCGTGAAATATTTGTTAGACATCGATTTTTTCACGCAGATTTATACAGATTCAAGCAGATTTACACAGATTTAAATTTAAGTTGGTGAATATTATTGAAAAAAATAATTTCACATAACAGACAAAATAAGAGAAAAACAAAAAGAACAAAGAACAAAGGTTAATTATGGCAACGCAGAAAAAATTAATAAAAGTTCACCCAACCGACAATGTAGCGGTTGCTTTGGTGGATCTTACTGCAGGCGAAGTGATTGATTTTGAAGGACAATCAATTACCGTAGAGTCTGATGTGAAAATGAAACATAAGATTGCAATGGTTCCTTTTAATGTAGGGGACAGAATCATTATGTATGGTGTTTTAGTAGGAAAGGCAAGCTCTAGAATCGAAAAAGGCGGTTTGCTTTCTACTGCAAATGTAAAACACGAAAGCGATAAAGTTACAGGTAAAACTGAAACTATTGGCTGGAATGCTCCAAATGTGGACAAGTGGAAAGACAGAACGTGGCAGGGCTATCATAGAGAAGATGGGCAGGTTGGAACAGAAAATGTTTGGTTGTTTTTTCCATTGGTTTTTTGTGAAAACAGAAACATCGAAATCTTAAAAGATATTTTTGAGAAAGAATTGATGAAACCAAAAGAGAACGATTATCAGTTATTGTTACGTTCTTTGGTGAAATCAGAAACGGGTGGAGCAGGAAATCAAGAAGCTTCAAACGATGCTAACTTGTTTAATAATATTGAAGTTAAATTCATCACGCACCAAGGTGGTTGTGGTGGAATTCGTCAGGATTCTCACAGTTTAGCGAAGCTTTTGGCTGGTTATGTAAATAACCCAAACGTGGCAGGAGCAACGGTATTGAGTTTAGGATGTCAGAATCTTCAAATTTCAATTTTCAAAGAAGCTTTAGATGCCATTAATCCAAACAGTAAAAAGCCTGTTTTAATTTACGATCAGCAATCTATCGGGACAATTGAGACGATGTTGAGCAGTGTAGTAAAAGATACTTTTGAAGCCATTAAAAAGGCAAACGAAATTAAGAGAGAGCCAGCTCCATTATCTAAACTAAGAATTGGTTTAGAGTGTGGTGGATCTGACGGATTCTCTGGAATTTCTGCAAACCCAACATTGGGAGTATTATCTGATCATTTAGTTGCTTTGGGAGGAACTACAATTCTTTCTGAATTTCCTGAATTATGTGGAGTAGAGCAGGAATTAGTAAATCGTTGTATAGATGATGAGGATGGGAAACGTTTCTTAGACTTAATGAAATGGTATGAAAAAACAGTTGTTGATGCAGGTTCAGGATTTGATATGAATCCGTCTCCAGGTAACATTAAAGACGGTTTGATTACAGATGCTATGAAATCGGCTGGTGCTGCTAAAAAAGGTGGAACATCGCCAATTACAGGTGTTTTTGATTATGGAGAATATATTAATGAACCAGGCTTTACATTGTTATGTACACCAGGAAATGACGTAGAATGTACTACTGCAATGGTGGGTTCTGGAGCAAATATGGTATTGTTTACAACAGGATTAGGAACTCCAACAGGAAACCCAATTGCACCGGTTGTAAAGATTTCATCAAACACGCAATTAGCAAACAAAATGTCTGATATTATCGATATTGATACGGGTGGAATTATCACTGGAGAAAAATCAATTGATGAAATGGCCGATGAAATGTTAGAATTTATTATTGATGTTGCCAGCGGTAACATTAAAACAAAAGCTGCTATTTTAAATCAGAACGATTTTATTCCTTGGAAAAGAGGGGTGTCGCTTTAAGTTTTTTAGATACAAAGGTACAAAGGTACAGAGATACAAAGTGACAAAGGTTTATATAGGAGACGCACAATATAGTGCGTCTTTTTTTTTGAGAAAACTTCGGAGAAGCGAAATATTTATAGATAAAAATAGTCATCGAGAATAAAGCTCCAGAGGAGCGACATATTTTTTTGAAACCTAAATATATGTAGCTCCTCTGGAGCTTTATGTTGTAACCGGTTAATCTTTTGCTATAAATATTTCGCTTCTCCGAAGCTTTCATAAAAAAAGCCCATTCAAAAACGGGCTTATATAACTTATATGGTAAAAAATATTAAAAATTAGTTCGTGTAGAGGATTTGCGAATATGTAATTCTGGTGCAAGAACAACTTTCTTTTCTATTTTAATGGTATCTGTTTTGTCTACCTGTTCTAAGAAAACACGAGCAGACATTCTTCCCATTTCCAGTGGTGACTGATCTACAGAGGTAATCGATAATTCCATGAATTTTGTAAAAGGTTCGTTACTGAAACCTGCAACACAAAACTCACTTGGAATACTGATATTTCGTTCTTTTAACTCCTGTATTGCTCCTAAAGCAGCGAAATCACTCGAAGAAAAAATAGCATCTGGCGGAGTTTCTAACTGTAAAAGTTTATCCACAGCATCTTTACCGGCCTCTACGCTACTTTTAGTAAAAATAACATACTCTTCGTTAAAAGGAAGTCCGTTATCCAATAAAGCTTGTTTGTATCCTAAAAACCTGTTTTTGAAAATGTCTAACGATTGATCTCCAGAGAAATGGGCAATATTTCTGCAACCTTCATCTATTAAGTGTTTAGTTGCTAAATAACCGCCTTTAAAGTCATTAATGGTTACAGAACTTACGCCATCAATGTGTTTGCTTCTATCAAAAAAGATCAGCGGTACATTTTTTTCTAATACATTTCTGAATGCACTATCATTCTCATCTGAAATACCAGTAACCGACATCATAATACCGTCTACTTGTGCATCTACTAATGTATGAAGGTTTTCGTTTTCTCTTTTAATGCTTTCATGCGTCTGACAAATGATAACTTGATAGCCATGAGGATAAAGCTCTTCTTCGATTCCTCGAATTACAGAAGCGAAAAAATTGCTGTCAATACGCGGAACAATAACTCCGATATTATTACTTCGACCGCTTTTTAAAGCTAAAGCAAGTTTGTTTTGCTTATAGTTCATCGCAGCAGCAGTTTTGATTACCAATTCTCGCGTCGCTTCCTTTATTTTGGGATTATTGTTTAACGCTCTGGAAACAGTTGCAGCCGTGATGTTTAATTTTTCAGCAATATCGTAAATAGTTACTTTTTCACTCATTCAAAAAAAGTTTTTCGGATTATTTTTAGACAAAAGTACATTTTTTTTCATTACTTAATAAAAATTGTTATCGATTACCGTATTGAAAAACTCAAACGTTTTAGATTTTACAATGATAATAAATTATCTAATTTTTTGCATTAAATGTAATTAATTTTTGTAATAAAAATTAAATATATAATTTTTTTCTAAATTAATTTGGTCTCTTAGAACAATTTTTCTACTTTCGTGTAATCGATTACATAAAATATGATGTTTTTGATATTCAAATAAGAAAAATCTGTGCAAATGACTACAAATAAGACAATCACATTTAAAAAGATTCTTTTTTTAGCTGCTTTAGGGCTTTTGATGGCATCGTGCGCTAGACATTCTTCTTCAATTTCTTCAGAGAATCCATGGAAAAGAATGGATTTAGTGATAAAAAGCATTCCTCAAACCCATTTCTCAGATAAAGTATATAACATAAATGATTTTGGTGCTATTGCAGATGGAAAAACGTTAAACACTTTGGCTTTCCAAAAGGCAATACAAGAATGTTCAAAAAATGGTGGAGGAAAAGTTTTGGTTCCAAACGGAAAATATTTAACTGGAGCTATTCATTTAGAAAATAACGTTAATCTGCATTTAGAGGATCATGCGGAGATTCTTTTCAGTTTAAATCCAAAAGATTACCCTATCGTTCATACTTCTTGGGAGGGAACAGAATTAATGAATTTCTCACCGCTTGTTTACGCAAAAAACAAAACCAATATTGCCATTACAGGAAAAGGAACCTTAAACGGTCAAGCAGACAACACCAATTGGTGGATCTGGTCTGGAGGAAAAGATTATGGGTGGAAGAAAGGGATTCCGTCTCAAAACGATCCAACGAACCGTGAAGTTTTGGTAGACATGGCAGAAAAAGGAATTCCAGTTTCAGAAAGAATTTTTGGTGAAGGACGTTATTTAAGACCAAATTTTATCGAGTTTTTTGAATGTAATACGGCTTTAATTAAAGATGTAAAAATTATTAATTCGCCTTTTTGGATTTTACACCCTATAAAAACAAACAACATGATTATTGACGGAGTAACGGTTAATAGCCATGGTCCTAATAATGATGGTTGCGATCCAGAATATTCGCAGAATATTTTAATAAAAAACTGCACTTTCAATACAGGGGATGATTGTATTGCTATTAAAGCAGGACGTGACGGAGACGGAAGAAGAGTGGCAATACCAAGTAAAAATATTATTGTACAAAACTGCAAAATGATCGATGGCCACGGCGGTGTTGTAATTGGAAGCGAAATTTCGGCAGGAGTAAATAATGTTTTTGTCGAAAATTGTGTTATGGATAGTCCGCATTTGGATCGTGCCATTCGTATCAAAACCAATTCGAAAAGAGGAGGAGTTATAGAAAATGTATATGTGCGAAATCTAGAAGTGGGAACTGTAAAAGAATGTGTTTTAAAACTAAACATGTTTTACAATGTGTACGGATCTCAAACAGGAAACTTTATTCCAGTAATCAGAAATGTAAGCTTAGAGAATGTAACTGTAAAAAACGGTGGAAAATACAGTGTTTGGGCAGAAGGTTATGCAGCATCTCCAGTGGAGAATATCACACTAAAAAATGTAAAAATCCAGAAAGTAGATTCTGTTTATTTATTAAAAAACGTAAAAAACATAAATTTTATAAATACCTATATTAATGAGAAAAAAGTAGAATCTATCAACAATTAAACACTATCAATTAACCAAACTTTAAACCACATGAGTATTAAACAATTATCTGAGAAAAAAGATAAGTACTTTGTATTTTTCTTTTTCCTGAATTTTTTGCTGTGCAGTTCTATTTACGCACAGTCAACAACAATTGAAGGGAAGATTACCGACGCTACAGGTATGTCGCTGCCAGGGGTAAACATTAATGAAAAGGGAACTAAAAACGGAACTTCGACAGATTTTGAAGGAAGTTTCAAAATTAATGTATCAAACAGTAGAGCTACTTTAATAATTAGCTATTTAGGATTTCAGACACAAGAAGTAAATGTTGCTGGAAAAACTAAAATCAATGTAAGTTTAGCAGAACAATCAAACGCATTAACAGAAGTTGTTGTGGTAGGATACGGATCTGTAAAAAAGACAGATCTTACAGGATCTGTTAGTACTATTAGTGCTGCTACTATCACAGAAAGAAATACAATCAATCCTTTAGAGGCGATTCAAGGTAGTACACCTGGGGTTCAGATTTCGTCTTCATCAGGACGTGCGGGAGATGGATTTAAAGTAGTAATTAGAGGAAATAATTCCCTAATTGCAGACTCCAATAACCCAAGTGTGGTTGGTTCTTCGCCTTTATACGTTGTAGATGGTGTACCAATGGATGGAATTGATTTCTTAAATCCGCAGGATATTGCCAGAATGGACGTTTTAAAAGATGCTTCTTCTGCTGCAATCTACGGTTCTAGAGGATCAAACGGGGTTATTATCGTTACAACAAAAAGCGGGACGAGCGCAAAAGCAGGAATCAGTGTAACTTTTGACACTTCTTATGGAAATAAAATTGCGACTAGATTGCCAAAAATGATGACTGGAGAAGAGTGGTGGAAATTCCATCAAGTTGCTTACATGAGTGCAACGCCTCTTACACAAACGCCAGCTCAATTAGCATCTTTAGCTGGAAACCAAAGTCCATTATTGGTTTCTCGTGCTAACAGCGGTTACAATTTTGACTGGTATGATGCTGTACTTAAATCAGGAATGACAGAAAATAATTATTTAAATATTTCTGGACGTTCAGATTCTGGTTTAAGTTATAACTTAGGATTCGGAATCCAAAGTGATCGTGGTCTTATTGAAAATGATGCTACAGATAAATACTCTTTTAAATTAGGGTTAAATCATAAAATAAACGACAAATTTTCTACAGGAGTAAACGTTACAATCGCAAGATTAGATAACCAATTAGGAAGTGATTTGGCAATGCAAGATGCATTTAGATTAAGTCCGCTTATGTCTCCATGGGCAGTTGATGCACAAGGAAATGAGAAAGTGGGAACTTTATTTTTCTTGCCTGGAAAATTAACGTACCCTGATGGTTCTTGGGCAATTAACAAAACGTCTACAGTCAACCCTTTAATGGAGATTGCAAATTCTTCTCAAACAGAAAAAACATGGCAAACTGTAGGAAACGCGTATTTCCAATATCAGCCACTAAAATGGCTTTCGTTCAAAACAACATTTGCTGCAGGAATTATGGATACTCAAAATTCTAAAGCTTACACTGCACAAACAAATGCAGGGGTAACCTTAAACGGAAAAAACTCAGCAACTTTAGAAAACATAAACAACTTCAATTATACTTGGGATAATCAAATCGATTTGAAACATACTTTCAATGAAATTCACGATGTAAGTGTTTTATTATTGCAAAGTTTGTATTCAAATACAGATGAAAACTCTTATATGTATTCTAATAATCAGCCTTTTGATGTTGGAACAGATAATATGGGTTCTGGTGCGCAAACGAGTTATGTAATAAGATCGGCTTTTGCGAAAAATACCTTAAACTCTTATGCAGTACGTTTAAACTATGCTTTTAAAGACAAATATTTGATTACTGCTTCTTCAAGATGGGATGGTTCGTCTGTTTTATCTGAAGGTAACAAATGGGAAAGTTTCCCATCATTAGCCTTAGGATGGAAACTTAGTAAAGAATCATTTTTAGCAAACAGCTCAGTTGTTTCAGATTTGAAATTACGTGCTAGTATTGGTTACACAGGAAACGATAACGTAGCTCCTTATACATCTCAAGCACTTTTAAACCAACAGACATTCTATGCACAAGGTTCAAATGTTATTCCAGGTTGGCAGTCAGAAAATTTGGCAAATCCAAATTTAACTTGGGAAAAAACAAGAGAATATAACTTAGGTCTTGATTTTGGATTCTTAAAAAATAGAATTTCGGGTACAATTGATGTTTACGATAGATTATCAGACAATTTGATTTACAAACAGCAATTGCCATCAGAAACAGGTTGGAAAAATACGTTTGCAAACGTTGGATCTGTTAGCAATAAAGGTATAGAAGCTTTATTAACTACAAAAAACATTAAGTCTGGAAAAGTAACTTGGGAAACGACTTTTACTTTTACTAAAAACGTAAATAAATTAGAGTCAATTTACAATCAGGACAAAGTAAGTGATATTGGAAACAAATTGATACTTGGTGCTCCATTAAATCCAAATTACAATTATGTTTATGATGGAGTTTGGCAAGAGAGCGAAGCGGCTCAGGCAGCATCTTACGGAATGGCTCCTGGACAAGCAAGACCAAAAGATTTAAACGGCGATGGTAAATTTAATCAAGATGATAGAACAGTAATTGGAAATCCAAATCCAGAATGGCAAGGAAGTTTATATTCTAAATTAGTTGTCGGACAATTTGATTTTAATTTTTCTGTCTTAACAAGCCAAGGGCAAACTGTTTTAAGTACTTTCCACCAAAACTTTGCCGATGTAAGCGATAGAGGACGTCAAAAAATAGCAATGGATTACTTTATTCCAACAAATGGTACAGGAATCGAGGCTAATGCAAATAATACAAACCCAAGACCAGGACCTGTTGCAACAGGTGCAGGAGCCTATTGGTCTTCTCTTTTTGGGTATTATAGAGATGTTTCTTACGTGAAAATCAAAAATATATCTTTAGGTTACACTTTAGATTCTGAATTATTGAAAAAACTAAAAATTTCTAATTTCAGAATTTATGTGAATGTTCTAGATCCATTTGTGTTTACAGATTTTGATGGTTACGATCCAGAATGGGCAGCTTCTCCTTTTGGAGTAAACCGTCCAGCGGCAGTAACTACACAATTAGGATTAAGTGTTAAATTTTAATAAAGATATTCAAATGAAAAAAATATTAGTAATGATAGGAATAATCGCTGCAGCTGTAAGTTCTTGCAGTGATTATATTGAAGAAGATAGCCGCTCTTTTGTACCGGCAGACGCAACATATAAAACAGCATCTGGATTCCAGTTATTGGTCAACACAAATTATGCTTGGCTGAAAGGAATTTATGGCGGAAACCCATGGCTTTTTGAAGCAGGAACCGATATGTATGCTGAAGGAAGAACTCCAGAACCAGCAGGATTAAGCCAGTATACACTTTTAATTCCTTCGTCAGACAACGTAGCCGATTTATATACTTCTTGTTATCAGCAGATTCAAGCGGTAAATAAGACTGTATATTATTCTACAATTACAGAACAGACACCAAATTTAAATACACTTGTTGGTGAGGCACGTTATTTAAGAGCAAATGCTTATTTCTTATTAGTGCAGACTTATGGTGGTGTGCCAATTGTTTTGGATAATATTACCACTCCAGTTTTATCTTTTACAAGAAATACTGCTGAGGAAGTGTACACACAAATTATTGCAGATTTAGATTTTGCTTTGGCGAATGTTGGAACTACGGCTTATGGTACTACAGGAAGAGTAAATAAAAGAGCAGTAAACGATTTGTTGGCAAAAGTGTATTTAACAAGAGGATATGAAACTTTCGGAAAAGCAGATGATTTCTCTAAAGCAGCAGCTTACGCCGATGCAGCAATTGCAGGTCAAACTTTAGCAATTGCATTCGACCAGCTATTTAAACCAGGAAATGATCTAAATGCAGAAACGATTTTTTCTGTACAATACGATAAAGCCTCTACAAGTACAGATCCGACAAAATTGGGTAACAACCAGTTTTACTATTTCAGTTCTTATTTAGGAGGAGCAGAAACAGGAGCTCCATTAAGAAGTTACAATTTATGTCCTACAGATTATGCTTTAGGCTTATATGAAAAGGGGGATGCTAGATGGAATGCTACTTTCATGACCGAAATTTTAGAAGGACCAGAAACAACAAATGGGGTTACAAAAACTATTTTATACTATCCGTACTACAGAAGTTCAAATCCATCTTCTTTAAAAATTAGACATTTTTACGAGCCAAAATGGTTTACAGCGGCAGATAAAGCGGCTTATATGACAACTAATGCTTCTAGATTAGCTTCGACATTTGTATATCACCCTTGGGGAGAATATTCTGCAGCTCATACGCTAATTAAAAACTTAGACTGTTATACTATTCCAGTTAAGAAATTTGACGATCCAGATCCAACTACTCCATCAAGTACAGGGCCTGTAAGTACAAGAGATATTATTGTTTCTAGACTTGGAGAAACGTACTTAGTTGCAGCAGAAGCTTATTTAAAAGCAGGAAATCCAGGAACAGGATTAGCTCGTTTAAATGAAGTAAGAAGAAGAGCAGGCGTTGCCAATGCAACTGCAGCTCAGTTTAATATCGACTATATCTTAGACGAAAGAGGACGTGAACTATTAGGAGAATACAAACGCTGGTTTGACTTAAAACGTACAGGAACTTTAGTGGCAAGAGCTTCAGCTCATAATTATAAAATTAAAGAAGCAAATTTTGTTGGTATAGACGGAAAACTTAAAATTTTAAGACCAATTCCACAATCAGCTTTAGATTTGAATCAGAATAAAGATTTTCCTCAAAATCCTGGTTATTAGTAATTTGTTAGTTTTTTGAGAACTATGTTTTTTGAAGTAGTTAAAAAGGAGTTTGACTATAGTCGAACTCCTTTCTTAACTAAAAAGTAAAGATTAAAAATGCAAAAATTTAAATTAATCTTAGTGTTGTTTTTTAATTTCCTTTTAATGCAAAGTCAGCAGTACCAGGTAGATACGTCGTATACCATAAAAAGCACTTACGCTAAGTTAATTAAGAAGCATCCGTTTATTACAATTCCAGAAATAAAAGCAAATCCAGATGTCAAAGAAATGTTCGATCTGGTTTACAATCAAGAGCAAGATCGTGTTTTGCATTTTGATGCTTTCATAAATATTAAAAAGAAAAAAAATCCGGCAGTGATCATGATTCACGGCGGAGGTTGGAGATCGGGAAACAAAAGCCAAATGCAGTTTATAGGAAAAGAAATTGCAGCAAAAGGCTATTCTTGTTTTGCAATCGAATACAGATTATCATTAGAAGCAAAATATCCTGAAGGTGTTATTGATATCAAGAATGCGATAAAATTTATTAAAGATAATGCGGCGAAATTTAATGTAGATCCAAACAAAATTGCGGTTTTAGGCTGTTCTTCGGGAGGGCAAATGGCAGCTTTGATTGGTACAACAAATAATTATCCGCTTTTTGAAGATAAAAATTTTAAAAGCCGTTCTTCTTCAAAAGTCCACGCCATAATAGATGTTGACGGCGTTTTGGCATTCAAGCATCCAGAATCATCAGAAGGGGATATGGCAGCATTTTGGTTAGGAGGAAAATCAGATGAAATACCAGAAAATTGGAAAAATGCTTCTGCACTAAGTCATACAGACAAAAATACACCACCCGTATTATACATCTGCAGCAGTATTCCGAGATTTCATGCAGGAAGAGATGATATGATCAAGATTTTGAACAATTATAAAATCTATAATGAAGTGCAGACGATTCCAGATTCTCCACATTCATTTTGGTTTTACGATCCTTGGTTTACGCAAACGATCACGTACAGCGTAGGATTTTTAGATAAAATTTTAAAATAATTTAGAATACAGAAATAAAAGCAAAAATCACGTCAGAAATTTTATTTTTCTCGGGTTTAACTGCTATAAACGCGCAGAAATACGATATTAAAAAGAACAAAACTTACGCCGAAATATCTGTAAAAACAGATGGAAAATAGTAAGGAAGAAAGTATAAAGGCGGAACTGTTTTAAAAAAAAATGTAAATTGTTTTTTGCCACAGATTAAAAGATTAAAATGATTTTAAAAAATCTGCTCAATCTGCCGACTCTGCGTGAGATTAATTTAACAAATAGTAACATAGAATTTTATGTGTGTTGATGTAAGTGAAGCGCCTTTTATTAAGTTTTATCCTGATAGTTATCAGTTAAAAAAAAAGCAACCAAAGAATAATCCAAATAATCCATTAATCTGTGGCAAAAAGAAACATAAATATGAAGTATAGAAAAACAGTCCTATTATTATTTCTGCTTTTCAATGTTTTTGCAATTGCACAAAATCAGTCTGAAACAGTAATTCCGTACGATCTAAAATGGTCGGAACGAACAGCACTTTCTATTTTAAATAAATATCCCAATGCTTGGCAGCTTGACGGAAATGAAAAGCCAAAATGGGATTATAAAATGGGTTTTGTATTGTCGGGATTTGAAAAATTATATCAAAAAACAAACAATAAAAAATACCTGAATTACATCAAAGAATATGTTGATGGAATGATTGACAGTACGGGAAATATCAAAAAATATGATATTAAAGAGTATAATATTGATTGTTTAAATCCGGGAAAACTGCTGTTTAATTTATATGATATAACAAAAGATTCTCGCTATCTGAAGATTATTGGACAGCTTAGAAATCAGTTAGAAAGTCAGCCGAGAACACCAAGCGGAGGATTTTGGCACAAACAGATTTACCCAAACCAAATGTGGATTGACGGTTTGTATATGGCAGAACCTTTTTATGCGCAGTTTACTGCTAAGTACGAAAAGGGAAAAAGTCTGGATGATATTGCCAGACAATTTGAATTGGTTCAGAATCATCTTGTAGATCAAAAAACAGGTTTGGTTTACCAAGCGTGGGATGAAAGTAAAGAGATTGCTTGGGCAGATAAACAAACGGGAACTTCGCCTACAATCTGGGGAAGAGGAATTGGATGGTACATGGTGGCGCTGGTTGAAACGTTAGATTATTTCCCGAAATCGCACCCAAAACATAAAGTTCTGGTGGAGTATTTAAATCAGATTGCCAAAAACGTGAATCAATACAAAAGCGAAAACGGACTTTGGTATCAAGTAGCCGATAAACCAGAATTGTACGGAAATTATGTAGAACCATCTGCTTCTGGAATGATTATTTATGCTTTTGCAAAAGGAGCTAATAAAGGCTATTTGGCTTCAAGCTACAAAACAACAGCTAAAAAATCATTTGACAGTTTTGTAAAAGAATTTGTGAAAGTAGATAAAAAAGGAGAAGTGAATGTTTTGAACGTTTCATCAAATGTAGGTTTGGGCGGAAAACCATTCCGCGATGGAACAAATTATTATTATTTAGTTTCTAAAACAAAAGAAAACGGTGCAATTGGATTGGGCGCATTTTTATTAAGTGCAATCGAATTGGATAAATAAATGTTTTTTATGGATAAAAAGAGAAAATATTTTGGTTTACTGTTTGTAGTGATTGGTCTGCTGTTTTCGTCTATGAATGCAAGAGCTCAAGAAAGCACAATTATTATTTCTAAAGATTTAAAGTGGTCTGAAAGAATGGCTCTTTCTATTATGAAGCGTGACCCAAAAGCCTGGCAGATTGACAATAACGAAAGACCAAAATGGGATTATAAGCTAGGTCTTATGATGACTGCTTTTGAGAATCTGTACGATAAAACACAAAATCCAGTTTATTTGAATTACGTTAAAGAGTATTACGAAACAGTTATAAACGATTCGGGCGATATTCTAAATTATAAACTAGACGATTACAATATAGATTATATAAACGCAGGCAAAGGACTTTTTGAAATTTATAAACAAACTAAAGATGATCGTTACCTTAAAGCGTTGCAGCTTTTAAGAAAACAATTGGAAACACATCCGAGAACAAATTCGGGAGGTTTTTGGCATAAGAAAATTTACCCAAATCAAATGTGGTTAGATGGATTGTATATGGGAACTCCTTTTTATGCACAATATACAGCTGAATTTGAGCAAGGAAAAAGTTTTGATGATATTGCAAAACAGTTTGAGCAGATTCATCAGCATACTTTAGACCAAAAAACGGGTCTTCTTTTTCATGCTTGGGATGAAAGTAAAAAAATGGATTGGGCGAATAAAGAAACTGGGACATCTCCCAATTTTTGGTCTCGATCTATAGGTTGGTACATGATGGCTTTGGTTGATGTGTTAGACTTTATGCCAAAAGAACATCCGAAAAGAAAAGAACTTATCCAGTATTTGAATGAGATTTCGAAAGCTGTTGCAAAATATCAAGATAAATCAGGATTATGGTATCAAGTTACAGATGCTGGAAATAGAAAAGGAAATTACCTTGAAGCATCTGGTTCTGAAATGTTTGTTTACGCATTTGCAAAAGGAGTAAAAAAAGGGTATTTGCCAAAAAACTATAAAAAGTTAGCAGAAAAAGGATTTGACGGAATTACAAAAAAACTCGTTACAGTAGATCCAGACGGAGAAATACATATTACTCAAGTTTGTGCTAGTGCAGGGTTAGGAGGAAATCCTTATCGTGATGGTTCTTATGAATATTATATAAGCGAAAAAATAAAAGTGGATAATTCGCATGGATTAGGGCCTTTTATTTTAGCGGCAGTTGAATTAGAAAAATAGTAGAATTTAAATAAATTTTGAAATGAGAAATAGTAGAAAGCAAAGTTATTTTATGTCGATTTTGATGGCTTGTTTTATGACCATTACGAGTTGTAAAGTAACATCGCAGGAACCAGCAAAAGAGATTGTGATTGGAAAGAATGCAAAATGGTCTGATAAAATGGCCTTGACATTGATGAAACGCCATCGAGAATCGTATATGATCGACGACGCTAAAAAACCAAAGTGGGATTACGTTCACGCTTTAGTTTTACATTCAATAGAAGAGCTGTACAAAAAAAATCCAGATCCTAGATATAAAGCTTATGTAAGAAGTTATGTCGACCAATTTGTACAGGCAGACGGAAGCATTACTACGTATGAATTTGAAAAATACAATATTGACTTAGTATTGCCAGGACGTCTTCTTTTTGATGTATATGCTAGTTCAAAAGAAGATAAATATTTAAAAGCGTTGCAACTAATTCGTAAACAACTTTCAGAACAGCCAAGAACACAAAGCGGAGGATTCTGGCACAAGCAAATTTATCCAAATCAAATGTGGTTGGATGGTTTGTACATGGGAGAGCCATTCTACGCAGAATACACAGCTAAGTTCGAAAACGGAAAAAGCTTTGATGATATCGCAAAACAATTCGAATTGATTCAGCTTAAAGCAACAGATCCAAAAACAGGATTATTATACCACGGATGGGACGAAAGCAAACAAATGCCTTGGGCAAATAAAGAAACAGGAAACTCTCCAAACTTCTGGTCTAGATCTTTGGGCTGGTATGCAATGGCTTTGGTTGATGTTTTAGATTACATGCCAAAAGATCATCCAAAAAGAAAAGACTTGATTCAGTATTTAAATAATGTTTCTGAGGCTTTACTAAAATTCCAAGATAAATCTGGATTGTGGTATCAAGTTACCGATAAAGGCGGTGAAAAAGACAATTATTTAGAAGCTTCTGGATCTGCAATGTTTTCATATGCTTTTGCAAAAGGAGCAAACAAAGGTTATTTGCCATCTAAATTTAAAAAAGCAGCCAACAAAGCTTTTGACGGATTAACAACTGTATTAATCAAAAAAGTAGATCAAGATGGTGGAATTACATTAACAAACTGTTGCCAAGTAGCAGGTTTAGGTGGGAATCCATATCGTGACGGATCTTACGAATATTACGTAAACGAAAGAAAAAAAGACAATGATCCTAAAGCAACTGGACCATTTATTTTGGCAGCTTTGGAGTTGAATAGATAATTTTTTACAAGTTATGAGTTTTGAGTTATGAATGTTCAGCTTTGTCTTGCTGAGCGAAGTCGAAGCATCTCAAAGTAACTCCTCAAAGAATAAGCAAGTTACAAACCCGACAGATTTTAAAAACTTGTCGGGTTTAAATAAAAAGAACAGTTAAAAATGAAAAATATAAAAATCATCCTATTTCTTCTTTCCATTTTTTGTTTCCAGAAGAATAACGCACAAGTTTGGACGCCAGATAACGGAGACGGAACATACACCAATCCGATTATTCATGCCGATTATTCAGATCCAGATGTTGTTCGCGTAGGCGATGATTATTATATGACAGCTTCCTCTTTTAACTGTATTCCAGGGTTACCGATTTTACATTCAAAAGACTTGGTAAATTGGAAAATTATAAGCTACGCTTTGGCTAAACAGCCTCCATTTGAAACCTACAATAGCGTACAGCACGGAAATGGAGTTTGGGCGCCAAGCATCAATTATCACAATAACGAATTTTACATCTACTATCCAGATCCAGATTTCGGAATTTATATGATAAAAGCTAAAAAAGCAGAAGGTCCTTGGTCTGAGCCACTTTTAGTTAAAGCAGGTGTTGGATTGATAGATCCGAGTCCGCTTTGGGATACTGATGGCAAAGCTTATTTGGTGCATGCTTTTGCAGGAAGCCGCGCTCAGATTAAAAGTTTGTTAGTTGTATGTACTATGAATCCAGAAGGAACCGTTGTGAATAATGATGAAGTTATGGTTATTGACGGACACGAAAGCGAAGGCACAATTGAAGGTCCAAAATTTTACAAACGAAATGGATATTATTACATTTTTGCACCAGCAGGAGGAGTTCCAACGGGATGGCAGACTGTTTTAAGATCGAAAAATGTTTTCGGACCTTATGAAAAAAAGAAGGTTCTAGAACAAGGTTCGACCGCAATAAATGGGCCGCATCAAGGGGCTTGGGTAACGACTCAGACGGGCGAAGATTGGTTTTTCCATTTTCAAGATAAAGGCGCTTATGGACGAATTGTGCATCTGCAACCCATGAAATGGGTGAATGACTGGCCGGTTATGGGAGAAGATTTTGATAAAAATGGAATAGGCGAACCCGTAACAACATACAAGAAACCCAATGTTGGCAAAAAATATCCGATAGAAGTTCCAGCAACTTCAGATGAATTTAATGAGCCAAAATTAGGATTGCAATGGCAATGGCAGGCAAATAAACAGACCAACTTTGGTTTTCCAACAAGTTTGGGTTATTTGAATTTGTTTTGCAACACCACAACCAAAAATATTTTTAATGCTCCAAATTTACTCTTGCAAAAATTTCCAGCAGAAGAATTTACGGCGACTACAAAACTGACTTTTAATGCAAGATTAAATGGAGAAAGTACTGGTTTGATTGTTATGGGGTTAGATTATAGTTATCTGAATTTCAAAAATGAGAACGGAAAATTATATCTGAATCAGAAAACAGGAACTTTTGATAAAACGGTTTCAGAGACTGAAACTAAGCCTGTGTTAATTGAGCAAAACACAATTTATTTAAGAGTAAAAATTAGCAAAGGTGCAATCTGTAGTTTTTCGTATAGTTTAGACGATAAAAATTATCAAACCATAGGAAAAGATTTTACTGCTAAAGAAGGAAAATGGATTGGAGCCAAAGTCGGACTTTTTGCTTTGGGTGAGATAATTAAAAATGATTCAGGGAATGTTGCTGTTGATTGGTTCAGAGTAACAAAATAGCTAGGAAATGATACAGTTTAAAAAACAAATAATGCTTTTTTTATGCCTTTGCAGTTTTGCTGTAAATGCTCAGAATACTTATAAAAGATGGTCAGAAATTATTCGCAAGAGTGATGCCGCTTGGTTTGCAACTGCAGACGCAAAAAGAGTATCAGAAAATGTACTGCTCTACCAAAGAGATATTGGAGGCTGGCCAAAGAATATTCAAATGCAGGATGAGCTGAACGAAAAGCAGAAAAAAGATTTGATTGCCCTTAAAAAAACAGCTGTCGAAACTACTACCGATAACGGAGCAACTTGTCAGGAAATGCTTTTTATGTCTAGAATGTATGCGCAGGTCAAAGACGAACGTTACAGAGAATCTTTCTTAAAGGGGTTAAATTATCTTTTGGAAGCTCAATACCCAAACGGAGGATGGCCTCAGTTTTATCCGTTAAAAAAAGGATATTATACGCACATTACTTACAATGATGATTCGATGGTTAATATTATGAATGTAATAAAAGCCGTAGCAGACGAATCGGATTATTACAGCATTAAACCATCAAAAGAAATTGTGGATAAATGCAGAAAATCATTTGATAAAGGAATCGATTGTATTCTAAAAACACAATATAAACAAAATGGCGTTTTAACCGCCTGGTGCGCTCAGCATGATGAAGTGACTTTGGCTCCAGCAAATGCAAGAGCTTTTGAATTGGCTTCGTTAAGCGGTTATGAATCAGCAAAAATAGTATTGCTTTTAATGTCGATTGACAAACCTTCAAGAGATGTTGTTATTGCTGTAAAAAGCGCTGTAGAATGGTTTCAAAAAACTAAAATTACCAATTTAGAAGAAAAAAGAGTTTTAAATGACGCTGGAAAAATTGTAGATAAAAAAATGATTCCTGCAACAAATGCCAAGCCAATCTGGGCAAGATTTATGGATTTGGAAACCAATGAACCTTTCTTTTGTGACCGCGACGGAATCAGAAAAAAATCATTGGATCAAATAGGATCAGAAAGAAGAAATGGCTATTCGTGGTACTCAGATGCACCAGAGGAAGTCTTAAAAAGATTTCCAGATTGGGCAGTTAAAAACGGTACAAAAGTAGGGGCAGCCGAAAAGAAAATTGTAGATTATATTACTGTAGCACAAGATGGTTCGGGAGATTTTACCAAAATTCAGGATGCAATTTATGCAACACCCGCTTTTCCTTATGAGAAAGTAACTATTTTTATTAAAAACGGAATTTACAACGAAAAAGTGCGAATTCCAGAATGGAATACTCATGTATTTCTGAAAGGTGAAAGTAAAGAAAATACCATTATTACTTTTGATGACAACTTTTCAAGAATAGCTTTAGGAAGAAATAGTACTTTTTATACCTATACGCTTTTGGTCGAAGGAGACGATTTTACAGCATCAAATCTAACGATTAAAAATACTTCTGGCGAACACGGACAAGCGATTGCTTTATCAGTTGTAGCTAATCGCGCTAAGATTACGAATTGTATACTTTTAGGAAATCAAGATACTTTGTACTTGTCTGGAAAAGATGCCAAACAATATTTCAAAGATTGTTATATTGAAGGAACAACCGATTTTATATTTGGAGGCGCAACAGCTCTATTTGAAAACTGTATGATTCACAGTATAAAAAGTTCTTATATCACAGCGGCTTCAACGCCAGAAGGAACTCCATTCGGTTTCGTTTTTAAAAACTGTAAACTCACGGCAAATCCTGAAGCAAAAGATGTTTACTTAGGAAGACCTTGGCGCATTTATGCAAAAACGGTTTTTATAAATTGCGACATGGGTAATCAAATTAAACCTGAAGGCTGGGAAAATTGGTCAAAACCAGAAGCAGAAAAAAAATCTTTTTATGCAGAATACAATTGTAGCGGAGAAGGATTTCAGCCATCAAAAAGAGTAAAATGGTCTTATCAGCTTTCAAAGAAAGAAGCAACACAATATTCGATAGAAAATATCCTTAAAGATAAGATTGCGAATTGGTATTCTCTTTAGTCCCAGTTCTCAGTCGCAGTTTCAGTCGGCACTGAAAACTGGGACTGCGACTGCGACTAGCACGCACTTAAAATAAAAAAACATGAATTTCAAATACTTCTTTCTAATCTTCCTTTCGTGGGCATCATTTGCACAGAATAGCAATTTTCCGTCAGCTAAAGTGGATTCTATTGTGAAACGAATTCAGCTTCCAATAATAACTTCTTATCGGATTAATGTTTTGACATTAGGTGCCAAAGGCGATTCTATTACAGATAATAAAAAGGCTTTTGATAAAGCAATGGCTTTGTGCAAAAAAAATAAAGGCGGAACAATTATAGTTCCAAAAGGAATTTATAAAATCAACGGACCGATACATTTTGTAAGCAATGTAAACCTTAGAATTGAAAAAGGGGCTAAAATAAAGTTCAGTGATAATCCGAAAGATTATCTTCCAATGGTTTTAACAAGCTGGGAAGGGACGATGTTGTATAATTACAGTCCGCTTATTTATGCTAATAATTGCACGAATATTTCCATTTCTGGAGAAGGAACAATTGACGGAGAAGGAGGAAAGACTTGGAAAACTTTTAAAGCAAAAGAAAACGAAGGCAAAAACCGAAGCCGTGAAATGAATCACAATAACACTCCATTAGAAGAAAGAAAATTTGGAGAAGGCTATTTTTTACGACCACAGATGATTCAGTTTTTAAATTGTAAAAACATTTTAGTCGAAAATATCAGAATCGAAAATTCGCCGTTTTGGTGTCTTCATCTTTTAAAATCAGAAAGTATTACCATTCGCGGAATAAGTTACAAATCCTTAAATCACAATAATGATGGAATTGATCCAGAATATGCAAAAGACGTTTTAATTGAAAATGTCACTTTTGACAACGGAGACGACAATGTTGCCATAAAAGCAGGAAGAGATCATGAAGGAAGAGCTAATGCAGCAACGCCTAGCGAGAATATTGTGATACGAAATTGTAATTTTAAAGGACTTCATGGTGTCGTAATCGGCAGCGAAATGTCAGCTGGAGTTCAGAATGTATTTGTAGAAAATTGTAAAACGGCAGGTTATTTAAAAAGAGGCATTTATTTAAAAACGAATGCCGATCGTGGAGGCTATATCAAAAATATATTTGTTCAAAATATTCAATTAGATCAAGTAGAAGATTGTCTATACATTACATCAAATTATCACGGAGAAGGCAAAGGTTATCAATCGGATATATCAAATGTATATTTCTCTAATATCACTTGCAACAAAGCGTCAGAATCTGGTATTGTAATTCAGGGATTTGCAGATAAAAAAATAAAGAACATCTCTTTAAAAAACATAGAAATAAAAGAAGCTAAAAATGCCCTCTCGAATGAAAACGCAGAAAACGTCTTGATGACAGATGTTTTTATAGGTAAAAGAGCAACAGTGCCTACAGCAGTTTCAAAACATTAGAGTTTAGCCGTTTTTAACCGCAAAGCACACAAAGAAAGCGCAAAGTTCGCAAAGGCTAAAAGATTTAGAGGTTCAAAGGTTCAGAGGTTTTTCGTAGAGATGCACTGCAGTGCATCTACACAAAGAATAACCACAAAGCTTTGTGTCCTCATTGACAAAGTAAACAAAGAATAAAAAACTTAGCGTAACCTTAGCGCACTTTGCGTTAAAAAAACATTTCGCAAGAAAACCACTCAGCATTAAAAAAATAAAAGAAAATGAAAAAATATATCTTTCTAACATTACTTATCACCACAGTAAGTTTTGCCCAAAAAACATCCTTGTATTGTATTGGAGACTCTACAATGGCAAATAAAAAAGATCCAGACAAAAATCCAGAACATGGTTGGGCTCAGGTATTGCAACCTTTTTTTAAAGAAAACATCACAGTAATCAATAAAGCGGTAAACGGACGAAGCACGAGAAGCTTTATCAATGAAAAACGCTGGGATTCTGTTTATAACAAACTTAAAAAAGGAGATTATGTTTTTATAGAATTCGGACATAACGACCAGAAAATAGAAGATTCAGCACGATTTACCAATCCGCATACGGCTTATAGATACAACCTGATTCGTTTTGTAAAAGAAAGCAGAGAAAAAGGTGCTATTCCGATATTATTAACTTCCATTTCAAGACGTAACTTTAACGAAAAAGGCGTTTTGGTGCCAACTCATGGTGATTATCCTTTAGAAACCCGATTGGTTGCACAGGAGTACAATGTACCTTTTATAGATTTAGAGTACTTCACCGAATTATTAGAACAATCTTACGGGCCAGAAAAATCAAAACAGCTTCATCTCCATTTCAAAGCGGGAGAAAATGCTTTTTACAATACAGATAAAGCTGATGATACGCACCTCTCCTTGTTAGGAGCAAATAAAATTGCTGAAATTGTAATTAACCAAATTAAGCTTTCGAAGGACGTTTCGCTAAAGAATCTTAAAAGCGGAATTAAGTAAAACGTTTTTAAACTTAAAGTAATTAAAAGGAAGGGGGAATTTGTATTTCCCCTTTTTTGTTTTTTTGGCATTTCATATAAAAAGAAGATAAAAAAGTAAAGATTAAAGAAATAAATCTAGCCCTATTTTAATATTATAAAAGCTTCTAAGTCTACTTAGTACTTTTTTGATGATATACTTTTGCCTCGAATAATATACCTAAAAAAAACAAAAATTATGAAAGCGGCTAATTTTTCATTAGAGTTTCAGTTAAATATTTCTGAAATTAGAAAACTTAACAAAATGTACTTTGAACACTTGTTTAAAGAGCGTTTAATCTATGTTTTTTTCGTCGTTGCATTAATTGTGCTTTTTCTTGATTTTATTAATGAAGCTGATTTTTTTCAATGGCTGATAAGTGGTCTGGTTACACTTGTTTTTTTGGTGATCATTCAATTCTTTTTTCTTGATGCTATATCCAAAACGATTTTCTGTCTAACAAAATGGCTTATCCAGCATAAAAAAATTTATAGCAGATACAAACTCGCTTTTACCTATTCTGATGTTTGCGTTCGATCTCCGTTAAGAGAATTAAAACATAAGTGGACAAAAATTGAAAAAGTTATTTCGACTAAAAATTTCTTATTTCTCTACGTAAAAGAAAGAAATGCTTATATAATTTCTATTTCAAAGAAAGATCACAATTGTCAAGAGATTGAAGAATTGGTTTCATTTGTTGAAAAGCATGTCATGCACGTCATAAAAGTTTAATGCATTTTAATAATAACATCAAAAAATACCTTATTGTGATTGTTTTATGGCTTATTGGAGATAATGAATTATTTATACAGCTCTAATTTTGCTACATATTTCAGTTATGAATCCTTTCACTTAATGGAAGAGTTTACTGTTTAAAAAAAACAATAAGATGCAAAAGGAGCGAGTTTTAGTGATTGATAATAAAGGTTCTTTTCTAAAAATGTTTAAAAGAAAATTTAAAGATGAGTTTGAATTTTTAGAAAAATCTTTTACTGATCAATGTGAAGGAACAAAAAATCAATATGATCGAACTATTTATGTAGTTTACAGGAGAGAAGAATTGCTTAGTTTTTTACAAGAGGAAAAAAGAGCAAATACTTTGGTTTGTTTGTTTAATGGGCAACTTTATAGGAGCTTATCTTTTCTGGAGGGAGTCAATAATTTAATTTTGTTTGATGAATCAAAAACGAGTCGTGAAATTTTTAAAGAAGTAAAGCTCTTTTTGAATAAGAAATTAGATTTCAAAAGAGAAAAAAAGACAGTGAGGTTATCTAATCCATCACAATCAAAGCTTAATGAATATTATAAAGCAATGTATTTTTTAATGTGACGTAATTTATTTTATTTTTTATATTTTTTTCGACCATATTATTTGATAATAATATGTTTAAATTGCAGGGTAATTATTGTTCGTTATCCTGCTTTTTATTTTATTCTACTTTTTAGTTTTATTAATTTTTTTTGATTTTTAAGTGTTATTATAACAATTAAAAGCCTTAAATTGTTCTGAAAAAATAAAGAATAAAGAAAGTATGAAAAAAAGAGTATTATTTTATCTTCCAATTACTTTAGTTACAGTATTATTAGCGAGTTGCAAAGTTTCTCAAAATGTATCAGAAAAAACAATTGTTTTAAAAAATAGTAGTTCTCTGGCGCTCTCGCAAAAAGCAATTTCTATTAAAAGAGAGAATATAGGAGAAAGCAATGTAAAAGGAGGTTTCCCCATTTTGCTTTCAAAAAAAGATACAATTCCAGCGCAGACAAACGATCTTAATGGCGATGGAAAATGGGATGAACTTTTCTTTACAACAGATTTTTCACCAAACGAAGAAAAAATCATTCAGTTAAAATGGTCTGATATAGATCCAAAGTTTACAATAAAAACCAGTGCACGTTTTGGAAAAAGAGAAGGAAAGGATCTTCCTGTTCATCCAGATACACAAGAAGTTTTAATGGCAAATCAGGTTCTTAAAAAATTAGGTTATCAAAAATACCAGACAGACGGGCCAACTTGGGAGAATGATAAAGTTGGTTTTAGACATTATCTAGACGGAAGAAATTCTAAAGATGTCTTTGGAAAAAAACTTCCAGGAATAACGCCAGAAAACGTGGGTATAAACAGCAAAGGCGCGGTTGAAGACAATTATCACGTGATGTACGATTGGGGAAGAGATATTTTTCCAGTTGGGAATTCTGTTGGTTTAGGCGGTTATGCATTGCTGATTGACAATAAAATAAACCGACTTGGAATTTTAGGTAATGACACCATAAATAATGTAGAAAAGACGACTTTTAAAATTGTTGCAGAAGGACCGGTAAACTCTGTTTTAAGCTACCACTATCAAAATTGGAAAGCCTCTGGAAATCTTTATCAAGTACAGGAAACAACTTCTATTTGGCCTGGAATGTATGGTTTTAAGAATACTGTTTCAATAGATGGCATTAAAGGCAAAGAAACTTTTCTGGCCGCAATTTCTAATTTGAATAATAAAAATCCGCTACAGGTTATAGAAGCTGGAGATTGGATATGTCTAATTCAGCACGATTATTTGACTTATGAACGCCAATGGATTTTGGGAACAGCAATTTTAGTTCCTTCAAATATTTATCAAGGTTATATTTAAGCTCCTAAAACAGGACAGCTGACCGATTCGTATTTGGCAAAATTAAAAGTTGATAATAAAAAAGAGATTAGTTATTATGCGATTGCAGCTTGGGAACTGAGTGCCGATAAAGGTTTTAATGATTCTGCATTTTTTACTAATTATGTGACCAATTTAGCCAAACAGCTTTCGGCTAAAATAAAAGTCGAAATAAAGTAATTTGAAACGATAGGCTGTTGTACAAAATGAGAGAGTTTTTTATTGTTTTAGCTTTTATAAGCGGATTGAATTTTTCTTTCTCGCAACAGGTAACCGATGTTTTTCCTGATGGCACTCCCATCAGCAGCTGGTTTAAAAATGATCAGAAATTGCAATTAAAGGATTTAGGAAAGCAATATCGTATAACAGAATTTGGAGCTAAAAAAGACAGTACAGTACTCCAAACGCAAACCATTCAGGCAATAATTGACCTTGCATCGGCAAATGGTGGCGGTGTAATTGTAGTACCGAAAGGTGTATTTTTGAGTGGCGCTTTATTCTTTAAACCTAAAACAGCTTTATATTTAGTCAAAGGAGCAGTTTTAAAAGGTTCAGATAATATTATTGATTATCCAATTATGGCTTCAAGAATGGAAGGACAAAATCTGGATTATTTTCCCGCCTTGGTCAATGCTTATGGGGTAGATCATTTTTCTATTTCTGGAGAAGGAACAATAAACGGAAATGGAAAAAAGTTTTGGGAAGCTTTCTGGAAAAGACGTAGTGAGAATCCTGATTGCACGAATCTTGAAGTCTCTAGGCCAAGATTAATTTTTGTATGGAATTCAAAAAATGTTCAGTTTCAGGATGTAAAACTGATTAATTCAGGTTTTTGGACGAATCACTTTTATAAATGTAATAATGTAAAACTGCTGAATCTTTACATCTTTTCGCCACATATTGAAATTAAAGCGCCAAGTACCGATGCCATTGATCTTGATGTCTGCGAAAATGTTTTGATAAAAAACTGCTATATGTCTGTAAATGATGATGCCATTGCCTTGAAAGGAGGGAAAGGACCTTACGCAGATAAAGATTCAAATAACGGCCCTAATAAAAACATCATAATTGAGGATTGTACTTTTGGATTTTGCCATTCGGCTTTAACCAATGGAAGTGAAGCGATTCATAATCGAAATATAATTTTTAGAAATAGCCAAATAAAAGGTGCTTCTAGAATGTTGTGGCTAAAAATGAGACCAGACACACCACAGCGATACGAATATATTTTAGTCGAAAACATTCAAGGCGAAGCAGAAACTGGACTTGCCATTTTTGCCTGGCGACAGTTTTATGATTTGAAAAACCGTCAAGATATTCCGTTATCTTATGGCGATCAGATTACTTTAAAAAATATCAATCTTAAATGCACAAATTTTTATGGGGTGGAAAAAGATCCCAATGTGAGATTGAGTAATTTTAGATTTGAAAATCTACATATAGAGTCTGTAAAAACTAAGATGGATAAAAGCATTATAGACGGACTTGTTTTAAAGAATGTTTACCTAAATAAGACTCTTATTGAGTAAAATTTTCCTTTTTTGAGGAATTTTTCCGCTCAAAAATTAACAAATAGAAGAGGTATAAGCCATCTTTTTGGATGAATTTGCTTTTAATTTGATACTTTCTGCAGCGTATTAAAACAGTTGTTGTAAAAATACTTCTGGAGTAAGTTGTTGATTGCTAATGCATTGTATTTGCTGGTTTTTAATAAAGAAAAGAAGTCAATTTATTGTAAAGGAAATGAATGAAAAACTGCATTAAATTTAACAGCAAAATTGTTGTAACTATCACACAAACTTTTATTTTTGTGGCTTAATTTAACAATATATAAGCATGAAAGATTTATTAGTAAAAATCAACGCCGAAATTGAAACATTCAAAGCTGAAGCTGAATCTTTGACTGAAAAAGGAATTAAAGCTGCTGGACCAAGAGCACGTAAATCAACTTTAGAAATTGAAAAACTTTTAAAAGAGTTTAGAAAAGTTTCTATCGAAGAATCAAAAAAATAATACAACTAAAACCTCGTCAATCGACGGGGTTTTTTTATGGGTTAAAGTTGTTGGGAGTTAGGGGTTAAGGGTTAGGAATAAAGAATAAAGAATAAAGAATAAAGAATAAAGAATAAAGAATAAAGAATAAAGAATAAAGAATAAAGAATTAAGAATTAAGAATTAAGAATTAAGAATTAAGAATTAAGAATTAAGAATTTCTCTTAAACTTCTAAAAAAACTTAGAATCTTAGCATCTTAGAACCTTAGCATCTTAAAAAAAAAAAC
>NZ_JBHSFY010000020.1:0-70923 GCF_042654045.1 Flavobacterium chungangensis
CAACTGAGATTCAAAAGGTTGTTATTTCGAGGAATTTGTTAATAGAATAAAGAATAAAGAATAAAGAATTAAGAATAAAGAATAAAGAATTAAGAATTAAGAATTAAGAATTAAGAATTAAGAATTAAGAATTAAGAATTAAGAATTAAGAATTAAGAATTAAGAATTAAGAATTAAGAATTAAGTCTTTTTTCTTTGTTCTATATTCTATACTCTTTTCTCTTTTTTAAAAATAATTCACAATTTATAATTCATAATTCATAATTAATATATACATTTGCAGCCTTAACGAGAGGAGGTGTCTATATTATGTTAATTATACCAATTAAAGACGGAGAAAATATCGATAGAGCATTAAAGCGCTATAAAAGAAAATTTGATAAAACAGGAACTGTTCGTCAATTAAGAGCACGTACTGCTTTTATTAAACCATCTGTTATCAAAAGAGCTCAGATTCAAAAAGCGGCTTACATTCAAGGCTTGAAAGACAGTTTAGAAAGTTAGTATTTAGCTTTTTAAAAATAATTACCGTTAGTGGTCAAAATGTTTTAATTTTGATCCTAACGGTTTTTTTTATGCTTAATTTTTAGATTTATGAAAACGAATAAAGAAGCTTTTTCGGATTATCTTTTGCTAGAGAAAAAATATTCTCCGCATACAGTTGAGGCTTATTTGAATGATGTGGTTTCTTTTGAAGCTTTTGTAAAAGAATCTTTTGATCAAGAAAGTATTGATTTGGTGAATTATAGTCAGGTCAGAAGTTGGATTGTCTTTTTGGTTGATCATAATATTTCTAATGTTTCGGTTAATAGAAAGATGGCTTCTTTGAAAGCTTTTTATAAGTTTCTTTTAAAGACGAAGCAGATAGAAGTTAATCCGATGTTGAAGCATAAATCTTTAAAGACTCCGAAAGTGGTTCAGGTTCCTTTCTCAGAAAAAGAGTTGAAGGATTTACTTGCTGCAATTGAGGTTCCGGTTGATTTTGAGGGGATTCGGGATAAATTAATTGTGGAAATGTTTTATGTGACAGGAATGCGTCGCGCTGAATTAATTCATTTAATGATTAAAAATGTCGATCGCTCAAATAATACGATTAAGGTTTTAGGGAAAAGAAATAAAGAACGCATTATTCCAATTTTACCAATTATTGCTGATCAAATTGATTCGTATGTGGGAGAAAGAGATGGTTTGGAAAGTTTGACGGATTGTGACTATTTTTTCGTTTCAAAAAAAGGGTTAAAATTGAGCGAATCTTTTGTTTATCGTTTAATAAATTCATACTTTAGTAGGGTCTCAGAAAAGGTGAAAAAAAGTCCGCATGTGCTTCGTCATACTTTTGCAACTCACTTATTGAACAATGGGGCAGATTTGAATTCAGTTAAAGAATTGCTAGGGCATTCTAGTTTGGCGTCTACACAGGTTTATACTCATAACAGTTTGGCGGAACTTAAAAAAGTGTATAAAGATGCGCATCCTAGGAATAAATAGTGGTTCTAAATGTTAACCCTAAAATTTTTATTATGAAGGTAGATGTTCATGCAGTTAATTTTACTGTCGACAGAAAATTAGTCGATTTTATCCAAGAAAGAATGGGTAAGCTAGAGAAATACTACGATCGAGTGGTTTCATCAGATGTTTTTTTGAAAGTTGAAAGAACGAGTGATAAAGAGAATAAAGTGGTGGAAATAAAGATTAATGTTCCTGGTGATGATTTTTTGGTAAAAAAACAGTGTAAAACATTTGAAGAAGCTGTTGAGCTTTCGGCAGAATCGCTAGAACGTTTACTTGTAAAAAGGAAGGAAAAAATTAGAGCACACATTTAATTGAAATTTTTTTTCAAAAAATGTTTTGATTAAAAGATAAAATACCTACATTTGCAGTCCGTTAGAAATAGCGGACTTTTTTAATGTATTCGCCGATGTAGCTCAGCTGGCTAGAGCAGCTGATTTGTAATCAGCAGGTCGTGGGTTCGAGTCCCTCTATCGGCTCAATAAATTTCAAATGCGATTTGAAATTGGTTCTTTAAAATAATGGAATTTTAAAATTAGGGGAGATACTCAAGCGGCCAACGAGGGCAGACTGTAAATCTGCTGTGTGAACTTCGCAGGTTCGAATCCTGCTCTCCCCACTAAAAAGAAGTTGAAGTTTTAGGTTGTAGGTTTTGGATTAATAAAGTCTAAAGTTTAAAATCTGAATTCTAAACTCAGAACTCTCTGCCGGTGTAGCTCAGGGGTAGAGTGCTTCCTTGGTAAGGAAGAGGTCTCGGGTTCAAATCCCGACATTGGCTCAAGTAAGTAGGAAATTGAAAATTAATATATAACTAAGATTAAAAATTAAGTAAAATGGCAAAGGAGAATTTTAATCGTTCCAAACCGCACTTAAACATAGGTACAATTGGACACGTAGATCACGGAAAAACTACATTAACTGCTGCAATTACAAAAGTATTGTCAGATGCTGGTTACTGTCAAGCAAAATCGTTTGATCAAATCGATAACGCTCCAGAGGAGAAAGAAAGAGGTATTACTATTAATACATCACACGTAGAGTATGAAACTGCTAACCGTCACTACGCTCACGTTGACTGTCCAGGTCACGCGGATTACGTAAAGAACATGGTTACTGGTGCTGCTCAAATGGACGGAGCTATCTTAGTAGTTGCTGCTACAGATGGTCCAATGCCACAAACTCGTGAGCACATCCTTTTAGGTCGTCAGGTTGGTATTCCAAGAATCGTTGTTTTCATGAACAAAGTGGATATGGTTGATGATGCTGAGTTGTTAGAGCTTGTTGAAATGGAAATTAGAGATTTATTATCTTTCTACGAATATGATGGAGATAATGGTCCTGTTGTTCAAGGTTCTGCTTTAGGTGGATTGAACAATGATCCTAACTGGGTTCCTAAAATTATCGAATTAATGGAAGCTGTTGATGCTTGGATCGAAGAGCCAGTACGTGACGTAGCTAAACCATTCTTGATGCCAGTTGAGGACGTATTTACAATTACAGGTCGTGGAACTGTTGCTACAGGTCGTATCGAAACTGGAGTTGCTAACACTGGAGATCCTGTTGAAATCATTGGTATGGGAGCTGAAAAATTAACTTCTACTATTACAGGAGTTGAGATGTTCCGTAAAATCCTTGATAGAGGTGAAGCTGGAGATAACGTAGGTTTATTGTTAAGAGGTATTGATAAAGCTGATATCAAAAGAGGTATGGTTATTATTAAGCCAGGTTCAGTAAAACCACACGCTAAATTCAAAGCTGAGGTTTATATCTTGAAAAAAGAAGAAGGTGGACGTCACACTCCATTCCACAATAACTACCGTCCACAGTTCTACGTACGTACAACTGACGTAACAGGAGTTATTTCTTTACCAGCAGGTGTAGAGATGGTAATGCCAGGTGATAACTTAACAATTGAAGTTGCTTTATTAAGCCCAATCGCTATGAACGTAGGTTTACGTTTCGCTATCCGTGAAGGTGGTAGAACAGTTGGAGCTGGTCAGGTTACTGAAATCGTAGAGTAATTCTATAAAAATAAATAAAAAAGCCAGTGATTATTTTTTAATCACTGGCTTTAATTACGGGCGTAGTTCAAGGGTAGAATAGCGGTCTCCAAAACCGTTGATGGGGGTTCGAATCCCTCCGCCCGTGCAATAAAAAATATATCAAATGACAAAAGTTACTAATTATTTATCAGAGGCTTTCGAAGAGTTAAAGTCAAATGTTACTTGGCCAGCTTGGTCTGAAGTACAGAAATTAACAATTGTTGTGGCTGTATTTTCGATCTTATTCGCTTTGGCAACTTGGGGAGTAGACGAATTTTTTGCAAAAGCTTTGGCTGGATTTTTTAACTGGTTAAAAGGATAATTTTTTTGTGATGGCAGATAATAATGTGAAAAAATGGTACGTAGTTAGAGCAGTTAGTGGTCAAGAGAATAAAGTTAAAGCTTATATCGAGACTGAGATTGCGAGATTAGGTATGGAGGATTATGTTTCTCAGGTTTTGGTTCCTACTGAAAAAGTAGTTACTGTAAAAGATGGGAAAAAATCATCTAAGGATAAAGTTTACTTTCCTGGATATGTTATGATTGAAGCTAACTTAGTTGGTGAAATCCCTCATATTATTAAGTCAATTACTAGTGTTATTGGGTTTTTAGGAGAAACTAAAGGTGGAGAACCTGTTCCTTTAAGACTTTCTGAAGTAAACCGTATGTTAGGTAAAGTAGATGAGTTAGCTGTAAATACAGATACTCGTTCTATTCCATTTAGTGTTGGTGAAACAGTTAAGGTTATTGATGGACCTTTCAATGGATTTAATGGATCTGTTGAGAAAATCAATGAAGAGAAGCGTAAGCTTGAGGTTATGGTTAAGATTTTCGGAAGAAAGACACCATTGGAATTGAGCTTTATGCAAGTAGAAAAAGTATAATTTTTTGTTACACTATAATAAACCATTGTAATCGCTTCCATTGATTACAGTGTAAAATTTTTTAAAAATGGCTAAAGAAATTAGTAAGGTAGTTAAACTACAAGTTAAGGGAGGTGCTGCGAACCCGTCGCCACCGGTTGGACCTGCTTTAGGAGCTGCTGGGGTTAATATCATGGAGTTTTGTAAGCAATTTAATGCTAGAACTCAAGATAAACCTGGCAAAATTTGTCCAGTGCAAATCACTGTGTACAAAGACAAATCATTTGATTTTGTTGTTAAGACTCCTCCAGCGGCAGTTCAGTTAATGGAAGCTGCAAAGCTAAAATCTGGTTCTGGTGAGCCTAATCGTAAAAAAGTAGCTAGCGTTACTTGGGAACAAATTAGAACTATTGCTGAAGACAAAATGCCGGACTTAAACGCTTTCACAATTGAGAAAGCTATGAGTATGGTTGCTGGAACAGCTAGATCTATGGGTATAACTGTATCAGGAGATGCTCCTTTTTAATTAAGAAAAAGAAATGGCAAAATTAACAAAAAAGCAAAAAGAGGCTGCTTCAAAAATTGAAAAGAACAAATTATACTCTTTAAAAGATGCTGCGGCATTAATTAAAGTTGTTGCTTCTGCAAAATTTGATGAGTCTGTTGATATCGCAGTTCGTTTGGGTGTTGATCCAAGAAAAGCGAATCAAATGGTTAGAGGTGTAGTTACTTTACCTCACGGAACAGGAAAAGACGTTAAAGTATTAGCATTGGTTACTCCAGATAAAGAAGCTGAAGCAAGAGAGGCTGGAGCAGATCACGTTGGTCTTGACGATTACTTACAAAAAATTAAAGACGGTTGGACAGATGTTGATGTGATCATTACTATGCCTGCTGTTATGGGTAAATTAGGTCCATTAGGTCGTATTTTAGGACCTAGAGGTTTAATGCCAAACCCTAAAACAGGTACTGTAACTATGGATGTTGCTAAAGCTGTTCAAGAAGTTAAAGCTGGTAAAATTGACTTTAAAGTTGATAAAACTGGTATCGTACACGCAGGAATCGGTAAAGTTTCTTTTGGAGCTGAGCAGATTGTTGACAACGCACACGAAATTATTCAAACATTAATAAAACTTAAACCAACTGCTGCTAAAGGTACATACATCAAAGGTATTCACCTTACAAGCACAATGAGTCCTGCTATCGCATTAGACCCAAAAGCAGTATAATTGGTAGTTAAAAATTTTTAGTATGACTAGAGAAGAAAAATCAATCGCGATTGAAAATTTAACTGCGCAGTTAGCTGGTACAAATATCATTTACATTTCTGATATTTCTGGTTTAAACGCAGAGACAACTTCAAACTTGCGTAGAGCTTGTTTTAAAGCAGGTATCAAATTAGAGGTTGTAAAGAACACTTTGCTTGCAAAAGCAATGGAAGCTTCTTCTAATGATTATGGTGACTTACCTACAGTTTTATCAGGTAACAGTGCTATTTTTATTTCTGATGTTGCTAACGCACCTGGAAAAATTATCAAAGATTTCCGTAAGAAATCTGATAAACCAGTTTTAAAAGGAGCTTACATCAATTCTGAAGTATATATTGGAGACAACCAATTAGATGCATTAGCTACGATTAAATCTAAAGAAGAGCTTATTGGAGAAATCATTGGATTATTACAATCTCCAGCTCAAAGAATTATTTCTGCTTTACAAAACAAATTCGCTGGAAGCGAAGAAGAAGGAGCAGAGTAATTATCGTAAGGGAGTTTGCTTCCTTACTGCTTAATTAGCGCACAATAATTAAATTATATTTTTTACACAAATCATTTTAAACGATAGAAAAAATGGCAGATTTGAAACAATTCGCAGAACAATTAGTTAACTTAACAGTTAAAGAAGTTAACGAATTAGCAACAATATTAAAAGATGAGTACGGAATCGAGCCTGCTGCTGCTGCTGTAGTAGTTGCTGCTGGAGGTGGAGACGGTGCTGCTGAAGAAGCACAAACTGAATTTACAGTTGTATTAAAAGATGCAGGAGCTTCTAAATTAGCTGTTGTAAAATTAGTTAAAGAATTAACTGGTTTAGGTCTTAAAGAAGCTAAAGATGTAGTTGACGGTGCACCAAGCAACGTTAAAGAAGGTGTTTCTAAAGAAGAGGCTGAAGGTCTTAAAAAATCTTTAGAAGAGGCTGGAGCTACTGTTGAGCTTAAATAATTAAACTCAGTTTAAGAACTAGGTTTAGGTCTTGAGTTAACACTCAAAGGCCTAAACCATTTTTCGTATAATAAAATATTATAAATTTTATTATCCCATAGTTTAAAATACGAAAAAGTTTTTGATCAATACGAAGAAAGAAAATCGAACTTGTTTTATTGTTTTATTTTTAAAGATGTATTGATTATAATAAGAAAGTATAGATTAAACAGTGTGTTTACACAAACAAAAATTACTTTTTTTTAATCAAAATTTTGTCCATTGATGATAACAAATCAGACTGAAAGATTGAATTTTGCCTCTACAAAAAATATCCCTGATTATCCAGATTTCTTAGATGTTCAGGTTAAATCTTTTAAAGATTTCTTTCAATTAGAAACGAAATCTGACGAAAGAGGCAACGAAGGGTTATACAATACCTTCATGGAAAACTTCCCAATTACAGATACAAGAAATAACTTTGTATTGGAATTCCTAGATTATTTTGTTGATCCTCCACGTTATACAATTCAAGAATGTATAGAGAGAGGTCTTACGTATAGTGTGCCTTTAAAAGCTAGGTTAAAACTATACTGTACAGATCCAGAACACGAAGATTTTGAAACTATTGTACAAGATGTTTATCTTGGAACAATTCCTTACATGACTCCTAGTGGTACTTTTGTTATTAATGGTGCCGAGCGTGTTGTAGTATCTCAATTACACCGTTCTCCAGGGGTTTTCTTTGGACAGTCATTCCACGCAAATGGAACTAAACTTTATTCTGCGAGAGTAATTCCTTTTAAAGGATCTTGGATAGAATTTTCTACTGATATTAACAGCGTAATGTACGCTTATATTGATAGAAAGAAAAAATTACCTGTAACAACTTTATTCCGTGCTATCGGTTTCGAAAGAGATAAGGATATCCTTGAAATTTTCGACTTAGCAGAAGAAATCAAAGTTTCTAAAACAGGAATTAAGAAATATATTGGAAGAAGACTTGCTGCTCGTGTTTTGAACACATGGCATGAGGATTTCGTAGATGAGGATACTGGAGAGGTAGTTTCTATCGAGCGTAACGAAATCATCCTTGATCGTGATACTATTATCGACAAAGATAATGTTGAAGAGATCATCGATTCTAACGTAAAATCTATTTTGTTGCACAAGGAGGATAATAACCAAGCAGATTATGCTATTATCCACAACACGTTACAAAAAGATCCAACAAACTCTGAAAAAGAAGCTGTAGAGCACATTTACCGTCAGTTGCGTAATGCTGAACCGCCTGATGAGGAAACTGCTCGTGGTATTATAGATAAATTGTTCTTCTCTGATCAACGTTATAACTTAGGTGAAGTTGGTCGTTACAGAATGAACAAAAAATTAGATTTAGATATCCCTATGGATAAGCAAGTGCTTACTAAAGAGGATATCATTACAATCGTTAAATATTTGATCGAGTTGATCAACTCTAAAGCAGAGATTGATGATATTGATCACTTATCAAACCGTCGTGTTAGAACAGTTGGTGAACAATTGTCTCAACAATTCGGTGTTGGTTTAGCACGTATGGCTAGAACTATTCGTGAGAGAATGAACGTTAGAGATAACGAGGTGTTTACACCAATTGATTTGATCAATGCTAAAACATTATCATCAGTTATCAACTCTTTCTTTGGTACTAACCAGTTATCTCAATTTATGGATCAAACGAATCCATTAGCTGAGATTACACACAAAAGAAGACTTTCTGCACTTGGACCAGGTGGACTTTCGAGAGAGAGAGCTGGTTTCGAGGTTCGTGACGTTCACTATACGCACTATGGTCGTTTATGTCCGATTGAAACTCCTGAGGGACCAAACATTGGTTTGATTTCATCTCTTGGTGTTTACGCAAAAGTAAACGGAATGGGATTCATTGAAACTCCATACCGTAAAGTTACAGATGGTGTTGTTGATTTAGAAAGCGCACCAATCTATTTAAGTGCTGAAGAAGAAGAAGGTAAAATGATTGCTCAGGCAAACATTGAAATGGATGCTTCTGGTAAAATTACAGCTAGTAATGTTATTGCTCGTGAAGAGGGTGACTTCCCAGTTGTTGAACCAAGTTCAGTACATTATACAGACGTTGCTCCTAACCAGATCGCTTCGATTTCTGCATCTTTGATTCCTTTCTTGGAGCATGATGATGCGAACCGTGCGTTGATGGGATCGAACATGATGCGTCAGGCAGTTCCTTTGATCCGTCCTGAAGCACCGATTGTTGGTACAGGTTTAGAGCGTCAGGTAGCTTCAGATTCAAGAGTATTAATCAATGCTGAAGGGCATGGTACTGTTGAATACGTAGATGCTAATATCATTACTATTAAATACGATCGTACAGAAGACGAGAGAATGGTTAGTTTTGATGCTGATGAGAAAACGTACAACTTAATTAAATTTAGAAAAACCAATCAAGGTACAAGTATCAACTTGAAGCCTATCGTAAGAAGAGGTGATAGAGTTGTTCCTGGACAAGTATTATCTGAAGGATATGCTACTCAAAATGGAGAATTAGCTTTAGGTAGAAACTTAAAAGTTGCGTTCATGCCATGGAAAGGGTACAACTTCGAGGATGCGATTGTAATTTCTGAGAAAGTAGTTCGCGATGATATTTTTACATCTATCCACGTTGATGATTATTCATTAGAGGTTAGAGATACTAAGTTAGGAAACGAAGAGTTAACAAACGATATTCCTAACGTTTCTGAAGAAGCTACTAAAGATTTAGATGAAAACGGTATGATCAGAATTGGAGCAGAGGTTAAACCTGGCGACATTTTGATTGGTAAAATTACGCCAAAAGGAGAATCTGATCCTACTCCAGAGGAGAAATTGCTTCGTGCAATCTTCGGAGATAAAGCAGGTGATGTGAAAGATGCTTCATTAAAAGCTTCTCCATCTTTACATGGTGTAGTTCTTGACAAAAAATTATTTGCAAGAGCCGTAAAAGATAAACGTAAACGTACTCAAGATAAAGATGCTTTAGGCGCTTTAGAAATGGAATTCGAAACTAAATTTGTTGAATTAAAAGACAGATTAGTTGAGAAATTATTCTTGATCGTTAACGGAAAAACATCTCAAGGTGTAATGAATGATTTGGGTGAAGAAGTTTTACCAAAAGGTAAAAAATATACTCAAAAAATGCTTTACGCAGTAGAAGATTTTGCTCACTTAAGCAAAGGTCAATGGGTTGCTGATGACGCTACTAATAAAATGGTTAATGATTTAATTCATAACTATAAAATTAAGCTGAACGACTTACAAGGAGCTTTAAGAAGAGAGAAATTCACTATTACGGTTGGAGATGAATTACCATCTGGAATCTTGAAATTGGCTAAAATCTATATCGCTAAAAAACGTAAGTTAAAAGTGGGTGATAAAATGGCAGGACGTCACGGTAACAAAGGTATTGTTGCAAGAATCGTTCGTCACGAAGATATGCCTTTCTTAGAAGATGGAACACCAGTAGATATTGTATTGAATCCACTTGGGGTACCTTCACGTATGAACATTGGTCAGATTTATGAGACTGTTCTTGGATGGGCTGGTATGAACTTGGGTAGAAAATTTGCTACTCCAATCTTCGACGGTGCTTCTCTAGACGAGATCAACGCTTTGACTGATGAGGCTAATGTACCACGTTTCGGACATACTTATCTTTATGATGGTGGAACTGGAGAGCGTTTTGCACAAAAAGCAACTGTGGGTGTAATTTACATGCTTAAATTAGGACACATGGTTGATGATAAGATGCACGCACGTTCTATCGGACCATACTCATTGATTACGCAACAGCCACTTGGAGGTAAGGCTCAATTTGGAGGTCAGCGTTTTGGAGAGATGGAGGTTTGGGCACTTGAGGCTTATGGAGCTTCTAGTACTTTACGTGAAATCTTAACTGTTAAGTCTGATGACGTTATTGGTAGAGCTAAAACTTACGAAGCTATCGTTAAGGGTGAAACTATGCCAGAACCAGGTTTACCAGAATCATTCAATGTATTAATGCACGAATTGAAAGGTCTAGGATTAGATCTTCGTTTGGAAGAATAAATAAAATGTTTTCAGTTACAGTCTCAGTATTCAGTTTAGCGCTGAACACTGGGACTGAGACTGTCTACTAAATGTTAGAAGTTTTTAAAGATTTATACCCGTAAACCGTTCCGATTTTTTATAACAATGCCAGGCATTTTATAACTAGCGCTTCAAATAAAAATTTGAGGTTTAGAGAAGTAACCCGAGGTAGTAGCTGAATGATTAACTCTTATCTTTTTAAGAGTAGATTATAAATCTAAATTCAATTTTTTAATTGCAAATAAATCAATAGTAAAAACTATGATGAATAACAGAAACAATAATAAAGATAAGAATCCAGTAAAAAGATTTAACAAAATTTCTATTGGATTGGCTTCACCAGAATCTATCTTGAAAGAATCAAGAGGAGAGGTTTTAAAGCCAGAAACAATTAACTATAGAACTCACAAACCAGAGCGTGACGGACTTTTCTGCGAAAGAATCTTCGGACCAGTAAAAGATTTCGAATGTGCTTGTGGTAAGTATAAAAGAATTCGTTACAAAGGTATCATCTGTGACCGTTGTGGTGTTGAAGTTACTGAGAAAAAAGTACGTCGTGATAGAGTAGGACACATCAACCTTGTTGTGCCAATTGCTCATATCTGGTACTTCCGTTCTCTTCCAAACAAAATTGGTTATATCCTTGGTCTTCCATCTAAGAAATTAGATATGATCATCTACTACGAAAGATACGTAGTAATCCAAGCTGGTATCGCTAAAAATGCAGATGGAGAATCTCTACAAAGATTAGATTTCTTAACTGAAGAAGAATACCTAAACATTTTAGATACTCTTCCGCAAGAAAATCAATATTTAGATGATTTAGATCCAAATAAATTTGTTGCCAAAATGGGAGCAGAGTGTATTATGGATTTATTAGCTCGTATTGACCTAGATGCTTTATCTTATGAATTAAGACACAGCGCTAACAACGAAACTTCTAAACAAAGAAAAACTGAGGCTTTAAAAAGATTACAAGTTGTTGAGTCTTTCCGTGAGTCTAACGAAAACCGCGAAAACCGTCCAGAATGGATGATTATGAAAGTGGTTCCAGTTATCCCACCAGAATTACGTCCGCTTGTGCCACTTGATGGAGGTCGTTTTGCAACTTCAGATTTGAACGACTTATACCGTCGTGTAATCATCCGTAACAACCGTTTGAAAAGATTAATGGAGATTAAAGCTCCGGAAGTTATCTTAAGAAACGAGAAACGTATGTTACAAGAATCTGTAGATTCATTATTTGATAACACACGTAAAGCTTCTGCTGTTAAAACAGAATCTAACAGACCATTAAAATCATTATCTGACTCATTAAAAGGTAAGCAAGGACGTTTCCGTCAAAACTTACTTGGTAAACGTGTGGATTATTCTGCTCGTTCGGTAATTGTCGTTGGTCCAGAGTTAAAATTATATGAGTGCGGATTGCCAAAAGATATGGCTTCTGAATTATACAAACCATTCGTTATCCGTAAATTGATCGAAAGAGGTATTGTAAAAACAGTAAAATCTGCTAAGAAAATCATTGATAAAAAAGAGCCTGTAGTTTGGGACATCCTGGAAAACGTAATTAAAGGACACCCAGTATTACTGAACCGTGCTCCTACTTTGCACAGACTTGGTATTCAGGCTTTCCAGCCAAAATTAATTGAAGGAAAAGCGATCCAGTTACACCCATTAGTATGTACGGCATTCAACGCCGATTTCGATGGTGACCAGATGGCGGTTCACTTACCATTAGGACCAGAGGCTATTTTAGAGGCACAATTATTAATGTTGGCTTCTCACAATATCTTGAACCCTGCAAACGGTGCTCCAATTACTGTACCTTCTCAGGACATGGTCTTGGGTCTATATTACATGACCAAAGAGCGTATTTCTACAGAAGACCACAAAATTATTGGTCAGGATTTAACTTTCTATTCTGCTGAAGAAGTAAACATTGCATTAAACGAAGGAAGATTAGAATTGAATGCTCGTGTAAAAATTAGAGCAAAAGATTTTAATGATGCTGGAGAATTAGTGTATCAAATTATTCAAACAACTGCAGGACGTGTATTATTTAACGAAGTAGTACCTGAAGCAGCTGGATATATCAACGACGTATTGACTAAGAAAAACCTTAGAGATATTATCGGACACATTTTAAGTGTGACTGATGTACCTACAACGGCAGCCTTCTTGGATAATATGAAAGATATGGGGTATAAATTTGCATTTAGAGGAGGTTTATCATTCTCTTTAGGTGATATTAGAATTCCAGAACAAAAAACGAAGTTAATTGCAGATGCTAGAGAGCAAGTTGAAGGTATCTCAACTAACTATAACATGGGTCTTATTACAAATAACGAGCGTTACAACCAAGTTATTGACGTATGGACTTCAGCAAATGCTCAGTTAACAGAGTTAGCAATGAAAAATATTAGAGAAGACCAACAAGGTTTCAACTCTGTATATATGATGCTTGACTCTGGGGCGAGGGGTTCGAAGGAACAGATTCGTCAGTTAACTGGTATGCGTGGTTTGATGGCTAAGCCTAAAAAATCTACTGCTGGTGGTGGTGAGATTATTGAAAACCCAATTCTTTCTAACTTTAAGGAAGGTCTTTCGATCCTTGAGTACTTTATTTCTACTCACGGTGCGCGTAAAGGTCTTGCGGATACGGCTCTTAAAACGGCCGATGCTGGTTACTTAACAAGAAGGCTTCATGACGTTTCTCAAGATGTTATTGTTAACATCGAAGATTGTGGAACTTTAAGAGGTGTTGAAGTTGCTGCATTGAAGAAAAATGAGGAAATCGTTGAATCTTTAGGAGAGAGAATTTTAGGACGTGTTGCATTACAAGACGTTATTAATCCTCTTACTAATGAAGTAATGGTTAAATCTGGAGAGCAAATTACTGAAGCAATTATGAGAACTATCGAAGCTTCTCCAATTGAAAAAGTAGAGGTTAGATCTCCATTAACTTGTGAAGCTTTAAAAGGTATTTGTGCTAAATGTTACGGTAGAAACTTAGCTACTGGTAAAATGACACAAAGAGGTGAAGCTGTCGGAGTTATTGCAGCTCAGTCTATTGGAGAGCCAGGTACACAGTTGACACTTCGTACGTTCCACGTTGGAGGGGTTGCTGGAGGTATCTCTGAAGAGTCTAGTATTGTTACAAGATTCGCAGGTAGACTTGAAATTGAAGATTTAAAAACAGTTAAAGGAGAAGACGGAGAAGGTAACTCTGTTGATATCGTAGTTTCACGTTCAACTGAATTAAAATTAGTTGACGAGAAAACTGGAATTGTTTTAAATACACATAACATTCCTTACGGTTCTAGTATCTTTGTTGGAGATGGCGAAACTGTAGCTAAAGGAACTGTAATCTGTAAATGGGATCCATATAACGGTGTAATTGTTTCTGAGTTTACTGGTAAGATTGCTTACGAAGATTTAGAGCAAGGACAATCGTTCATGGTGGAGATCGATGAGCAGACTGGTTTCCAAGAAAAAGTAATTTCTGAAGCTAGAAACAAAAAATTAATCCCAACTTTATTAGTTTATGGTAAAGAAGGTGAATTGATTCGTTCTTACAACTTACCAGTAGGTGCACACTTAATGGTTGAAAACGGTGAGAAAATTAAAGCAGGTAAAGTATTAGTAAAAATCCCACGTCGTTCTTCTAAAGCGGGCGATATCACGGGAGGTTTACCAAGAATTACTGAGCTTCTTGAGGCTCGTAACCCTTCTAACCCAGCAGTTGTATCTGAAATTGATGGTGTTGTTTCTTTTGGAAAAATCAAAAGAGGTAACCGTGAGATCGTTATCGAATCTAAATTTGGTGAGATTAAAAAGTATTTAGTTAAACTTTCAAGCCAAATCTTAGTACAGGAGAATGACTTCGTAAGAGCGGGAGTTCCATTGTCTGATGGTGCGATTACACCAGATGATATCTTAAGAATTCAAGGTCCAGCTGCTGTGCAACAGTACTTGGTAAATGAAATTCAAGAGGTGTACCGTTTACAAGGGGTAAAAATTAATGATAAGCACTTTGAGGTAGTTATTCGTCAAATGATGCGTAAAGTAAGAGTTCAGGATCCAGGTGATACTTTATTCTTAGAAGACCAATTAATCCATACTAAAGATTTCATCGTTCAAAACGATAAATTGTACGGTATGAAAGTGGTTGAAGATGCTGGAGATTCTTCAGTATTGAAACCAGGTCAGATCATTACACCTCGTGAATTACGTGATGAAAATTCATTATTGAAACGTACAGATAAAAATCTTGTTGTAGCAAGAGATGTAATCACTGCAACTGCAACGCCAGTTCTTCAAGGTATTACAAGAGCTTCGTTACAAACTAAATCATTCATTTCTGCGGCTTCATTCCAGGAGACAACGAAAGTACTTAACGAAGCTGCAGTAGCTGGTAAAGTAGATGATCTAGAAGGATTAAAAGAAAATGTAATTGTTGGACACAGAATTCCTGCGGGAACTGGTATGAGAGAGTACGATAACACTATCGTAGGATCTAAAGACGATTACAACGAAATGATGGCAAATAAAGAAGAATACATTTATTAATTAGGAAACTATGAGTAATCCGAAACAACAACAAGAGCAAATTAATATTGAGTTGGACGAAACTATTGCAGAAGGAATTTATTCTAATCTTGCAATTATCAATCACTCATCATCTGAGTTTGTTTTAGATTTTGTGAGTATTATGCCAGGTATTCCTAAGGCCAAGGTAAAATCAAGAATTGTCTTGACACCACAACATGCTAAAAGATTATTAAAAGCAATAGGTGAAAATATCCATAGATTTGAGGCAGCTCATGGCGAAATCAAAGAAACGGAACAAGCGCCAATTCCGCTTAATTTTGGTCCAACTGGACAAGCATAAATTATAAAGCCCCTTTTTTAAGGGGCTTTTTTTATGGCTTTTGAGTTAAAATGCAGTTTATCGGATTTAATTTACTTTAGTCGGGTAATTTTCTTTTCAAGAAAGTATTTATTTAACTTGCTATTGCCTAAAAAAGATTAAATTTTGAAATATAATGACTTAGTAAAGGTTGATTAATTCAAATTATAAAAAAGCGCTGATTCCATTAGCGCTTTTTTTATGCCAAATATTTTTTTTCTTTTTCCAACCTTTTATTCAAAAACATACTCTATATAAGTATAATAATCCTTTCGTGATTTTTAACTTAAATAATTACAGTATGAAAAAGAAATTCACCTTAGAAATAGCAAGTCCATGTTCTGAAAATTTTGATAAAATGATTCCAAATTCAAATGGTTCGTTTTGTAATTCTTGTATAAAAAATGTAATTGATTTGAGTAGAAAAACCAACTCTGAGGTGGCTAAATTCATTTCAGAAAACAAAGATAGAAGCATTTGCGCCAGATTAAAAGCTTCTCAACTAAAAGAAGAATTTCAATATGATGAAACTTCAAGAATAAGTAATTTTAAATATGCTGCAGTAGCCGCCACTATTTTACTTGCTTCAAATAACGTTGCTGGACAGGAAAAACAAATTATAGAAACAGAAGCAAATTGTCCGGAACCAGCTTATTATGCTCTAGGTAAAGTTGCATATAATCAAACTGTAGATAAAAAGGTTTTGATAATAATTAAAGGCAAGTTAATTGAAGCTAAGTCTAAAAGACCATTTAGAGGAGATTCATATTCTAACTTATCACTTTCTATTAACAATTCGGGACACGCAGTAAAGATAAATCCAAAAACTGGAGAATTTTCTATAGCAACAGAAGTTTCAAAAGACAGCAAAACGCTTATGGTTACGATAAGTGGAAATGACTACTACCTTGCCAAGCAAATCCCTATTAATATAAAATCGGTTAAGGGAAATATATTGCAGCAAAATATAATTATTGCTTCAGAAGAATTTACTAAAATTTATATTGCTGGTGGATTAGGAATTAACTATACAGGACAATAATTAAATTTACATATTGGGGAATGTAAATAAAAAGGCCTGTCTAGAAAAATTAGACAGGCCTTACATATTTTTTCTTTCAAAAGAAATTAATCAAATTCCGATGTAAAGTATAATTTCACAGTTGGATATTTACTCTGCGTCATTTGAATTGTAAAATCAGAATCGGCTAAAAATACCAATTGACCATATTTATCGTGAGCCAAGAATTTTTGTTTGATACGTTTAAATTCTTTGAATTCTTCATTTTTAGCATCATCTGGTTTTACCCAGCAAGCTTTATGAACAGGGAAGTTCTCGTAAGTACATTTAGCGCCATATTCGTGCTCTAAACGATATTGAATTACCTCATATTGAAGTGCTCCAACAGTTCCGATAACTTTACGATTATTCATTTCTAAAGTAAACAACTGCGCTACACCTTCATCCATTAACTGATCTACTCCTTTTTCTAATTGCTTAGCTTTCATCGGATCGGCGTTGTTAATGTATCTAAAGTGTTCTGGAGAGAAACTTGGAATTCCTTTAAAGCTCATAATTTCACCTTCTGTTAGAGTATCTCCAATTTTAAAGTTTCCTGTGTCATGCAAACCAACAATATCACCAGGATAAGAAATATCTACAATTTCTTTTTTCTCAGCGAAAAAGGCATTTGGACTTGAGAATTTTAAATTTTTCTTCTGACGAACGTGGTAATAAGGCTTATTTCTTTCGAAAGTTCCAGAAACAATTTTGATAAAGGCTAAACGGTCACGGTGTTTTGGATCCATATTGGCGTGGATTTTAAAAACAAATCCCGTCATTTTCTCCTCTGTAGGTTCAACTGTACGAGTCTCAGAATCTTTTGCTCTTGGAGATGGTGCAATTGTAATAAAACAGTCTAATAGCTCACGAACTCCAAAATTATTTAAGGCTGAACCAAAGAATACGGGCTGGATTTTTCCATCTAAATAATCTTGACGTTCAAATTTAGGATATACTTCATCAATCAATTCTAATTCTTCACGAAGTTTATTGGCTGCTTTTTCACCCACAATTTTATCTAATTCTGGATTGTTCTGTACATCAGAAAAAGCAATTGTTTCTTCGATATTTTTACGACTGTCTCCGCTGAAAAGATTAATGTTTTGTTCCCATAAATTATAAATTCCTTGGAAATCGTAACCCATTCCGATTGGGAAACTTAACGGTGTAACCTTTAAACCTAATTTTTGTTCTACTTCATCCATCAAATCGAAAGCATCTTTACCTTCACGATCTAATTTGTTGATGAAAACAATCATAGGAATATTACGCATTCTACAAACAGCAACTAATTTTTCTGTTTGTTCCTCAACCCCTTTAGCAACGTCAATTACAACAATTACGCTGTCTACGGCAGTTAAAGTTCTAAATGTATCTTCAGCAAAATCTTTGTGTCCAGGAGTATCAAGGATATTGATTTTTTTATCTTTATAATTAAAAGCAAGCACAGAAGTCGAAACCGAGATACCTCTTTGGCGTTCGATTTCCATAAAGTCACTCGTTGCTCCTTTTTTAATTTTGTTATTCTTTACAGCTCCTGCTTCTTGAATTGCACCTCCAAATAAAAGTAATTTCTCTGTTAATGTCGTTTTACCGGCATCGGGATGCGATATAATTCCAAATGTTCTTCTGCGTTGTATTTCTTTTAAAAAGCTCATATTTCGTATAAATAGGTTGCAAAAGTACTATTAAATTACGGCTTTATAAAAATATTCAGTTCCTAAATTTGGTAGTCTTTACTTCTAACGGGATTTTTAAACAAAAAAATAAGGCTGTTTTGCAACAGCCTTAAATAGTCATTTTTAAAATTACTGATTAATTGACCAAATTGAATATCCTTTTGGAGGACATTGTATTTTTACCCATTTGTCTGCCTGAGTAGTTGGGTACCAAGTTGAGTTTCCTGTAAAATCTTTAATTTGAGTATTGGCCCAATTGGTCTGAACCCATCTTTCTTGCCAAACATCTGAGTTATTAATGTAAACTACCAATCCTGGATTTCCGTTGTATCCATTTCTTCGTGCAACATATTCGTCATTATCAGAATATAAAATAGAAGTTGTTCCAGTTGCTTTATTATTATGAATCCAGATTAGATTATTTAATTTGTTTTTATCTAGCCATTCTTCATAATCTCTATAAAAAATAGTTGGATAACCTTCGTGAGTCAATATATAGGAGTATGCAAGCATTTTGCTCCAAATTTCATCGGTATCATGGTTAGTTACAAAAGTTACCGCTTTATATGGATTGCGTTTCCACATCATATCATCATTCAGCAATGCAAGATTGTTTCCGTCAAAAGCATCATTCATTTTGTAATAGCAAGCAAAGTCAAAAACAGAACTATTAGCTGCGTTTGCCCAGTCATTTAATACATTTACATTTGAATCCCATAATTCTCCAACAGAAAATCCGCCTACATTAGCATTCCAAGCATTTACAACCCAAGCACCGAATCCTTTTACATAGTCGAATCTCCAGCCATCAAATTTCATGGTATTTTTATAGTATTTGCCAACTCCATCAGATCTAATCCACAACCAATCTTTTACATAAGGATCGGCATGGCATAAGTCGGGAAATCCTCCAAACGAGCCTTCATCATTATTGCCATAGCTATTTTTGTAAAAATTAGCATAAGTACGTTTAAATTTTCCAGACGCAATTCCATTAAAATTAGTCCAAGTATTTGTTCCAGTAAAAGGATTCGCTTCCGATTGTCCTCCACTGTTATGGTTAATTACAATATCCGCATAGACCTTTATGTTTTCTGCGTGTGCAGCTGTAATCAAATTGACCAATTCGGTTTTTGATCCGAATCTTGTTTCTGTTGTTCCATTTTGGTTATAGTCGCCAAAATCAAAATAATCTGTTGGGTCATATCCCATAGAAAATGCTCCATTTTGTGCTTTTGAAGCAGGTGGAAGCCAAATTGAGCCAATTCCAGCATTTCCCCAAGCCGTTACTTTACTGCTTACTGTATTCCACCAATTTCCTCCAGCAGGAACATCCCAATAGAAAGCTTGCATCATAACACCTCCGCCAGGATTATCAACATATTTTCCTGTTGTAGAATTGCCCGAACCTCCTGTACTGAAAGGTTTGCCATCATGGTGCGTAACATCAATGATTTTAAATTTTTGACTTTCAGTTTTTGCGTCCGATGCGCTGATTTCATTTTCGGAACACGAATATAGAAGTGCACTAAACGCCGTAATAAGGCATAATTTTAAAATAGGTTTTTTCATAATAGATGTGGTTAAGTTAAATAGTGAGCTTTGTAATTGTTTAATTATAAGGTTTAAAAACGCAGATATTGCTATTTTTTACCCTGTAAATTATTAATTACGCATCTAAAGTAAAGTTTTTTTGATTTAATTTTAATTTGCAATAAAATAGAGGTTAACGAAAACGTTGTAGTGTTGAGAACTTTTTTTTATGGTGCTTATAATTAGGTATTTATTTGATGTTTAAAACTAGATTTTGAAAGCAATTAGAAACTGTCTTTCATTGAATTAGAAAAATTGGAAGAAATGATTTCGTACATTGAAAGAGAACTATCCTATAATTTTTTGTTAATACTATATCGGATAGTTGGATTATGTAATTGAATTGTTATTTTTGTTCGTTATAAGTTACGAAAGAACTATACTTTAATTATTTATGTTTGATGAACATACATAGTTTCAGAGGGATTATCTAAAACAGGCTTACATTCAAATAAAAATTAAAATAATGCTATTAAAAAAATTACAGCTAAAAACAATTGATTACAAGTTTGCACTAACAATTTGTTTTTTTCTTTTTTTTACTCCACTTATCTCAGCGCAAGAAATTATTCCTGATGTTGTGGCCCAAAAACCAGTTGAAGTTCCTTCTGGTGGGAAATTGAAAATCGACGGAATTATTGCAACAGTAGGAGATTATATCGTTTTAGATTCTGATATCGATAAAGGATTTTTGGAAATTACTGCGCAAGGCGGATCTGTGAAAGATATTACAAGATGCCAGATGCTTGGTAAACTTTTAGAAGATAAATTATATGCTCACCAAGCAATTCAGGATAGTATTATCGTAAGTGATGCGGAGGTAAGAGGAATGATGGAAGATCGTCTTAATTATATGACGCAACAGGTAGGAGATATCAATAAAGTTGTTGAATACTACAAAAAAAGTTCTGTAGAAGAGTTTAAAACTTATTTTGCTGATATCTTAAAGGAGCAAAAATTAGCATCGGAAATGAGAGATAAGATCGTTAAAGATGTTGAAATCACTCCAGAAGAGGTTCGTAATTTCTTTAAGAAAATCCCAAAAGATGAATTGCCAACTTTTGGAGCTGAAATGGAAGTAGCGCAGATTGTTGTTGAGCCTAAAATTTCTAAAGAAGATAAGCAAAAAGTTATCGATAGATTAAATGCAATTCGACAAGACGTTCTAGAAGGTTCTAGTTTTGCAACAAAAGCAGTTTTGTATTCTCAAGATCCAGGATCTGCACCAAATGGAGGATATTATAAAATGACAAGAAAAACTCCTTTTGTTAAAGAGTTTAAAGATGTTGCATTTAGTTTGCAAGCGGGTGAGATCTCTCAGCCATTTGAAACTACTTTTGGATACCATATTATTATGGTAGAAAAAATTAAAGGGCAAGAAGTAGAGCTTCGTCATATTTTGATTGCTCCAACTGTTTCTGAAGCAGCTTTAAAAGAAGCAAAAGAAAGAATTACAAATATTAGAAATAAAATCATCAATAAAGAACTGACTTTTGCTGACGCTGCAAGAACAGAATCTGATGAAAAGGAAACTAGAGCAAACGGAGGAACATTGGTAAATCCAACCACGCAAGATACTCGATTTGAGTTGACAAAAATGGATCCGACTTTATACAGCCAGGTTTCAAATTTAAAAGGAGATGAAATTTCTCAACCACTTTTAAATACTGATGATAAAGGTAAAAAAACATATAAGTTAATTACAGTTACCAACAGAATTGAAGATCATACGGCAGATTATGCCAAAGATTATACTAAGATTAAAGAATTAGCATTAAAAGAAAAGCAGATTAATGCAATTGCAAAATGGTTTGATGCTAAAATTAAAGATACTTACATCAAAATTATCGGCGAGTATAAAGACTGTTCTTTTGCAAACAATTGGTTGAAAAAATAAGTTTTAATAAATAAATAAAAAGAGTTAGTTTTATGAATTCATAGAATTAACTCTTTTTAATTTTAAATACATTCATAAATGTCTGACGTAACAGCAATTCACAATTTAGTTCAAAAAAGAAATGAATTAAAAAAAGAAATAGCGAAAATCATTGTAGGGCAAGACGCCGTTGTAGATCAAATTTTACTTTGTATATTTTCTGGAGGACACGCACTTTTAATTGGAGTTCCTGGTTTAGCAAAAACCTTAATGATAAATACTTTATCTCAAGCTTTAGGTCTTGATTTTAAAAGAATTCAGTTTACGCCAGATTTGATGCCTTCTGATATTTTAGGAAGCGAAATTTTAGATGAAAATAGGAACTTCAAATTCATTAAAGGCCCCATTTTTTCTAATATTATTTTGGCCGATGAGATAAACAGAACGCCGCCAAAAACGCAAGCAGCTTTATTGGAAGCCATGCAAGAAAGATCGGTAACCATTGCAGGACAACATCATAAATTAGATTTGCCCTATTTTGTTTTAGCGACTCAAAACCCTATTGAGCAAGAAGGAACTTATCCTTTACCAGAAGCGCAATTAGACCGTTTTATGTTTGCTATTAAATTGGAATATCCAACTTTTGAAGAAGAGGTTCAAGTGGTAAAACGTACAACTTCAGACGTTAAAACAGAGATTAATCCTTTATTCACGGCGCAAGAAATTATCGATTTTCAGCACTTAATTCGCAGAATCCCTGTTGCAGACAATGTAATAGAATATGCGGTAACTCTAGTAAGCAAAACTCGTCCAGATAATAGTTTAACTAACGATTTTGTGAAAAACTATTTAGATTGGGGAGCAGGACCAAGAGCTTCACAAAACTTAATTCTAGCAGCAAAAGCGCATGCGGCTTTTAATGGGAAATTCTCACCAGATATTGAGGATGTTCAAGCTGTTGCAACAGGTATCTTGAGGCATAGAATTATTAAAAACTATAAAGCTGATGCTGAAGGTATAACAGAAGAAGTTATTATTAAAAAATTAATGTAAAATTTAAAATTTATATTTATAGAATCCTGATAATTTATTGTCAGGATTTTTTGTTTTTAGCAAGTCAAAAACTTTCTCAAAAGACGTTTAAAATCCCAACTATAACGTTATAATTACTTATTTAGAAAGATTCTTCATGAAAATAGAGGTAAAAACTTACTTGTTTTCTAACATCAAATTTCGACTTTGTTAAAGAAAAGATCTTTAAATGTTAATAATTCATTATTTTGATGTAAAATTGATTTTTTGGCAAAAACAAGCAGTGAAAATCGTTTTTTAGCAATAATAATTTTTGAAAAGGCTTGTTCTATTAAATTTTTTTTAATTATCGCCTTTAATGCTTAAATTTGCCTCAAAAAAAATAAATCCGCTTTTATTATGAATATTTATCAGGATTACATTCAAGAAATTGAAGAAAGAAAAAATCTAGGGCTACACCCTAAACCAATTGATGGAGCTGAATTATTAAGCGAAATCATTTCCCAAATTAAAGATGCAGATAACGCCAATCGCGAAGACTCTCTTAAGTTTTTTATTTACAATACATTACCTGGTACTACAAGTGCTGCAGGTGAAAAAGCAAAGTTTTTAAAAGAAATTATTCTTGGTCAATCGGTAGTAAAAGAAATCACTCCAGCTTTTGCTTTTGAGTTGCTTTCACACATGAAAGGTGGGCCATCAATTGAAGTATTGCTTGACTTGGCTTTAGGTAATGATACTGCTATCGCAGAAGAAGCGGCAAAAGTATTGAAGACCCAAGTTTTCCTTTACGAAGCAGATACAGATCGTTTGGTAGAGGCATTCAAAAATGATAATGCAATTGCAAAAGAAATCCTTGAAAGTTATGCTCAAGCTGAGTTTTTTACAAAACTTCCAGCCGTAGCAGACGAAGTTAAAGTAGTTACTTTTATTGCTGGTGAAGGGGATATCTCAACAGATTTACTTTCTCCAGGAAACCAAGCTCACTCTCGTTCAGATCGTGAACTTCATGGTCAGTGCATGATTACTCCTCAGGCGCAACAAGAAATTAAAGCATTACAAGCACAGCACCCAGATAAAAGTGTAATGCTAATTGCTGAAAAAGGAACAATGGGAGTTGGTTCTTCTAGAATGTCAGGTGTAAACAACGTAGCACTTTGGACAGGAAAGCAAGCAAGTCCATATATTCCATTCGTTAATATCGCTCCAATTGTTGGAGGAACAAACGGAATTTCTCCAATTTTCTTAACAACAGTTGATGTTACTGGTGGTATTGGTTTAGACCTTAAAAACTGGGTAAAGAAAGTTGATGCAGAAGGTAACGTTATTCGTAATGAAAATGATGAGCCAATTTTAGAGCAAGCATATTCTGTTGCTACAGGAACGGTTCTTACTATAAATATTAAAGAGAAAAAGCTTTATAACGGAGATCAGGAATTGATTGATATTTCTAAAGCATTTACTCCTCAAAAAATGGAATTTATCAAAGCGGGCGGTTCTTATGCTATCGTATTTGGTAAAAAACTTCAAACATTGGCTGCCAAAGTTTTAAATGTTGAAGCTCCTCTTGTTTACGCTCCATCAAAAGAGGTTTCTCATGAAGGACAAGGTCTTACTGCAGTAGAGAAAATCTTTAACAAAAATGCAGTTGGTATTGCGCCAGGTAAAGTATTACACGCTGGTTCTGACGTTCGTGTAGAAGTAAATATTGTAGGTTCTCAAGATACTACAGGTCTAATGACTGCTCAGGAATTAGAATCTATGGCTGCTACAGTAATTTCTCCAATTGTTGATGGTGCTTACCAATCTGGTTGTCACACTGCTTCGGTTTGGGATAAAAAAGCGCAAGCAAATATTCCTAAATTGATGAAATTCATGAACGATTTCGGTTTAATCACAGCTCGTGACCCGAAAGGAGTTTATCATTCAATGACAGACGTAATCCACAAAGTACTTAATGATATTACTATTGATGAATGGGCTATCATCATTGGTGGTGACTCTCATACAAGAATGTCAAAAGGTGTTGCTTTTGGTGCTGACTCAGGAACTGTTGCTCTTGCATTGGCTACTGGAGAAGCTTCAATGCCAATTCCAGAGTCTGTAAAAGTTACTTTCAAAGGAGATATGAAAGGGTACATGGACTTCCGTGATGTGGTTCATGCTACTCAGGCGCAAATGCTTCACCAATTTGGAGGAGAAAATGTTTTCCAAGGTAGAATTATTGAGGTTCATATTGGAACATTAACTGCTGACCAAGCGTTTACATTTACTGACTGGACTGCTGAAATGAAAGCAAAAGCGTCTATTTGTATTTCTGAAGATGATACTTTAATCGAATCATTGGAAATTGCTAAAGGCAGAATCCAAATCATGATCGATAAAGGAATGGATAATGAGAAACACGTTCTTCAAGGATTGATCAATAAAGCAGATAAGAGAATTACTGAAATTAAATCTGCAGAGAAACCAGCTTTAACTCCAGATGCAAATGCTAAATATTATGCTGAAGTTGTAGTTGATTTGGATCAAATTGCTGAGCCAATGATTGCTGACCCAGATGTTAATAATAAAGACGTTTCTAAACGTTATACTCACGATACCATCAGACCATTATCTTTCTATGGTGGAGAGAAAAAAGTAGATCTTGGATTTATTGGTTCTTGTATGGTTCACAAAGGAGATATGAAAATCCTTGCTCAAATGTTGAAAAACGTAGAGGCACAAACAGGAAAAGTAGAATTTAATGCTCCTCTTGTAGTTGCTCCTCCAACTTATAACATTGTTGATGAGTTAAAAGCTGAAGGTGACTGGGAAGTTTTACAAAAATACTCAGGTTTCGAATTTGACGATAACGCTCCTAAAGGTGCAGCTCGTACAGAATACGAAAACATGTTATACTTAGAGCGTCCAGGATGTAACCTTTGTATGGGTAACCAAGAAAAAGCAGCTAAAGGAGATACAGTAATGGCGACATCTACTCGTTTATTCCAAGGAAGAGTTGTAGAAGATAAAGAAGGTAAAAAAGGAGAATCATTACTTTCTTCTACTCCAGTTGTTGTTCTTTCTACAATCTTAGGTAGAACTCCGACAATGGAAGAATACACTGCTGCGGTAGATGGTATCAACTTAACGAAGTTCGCACCTTCTAACAAACAATTAGTTATGTAATCGAAAGATTATTTAATAATATCTTTAAAGCCCGAGTCGTAAAACTCGGGCTTTTTTAGTAATAATTGTTCTATTTTTTGTAACTTGTCATGTTCAAAAAAGAATAATAAAAACAAAAAATCTATGGCTTTTGATATCGAAATGATTAAAAAAGTGTACGAAAACATGCCAAGTCGCGTTGATAAAGCGCGCGAGATTGTTGGTCGTCCGCTTACTTTAACAGAGAAAATTTTATACAATCACCTTTGGGATGGAAATCCTACGAAGGCGTTTGGAAGAGGAATTGATTACGTTGATTTTGCACCCGATCGCGTAGCTTGTCAAGACGCAACTGCACAAATGGCATTATTACAGTTTATGCACGCTGGTAAATCTAAAGTGGCGGTTCCAACAACGGTTCACTGTGATCACCTAATTCAGGCAAAAGTAGATGCTGTAACCGATTTGGCAAGAGCAAAAACACAGAGTAATGAGGTTTTTGACTTCTTATCTTCTGTTTCTAATAAATACGGAATTGGTTTCTGGAAGCCAGGAGCTGGAATTATTCACCAAGTTGTACTTGAAAATTATGCATTTCCTGGCGGAATGATGATTGGTACCGATTCTCATACTGTAAATGCAGGCGGTTTAGGAATGGTGGCAATTGGTGTTGGTGGAGCAGATGCTGTAGATGTTATGTCTGGAATGGCTTGGGAACTTAAGTTTCCTAAATTGATCGGAGTTAAATTAACCGGTAAATTATCGGGATGGACGGCTCCAAAAGATGTTATTCTTAAAGTAGCAGGAATTCTTACTGTAAAAGGTGGTACTGGAGCTATTGTAGAATATTTTGGTGAAGGTGCAACAGCTATGTCTTGTACAGGTAAAGGAACAATTTGTAATATGGGAGCTGAGATTGGAGCTACAACCTCAACTTTTGGTTACGATGATTCAATGAGCCGTTACTTGCGTTCGACAAATAGAGCAGAAGTAGCTGATGCTGCAGATAAAATTGCTTCTTACTTAACAGGAGATCCAGAGGTATATGCAGATCCAGAAAAATATTTTGATCAAGTTATCGAAATAGACTTATCTACATTAGAACCACATTTAAATGGTCCTTTTACTCCAGATTTAGCTACTCCAATTTCTAAAATGAAAGATGAAGCAGTTAAAAATAATTGGCCATTACAAATTCAAGTTGGTCTAATAGGTTCTTGTACAAACTCTTCTTATGAAGATATTTCTCGTGCAGCTTCATTGGCAAGACAAGTTGCCGATAAAAATTTAAAAACAAAATCACAGTTTACAATCACTCCAGGTTCTGAAGTAGTTCGTTCTACAATCGAAAGAGATGGATTTATTGATACTTTCCATAAAATTGGTGCAACAGTTTTTGCAAATGCTTGCGGACCATGTATTGGTATGTGGGATAGAGAAGGAGCGGAAAAAGAAGAAAGAAATACCATTGTGCACTCTTTCAATCGTAACTTCTCAAAACGTGCAGATGGTAACCCAAATACTTTGGCCTTTGTAGGATCGCCAGAATTGGTAACAGCCTTGGCTATTGCGGGTGATTTAAGTTTTAATCCATTGACAGATAAATTAATCAACGAAGATGGAGAAGAGGTAATGCTTGACGAGCCAACAGGAGATGAACTTCCTGCTAAAGGCTTCTATGCTGAAGATCCAGGTTTTCAAGCTCCAGCGGAAGATGGTTCAAGTGTTCAAGTAGTGGTTAATCCAGCTTCAGAGCGTTTACAATTATTAGCTCCATTTGATGCTTGGGATGGTAAAAATATTACTGGTGCTAAATTGTTAATTAAAGCATTCGGAAAATGTACTACAGACCACATTTCTATGGCTGGGCCTTGGTTGCGTTTCCGTGGGCACTTAGATAATATTTCAAACAATATGCTGATCGGAGCAGTTAATGCCTACAATCAAAAAACAAATTCGGTTAAAAATCAATTGACTGGAGAATATGATGCTGTTCCTGCTGTAGCTCGTTCATATAAAGCGGCTGGAGTTCCGTCTATCGTAGTGGGAGATCATAACTATGGAGAAGGTTCTTCTCGTGAGCATGCGGCTATGGAACCACGTTTCTTAGGAGTTAAAGCGGTATTGGTGAAATCTTTCGCTCGTATTCATGAAACAAATCTTAAAAAACAAGGTCTTTTAGGATTGACATTTGCAAACGAAGCGGATTACGATAAAATCCAAGAAGATGATACCATTAACTTCTTAGATTTAACAGAATTTGCTCCGGGCAAACCATTAACATTAGAATTTGTTCATGCAGATGGTACAAAAGATATTATCTTGGCAAACCATACTTACAACGCAGGTCAAATTGGCTGGTTTGTTGCGGGTTCTGCATTAAATTTAATTGCAGCTGGAAAAGCTTAATATTTTAAATTTAATATAATGTAAAAGCCCTGTGAAAACAGGGCTTTTGTTTTTTACAAACAATATGTTGATGCGATTAGTTTTTGTTTGCTAAACTATCTTGTGATAGAACTCTAATTCGGTAAGGTCTTGTGGTCTCAAATTCATCTATAGAAATGCTGTATGTTTTTGATGAAGGAGATGCGTAGTAATTGCTGAAATCGTATCCTCCAATGATATATAATTTGTCATTAATAAAGTGCATTGCAGCACATTTTAGTTCAAGATTAATATAAAATTCTTTAATTAGTTTTGATTTTGTATTGTAAACAAACAGTTTTCCGTCTTCAAATAGGTAAATAGTGTCGTCATTGTATGTAACTGCAGGATTTTCGAGTCGGCAAAGTAAAGTTGCTTCCTTTTTCCAGCTTTCATTTGTTAAATCGAAACTCTGAATCTCAGAAAAACTTCTATTGTCGGAATTGCCAATTGTAAAAATTTTGTCCTCAATCAAAACTCCGCTTACTTCTTGGGCTACAGGCATTTTTGCTAATTCATACCATAGGCCAGAAGTTAAATTGTACAGATGCACTTTATCTGTGAAAATTTTTGCACCTTTTACAGTTGATTTTATTGATCCACCCATTACAATAATGTTGTCCTTGTAGGTGAAGGAAGCAAAGTTTACGGCTTTATGTGGATTTGTTTTGTCAATTGCAATTTGATTTGTGTTAAGGTCAAAAACTTCAATTTCATTATCTAGAAATTCATGTTTTTTATTGCCTAGAGGCCCTCTTTTTCCTCCCAAAACATACAGTGTGTTATTGTAAAAATTTATACTATGGTAAGCTCGTTTTTTTAATTTCTGATTTGATTTCTCCCATACATCTGTTTTTGGATCATAAATAAGGAGATCTCCCTTGTAAAAAACTTTACCTTGATCGCCTCCAATCTCTTGAAGATATTTGTTTAAAAAAATAGGATCATTAAATCTAGTAGGATCACCGCCACCAATATCTTTTGATTTTATAGTAGTTAAAACATTCCATTGTTCACTATTGTCACCTCCAACAACATAAATTTTACCATTTACTGCTACAGATCCAAAAGAATAAATGCCGTACTCTAAAGGTGATAATTTGGTGAAGTCAAGTTTCGATTTTAATTTTGACCACCTATTATCAGTTATGGTTACATTTTTTAAAGTTTCAACATCTTCTTCAAGAGAGATAATATAATTTGACTTTTTTAAATCTGTAATCGCAATTTTTGTTGTGATGAATCCGATATGAGAAACCTGAAGAGTGTCATTTGGATTTATTTTATTATTCAATGAAAACTCTCCTTTTTTATTGGTTAAAGTTCCAATATGAGTACGCAATAAATAGATATTGGTGTCTTCTATTGGTAAGTTTGTCGCTTGAGATTTAACAATTCCACTTACTGTTTGTGCATTTGTAATAAAAGGTAGTAAAACGATAATATACAGTAGTTTTTTCACGGTAAATAAGTTTTGTCTTGGATTAAATTCTTTAAAAAAGTCTCTTAAAACTGAGGATTGTAGTGGCTTATTTGAAGTAGATTTATTATTAAATTTTTTCAGTTCCAATGTAATAAAATAGACTTTCAGTTAAAAATCAAAGTTTATTTCTATTTTTAAAATAAGACATAAAAAAATGCCCTGTTTTTTGCAGAGCATTTTTATCATGAGTTAGTTTCTTTGAGCAACATTATTTTGAGATAAAATTCTAATACGGTTTGGTGCGGTAGTGTCAAATTCGTCAATAGAAATACTGTACACTTTTGATGAGGGAATTTTCATGAACGAACCAAATGAATAGCCTCCAAGAATATACAATTTGTTGTCTATAAGATGCATGGTGGCATCTCTTAATTGAAGATCAACAAAGTATTCTTTAATCTGTTTTGATTTTGTATTGTAGATTGAAAGCTTCCCATCTTCAAAAAGGTAAATATCATCAACATTGTAAGCAATTGCTGGATTTTCTAGATGAGAAATTAAAGTTGCTTCGTTTTTCCAAGTTTCATTTGTTAAATCAAAACTCTGAATCTCAGATAGGCTTTTGTTGTCATTATTTCCAACGGTAAAAATTTTATCGCCAATCAAAACTCCTTTTACTTCTTTGGCCACCGGCATTTTTTCTAGCTCATACCATAATCCAGAAGTGATGTTGTACATATGCACTTTGTCTGTAAAAGTTTTTTCTCCCTTTTCAGTCTTTTTTGTAGAGCCGCCCATAACAATAATATTGTCTTTATAGACAAAAGAAGCAAAGTCTGCAGCCATATGAGGATTGGTTTTGTCAATGGTAATCGAATTTTTATTAATGTCAAAAACTTCAATTTCGTTTTCCAGATATTCAAATCTTTGGTTTGTAGACATTCTTTTTCCTCCTAAAACATAAAGTGTATTTTTGTAACAATTTACGTTATGATAAGCTCTTCTTTTGAATTTTGTATTTGATTTCTCCCATACATCTGTTTTAGGATCGTAAATAAGCAAGTCTTCTCTGTAAATTTTTTTGGCGACTTGCATTTGAAGTAATTGTAGATATTTTTTTTGGAAGTTAGGATCGTTGTCATAGCTTATGCTTCTTTCCTTTAAAATCTTTAGTACATTCTCTTCTTCGCTGATGTCACCGCCTATAATATAAATTTTGTCATTTACAACTGCCGAACCAAAAGAATACAGAACATTATTTAAAGATTCAAGCTTAGTAAAGTCAAGTTGAGATTTTAATTTCGCCTGACGATTGGTGATCTCTACATTGTTAAGAGTTTCGATATCTTCTTTAAGTGAAATAATAAAATTAGATTTTTTAAAATCGGCAATTGCAATTTTTGTCGAGATATATCCAATATGTGATACCTGAAGCGTGTCGCTTGCTTTTGCTTTGCTTAAAGAAAACTCTCCAATGTCATTGGTTATGGTTCCTATTTGAGCTCGTAATGCATATATGTTTGCATCTTCGATTGGTAAATTAGTAGTTTCAGATTTAACAATTCCGCTTATTGTTTGCGCATTTGTAATAAAAGGCAGTAAAATGACAATGTAGAGTAGTTTTTTCACAATATTAGGCTTTAGTTTGGTTAGAAATTTTTAAAAAGGCTGTTTTTTATAAAAAACTGCTTTTCAAAAAGTTGGCTCAATTTTTATGCCGAGGCTGTTAATTTGAGGTAAAATAATTGTTAAAAATACCGATTTTTTTACTTTAAAAAGTTAAATTCGCTTTTTAGGCAATATATTTGCTTTTTTTGAGTTGAAATAAATGTATAATTTAAAAAAGTGTAAAAACTTTAATAAGAGAGTATGATTTATCGGTTAATAATAGTGTTGTTTTTTTTCAGTGTTGGAGCTTTTGCGCAGGATAATTTCATTAAGCATAAGATCTCAAAAGGAGAAAATCTTTCTGTTATTGCTAAAAAATATGGAGTGAAGGTAAAAGATATTGCAGATGCAAACCCGAATGCTCCTAAGGTATTAAAGCTAAATTCAACACTTTTAATTCCCAATAAAAATAAAAGTACTGCAAAAATAAAGTCAAAAAATGACGAAGTTGCAGTAAACGAGACTCCTCTTAATACTTCTGGAACTCACGAAGTAGCCTCAAAAGAAACGCTTTGGGGAATTTCTAAAAAATATAATGTTTCTGTTGATGATCTAAAGAAAGCAAATCCATCTCTGGAAACCGAAGGCTTAAAAATAGGACAGCAAATTATTATTCCTTCTAATAATATAGCTTCAATTAATGAAAAGCCAGTAGAAACAGCTACTGAAGTGGTTTCGACAGATGTGGAGCTTTATAGAGAAGTAAAAGCTAAAGAAACAAAATATGGCATTTCTAAAGAATATGGCATCACAGTTGCAGAATTAGAACGTCAGAATCCGTCAATTAAAGGAAAAGTTCCTGTTGGGTATTTGTTGAAGATTCGAGTTCCAAAAGAAAAAGCAGATGCGATTCAGTCTGCAAAAGCATTACAAGATAATAATTCACAAATAGATACTCCTTCTAATCAAGTAGCTCAAGCTGCTCCAGAAATAAAAAGAGATTCAACTTCTGTAAGGACAGGAGATTATTCTGGATTAATTGATCAGATAATAGCAAGTGCAACTGAAAATATAGGGATTAGATATAGATCTGGCGGAACAACAAAAGCAGGTTTTGACTGTTCAGGATTAATGTTCTGTACTTTTGGTAATTTTGATATTAAATTGCCGAGAAGCTCAATAGAACAATCTCGAATAGGAACAAAAGTTGCTTCAGATGAGGCTCAAAAAGGCGATTTGATTTTCTTTAGAACCAACGGCAGACGTCATATAAATCATGTAGGTATGGTTGTTGAAAATGTTGATGGTGAGATTAAATTTGTACATTCATCAACTCATGGCGGGGTTATGATTTCTTCGACAAAAGAACCATATTATACAAGAGCTTTTTCTCAAGTAAATCGCGTTTTAAATTAAGCTTCTAGAAAAGCATTTTTCAATATTTCTAATCTAAAAGGTTTAGTCCAAAAGTCAGACACATATTTGTTCTCTTTGACTTTTTTAATTTCATCGATATCTAAAGTCGAAGAAAGCACGAAAATTTCGGTTCTTTCTTTTAAATCTTCTGGTAATCTGTCAAATTCTTCCAAAAATTCAAAACCATTCATAATAGGCATTTGAATGTCTAAAAGAATAATCAAAGGGTTTTGTGGCTGATGCTTTAGTATCCAATTAATTCCTTCTCGTCCGTTATTAGCTATGTAGATAGGATTAATGTCGAGCCCTTTTTTAAGTAATTTTTTAGTGACAAATTGATCAATCAAATTGTCTTCTATAATTATAAATTGAGATTTATACGGCATATGAACTTGGTATTGTCACTATAAATTTACTTCCAACACTGCTTTCTGAAAAAACAGAAATATCTCCTTTAATATTTTCAACAGCTTCTTTTACAATATATAGGCCTAATCCTGAACCTTTATTTTTGTTTGTTCCAAAATACATGTCAAAAATATTGGCTTTATGATCGTCATGAATTCCAATTCCGTTATCTGTTACTTCAATTTTATTTAAGCCTTCGCTAAAATAGGTTCTTATGGTAATAAACATTTCTTGTTTGCTGCAATCTGCATACTTTATAGCATTAGAAAGTAGGTTGTTGATGATTATTTTTAAACGAAGACCGTCACTTTCAATCTGATCTACTAAAAGTTCTTGCGTGAATTTAATTCTATTTGCATTTTCAATATGCATTAATTGAAGGATGGCTTCATTGCACAACTCTTTCAGGCTTACGGGTTCCAAGATTATTTCTTTTCTTTTGTTTTTAGAATAATCAATAATGTCGCTAATAAATTGATCCTGCCTTTCAAGACTTTGATGCATCATTTCTAGATAGTTCCGAACCTGTTGTGCATCGTCCTCCAATGCTGTTATTTCGATAAGGCCTTTTAAAGAAGTAATTGGAGATCTCAAGTCGTGAGAGGCACTGTAAACAAATCGATCCAATTCGCGATTTACAATAATCAAATTTTCATTTTTCACTTCCGTTTCTTTCTTCGAAATCAGTAGTCTTTTGACCATTATCGAATAATAAAGACAAACGCTGCAGATTATAACCAGAATAAAAAAGATGTTTGTAATAATCAGTAAGTCCTTTATTTTTCGGGTTCCTTCGCCAAGCGTATTAGAAAAATTACGTTGGTTAATGGTCAATTGGTCACTTATTGAGCTAATTTGCTTTAAGTGTTTTTTCTGATCTGTTGAGGTTAAAATATTATGTTCGATTTTTGCATTAATCTGCTGACCAATAACAAATAAATCAAAAATTAATTGATCTCCTTCTCCCCATTCTTTTATGGCTTTAGATAAAAAGCTGACATTTTTAAAATTTTCGAATAGCCAGATAAGATCATCTAGATCATCCTCGTGATTTCGGCCAATTAAAAATCCATTGCGAGCAACTTTATTGTCTCCAGCTTTCAAAAGGGTGATTCTTGCAATACCATCTCCTTGCGGTACTTTTAATTCTTCAAGAAACAATTTCCATTGTGTATGGTTTTTGGTAAATAAATAGGTGATTAAATGTCTTGATGCATCTTTTTGTCCTTTCGAATAATGTGATTCCCCGTTTACATAAGCTCTATTGGCAGATAAGATTTTAATTGTAAAAAAATTGATGCAGATTAGCAATGCACACGAAATAAAAACGATTAAAATAAGGATGAAAACATTTGGGAAACGAAAGTTTTTTAAAGCTTGCAGTTTAGACATAATCTTAAAATTAGTAGGTTAATGAAAAAGTGCCTTTTGCGTTTTTTGTCAGTATGAATAAATAATTATTTGGGGAAATTAATTTATATTAAACATTAAACACTTGTTAAGGTATTTCGCTCTTTGTAAATGCTTTTATAATGATAATCTCAAATATAGTAAAATTTATCTTATGGTTTTAAGAAAAAAAAAAGATACGAAACAAAAATATTTCCATTCTAATTAATTTTGTTTAAGTGTTTGGTAGTTAATTCGTTGTGCTTTTTTGAAGGCTTTTTTATTGGAATATTGTTGAAAGAAAGCAACTTTTGATTTCAATTTTGAAGTGAAAAAACGAATTTATAAGGTATCAAAATAAACAAAAACAATTCTTATTTTTGTTTAAAGATTAAGGGCTGACTCAGTGAATCGTCTCTTTAAAATTTAGCGTAAATAATCAATCGTCTAAAGGCATAGATTGAAGGAACTGAAGGGAAATAAGCATCTATTCTTTTCTTAAATTCTGTTGTTAAAGCAGTAAATTCCTGCTCATTCAATCTTTCTTGATAAACAGTTAAGGCAGAACCCGAAATGAACTCAAAAAAGTCATCTTTTTTAGTAGAAATAATAGGATAAACTTTCTCATACAGAACCAAATCTGTACCGCCATTTTCAAAAAGGATTTTAGCATATTCATCTAAAGTCAATACTGGTGAAGGGCGTGTCCAGTTTTTAAGATACGATGCAAAGGGCTCTTCCTGCACCAATTGAAAAAGTATTTTATTGAGGATATTTTCATTTTGCTGCGGCATCTGAACAGCCAGCTGTCCGCCTGGATTGATACGCGATATAATTTTTGGGAAAAGCTCGTAATGATTGTCAATCCATTGTAATGCGGCGTTTGAAAAAATCAAATCCCATTTGGTTTCATCAGCAATCTGTTCTAAAATGGTTTTGTCTTTAAACTCAAGATTTTCTTGTGTTGGAGCTTTCGCCAGCATTTCAGCAGAATTATCGATACCCAAAACAAATGGATTGGTAAGTTTTTGATATAATTTTTGGGTAAGTTCACCCGTCCCGCATCCAAGGTCTATAACTTTCAGATTGGGTTTGTAAATAATATGACTTGTAAGATCATGAAAAGGTTTAGAACGTTCTTCTTTAAATTCGTTGTATTTTTTTGGATCCCAAGTCATGATGCTGTTTTTATTTAAAATTAAGGAAAATTTCTAACGCTTCAAAACCAAGGAAAAAAGATTGTTCTGTTGTTTTTCAATTTAAAATTGAAAAACTCATTTAAAGTTATTCTAATTCATGCCAAAAATGACCACAGCCGTTTTTGCATTCTGTATTTCTTCTTTCTGTATCTGTAATTTTAAAAATCCAAAGTAAAGAGGTTATTATTTTTTTATGTTCATTTTCTGGCATTGAAGCCAATTTATAGAAAGCAATTTTAGTGGAGAAACTTTTTAAGATTATAATTGGCGTGAAAGTTGGTTTTAGAGGAATACTATTTATTGCTCTTTGATACGCTTCTGAATTATAATCTGTTTTGTTTGGAATAGAATTGATAATATAGTTATGTAGAGTATTAAAAAGCTCTTTAAAACTATAATCTTCTTCTAGCAAAATATGCAACCCAAGATGAAAATCTAATTTATCTTGGGCGATTTTATTGATTATTTCTTCTGTCTTTTTCAAAAAAATATTAAAGTTTTAGGGAATAAACAAATTAAGATACATAATCCATATTCAATTTATTACTATTTGCAAATTCTACAGACATTGGATCTGGAAAAACATTGAACTTATTTAAGTTAATATCATTGCAAATATTTTGAACTAATTCGGAAGGTGAAATTTTATCATAATTTACGTCTGATGACATATTAGAGTCCACATATCCAGGATATATTCCAAAAACTTTAATTCCATATAGAGCAAGGTCTTCTCTTATAGATTGAGTAAAAATATGAGTAGCTGTCTTTGAAGCACAATATGTTGAAAGTCTTTTTATAACGCATAAACTTGCAACTGATAAAATATTTATAATTGCAGCATTAAAATTTAATTTTAAAACAGGTAATAATTCATTAGTAAGATTTACAACACCAAGATAATTTACATTCATTTCTAATTGAGCATACTCATAAGCTTTTATATTTAAAAAATCTGACTTTAATTCTATTCCAGCATTATTAATTAAGATATTAATATCTTTATGAGCAGAGCAAAATTCCTTGATATGATTTGTATTTGTTACATCTAAAATAAATGGAAAAAGAGTCTCTGAATGATGAGATGCGAGTAATGATAATTTATCAATATTCAGTCCTGTAATATATATTTTGTGAACATTTTGATTTAGTAATTCATCTATAAACGCTTGGCCAATATCGCCATCAGCGCCAGTTAAAAGTACAGTAGCATTGTTAAATAAGTTCATAACAGTAAATTTTAAATTAAACGGGTAAAAATACTACAAATTTTAATTTTAAAAAGCTTTTTATAAGAGTCTTTTACAATAATCTAAAATCACTGATCTAAAATCAAACATTTCCAAAAAAAGTATATCTTTAGCCAACCTAAACCAATAAAAATGCAAGAAAACGACCAAGAACATTTTAAAAGAGAACTCGGCCTCTTAGACGGAACCATGCTTGTGGTTGGCTCTATGATCGGATCCGGAATATTTATTGTAAGCGCCGATATAGCCCGACAAGTGGGTTCGGCGGGATGGCTTACATTGATCTGGCTTTTGTCCGGATTTATTACTGTTGTCGCAGCAGTTAGTTACGGCGAATTGAGTGCGATGTTCCCAAAAGCAGGAGGACAATATGTGTACCTGAAAGAAGCTTATAATAAGCTGATTGCCTTTTTATACGGCTGGAGTTTTTTTGCGGTTATTCAAACTGGAACTATCGCGGCAGTAGGAGTGGCTTTTTCAAAATTTGCAGCTTATTTGTATGAGCCGTTAAGTGATGAAAATATTCTTTACGAATTGGGCGCTTTTAAACTGAATGCAGCGCAGCTAGTTTCGATTTTAACCATTATCATTCTGACTTTTATTAATAGTCGTGGAGTAAAAAACGGAAAAATTCTACAGACTGTTTTAACCATAATTAAAATTTTATCGCTTCTTGGATTAGTCATTTTTGGATTAACGCTTGCCGCCAAAGCTTCTGTTTGGGATGCAAACTGGGCAGACGGATGGAGTACAAAAACATTTGACAAAGAAAGCGGTTCATGGCTTCCAATTAGCGGAACGGCTTTAATTTCTGGAATTTCGGCAGCAATGGTTGGATCATTGTTTTCTAGCGATGCTTGGAACGGTGTGACTTTTATCGCTGGTGAAATTAAAAATCCGAAGCGAAATGTTGGTCTTAGCCTGTTTCTAGGAACGTTTATTGTTACTTGTCTTTATGTTGTGACAAATTTGATGTATTTGGCTGTAATTCCGTTTGACGAAATTGCAACAGCAAAGTTTGATCGTGTTGCAGTTGTAGCTTCAGATTATATTTTTGGAAATATAGGAGCTTTGATTATCGCAATTATGATTATGATTTCGACTTTTGCCTGCAACAACGGATTAATTATGGCTGGAGCAAGAGTTTATTATACAATGGCAAAAGATGGTTTGTTTTTCAAAAAAGCTGCTGTTTTAAATAGTTCGAGTGTTCCTGCTTGGGCGCTTTGGGCGCAATGTGTTTGGGCTTCGGCTTTATGCCTAACAGGGAAATATGGCGATTTATTAGATTTTGTAATTATCATTGTACTGATTTTTTACATTCTGACAATTTACGGAATTTTTATTCTAAGAAAAAAAATGCCAGATGTAGAAAGACCTTATAAAGCTTTTGGATATCCGTTTTTGCCAATGGTATATATTATTGTAGCATCAGCAATTTGCGTTTCGTTATTAATTACAAAATTTTCAACCTGCGGCTGGGGAGTATTAATTATGCTAACTGGAATTCCAGTTTACTATTTAACAAAACCTAGCGAATAATATTTTCTATTTGAAGTTGAAAAACTATCTAAATAAAAAAGCATCTTGATCAATTTCAAGATGCTTTTTTGTTTAAGGTATGTGCGGTTTACTAATTGGATAAATCGTTATTAATTTTTTCTTCTGTTGGTCTTAGAAAAAGAAGATAGATAATGAGAAGAATTCCGAATAGTATAAAATCGGGTTTAAGAAATAAAATAATAAAAGCAGCGCCTTCCAAAACTGCCCATCGCATAATTGAAGCTGTTTGATAGATAGGCAATTTGTCTTCAAGTTTTAGCTTTGGGTCAATCTGTTTTAATTGCGCTTTAAATAATATACTACTCAAAACAAAGGCTAGAACAGGAATTGCAAGATATATTATGGAAGCAGAATCAACAGTAGGAACTTGTAGTGTTTCTAGCGAAATATCGCCCACAATAAAATAAGCGATAATGGTTCCTGCGCAAATGCCAAGATGGATAATTTGTAAAGCTTTGATTTTTTCGGTCATAATTTGGTTTAGATTTGAGGTTGATTATGCAATTTAAGATTAATTCTTTTTAAATCAATTATTTATGTTTCAGTTTTATTAAACTGCTAAGTTTGCAAACAAAAAAAAGACACTATAATTAGTGTCTTTTAAATGTAAATAATCGTTGAAAACTCTAGTTATATGGTAACTGGTTCATCAACAGATTTTATAGTTGAATTAATAATAGACAAAGTAAGCGGATCGGTTTCTCCAGAGAAGAAAGCGTCCAAAATTTCCTGAAATATCGGATTTGCATTTTCAACCAAAGAAAATAAAGTCATGCATGAACGCAATTTTCGAGCATCTAAATCTCCCAAAATTCCGTCAGCCGATTTCATTTTAAAGGTCAAAAACAACTCTGAAATTTCGATTAAATGTTTTCCCAAAATTGGATGTTCCAAATAATCTTTAGCTTCTTTTAAATCATTAATGGCATAAAGATTTGCAGTATCGCTTTTTCCTAAGCCTTTTATTTGCGGGAAAATAAACCACATCCAGTGTGTTTCTTTTTTCCCTTTACTGATTTCAGAAAGAGCGGTAAGATAAAGTTTGTTCTGTGCGTCTAAGAAACGCGCTAAATCATTGTTCGAATAAGCCATTACGGTATTGTATTTTAAAAAAGGTTGCAAAAATAGTAAAAAAGATAGGTTTTGCCTAGTAAAAGGTTCATATAGTGCATGTTTTAACTTTTTAAAGAAGGAATATCTTACGTTGTTTTGAGTAAAAATTACTTCTTTTTAAAGATTCAATGCTATAAAAATCAAAGATTTCGATTGGTTCTTCTAAAGGTAAGATTGATCCTTGGCAAAACATCACGAGCCGTTTTTGGAACTTGATGTTGCCAAAAACTATTAGTAGTTCCAGCCATCAATAAAAAAGATCCATGATGAAGCGGAATCTCAATTGGCGGAATTTCTTTTCTGAATTTATGGCGAAGTTTAAACATTCTCGTTTCTCCAAAAGTAACGGAAGCAATAATAGGATTTGGTCCTGTATTATGTTCTTTATCGCTATGCCAACCTACGCCATCATTTCCGTCTCGGTATAAATTCAATAATACAGTATTAAAATCAAGCTGTGTTTCTTTTTCTACACGGCCTCTAATTTTTAACAATTCATAAGTCCAATCAGGTCCGTTTGGATCTGCGCCAGGATTATCTTTATCTTCATACCAAGAAATCATTCGCGGAACGGTATAGGTTTTATCGTAAATCTCCATTTCATATTCCCTCCATTTGGTTTTGCGAAGTATTCTTTCGTAAAAAGCATCAGATTCTTCTTTGGTGAAAAAGTTATCGATTAAAATTAATTCAGAATCTGGAATGTCAAATACTTTTTTCCCTCCCAAACCTGTAGTAAATAATTCGGTGTCGCTAAATAGTGTCATAATTCAGATTTTAGTTTTACAGCTCTATTTTTTATTGGTTTAGGAAATGAAAAGTTGTTTGTTAAAGAATATTTTTCTCGGATGTTTTTCTGCGTAAGCAAAAATTAACTGTTCAATATATTGATTGCTTTTATAAGGGGTAACATAATTTTTTACTTCATCAGAATCGTTGATGGCAACATCTCTCGGAATGTAGCCCATTCCATGAAAATGACCATTTTCGATCCAAATGCAGCTTCTTTCGTCTCTAGAACGTCCTTTGTCTATAATGGCAAAACTTGGTCTGTTATTCAATAAAAATTCAATAGCATTGTCAACTTGTTCGTTATGAAATGAAACGTCTGGCAAATCTCTTGTATCATTATTTTGGAAAAACTCGCCTTCTTCGGGTCTTGTATATTTGCAAAAACGATGATCGATTTCAAAATGCTCGGCTAGAGTACGCAATAAATTAATGCCATCGTAGTGACTATTAAATTCATGAATACAAGTCTGAAATTTGCTCAATTTACCAACTGCCAAATATTTATAACCATTTCGGGCTTCGTATTGATAAATGCCAAATTTGGCTTCAAAACGTTTTAAAGCTCTGTTGTAAGTGGGCCAAAGTTTTTTGATTTCGGTGCATTCTAAAAGAAGCGCCATGAGTTCGGTAGCGCAGACTTCAAAAGAAATTCCGTGAATATCTCTTAAAAAATGCTGTCTTTGCGGTTTGATATTGTTTCCTGTAAAATGAGAAGTGACACGCTTTTTTAAGTTGATTGCTTTTCCAACATAAATCACTTTTTTGGCCTGATTATAAAAATAATACACTCCTGGTTTGTCTGGTAAATTATTAAAATCTTCTTGTGGTAAATTGGGTGGCAAACGCTGATCTTGTGCTGTTTTCTTGATCATTTTATCTATTTCTCCAGCATCGTCCCATTCCAATAAAAGCGAAAATAAAAGAGCAGTAGCATCGGCATCTCCGCCAGCACGGTGCCTGTTTTCTAAAGATATATTTAAAGAATTGCACAGATTTCCTAAACTATAAGAGCCCAATCCAGGTTTGATTTTTCGAGCTGCACGAACTGTACAAAGCTTTTTTGCCGACCATTTAAAACCCGCTTGCTCCAGTTGATGATGAACGAACGAATAATCAAAGTTCACGTTGTGCGCAACAAAAACACGATCGGTAAGCATTTCCAAAACTTTCTCTGAAATAGCATCAAAAATGGGCGCATTGGCTACCATTTCGTTGTTAATTCCTGTCAATCCAAAAATAGAAGGGGGTATGTCCTGCTCAGGATTTACAAGTGTTTCATAACGATCCAATACATTTGTACCGTCATGAATAATAATGGCAATTTCTGTAATACGGCTTCCACTGGCATTTCCGCCTGTGGTTTCGATATCGACTATGGCATATTCTTGCTTCTTCATTTGTGTATAACGTAAGTTGTTCTTTAGTTATTTTTTTAGTGTTCAGTGTTCAGAATTTAGTGTTCAGTTTTCAGTCTCAGTTTTCAGTCACAATGTTCAGTATTCTGAATACCGTGACTTCATGTCCTTACGGATAAGGCTTATATCTTCTTTCTTCATTATTTGTATAACTTAAGTTTTTCTTTAGTTATTTCTATTTTTTAATCTCGCAAAATCGCAAAGCATTTTCTTTTTTTAAGTTTTTTAAAATTAAACTTTGCGCTTTTGCGTCTTTGCGAGCAATTTTTGGCATTTAGTAAAAATTAGTATTCAGTCAAAATGTTCAGTATTCTGAATACCGCAACTGAAAACTGAAAACTGAGACTCAACACTAAATTCTGAACACTGAACACTAAAATTTCATTCGATGTCTCGGAAGATTAATTTCATGTCCTTGCGGATAAGGCGCTCGATGCGTTAAACTAACATCTTCCTTTATTTGATTTTGTGTTCTGTATTGATCTTTAGAATCCATATATCGTGGATCTGGAATAAAAGGCATTTTGGCCATTTTGAGAATCGTAATGGTCGGAAAATGATAGTCGACCTCAACATTTCCTAACAAAAGATAACAGCCTCCACCCTGAAAAGGATGTTTTGCAAGACTATCTGGAAAATGTGCCGTATCAAAATAAGTGCCTTCATGATCGATCCAAGTTCCAAAATACATCGAACCTTTTTTGGTCGGGACATGTTTTCTGGAAATGAGATAGGCAAGCATTCTAACTTGTCTTTTATGGTATTTTACTAAATCTTTTGCCATAATATCACCTCTATGTTTGGTTTGTAAAAGATCGAAAACCGTACAAGAAACAGGAAAACTCAGCAATTCGATTTCATCAAAAGCATCTTCAAAAACAGAACGTTCCAGAACAGGTAATTTGAATTCTTTTACCGGTTCTTGCAAAAGCATCAAATTTCGATTTTCGGGTTTAAAATTGTTCAAAAGCAAACTCGCACTAATCAAAAGCTGATTTTTTGTTTTTCCTGTAAAACGAAAAGCACCAATAAAAATGAGAACTTTAACGCCTTCAATTCCAATTGGAATGCGATTGATGAAATTTTCCAGAGAAAGGTAATCTCCGTTTTTATCTCTTTCTGATGCTATTAAATTCGCAATTTTAGATTCTAAACTCTGCAAGTGCATAAACCCTAAATAAATATCGGTTCCGTACAAAGTCGTTTGATATTCGCTTTTATTCACACACGGATTATGAACGGTTCCGCCCGACATTCTAGCTTCGTGCACATAAACTTCGGTTCTATAAAATCCGCCTTGGTTATTAATTACCGCTGTCATAAATTCTACAGGATAATTAACTTTCAGGTACAAACTCTGATAGCTCTCAACAGCATAAGAAGCCGAATGCGCCTTGCAGAAAGAATAGCCCGCAAAAGACTCAATCTGGCGGTAAATTTCCTGACTCAAAGTTTCAGGATGCCCTTTTTGAGCACAGCTCGCAAAGAAATTATCTTTTACTTTTTGCAACGCTTCCAAAGATCTTCCTTTTCCCGACATGGCACGACGAAGAATATCGCCATCAGGAGCGGGAAGTCCGCCGTAATGCTGGGCAATTTTTATCACATCTTCCTGATACACCATAATGCCATATGTTTCGCCAAGATGTTCTCTAAAAACCTCATGAAAATATTCAAACTGATTTGGATTATTATGACGAAAAATATACTCTTTCATCATTCCAGATTGTGCAACTCCAGGACGAATAATAGACGAAGCCGCCACCAGAATTTTATAATTATCACAATTCAATCGGCGTAATAATCCACGCATCGCGGGACTTTCGATATAAAAACAGCCAATTGTGTCTCCTTTTGCCAAATAAGAATTGCAAACCGCTTCATCTTTAGAAATAGAAGTATTGCGAATGTCTACTTTTAGACCTCTATTTTTTTCAATCAATTTTACGCTATCATCAATATGTCCGATACCGCGCTGGCTTAGAATGTCGAATTTGTCAAAACCGATTTCTTCGGCAATATGCATATCAAAAAGCACAATTGGAAAACCTTTTGGAGGCATTTCCAAAGGTGTGTAATTGGTAATTGGTTCTTCAGAAATAATAATTCCACACGCATGCATACTGCGCTGGTTGGGATATTTCTGCATCATAAAACCATATTCTTGAACCAATTTCACAATCTTATTTGTGGGATGAAGTTCTTCTGGATTTTTTGCCAATACATCTAATTCTTCTTTCGGAAGACCAAAAACTTTTCCGACTTCCCTGAAAATAGAACGGTATTTAAACTCCACATTGGTTCCGCAGAAAGCAACATGATCTCGGCCGTATTTTCCGAATATATATTCTAAAATTACATTACGTTCCTGCCAGCTCCAATCTATGTCAAAATCGGGTGGAGTTTTACGGTTAAGATTTAAAAAACGTTCAAAATACAAATCGAGTTCTATAGGACAGATATCAGTAATTCCGAGGCAATAGGCTATTATGCTGTTGGCACCGCTTCCGCGACCAATGTGCATAAATCCTTGACTATTGCTGTATTGAATAATATCCCAGGTAATTAAGAAATAGGCACTAAATTTTAATTCGTCAATAACTTTCAGTTCTTTTTCGACACGTGCTTTTGCTATTGTATTTTCTTTTCCATAACGACGTTCAAAACCTTCTAGAGCTAATCCAGTAAGCATTTTTATATCTTCTTCACGGCTTTTGGTAAAGAATTTTTTGTTTTGTGGAACACCAAATTCATATTGAAAATTACATTCGACAATGATGCGTTGTGTGTTTGAAATGATTTCAGGATATTTTTCATAGAAAGGCAAAAGTGCTTCCAATGGTTTTATAAAATCAGAAGTTTTGCAATAATCAGCTTCTGTAAGTTTCGATAAAATAATATTCGTATCAACTGCACGTAGTACTTTATGCAGATTATATTCTTTTTTACTGCTAAAAGTTACGGGCTGTAAAACCACCATTTTGGCAATTTTGTTTTTATGTTTAGAGGTTAAAAGGCCTGAAACTTCTTCGGTACGAACTCCAATAAATTCATTTTCATGAAGCGTTTCAGGAGCATTTTCTAAAGTATAAATTACAAAAGCCTCCTTAAATTCAGGAGCTCGTAAAGGCAAAGTTTCTCCGCTGAAATTATACTCAGTTAAAAAATGATTCATTTCAGCTAATCCTTTGGCATTTTTAGCTAAACCAATATATCGAAATTGATGATTACAGCGAAATTCCATTCCCACCAAAGGCTTGATTTCGTTTTTCTCACAATCTCTTATAAAATCATAAATCCCAGTTACAGTATTAATATCTGTCAATGCCATTGCTTTTACGCCACAAGAAATAGCCTGCTCGATCAATTTATCGAGTGGAATCGTGCCATAACGCAGAGAATGAAAAGAATGACAATTGAGATACATGTTCTATTTTTTGCGTTTTAAAATTTCGTCTTTAGTATTCGGTTTAAAATGAGCTCCGGCACAGCGCATTACGGCATCAAAACCGTAACGGCTTTTCATTTTGTCCATCGCTTCATAAAGTGAAAGCATTTCTTGAGTATCTTCAAAAAGATCAATTTGATAGGTTCCGCGGACCAATCCGCTAAAGCGAACACCAATCAAACGCAGACGCATACGACGCTGATACACTTTTTCAAAAAGTTCCATTACATTTTTAGTCAAAATATGATCGGCTGAAGTATAAGCAACTCGGCATTGTTTGGTTTCAGTATCAAAATTGGCGTAACGAATTTTAACCGTAACTGTTGAAGTCAGCCATTGTTCTGAACGCAATTGAAAAGCTAGTTTTTCGACCATTCCCAAAAGCACTCTTTTGAGTTTCGCAATATCAATGGTGTCTTGAGAAAAAGTATGTTCTGTAGAAATAGATTTTCTTTCGCTATATGGTTCTACAGGTGTATGATCGATTCCGTTCGCTTTTTTCCAAATATCAAGGCCGTTTTTTCCAATCATTTGCTGTAAAACCTCAGCAGGCATTTCGGCCAAAGTCTGAATTTTACGAACACCAATTCGAGACAAGAGTTGAAAAGTTACGGTTCCCACCATTGGTATTTTCTGAATCGAAAGCGGATTCAAAAAAGTCTGTACCTTATGTTCTGGAATTTCAAGATTTCCTACCGGTTTGCCTTCGCCTGTAGCGATTTTAGAAACGGTTTTATTGATCGATAATGAAAAACTAATTGGAAGTCCAGTTTCTTTAATTACCTTTTGTGCCAATTCATCTGTCCATTTATAACTTCCATGAAATTTATCCATTCCTGTAATATCCAGATAAAATTCGTCGACACTTGCTTTTTCTAAAACAGGTGCTTTTTCTTGGAGAATCTCTGTGACATCGTGAGATAATCGCGAATACAATTCCATATCTCCTTTCATGACTTTCGCCTGTGGGCAAAGTTTCATTGCCATTGCAATAGGCATTGCAGAACGTACACCAAATTTGCGAGCTTCATACGAACAAGAAGCCACAACGCCACGATCGCCTCCGCCAATAATAAGCGGAATATCATTAAGTTCAGAATTGGTGAGTCGTTCGCAGGATACAAAAAAGGTATCCAAATCCATATGTACAATTGCCCGTGCCATTTTTCCTTATTGTTTTTGTATGAAACAAAATTAGTACAGGTGGTAACATTTTTTTGTATATTTGCTGTTCCAAATTATAACAAATTTATTATGTCCTTATTTTCAGACAACATCAGAGCGTTAAGGGTTAAGCATAAAATATCACAGGAGAAATTAGCTGAAAACCTTAGTATTACAAGAGGAAGATACGTGAAATACGAAGACGGAACTTCGGAAGCACCGTATGATATTCTAAAGAAGATTGCGTTATATTTTCACATGAGTATTGACTTGATATTATCTGTCGATATCCGTAAAATTGATGTGCAAAATTTGATAAAACTGGAAGGCAACCGACTTATTTTGCCCATTCAAGTGGATAGTTTTGGAGAAAATTTTATTGAAATTGTATCTCAAAAAGCAAAAGCAGGATATTTGAACGGATATGCTGATCCTGAATATATTGAAAGTTTACAGCAAATTACACTTCCGTTTTTAGGACCTGGAAAACATCGCGGATTTCCCGTTGAAGGCGATTCAATGCCTCCACACGAAGACGGTTCTATCATTATTGGTCGTTATGTAGAAAAACTAGGAGAGGTGATGGACGGTAAAACTTATATTCTGATTACTAAAAATGAAGGAATGGTGTATAAGCGTCTGAATAAAAACAAAAAGAACTCTTTGGTTTTAGAATCTGATAACAGTTTTTATCCGAATTATGAAGTGAAAGCTTCTGATATTTTGGAGATTTGGGAATATGAATGTAATATTGGCCGTTCTGATAAAAAACAAGAAATGACAGAAACCGGAGCAATGAAAGATTTGCTTTTAGAATTGAAACGTGAAGTTCGAGAGATTAAGAATAATACTTCGAATACCTAGAGGTTCATTAACTATAGAAATTAAGAAATGATATTTATTGTTTATACAGGCACAGTGAGTTTTATAACAAGAACAGAATTAACACTTGCAGAATGGGATAAACGATTTCACAAGTTTCTAAGAGTTATTGGTTTTATTAGTGATGAAGAATTTCTGGACGAACTCCGATTTTCATATCGTGTTGATGATAAGACTGTTGAAGAGATTAATGAAATAATCAGTAAAAAGAGTTTTGTCAGTATTAGAATTACAAACAAAGCTTTTGAAGGTTTTAGATATGCTGAAAATTATTTAGATTTTACAGCCATAGAAGGACAGATTTTGTATTTTGAAGATTGGAATTTTATATTTCGAGTCTTTAATGAAGAATATTTTCTTTGGTGCTTTTTAGGCGGAATAGCAGATGTTCAAAGAGAAATTAAATTAAGCGAAGAGGATATCAAAAGATATAAAGAAATTGGTTTAGCACAAATAGATTATTTGATTGATAATTTACAGAAAATGGATTCAATCGAATATGAAAAAGCAATTGTCGAAAATAGAAAATTACTTTAAACCGATATTTTAAATGAACATCCAAAAAACCAAAATCGAAGATCATATCCGTTTAACGGAAATCACCAAAAAGTCAAAAGCGTATTGGGGATATTCGGATGAGCAAATGAAGAAATGGAGTAATAATCTAACCATCACCATAGATTATATCAAAACAAATCCTGCTTTTAATTTGGTTGATGAGAATCAGATTGTTGGTTATTATTCTTATTTAAGATTAGAAAATAATCAGGTAAAACTGGATAACTTATTTATTTTACCTGAATATATAGGAAAAGGATTTGGTTCTTTTCTAATGAATGACTTTTTGGAAAGAATTCGAAATGAAAAATGTCAAAAAATCATTTTAGATTCAGAACCCAATGCCGAACAATTTTACCAGAAAATCGGATTTACAAAAATCGGCGAATTTGAAACTTCCATAAAAAATAGATTTATGCCGATTATGGAAATGAATCTATAATTCTGGAGTTTATTTTAAATCAATTTTCAGTTGCATTTCATTTTTCATATGCAATAATGCTTCAGCATTTCCCATAGCATCATCAACGGGATTATGCGTATGTTCCGTTTTTCGAAGATGTTTCCATTGAGCGAAAGTATCATTTACTAAACCACAGTATAAATCACCTATTCTTCTTGATGAATATCCAAAAGGATTTCTATTCAAAAAATGATAAAAATACCAGCAAATGAACATCCAGTCAAAACCATTATTATCGCTAATAAATATTGGTCTTCCTTTTGAATTTTCTTTTATCCATTCTTCAAAATTTAGCATTACCTCTTTTGGATCATCAAATTCTAAAGTTGTTTCTCTGTCGAAACCTGAAATTGCTAAAGCTTGCGGATCAAACTTATCGGAAATAGGTTTTAATTTTCCATAAAAAGTTTTATCTAACTTTTCATTTACAAGCACAGCACCAAAGCATATCATGGAATAATCTCCAGGAATTGGTCCGTCTGATTCTATGTCTACAACTATATAACTCATTTAATTTTTGATTTGTTTTTCTAACAAACTTAAAATATTAAATAAAGAATAATAGCATTTTATGACAAATTATAAATTAAAAAACCTTAGCAAATCCCAAACCATATTGCTGTCCATTATAAAAGGGCATTATCATAGAAGTAGATTTATTTTCGGCTGATGATTTGAACAATTTTTTAGTGATATACGGATTAATCCAATAGGCAATTTTGGTACTCAAAATCCCGATTCCAGCTCCAGCAGCCACGTCTGTTAGCCAATGGCGGTTGTTGTAAATTCTGAACAGGCCAGTTCCTGTTGCAACGGCGTAACCTGCAATTCCGTACCAAATTGATTTGTCTTTGTATTCTTGATACAAAAATTCGGCACCCATAAATGCAGTTGCAGTATGTCCGGAAGGGAAGGAGTTGTTTGAACTTCCGTCGGGCCTTTCTACATGTGAAATTGATTTTAAACCTAAAACCGTTGTAGCCATAATTGCATACGAAGTCACCAAGATGACCGAACGATCACGCATATTGTTTTTGCCTTTTACGCCAAAAGCATTCAACGCATACACCGATGCAGCGGGAGCGTATTGAGAAAAATCATCAATCGTTATTTTCTCGTCAATGTCTTCAGTAACTTCTTTTTTTATTTGCGAATTGAAGCTTAACAGCTGATCGCTTTCAAGTCCAATAACACCATACCCAATTAATACACCAGGAATAATCAATTGTTTGTAATTGAATTTTAGCTGATGCGAAGTACTGTCAATTTTTGTAATCGAATCGTTTTGCTGTGCATTTACAGAAAATAATCCGAATAGAAATAGTAGGGAAATCGTTTTGTGGAACATTTTCTTAGTCGTTATATTGTACAAAATTAACGAATGTTCGATGCAGGTATTTTGGGCTTAATTGAACCTTAAGGGAATATTAATTTGTTGGTTTTAAATGAGGTAGTTGAATTAAGATTGGCTTATTTTTTATTATTCTGAGTGTCACCCTGAGCGAAGTCGAAGGGCTTTACAGTACAAAAGGTCTTCGACTTCACTCAGACTGACAGACGTAATAAAATTGATACAAAGCCATTAAAAATCCTTTTAATCTGTGCAATCTGTGGCTTAAAAAAACTTTGCGACTTAGTGTCTTTGTGGCAAAAAAATCTAAACTTTCAACGAAAACCAAAATGTGCTTCCCAATCCTAAATTACTTTCTACGCCAACACTTCCGTTTTGGGCTTCAATAAATTCTTTGCTAATGGCTAATCCCAATCCGGTTCCAGATTTTTGACTTCCAGGAACTTGAAAATATTTATCAAAAACCCTGTCTTTATATCTTGCATCAATTCCTTTTCCGGTATCAATAACCTGAAAAAACATTTGATTATTTTCTTCTTTTAATTTAATAAGAATTGTGCTTTTTTCAGACGAATATCTAATGGCATTCGATAAATAATTAATTAAAACCCAGCCTGTTTTTTCAGCATCTGCTTTTACGTTTTTGAGATTTTCATTGGCATCAACAACTAATTGAATCTGTTTTTGGTCTGCCTGAACTTTTACAGCTTCTACGGCATATTTCACAATTTCCTGAGGATTGCTTTTTCCGATATTTAGCTGAATATTTCCAGTTTCCAATTGTGATAAATTCAGTAATTCTCCTGTAATTTTCAACAAACGCTGACTGTCATCTTTTATACTTTCAACCAATTGTTTTTGGTCGTCGTTCATATTACCCGTTTTAGCATTTTCAAGCAATTGAAGACTTAATTTTATAGAAGCAATTGGCGTTTTTAATTCGTGCGAAACAGTGGCAATAAAATTCGTTTTAGCAAAATCCAATTCTTTAAAAAGCGTAATATTTCGAAGAATAATGACATCGCCAATATTGATTTCTTTTTCTTCGCCAGTTGGTGTTATCGTGATATTATGAATCTCTTTTTCGAAATAACTTTCTTTTCCGTGAGCAAAAATTTTGAGAGCCTGTTTTTTAGGAGTTTCCGTTTCTTTCAGAATTAAAGAACGAATTAAATCATTGGAAACGGCTAATTTAGAAGCAGGTTTTCCAATAATATCTTCAGATTTTAGACCAATAATTTTCAGTGCTTCATCATTCACAAACAAAACAATTCCTTCGTTATCCAAACCAATAATGGGATCGTTCATATTATTGATCAACGTTTCCAGCCGTTTCTTTTCAAAAAGAAGTTTGTAAACATTGCTGTCATGATATTCTTCAAGCTTTTGCGCCATGGTATTGAATGATTTCGCAAGATCTCCAAATTCGCTATGACTCGTAAAATGAACACGTTCGGAATAGTTTTTATTGGCAATTTCCTTAATACTCTGAGTTAACTCTCTAATAGGATTCGCAATATTATTAGGCAGATTAACCAATAAATTAAAAGCAATCAGAAAGCATAAAGTTCCCACAATGGCAATCGACAAATTTGCCGTTTCAGCCGAATGTTTAGCGATATCGCTTTTCTGTTTTATGGCGTCCAGATTCAGTTTCATAATCGCAAAAATATCCTGACGAATCTGAGCTTTTACAGATTCATCAGCATTGTTTTTGTCTAAAAGAGCAAAACTCGCTTTCAGTTTTTCGGTAGCTTGTTTTTCGCCTGGTTCTGTAATATTTTGAGTCTGCTTTTCGAGATTTTCCTCAAAACTCTGAATTGTTTCTTTTGAATCCGATTTGATTCCGTCTAAAGCAAAAATCATATTTCGGGAATATTCCAAAGTATTATAATTGGATTTCAGAATATTCTCGGTGTCTTGCTTAATCAAAAAAACAGAATAAGCACTCACTAACGAGAGAATGATGATCATTAAAAATAACAATCCAACACCCAGATTCAATTTGGTTTTAATTCTCATTTTATAAAACATTTAATTTTTTTTGAACCATATAAGTTATATAAGTTCATTTAAAAACTGTGCTTAAAATTTAACCGCAAAGAGCGCCAAGGTTTCGCAAACGCAAAGGTTAGATTAAAAGCTTTGCGTCTTTGCGAGCAAAATAATTCTAGCGAACTTTGCGTAAAAACCTTGCGAACATTGCGGTTAAACTTCAACGCCCCGAATTTAAATGAACTTATATAACTTATATGGTTTAAAAACTTTTAAGACAGAATAACAAGATCAACATTTGATAAAGACAGCTTGTTTAGCAAACGTCTGAAAATTGTTGTAGACAAAATTACTTTAAATAAATTCAAATGTGGTTTTCCGATACACACAGTTGTAATTTGTTTTTCTTCTACAGTTGTCAAAATTGCATTGGCAATATTTTTGTTTTCCAATTTAATTACTTCTGCGCCTAATTGTACGGCGAGTTTAAAGTTATTAATTAAATGTCTTTGTTTATCAAGTGCAATTCTTGTACTGCTTTCCTGCGGAGTTTCGACATACAAAACATACCAGCTTCCGTTATAATAGCTTGCCAAGCGAGCTGCTTTTCTGATCACAATTTTAGCCGTTTTATCATTACTGCTAATACAGGCCAACAATTTTTCATGTCGTAAAGCATGCAGATTCGGTACTTCGCTTTCTACTTTTCGAACCACTTGACTTGCTACTTCTTTCAAAGCCAATTCACGCAATTGCAGAATTTGTTCCGATTTAAAAAAGTTCGCTAAAGCAGTCGGAATTTTATCTGCCGTATAAATTTTACCTTCCTTTAAACGCGAAATCAAATCTTCCGAAGTCAAATCGATATTCACGACCTCATCGGCCAAACGCAAAACATTATCAGGAATTCGTTCCTGAACATCAATATTCGTAATCCGTTTTACGTCTTCGTTTAAACTCTCAATATGCTGAATATTTACAGCCGAAATCACATTAATTCCAGCTTCCAGAATTTCTAAAACATCCTGCCAGCGTTTTTCGTTTTTGCTTCCTTCAACGTTTGTATGTGCCAATTCATCAACAATAACCACTTCTGGTCTAAGGTTGATGATAGCCTGAACGTCGAGTTCTTCGAGTTCTTTTCCTTTATAAAAAATAGTCCGTCTCGGAATAATCGGAAGACCAGCAAGTAATTCATGCGTTTCCTTCCGCATGTGCGTTTCAATGTAGCCAATTTTTACATCGATTCCGTTTTTCAATAACGAATGCGCTTCCTGAAGCATACGGAAAGTCTTTCCCACACCGGCGCTCATTCCAATGTAGATTTTAAACTTTCCTTTTCGTGATTTCTGAATCAAATCGAGAAAGTGCTGCGCGTTGTTTTCTTTTTCTTCTTTCATGTTTTTTGCCACAAAGGCGCTACGTCACAAGTTTTTTGTTTCACGCAGATTTTAAAAGATTTAAGCAGATATTCGCAGATTATTTAATTAAAAATCCATTTAAATCTGCTATAATCTGTAGAATCTGCGTGAAATAAATTTTAATCAATAAAATCTTTTTCTAGAAACTAATAGCTAATGCTGTTGTTACAAATGTATTTGTATCCGTTGGAAGATTATCTTTATTGGTGAAGATTTCATCTTTACTCGAAAGATTTCTGGCTTCAATTCTAAACATAACATTATCAGCAACTAAGTAATCAAAGTTAGCCGAAAATCCGTAAGTTTTAAAACCGTTTGGCGTTTCAGTTGCGATAATTACACCCTTTTCATCACTATAATATTCACCTCGTACTGCAAGCTGAATCTTGTCAACTGGCTTGTATTGCAGAATCAAAACTGGTGAAAACCAAGTATCGTATTTGTTACTGTTTTTAGCCGATTGCTGTGATCCAATATCAAAACCAGCTGTAATATTTGTCTTTTCCGTTATTTTAAATTGTCCGTAAAAGTTGTTGAAATAACGCCATTTTTTATCAATATCCGGCTGTTCATTTCCAACATAAGTACTCCAATTCAAAGCAACCCGATCAGAAGGTTTGTAAGTAACCTGAGTTCCAAAAGCAGGTGTTTGATTGCCTTCTACTTTCTCAATTCTCTGCCAGCCATTCAAGTACATTCCCGCCAAGTACCATTTTCCAGATTCAGAGGTATAACCAATTTTGATTCCCGCTTCATAATAAGGCGAATTCTCAGCCAGAATGCTTCTTGATAGAGTCTGGCAATCTTTTCCAATGGCACTTTCAAAACCAATGTGAGCAGGCATAATCCCTGCATCAATCCATAAATTATGGCTTTTCGAAATTTTCACACCCACATTTGCCTCGTAGATATTTTTCAGCAAACCTTGTTCTGCCGACATATTATATTCAGCATACGTTCCGGCCATTAAGGCAAAGTTTCCACGAACATTTTCTTTCGTATAATTTACTTTTGCCAAACCTAAATTAATGTTGACTTCATTGCTTTTATTAAAGTTATAAAAAAAGCTGGGACGAGTATGATTCTCAGGTTTCCCAAAATCGTAGCTATAATAAGTTTCTACATATCCTGAAAACGTCAGCGGACTTTTAGATTCTTCTTGTGCATGTAAATTGCTAAAACCAAAAGCGATTAAAGCGGTAAGTATTGTTTTTTTCATTTTTGTGGTATTCAAATATTTATAAGTAGATTTTTTAGGAGCTAATCCCGCTATCCGTTTCAATCTTTTGTGCCGAACCCCGGCACAAAAGGATTTTCACTACTATCGGGGCTAGGGCATTTGGGGTAAAAAAGGCGTTTTTGTATTATAATATTTTCATATCCTAACAGGTTTCCAAAACCTGTTAGGTATTATTGTAGTTTAGTTTTTCGATTCCAATTCTCGCCACTTTTTGTCATTCCGAGGAACAAGGGATCTCCGCAAGTAGCTCGACAAAGATTGGCGATTATGCAAACGGAGTTTCGAGTGTGATCCTTCGTTCCTCATGATGACAAACGGTGTGGTTACTCTGTTTATAATACCTAACAGGTTTTGGAAACCTGTTAGGATAAAAATCTTAGAACCTCAGCGACTCAGAACCTCAGAAACTTTTCTAGCGAAGCTGATCCAACGCCACATTCAATTCCAAAACATTGACAGTTTCTGGCCCAACAACAGCCGAATTAATTTTAGATTCAACCAACGCTTTTACTTTAGTTTCATCCAGTTTTCTTTCTTTAGCAATTCGTTTTACCTGAATCAGCGCCCCTTGCGAAGAAACATTCGGATCCAATCCACTTCCTGAAGCTGTAACCATATCAGCTGGAATATCAGATTTTTTCAAGTACGGATGAACCAATAAAAGCGTATCAATTCTTTTTTGAACCAAAGCCAGATATTCGGCATTGCTTGGACCTTTGTTGCTTCCGGCACTTCCCGCCGCGTTATAATCAACAGCCGAAGGTCTTCCCCAGAAATAATTCGACTTATCGAATTTCTGACCAATTTTTTGGTAGCCCACCACTTTTCCGTTAACCGAAATCGTTTCACCTTTTCCTTGATTTGGAGAAATTTGTGCGATTCCATAAATCGCAAGAGGATAAATAACCGCAAACAAAATCAAAGTAAATACGGTAAGTTTTATTATAGAAAGTAGATTTTTCATTTTTTAAAAGTTTCTAAGAGACTAAGTCTCTAAGTTTCTAAGTTTTTTTAATTGTGATAAATAAGTTTTAAAAGATTCTAAGAAAAAAAACTTAGAATCTTAGCAACTTAGCGCCTTAGCATCTTACATAAATAATGCTACTAGCAAATCAATTACTTTAATTCCGATAAAAGGAACAATCAATCCGCCAAGTCCATAAATTAAAAGGTTTCTTTTTAAGATCGCACTAGCTCCAATTGGACGGTAATCAACACCTTTCAGCGCAAGCGGAATCAAAATTGGAATAATAACCGCGTTGAAAATTACAGCCGATAAAATGGCACTTTCAGGACTATGCAAATGCATAATATTCAAACCTTGCAGCGCAGGAATCGCAGTAATAAAAAGAGCAGGAACAATAGCAAAATATTTCGCAACGTCATTTGCAATAGAAAAAGTAGTTAAAGTACCTCGAGTCATTAAAAGCTGTTTTCCAATTTCAACAATTTCGATTAGTTTCGTTGGGTCATTGTCAAGATCGACCATGTTTCCTGCTTCTTTTGCAGCTTGAGTTCCGCTGTTCATGGCAACTCCAACATTCGCCTGAGCAAGGGCAGGAGCATCATTTGTTCCGTCACCCATCATCGCTACTAGTCGTCCTTCGGCTTGTTCTTTTCTAATGTAATTCATTTTATCCTCAGGTTTAGCTTCGGCAATAAAATCATCAACACCAGCTGCTTCGGCAATAAATTTAGCCGTAAGCGGATTATCACCTGTAACCATAACCGTTTTGATTCCCATTCTGCGCAAACGCTCAAAACGCTCTTTCATTCCGGTTTTTATAATATCCTGAAGTTCGATAACACCTTGAACCACGTTGTCTTTAATAACAACTAGTGGAGTTCCTCCGTTAGACGAAATGGTAATAACTTGTTGGGCAGTATCTTCAGGAAAAGAATTTCCGGCTTGCTGCGCAATGTTTTTTGCAGCATCTTGCGCCCCTTTTCTAATATTGGTTCCGTCTTTTAATACCACTCCAGAAGTTCTGGTTTCGGCAGTAAATTTGATGGTATGCGCGATTTCAGAAGTAGTTTGTAAAAAGCTCGCTTTCGTTTCATTTTTTACATCTAACATTTCACTTAATTCGAGAATACTTTTTCCTTCCGGAGTATCATCTGTAAGCGAACTCAAAACAGCCGATTTAACAAAATCATCAAAAGAAATTCCTTTTGTTGGATAAAAATTAGTTGCTTTTCTGTTTCCAATGGTAATGGTTCCTGTTTTATCTAAAAGCAGTACATCAATATCCCCAGCAGTTTCAACCGCTTTACCAGATTTTGTAATTACGTTAGCGCGTAAAGCTCTGTCCATTCCCGCAATACCAATCGCAGAAAGCAAACCACCAATTGTAGTTGGAATTAAACAAACAAACAAAGCAATGAAAGCCGCGATCGTGATGGGTGCGTTGGCATAGTCGGCAAACGGTTTTAGCGTAACGCACACAATCACGAATATTAAAGTAAATGCGGCTAATAAAATGGTTAAGGCAATTTCGTTTGGTGTTTTCTGACGGCTTGCACCTTCAACCAAAGCAATCATTTTATCTAAAAAGCTTTCGCCAGGTTCAGAAGTAACTTTTACTTTAATTTTATCAGATAATACTTTTGTCCCTCCGGTAACCGAAGATTTATCTCCGCCAGCTTCACGGATCACAGGCGCACTTTCTCCTGTAATGGCACTTTCGTCAATTGTAGCCAGACCTTCGATAATTTCACCATCGGCAGCAATTAAATCGCCGGCTTCACAAACGAAAATATCGTCTTTTTTTAATGCCGAAGAGCTAATGTTTTTAATTTCTCCGTTTGGAAGAATTTGTCTTGCAGGAGTTTCTTCCCTTGTTTTTCGCAAACTGTCGGCTTGTGCTTTTCCTCTTGCTTCGGCAATGGCTTCGGCGAAATTCGCAAATAAAAGCGTTGCCAGTAAAATCAAGAACACAATTAGATTATAAGTAAAACTTCCCTGATCATTTGCACCCATTAATATTGAAATGCAGACAGCAAACATAATGGCTGTTCCAATTTCTACGGTAAACATTACCGGATTTTTGATCATCATTTTTGGATTAAGCTTCACAAAAGACTGCGCTAAGGCTTCTTTTACCTGTTTACTTTCAAACAATGATGTGGATTTATTAGTTGTCATTTTCTTGTAAAAAGTTAAATGTTATTTGTAAAATGTTATGCGCTAAAAACACATAGATTATAGAATATAGCCAGCGGTTTCAACCGCTGGGACGCAACGTATATCACAATCTTTCTCCCTGCAATTCGTTTCCCGTGGTTGAAACCACGGGCTATATTGAAATGCGAATGGTAAAATCGTTATTCTAACTATGTGTGAAAACGAGTTTTCTTTTTATTCTTTTTTATAGATTAAAATTCTATGTTCCTATGTGTTTAAAATATCCAGCATTTTTATTTTAGTGTAAAGAATTCCGCTAAAGGTCCAAGTGCCAATGCTGGGAAGAATGATAAAGCAGCGATAATTGCGATTACGGCAAAAGTCATGATTCCGAAAATTGAGGTGTCGGTTTTTAAAGTTCCTGCACTCTCTGGAATGTATTTTTTACCTGCCAGTAAACCTGCAATTGCCAATGGACCAATGATTGGAATAAAACGGCTTAGCAGTAATACAATTCCTGTAGTGATATTCCAGAACGGATTATTATCTCCCAATCCTTCAAAACCAGAGCCATTATTGGCAGCGCTTGAAGTATATTCATATAACATTTCGGAGAATCCGTGATTACCAGGATTGTTTAACCAGCCTGTCGCGTTTCCGTTAAACCAATAGCCCATTGCAGTATCATGCGCAGCAAAATAAGAAGCTAAAGCAGTTCCGGCTAATATTAATAAAGGGTGAAGAATCGCGATAAAAGCGGCAATTTTGACCTCCCGCGCTTCGATTTTCTTTCCTAAAAATTCGGGAGTTCGGCCAACCATTAATCCAGAGATAAAAACCGCCAGAATAATGAAAATATAGTAGTTTAGAATACCAACACCGCATCCGCCGTAAAAGGCATTTACCATCATAGATAATAATTGCATAGCGCCAGAAACAGGCATCGAACTATCGTGCATACTGTTTACAGAACCTGTGGAAATTACAGTTGTAGCAATACTCCAGAAACCTGAAATTGCTGGACCAAACCGAACCTCTTTTCCTTCCATAGCTCCAGTTGTTTGTGCAATGCCCATTTTTTCGATAGCTGGATTTCCGTTGATTTCACTCATAACGGTTGGAACAACCAAGAGTAAGAAACCAACCGTCATTACACCAAATATGATATTCGATAGTTTTCTTTTATTGAGGTAAAATCCAAGAGCAAAAATCATCGCAAACGGAATAATCATCTGCGCCCAAAGCTCAACTCCATTCGTAAAATAAGTTGGATTTTCTAATGGATGCGCTGAGTTGGCTCCAAAAAATCCACCACCATTTGTACCAATATGTTTAATAGCAATAAAGGCAGCAGCGGGTCCGCGAGAAACTTCTACATGATCACCTTGCAGCGTTGTAATAGCATCTTTACCTTCAAATGTAATAGGAGTACCGCTAAATACTAGTGCTATAGCTACAATTGCTGAAAGCGGTAATAAAATACGAGTACAGCTTTTGATGAAATAATTATAAAAATTACCCAGTTTTTCTGTTGTTCTTTCTTTCATTGCTGTAAAAATCATAGCGGCAGCAGCCATTCCGATACCGGCAGAAACAAATTGAAGGAACATCAAGACGATTTGCGAAAGGTAAGAAACGCCACTTTCGCCTGAGTAATGCTGTAAGTTACAATTGACTAAAAATGAAATAGCAGTATTAAATGCCAAATCTGGTGACATTGAGGGATTATTATCTGGATTAAGAGGTAAAGATCCCTGAAACAATAAGACAAAAAAGCAAAGAAAGAACCAAACCATATTGATACTTAAAAGTGCTTTTAAGTGTTGTTTCCAGTTCATTTCTTCAGCCGAATTAATACCGCTGATTTTAAAAATAAATTTTTCAATTGGATTGAAAATCGGATCAAGAAGTGTTTTATCTCCTAAATAAACTTTAGCAATATATTTTCCTAAAGGAATCGCTAAAACAATAGTGAGGATGAAAATACCAATGACGCCTAATAATTCTGTGTTCATAATTTTTATATTTTTTAGTGAAAGGTGAGAGGTGATTTGTAAAATGAGTTGATGAATAAAATTTGTGTTTACATTTCACTTAGTGCATTTCACTTTTTACATGATTTAAAATTTTTCGGGTTTGATTAATACATATACCAAATACACGAAAACGGCGATTGAAATAATAAATAGTGCAGTCATGATTTAGATTTTTTCAAAGAATTCAACTGACAGAAAACAAATTGCAAACAGTAAAACTGCTAAAGCAAGAAGAAGGATTGTGACCATGATTTTTATTTTAGATTTTTGAGTTCAGATTTCAGATTAGTGAGCCGATTAAACACCAGAAGCATTAACCTGCTTGATATATTCCGCTTTAAGTGTCTGCGGAAATAGGTGCGAAATATTGCAGTGACGCATTTCCATAAAAGAAGAAACCGAAAAAACATACACATTAGAAATGGCATTTTTAGTTTCGATGCTTCCAGTTATAAACAAACGTTCGGCAAGAGCCAGACATTTCTTAGCTCTCACGATATTGCCGGAAATAATCGATTTTTTGGTGATTTCGGCAAAGCGTTCAGCTTGTTTGTAGATTGAGGTAACTTGAGTTTTCATTTGGAATGAATTTTAATGTTCTCCCTCCTTATGCCAAAATATGTTCCGAAAAAGTTGAGTTACAGCTAAAGTGCTGTCAATAAAAGGAATGTAGTTTTATGCCAAAAATCAGGCATAAAAAAAGCCTATCATTTTGATAAGCTTTTATTGAAATGATAAGGTTTATTTAATTATTAATTGTGAATTATTAATTATGAATTTTGAAAGTCCCAGCGGGACTACATATTTATAGAAATGATGAATCCACATTTATCAGAGCCCCAGCGGGGCGACATATTTTTGGGTTGTAGGTGTCGCTCCGCAGGAGCTTTTTATTATTGGCAATAAAATAATCTATAAATATGATTCTTCTCCGAAGCTTTGAGAATTGTAATTGATATTGAAATTGAATTTTGCAATTGTTATTGAATTTGATACTCTTCCAGCTTTCTATACAAAGTCGCAATTCCAATTTCTAATAATCGAGCCGTTTCTGCTTTATTCCCTTTAGTATAATTTAAAACCTTTTGTATGTGCAGTTTTTCAACACTCTGCATGGAGAAAGCCGACATAGGTTTAGTACTTTGTTCAGTTTGTTGCTGCATTTCGTAAGGCAGAACATCCGAAGTTAAAGTATCGCCGTTACTCAAAATAACCGATCTTTCTATGATGTTTTTAAGTTCGCGGATATTTCCCGGCCAGGAATAATTTTCTAATTTCTGCAGAAATTCATCAGAGATATGTAATGTTTTTTTATTCGTTTTTTCAGAAAACTGTTTAACGAAATAATGAGTCAATACCGATATATCTTTAATTCTTTCTCGTAAAGATGGCAGTTTTATTTCGAAAATATTTAAACGGAAATACAAATCAGAACGGAAGCGATGTTCATCACTTTCTGTTTTTAAATCTCGGTTTGTAGCGGCAATTAATCTGAAATTTGATTTTTTAGGAGTCGTGTCACCAACCGGAATATATTCGCTGGTTTCTAAAACACGCAATAACTTGGCTTGAAGATCAATTGGCATTTCACCAATTTCATCCAGAAACAAAGTTCCTCCATTTGCTTCTTCAATAAAACCTTTTTTATCTTTTACAGCTCCCGTAAAAGCTCCTTGTTTATGACCGAAAAGTTCACTTTCTAAAATTTCTTTTGTAAAAGTACTGCAGTTTAATGCCACAAAAGATTTCCCCACACGATTGCTGTTTTCGTGAATGGCCTGTGCAAAAACTTCTTTTCCGGTTCCGGTTTCGCCGGTAAGTAAAACAGTTGAATCTGTTTTAGCTACTTTTTGGGCAAGATCAATAACTTGTTCAATTCCTTTCGATTTTCCAATAATGGTATTGAAAGAATATTTGTCGTTGATGCGTTTTTCGAGTTGCTGAACCTTTTTTTGCAAATGCACTTTTTCAACCGCTTTATAAAGAAGCGGAATAATTTTATCGTTATCGTCACCTTTTACAATATAATCGAAAGCGCCATTTTTCATCGCCTGAACACCATCTGGAATATTTCCAAAAGCGGTTAACAGAATAACTTCTGTCAGCGGAAAACTGTTTTTTATATTTTGAACAAAATCAACACCGTTTCCGTCAGGCAGTTTTACGTCACACAAAACAACGTCAATATCAGTTTGCTCCAGTTTTTTAAAACCAGACTTTAAATCTTTTGCTTCAAAAACTTCAAATCCTTCCGATTTTATAATACGAACCAACAGACTTCTCAGTTTTTCTTCGTCGTCTATAATTAAAATTTTGTGTGTCATTTGCAGAGATGCTAAATCAAATTTTGGTAATCGATGTACAAAGTTAGGTTTAAAATCTATTTACTTTTTTGAATCGACAGAAATTATTTTAAGCACTAGAATCAGTTTTAAAATATTTTTTTGAAAAAGAAATGTACTTTTAAGTCGAAAATGTATCCCTAAAATTTATGCCAAAACAAATTCTCCTTATAATATTTATTGTAATCTTCGGAAGCTTTAATAGTTTTTCAAAAGGAATTATTCAAAAAGATTCTTCAAAACCGAAAACTATTTCATTCAAAATAAAACTGAAATCGGCCGATAAAGTAAAAATTGCTGTTTCTCCTTTAAAATACAACAAACATTTAGCGTATAGTTTTACGCTTGACGATGGCTACAGATCGGCTTATTTGACTGCTTTCCCACTATTGAATGGAGGAAAAATTAGCAATTCTTCGATTAACGAATGGAAAATTGATCAAGGCGGAGATGGAACAGTTTCAGAAGGACTTTTTTATTCGGACGGAATGGGAAATAAAATTCCGTTTAAATTGGCATTAGCGATCAATGGAGGTTCAATTCGTTATTTGCCTGAAAATCGCGGACATCTTTCTTGGTCTGAAATTAAAGAAATGTACAATGCAGGCTGGGATATTTTGAATCACGGTTTTCATCACGCTACCAAACACGGAACAAACTACAAAACAGAAGTAACCGAAAATACAACTTCAATACAGCAAAATCTAGATTTTACGATGTCTCATTTTGTGGTTCCAGGTGGAGAAGGTGATGAGAAATATTATTTGGAATATGAAAAAGAGGCACTTAATAATGGACATTTTTCTGTAGCATCTTATTATGGTGCTGGGCCAGTTTTTAAAGTTGATTCAAAAGTAGATTTAGATAAAATGATTTCTGCCAGAACTTTTGTGCAGAGTTCAAAAGACACAACAAGTTTTAAAACGATGGATAAATATTTAAAAACGATAGATTCTATTGTAAAACAAAAAGATCCGGTTTGGTTTAACGAATTCACACACGGAACAGGAAATACAAATTTGTGGAATCTAAGCATTCGTTTTCCTGAATTCAAATATTATATGACAACGCTTGCAAATAAATACGGTTTAAAAGGAAATGACTCAATCTGGATGGCACCGTGGCAGGAAGTCTATGAATACATTTGGTTAAGAGACAGAATTAAAGTCGATTTTCAGCAGAAAAATAAAGAATTAATAGTTACAATTAAACTTCCGGAAATTCCAGAAACTTTTAGGAATCGTGATATTTCTTTGAATGTAGAAACTGCATCAAAATTTCAAATCGAATCGAATAAAGATTTAAAAATTAAAGACGATGGAAAAACAACTCACAAACAGATTTTGATTCAGCTGAAGTAAAAGTTTTTTGCCACAGATTAAAAAGATTATTTGGATTTCACTTTAAACAAGCGAAAAAAAATCATTAAAATCCTTTTAATCTGTGGCAAAAAAAAATAGTGAAAATTCGTGTAATTCGTGGCAAAAAAACTAATCAATGTCCTTCTCGTTGTCCTTTATAAAAGTGTCAATATTCATTAAATACGGATCAATTACAATTCGCAGAGGTTTTATTTTAAGTTTTATTTTTCCTTCAATTGTATTGTTTTTAATTGGAAAAGTATAATTAAATAAGTTTCCGTTTTCATCATAAATTCCAATATGTATAGTGGCATCGTTTGCGATTTGTTTTCTTTGTCCTGTTGCATTTTCTTTATATTTCTGAGAAAACGCTTTAAATGAAACCTTATAAAAACCATTCTTTTTAATACTTGAAACAGCTTCTATTTTTGAGGAATAGGTAATAATCTGCTTAAACATTTCGTCTAGTTTAGAATGCAGCTTTTTATCCGTTACAGCATAAATTTCTTTTAATAAAGCCTCAGAATCAGGAAACGGATTTGGATATTTATAATGATTCAGAAAATTTTTCAAAGCCAGATTTACTTTTTCTTCACCAATTAAAACTCGAAGCTGATGCATGACAATCATTCCTTTATCATAAGGTAAGTGCGGAGTTTCATAATTCGTTTTATACAAAGGCATTTCAGGATCATAACTTCGGCTGCTCAAATATAAATCGAGATGAATTTTTAAAGTTTCGAGCGCTTTTTCCAAGCCATGTTCTTTTTCATACAACATCAACTCGGTGTATTGCGCCAAAGTTTCGGTCAAGATCCAGCTTCCTTCTTTTTGTTCCGGATTGATCTGTGAATTTCCCCACCATTCGTGCGACAATTCATGAGCCGTTAATTGATTCATTACATCTTCTTTATCCTTATTGTTGAGGTTGCTGTAAAATCCGAAATTTTCTTTCATAAAAACCGTCGAGGGATAAGAAGTCGCTGCAAATCCATCGGCGAAAGCAGAAACTTCGGCATAACGAATTGTTTTGTATGGATATTTTCCAAAGTTATTCTGGCAATAATCTAAAGTGTTTTTTACATCCTGAATTAGTTTTTTAATGTTTCTGGAATGCCTTTTATGATAAAAAACTTCAATAGAAATGCCTTTATAATTCGTTTTTTGAATTTCATATTCCGCAGAAGAAAAAGCAAATCGAAACGGAATCTTACCATTAGATTTATAATGAAAATAATTGCGGTTGTCTTTTGTCCAATTTCCAATTAAATCCCCAATACCAATCGCCGTTTGATTTTTAGAAGTCGAAACCACAGCATCATAATCAACAAAATCATATCTAATTTCCGATTTGTCTTCCAGTTTTTTAAGAGGCGTCTGTGGTTTCAAATGTCTTTTTACACGTTCTTTTTTACTACTGATTTCATTCGATTCCTGATAACCAAAAAGCGGAAAGTAACGGCTTATTCGCATAAACGATCCATTTTCAATTATAGAATTAAAGGCAGTATGTCCTTTAAATGGCGACCATGAAGACTCAAAAGAAAAGCTCATTTTCATTTTCTGCTGAGGCTGTAAAGGTTTTTCCAATCGATACCAATAATGCTGAAATGCCGAAACATCATCCAGATTATTAGAATTCGGAATTTCAACAGAAGTCATTTTCGAATTTCGATCTATATATAGGAGTAAACTATCAATAGGTTTTTCAGAATTATTAATTAATTCATAAGTGCCTTTTACTTCATAGCGATTCTCCTCAGGAAATAAATCGACTTTACTTTTTACAGAAACGATCGTAGGCTGAGGCAGATCGGTATATTTTTTAAATTGAGTTTCATATTTCTCGCTCCAGTTATTCTGATCTTTTTCGGTCAAATACGGATATTCGATATTCGTTTTATAAAAAAGATAACTTCCAAAACCAATAAAAAGAATAATTCCCAATGCAAAAGTTACTTTCTGAATGCCATTAAATGAATTTGTTCGGAAGGTTTTTATAATTGAAGCATTTCTTTTCCATAAAATTCCTGTCAAAATAAGAAGCAGTAAAGCCAATCCGAAATTGTATAACATCGAAATATGAAACGGGAAAGTGTATTTTCCGAAACCATTCATATCAAAATATTCTCTTTTAAAAGAATCTCCGAATCGAAATAACGGATGCGAAATTCCCAATTGTTCTACAATTCCTGTACAAAACAAAATACAGATAAAAGCAGCAACCGAAAGTCCGATGTATTTATTTTTAATAAAAGTCTGAATCGCAATTGCCAAAATTGAGATCAGCAACAATGGAAATCCGAGATAATAAAACAAAGAAAGATAAAGACCAGTTTCGATTGGAGCATTGGCATTCACAATCTGAAAGGCACATCCTATGAAAATACTAATACTAATTATGATTAACGGAATGATAAAAAGCGCCGTCAGTTTGGCCAATAAAACCACAAATTGAGAATACGGTGCTGTATTTTCCAGCATTTCAAATCTCGAATTTTCGCTTCGGTTTAATAATTCGCTACTGTAAAAAAGCAGAATCAAGATCAGAATAAAAGGCAGACGATCCATTATGGTGGAAATCATCAAAGCCGTATCCGTAATTTTTTCGGCTAATCGAATTCCGCCGTCAATTTCATCCGAAATTTCGATTGCCAATAATCCCGACAACAAAAGAACAATCAATAAAAACGGAATTCCTTTTAGAACTAAAAAAATATCCAGTTTAATATTGCTTTTAAAAACAGCAAAATTATGTCTGAAAGTTTTGAACTCGATGCGTTTCGGAATTTCCGAAGAAAGGATTTTTGCTTCTTTTGAAATAACTTTAGGCGTTTTTATCTTTTTGGTTTCCGTTTTTCGGAAGGAAAATAATCGATACGAAACAAAAAGTAAAAGCAGAGAAACTGAAATCCACAACAATCGGTTAAATAAAAAGTTCCCAGAAAGCGAAACCAGTTCGGTATTTTTCTCAATTGAAGTCCAATATCTGGTTTGTTCTAAAAACGCTGCCAAACCAAACGGATCTATTTTTGCAGCCAAAGACATGGCTTTCGCCGAAGATGGTGAAGCATTTGCAAAGATTGGCGAATTAGAAAAAATAGAACCCGCTATATATAAGATGTAGATTAATAACCCGCCAACATAAATAAAAAGTTTGCTTCGCGTAAGCCGCGCCAAAGCCGTCAATATAGAAAGACACAGAAAAATATTCTGAATCACAATTACAAAATACGGCCAGAGATAATTTATAATTTCAAAAGGACCGATTTCGCTTTTAGAAAGCCACGACATTTGATGTCCAATGATCATTCCGACGATAAACATTCCAAAAGAAACTACAGCGATTATAAATGCAGTAATAAATTTGGGAGCCAAATAATGAAACTTAGAAATAGGAGAGGAGAAAATAATCGAATCGAATTTCGTTTCATATTCCTTTAAAAAACTCTGCGCGACCTGAAGTGTAATCGAAAATATCGTCATCAGCGAAATCAGACCAATCGCATAAGTCAATACATACGGACTATTTTTGTAAGCGCCCGAAAAAGAAAAGTTCGCAAAAGCACTCACAAAAAATCCTAAAACCAAATAAATAATAAACGTGGCATAAAAAGTCCAGCTTCTGGTGTTGTTATGCCATTCAAATTGAATTAATTTAGAAAGCATAACACTAATTTTTAAGTTGATTTTGAGCTAAAACACTAAAATAAACATCGCTTAAATCTGGCGATATCAATTCGAATCCAGAATCTGGCCTTTCATCTGAAAAAACATGAATATTGATTTTCCCTGAATTTAAGTTGGACGAAATAATATTAAAGTTCGATTGATGTTCTTTCAGTTCTGTTTTCTCAATCGCTTTCATCCAGATTTTATCTTTTAAAGAATCGATTGCTTCGTTTGGTTTTCCTTCCAAAATCAATTTTCCGTTAGAGATAATCGCCATCTTAGGGCATAAATCACGAACATCTTCTACAATATGAGTCGATAGAACTACAATAATGTTTTCGCCAATTTCGCTTAGCAAATTATTAAATCGGTTTCTTTCCTGCGGATCAAGTCCCGCAGTAGGTTCATCTACAATAATAATCTTCGGATTTCCCAATAATGCCTGAACAATTCCAAACCTTTGACGCATTCCGCCAGAAAAAGAATGAACTGCTTTGTCTTGATGCTGTAATAAATTAGTCTGCTGCAACAAATACGAGATTTGATCGTGTCGTTCCTTTTTATCAACAATTCCTTTTAAAACTGCCAGATGATCGAGCAGACGATAAGCAGAAATTTTAGGATAAACGCCAAATTCCTGTGGCAGATAACCCAAATTTTGCCTAATAAACATTGGATTTTCCAAAATATTAATTCCGTTAAATTCAATACTTCCCGAAGTGGGTTCCTGCAAAGCGGTAATAGTTCGCATTAAAGTCGATTTTCCGGCGCCGTTTGGACCTAGTAGACCAAACATTCCTTTTGTAATTTCAAGCGATAAATCGTCAATCGCTTTTGTGCCGTTCTCATACGTTTTGCAGAGATTTTGGATTGATAAACTGTTCATTTTTTGATTGATTTAGATGATTGAATTAAATTATGATTTGAAAAATTTAGGCAATAGAATACCTGTCGGCTTCAAAAACCGATTTATTAAGAGTGAAATAAGATTTAAAAGAAAGCTATTCTGCCACGTATTCTAAAATATCCCCGGGCTGGCAATCCAATATTTTACAAATAGCTTCGAGCGTATCAAACCGAATTCCTTTTGCTTTTCCCGTTTTTAGAATCGATAAATTGGCAGGTGTAATATCTAGTTTTTCTGCCAACTCTTTACTCTGCATCTTGCGTTTGGCAAGCATTACATCAACATTTACAATTATTGGCATAGTTATATAAATAAGTCTTGTTCGTTCTGAAGGTTTAAACCTTGTTTAAAAATGGCGGCTAAAAAGTAAGCGAAAACACCCAGCATTCCGTGTAATAGAATAAAAAGCGAAACTTCATTATCCAGCGGCACAAAAAAGAAAGCCACAAATAGTACAATACCTGGAATTAGTAAATTGGATAAATAGAAACGCCTTAAATGAGAAATTCCGTTTTGTGTAAATAATTTAGGCTGAAAAAATACCTTAAAAACATTACTGCTCAATAAAAAGAAAAGCCCATACAAACTCAGCGGAGCCAAAAAATCAAAAAGAATATAGGGCCAGTTATAATCACCAAGCATTAAAGGATGAGAAGTAAAAGGATAACAAACTTGAAAATATTTTCCTTCGTCTTTAAAAGTCAAAAACAATCCCGTTAGTAAAGTAAAAACAGAATATCCTGCCAAAAAGAAATAAACCACAGACAAAAATCGAGTAAAATAAAATAATATTCTAGATACAATATGAGTTGTCTTCATATAATGAAAAGTTAAATTGATATTGCAAATGTATAATTAATTATTGTAAAACAATAATTAATTATTAAAAACTAATTATTTTAAACCTTTTGAGAATATTATAAATCTATTAACATTAGAAAACTAAAGGCATCCATATAAAAGGCTTAATTTTGCATATTAGCATTTTTTTATATGAAAAACCCAATTTCAGTCTCATTATTAGAGCTCGCTATCATTACTCAGGATAGCAATGCCACAGAAACATTTCAAAAAACAAAAGACATAGCGCAATTAGCAGATACTTTAGGATACAAGCGATTTTGGCTTGCAGAACATCACAATATGGCACACGTTGCAAGTACGGCAACAGTGGTTTTAATTGGTTATGTGGCAAGTCAGACTAAAAATATCCGAGTAGGTTCTGGTGGCATTATGTTGCCGAATCATTCTCCTTTAGTAGTTGCGGAGCAATTTGGAACCCTAGAAACGCTTTATCCAAACCGAATCGATTTAGGTTTAGGAAGGGCGCCGGGAACAGATCAGCCAACCGCCGAAGCAATCCGAAAAGACTTTTTTGAGCAGGCACAACGTTTTCCGCAAAACGTAAGCAAACTTCAAGAATATTTTTCAAGTGAAAATGCAACAGGAAAAGTGCGTGCATTTCCAGCCGAAGGTTTAAAAGTCCCAATCTGGATTTTAGGATCAAGTATGGACAGTGCAGCTTTGGCAGCAGCTTACGGATTGCCGTATGCTTTTGCTGGACACTTTGCGCCAAAACTAATGATTCAGGCGTTTGAGTTTTACCGCGAAAATTTTCAGCCTTCAGAATATTTAGACAAACCAAAAACAATGGCTTGTGTTAATATTATTGCAGCAGACACAAACGAAGAAGCAGAACTATTGTCTACAAGTCTGTATCAAATGTTCTTGAACTTAATTAGAAACGACCGTAAAGGTTTACAGCCGCCTGTTCCGTCATTAGATGATATCATGAACGAGCAAGAGCGTTTCCATGTCAATCAAATGACAGCTGGAACCTTCACAGGAAACAAAGAACAATTAATGACCGATTTGAAAAAGTTCATTGACTACGCCAGAATAGACGAACTAATGGTAACCAGTCCAATCTTCGATCATCAGGCAAAATTAAAAAGCATTCAAATCACCAAAGAAGCAATCGACGGCCTAAACGATAGTATACATATATAAGTATACTATACATAAGAGTAGATTTCATTCTCATAACCCGACAGGTTTCTAAAACCTGTCGGGTTTGTTTTTGTTGTATATATAAGGAGAAAGTTCTACTATAATATATAAGAGTAAAACGGAGTAAATCTAAAATCAGCTTTTAACATCTATTGTCAGGCTGAGCGAACTCGAAGCCTTTTATACAATATATATTAAGGAGCTTAATCCCGCTATCCGTTCCAATCTTTTGTGCCGAACCCCGGCACAAAAGGATTTCCACTACTATCGGGGCTAGGGCACCGGTTTCCAGAAGAAAAAACAGGGAAGAATGGGACGGTCCCAGAAGAAAAACCAGCACCAAAAAGAAACTTTGTGCCTCTGCGCCTTTGCGAGATTCGAAAAATACCCACAGAAAACCAAACTTTATATCTTAGTGCCTTCATGGCAAAATAAAGCAGAGTAGGCAAAATCGCCCGAAAACAGACATATCTATAAAACAGCCCAAAAAACTTTGGTTTGTAAAAAACGCATAACCAGTGACTTATAAAAAATATTAAAAATAGTTTCAAAAAAAGCTTGCGTAAGCGGAAAAAGGTTCTACTTTTGCACCCGCAACAGCGAAGGCGTTCATCGAAATACTGGCAGGAAAGGAGAATCAGACGAAAAGAAATTTTCAAAAAAAAAGATTCGAAAAAGCTTGCGAGATTTGAAAATGCTTTCTACATTTGCACCCCGCAAAACACGGAAAGTTCATTGATAGATTGGGAGGAAAATTGGAGAAAACGGGATTGAAAAAATCTCAAAAAAACTTTAAATTTTTCTTGCAGGAAACAAAAAGAAGTTTTAGTTTTGCACCCGCTTTGAGATACAGGCGAAAACAAAAGAAGACACGTTCGTAGGCATATTGAATTGACAGCCGTTTTAAGAG
>NZ_JBHSFY010000021.1:0-65784 GCF_042654045.1 Flavobacterium chungangensis
CATTAAAATCAGAGTTGTTTTATCTTAAAAAATACAGTTCCATTGGTCAATTAAAACAAGAGATTATTGAGTATATTAATTATTATAATAATGACAGAATAAAACTTAATCTAAAAGCAATGAGCCCCATACAATATCGAGCTCATTATTATAAAACTTAGTTATTAATTTGTCTAAACTTTTGGGTGCAGTCTATAATTAAGAAGAGCCTTTTCAATAATTTTTGAATTAAATAATTACCTTTTATAAAGCAATATTAGATTAATTCTTTAGTCACAATCTGCATCGTTTCGCGGCTAACTTGTTTCAATAAAACTTCTTTGTTAGCTTCAACCGTTTGAGCAGCTTCTTCTGTAAAGTGACGAATGGTATATAAGGTTACATTTTCGCTATATTCTACTTTGAATTTTTTAGAAAGAATCGAATTCAATTCTGGGAAATTTCCAAATTTATCTTCTACACAAACAGAGAAACTAATGGCAGAGTTCTGAATCAAGTTTACTTTGATTTTGAATTCGTGGAATAAACCGAAAATCTCACTGATGTTTTCTTCCATAATGAAAGAGAAATCAATTGATGAAAGCGAAATTAAAAGTTGTTCTCTTTTTACAATAAAACATGGATATTGTGGTTCCAAATCAACTCCTTTAGAAACACAAGTTCCTTTTAATAGCGGATTGATAAACGATTTTACGTATAATGGAATTTCTTTCTTCTGTAACGGCTGTAATGTTTTTGGGTGAATAACCGTTGCTCCGTAAAATGCTAATTCGATAGCTTCACGATATGAAATCTGGTTCAATAAACTTGCATTTTCAAAATAACGCGGATCGGCATTCATAACTCCTGGAACGTCTTTCCAGATCGTTACACTTTCGGCATTTAGGCAGTAAGCAAAAATTCCCGCAGTATAATCAGAACCTTCACGTCCAAGAGTTGTAGTGAAGTTATTTTCGTCGGCACCTAAGAATCCTTGCGTAATATTTAATTGTTTTCTAGGTACATTTTTGCTGATGTTTTGTTGCGTTGTTTCCCAATCAACCTCTGCATCTCTATAGTTTGCATTGGTTTTGATGAAATTGCGAACGTCAAGCCATTGTGTCTGAATTCCCATGAAATTCATAAAATGACTTAAAATATTAGTCGAAATCAACTCACCAAAACTAACAACCTGATCATAAACAAAGTTGTAATTTGGAGATTTATTATGTGCTAAGAAATATTCTAGTTCAGCAAACTGTGCATTTACAGCAGCAAAAACCGCATGATTTTCATCTTCAAACAAATCTAATAAGATTTGATTGTGGTATTTTTTGATTTCCTGAACAGAAGAATTCAATTCTGTCGATTTTTCAAAGTAATTCTTGATTACTACTTCAAGAGCATTTGTTGTTTTTCCCATAGCCGAAACTACAAGAATTACGTCTTCGTAACCTACTTTTTGTAAAACGTCGTATACGTTTTTAATTCCATCTGCATCTTTTACCGATGCTCCTCCAAATTTAAATACTCTCATTTTTTAATTAATAGATTTTTAGATTTTAGATTTCAGATTCAAATCGAAACCTATGTATTTTGTTTTTTTGCCACGAATTCACGAATTATTTTTTTCTAATCTTTACGAATAAAAATCGTGAATTCGTGGTTAATTGCCAAAGACTTTAAAATCATTTTAATCCTTATAATCTGTGGCTAAATATTTTTTTTATAATTTTTCTAAGAACGAATTAATGCCTGCCTCATCCATTTGAACCACTTGCCAGTCTTCTAGAATTCTGGCGCCAGAATTCTTGTAAAAATTAACAGCTGGTGTGTTCCATGCCAAAACATTCCACTCCACTCTTCTCACATTATCTTTTTTTCCTTGCTTCATGATTTCAGCATAAAGTGCAGAGCCCAAACCTGTGCCACGCATTTTTTCTTTTACAATTAAATCTTCAAGATGAATTGTCTTTCCTTTCCAGGTAGAATAGCGATAATAATACAATGCAATTCCAACAATTTCTTTCTGTTTTTCTTCGTTTTCGATCTCTGCTACAAAAACGTGAAATAATGGCTTTTCACCAAAACCATCACGGATTAAATCTTCTTCAGTAATGACAACCGCATCAGGCTCTTTTTCGAATATAGCCAGCTCCTGAATAAGCTCTAACACCGATTTCATGTCTTCAGGATTTCCTTTTCTAATATTCATATATTCCTATTTTTAACTATTTAATATCTAAAAAAGCTTCGTTTTATTGGTCACTTTTTGCAGATTATTAGCAAATATACAATAGTAACAAACTAACAAAATAATTTTTAAATCATTCTCACAAAATAGACGATATTTGTGACTTAAAAATAAAACTATAACGATTTAGCAATGGAAGAACGCAATAAAACACTGGGAGAGTTTATTATTGAGCACCAAAAAGCATTTCAGTATTCGTCGGGAGAACTTTCCCGAATTATTAACTCGATACGTTTGGCAGCAAAGGTTGTCAATCATAAGGTTAATCAAGCAGGTTTAGTAGACATTATTGGCGCCGTAGGCGAGCAGAATGTTCAAGGAGAAGACCAGCAAAAATTAGATGTCTATGCAAACGAAGTATTTATCCAGACGTTAATAAACCGTGAGATTGTCTGTGGTATTGCTTCTGAAGAAAACGACGATTTTATTACAGTTCAGGGGAGCGACAACTGTCATAATAATAAGTACGTGATCTTAATGGATCCGCTTGACGGATCTTCAAACATTGATGTTAATGTTTCTGTCGGAACTATTTTTTCTGTTTTCAGAAGAATTACTCCAATAGGAACCCCGGTAACTAGCGAGGATTTTTTACAGCCGGGAATCAATCAAGTTGCAGCAGGCTATGTAATTTATGGAACTTCAACGATGCTTGTTTATACGACTGGACATGGGGTGAATGGTTTTACACTAAATCCTGCGATTGGTACATTTTACCTTTCGCACCCAAACATGAAATTTCCAAAAAATGGAAATATTTACTCGGTAAACGAGGGGAATTATGTTCATTTTCCGCAGGGAGTAAAAAATTACATTAAATACTGCCAGCGTGAAGAAGAAGACAGGCCGTATACTTCGAGATACATTGGAAGTTTAGTAGCCGATTTTCACCGAAATATGATTAAAGGTGGAGTTTATATTTATCCAACAAGTTCAAAAGCACCAAAAGGGAAATTACGTTTGCTTTACGAATGTAATCCAATGGCGTTTTTGGCAGAGCAAGCTGGAGGAAAAGCAACAGACGGTTTCGGAAGAATTATGGAAATCCAGCCAACCGAATTGCACCAAAGAGTGCCTTTCTTCTGCGGAAGCTATAATATGGTAGAAAAAGCTGAGGAGTTTATGGCGGCTGAGTGAAAGTATTCAGTATTCAGTTTTTAGTGATCAGTCACAGTCGCAGTTTTCGGTCTGGACTATAAATAGCAAACCCGACAGGTTTTTTAAAACCTGTCGGGTTTTTGTTTGAAGTCGAATTTTTATGAATTATTGTATTAGTTTTTAGTGATCAGTCACAGTCGCAGTTTTCAGTATGGACTATAAATAGCAAACCCGACAGGTTTTTTTAAAACTTGTCGGGTCTTTGTTTTTTAATTTTCATTGGCAGTCAAGTTTCAGTACAAAACTGAAGACTAAAAACTGAACACTGAATACTATTTATGCATATGCTGCATTTCGTAGATAAAAGTATCTGCATCTACTTTTTTGTCAACCAATGACAATGCTTTTGCGATAATGTAATCTACGTTGCTTGGTGTGAATCCTAGTGCAACACTTATTTTTTTCAATAATACTTCTTGTTTATCTTCAAGATGATGATCAACATGAACCATTTTTGTTAAATCATATAAACGCTCTAAACGTTGAACATATGAATAAGGTGGATTGATAGGATATTTTAATGGATCGGTAAGAATTTCTTCGTATTCCGATTCTGTAATTTCTAAACGAGAAGCAAGTTTGTCCAAAAAGGCTTTTTCCTCTGGATATACAACTCCATCTGCTAATGCTACACGAACGATAGCAGAAAAGTGTCCTTTGTTTCTTTGCTTGAATTCGCTATCAAATAATTCTGAAAATGACATAATTATTAAGTTTTTATATCACAAATATAAATTTTATTTTACATTAACGATTTTAAATTTCTCATAAAATTTAACTTATTTTTATTGCAGGAATTGGATGCTTGAATCTTTAATTTTGAAAATTAATCGTAAGTTTACAACCCCTAATTATTTAATTACAATATACCTATGTCACAATTTTGGATTTATTTTCAAATAGGATTAAAACACGTTTTAGATATCAATGCTTACGATCACGTTCTTTTTTTAATCGCCTTAACCGTTCCGTATCTTTTTAAAGACTGGAAAAAGATTTTTCTTCTGGTTTCTATTTTTACAATTGGTCATACTTTGGCTCTAGTGCTTTCTGTTTACGGTATTATTGCCATAAAAGTAGATGTTGTAGAATTCCTGATTCCGATTACAATTCTCGTAACCGCTCTTTATCATTTGTTTACGGCTGGAAAGACCTCAAAAAATGATGGCGTAAATCTGGTATTTTTCATAACTTTATTCTTTGGAATTATTCACGGACTAGGTTTTTCTAATTATTTCAAAACAATTTTAGGCGGTTCTGCAACCTCAAAATTGTTACCTTTGGGAGAGTTTGCCTTAGGGATAGAAGCTGCTCAGCTTGTAGTGGTTTTTGTTGTTCTGGTAATTTCATATATAGTGCAGACGGTTTTTCGTTTTTCAAAACGCGACTGGGCGCTTGTAATGTCGGCTTTCATTATTGGAGTTGTAATTCCGATGATTATTGAAAGTCCAATTTGGAACAGATAAATTAAATGGAAGTAAAAAAAGTGAATAAATACGATAAAGCATATCTGCGAATTGCAAAAGAGTGGAGCCTGCTTTCTTACTGTAAACGTAAACAAGTTGGTGCCATTATCGTAAAAGACAGAATGATCATTTCTGATGGCTACAACGGAACGCCGTCTGGATTTGAAAATTGTTGTGAAGACGAAGACGGATTAACACGCTGGGATGTTTTACACGCCGAAGCAAATGCGATCCTGAAAGTAGCCAGATCAACGCAGTCTTGCGAAGGCGCAACATTGTATATTACGCTTTCGCCTTGCAAAGAATGCAGCAAATTAATACATCAATCTGGAATAAAAAGGGTGGTGTATAAAGATGGATATCGTGATGATTCTGGAATTCAATTTTTAATAAAAGCAGGCATAGAAGTAGAACATATTCCTGTTTTAGAAGAGTAATGAAATTTAACTCAAAATATTTACCAATAGTCATAGGAGCCACTTTTGCTCTTGGAACAATTGCCGGAAGCGTTATGAATGCTCCCGCAAGCGACCAGCTTTTGGCTAAAAATTACTCTAAAACCAAATTGAATAAACTTATTGATTTTATTAATACAGAATATGTTGATAGTGTCAATACCGATTCGATTGTAAATCTTACGGTCGATAATATTCTTTCTAAATTAGATCCCCATTCGGTTTATATTCCGCCAAACGAACAAGCTGAGGTTGCGGAAAGCATGAAAGGAGATTTTGTCGGAATCGGAATCAATTTTTATATGTATAAAGATTCGGTGGCCATTATAAAACCAGTTGAAAACGGACCTTCGGCAAAAGCGGGAATAAAATCTGGAGATCGTATTTTATTTGCTGGAAAAACAAAATTATACGGTAGAAAACTGCCTTCAGATAGTTTGTTTTCTAAATTAAAAGGGCTTCAAGGTTCAGAAATTGAGCTGACTGTTTTTAGGAAATCTGAACAAAAGAAACTAAAGTTTAAAGTTAAGCGGGACATCATTCCAATTAAAAGTGTAGATGCTTCTTTGTTATTAGGAAATAATGTTGGTTACATCAAAATTAACCGTTTTGCAGAAACTACTTTCAACGAATTCAAAACAGGTTTAACGAGATTAAAACAAAAAGGAATTCAGTCGCTTGTAATTGACCTTCGTGATAATGGCGGTGGTTATATGGAAGAAGCAATTGCTATTGCCGATGAATTTTTAAAAGATAAACAATTAATTGTTTTCACGAAAAGCAAAAACGGTTCTACCGAAAAAACATACGCGACAAAAGCAGGAAGTTTTGAAACAGGAAAAGTGTATGTTTTAATTAATGAAAATAGTGCTTCTGCAAGCGAAATTTTAGCAGGTGCTATTCAAGATAATGATCGCGGAACCATCGTTGGTCGCCGTTCTTTCGGAAAAGGATTAGTTCAAAGGGAAATGGATTTTAATGACGGATCTGCCGTGAGATTGACCGTAGCACGTTATTATACACCAACAGGAAGATCAATTCAGAAACCATATAAAAAAGGAAACGAAGAATATTTTAAAGAATCAGAATCTAGAATTGCTACTGGAGAATTTTATGCAAAAGACAGCATAAAAGTGGCAGATTCTTTAAAATTCAAAACTCCAAAGGGAAAAATAGTGTACGGCGGCGGCGGAATTGTTCCTGATGTTTTTGTGCCCTTAGAAGCAGAGCACGGGAATGAAAATGTTGCTTATTTGCTGCAAACGGGAATTGTGGGCCATTTTGTTTTTGAAGAATTGGATAAAAATAGAAATGCTTTTGCAGGGGATAGTTTTGCTGATTTTTTAGCTAAAATGAAAAGCTCAGACCTCTATTTCAAAAAATTCAAAAATTATATCTTGATGACGGGTCTGGATTTAAAAATGGATAAAACAAAAGCACTTGTCAACCGTCATATTACGGCTGAATTTGCCCGACAGCTTTATGGAGAATTGTACTATTATGATGTAATCTTAAAAGAAGACGCCATGATAAAAACAATTCTGACTCCAAAGAAATAACTTCAATCTTTATATCATGAAAATAGAAACCGTTGTTAATGCAGAAATCGAACTTCTAACTGCTATTAAAAAATCGGATGTTTTGGCTTTGGAAACCATCCTTCATGATGATTTATTGTTTAATATGCCCGACGGACAAACCATCACTAAAGATTACGATTTACAAACATACCATTCTGGAAAAATTAAAATTGATTCTTTGGAAGGTTCTGATCAAATTGTTAGCATAATTGGTGATTCGGCTGTAGTGACTGTTACAGTCGCTTTAAATGGAACTTATGATAACACTCCGATTAATGGCGTTTTCAAATACATAAGAGTTTGGAAGAAAATAGGGAAAAATCTAAAAGTTATCGCAGGAAGCTGCGTTCAGCTGGCATAAAGTTTGAAGCTGGAGAAATAATATTAACTTAAAACATAATTAGGCAATCTGAGTATAAATAAGAGCTTAATTTGCGGTAAAATTTAATTATATGAAAAATCTAAAAAGAATAAGTTTATTAGTGATTTTAATGACTTTTGTAATCTCTTGTAAAACAATGAAAAACGATACCAATATCGCAGTTTCTGGAAAAGTAGATTCTATTGAGGCAGGAAAAGACGGTTACACAGCAAAAATTACTACAGATGCTAAAGAAGTCTATTTTGCAACAATTAGTATCGTAAACGTTGGCGGTCCTCAAAACTACAAACAATTAAAAATTGGAGATGTAGTATCTGTAAAAGGAGAAAAATGGAAAAGTGAGGACGAAAACCATATTAAAGTAACCCAAATCGTTTCAGTGAAGTAAAGATTGAATTTCATTAAAAGAGATTAGTTTTATTGTATGAAAAAACTTCTGATAGGTTTGATATTTTTTAGTTTTGGATGTTCTTCAAATCAGAAAGATATTAGAAGTATTGAACTTATCTGTTATAACTGGGATTTAAAATATCCTACAGAGTCTTTTAAAGGGAAATTTTATATTCAGCCAAAATTATATTCGATTATAAATTTAAATGGGGAGAATCAAACTTATGTCTGCGAATTCTCTCCAAATAAAACTGAATTTTATTTTCATTCGAAGGTTGATGCGAAATTAATAACTGATTTGGTGAAGTGTTTACCTGAAATTGATAAAAACAAAGCTATTATAAGTTCGTATAAACAAGATGGATGTATGGAAAGTTCTCCAACGTTTAGGCTAAAAGTGCTTCATTCTAACAACGAAGAAAAGTATTATGAATATTATTTTCAAAAAAAGAACAATATAGATTCGGTTATAAAGAAATTATATGTCGCTTTAAAAATAAATCAGATTGAGAGAAAATATGAAAAGATAAAAGACACTCTTTCTTTTGCTGAAAAAAAGAAAGCTATAATATCTTTTTCAATGCATAAAGATACTTTATCAATGCCTTTGCCAGGATTGCCAACTTACAATAAAGTTAAATTCAAATAGTAATTTTATCGAATACTATCGTGAGCGTGAGTTTGCACGCCATTATTCCATAAAGTAAGAATATCTGTTGCTACTGCAGCGCCACTTCCGGCAGCAATTGCCAATTGACTTCTCCAGCCCGCCAAAGTCCCGATTACATAAATGCCGTCAGCAACTTTATGGTCTTCATTTTTAAGCTGAATACGTTGTTTTTCTGGTAGTGCTTTTTTATGTGGTTCAATGTATTGCATTAAACCTTCAATGTCAAAAGTATTGGCAGAACCAATTCCGACTACGATATTTTTTGTTTGGTATGAATTCTTGTTGGTTACAACAGTAAATTCAGGATAACTGCCCTCAATTTTCATTACTTTTTCATTTGGAATCTGAGTAATGTGTGGGTAAGCTGTAGCTAGATCCTGTGTGCTTTCAGTTAAAAGTTCAGAACCTAATTTCCCTGGTGTAATTCCGTAAGCGTTATAAAATATTGCTTCTTGTAAAGAAGAATTTTTCTGGTGGGTAAAAATTCCGATTTTTTTATCAGTAACAAAAGTTTTGTTTTTTGCGGACCCTAAGACAAGAGCACATGACATTCCTGATACTCCTCCTCCGATAATTAAAACATCAAACATATTATCTGTTGTCATTCATTTTTTCTTCAATTCTTTTTGAAATTCTAAAAATCAAAAGAATCAAAACAGCGCAAAATGAAGCGGCGATTCCAATAAAAGCTACCATACTATCTCCTTGAAAAGGGTTCTGAAAGTCTAATAGCGTAATATTAAAAACAATTAAAGCTAGTGCCAAAAGCACTAAGATTGAAGTGAAAATTTTCATAAGGTTGTTTTGTTTTTGCCTAAAATAATAAAGTAGAACTTTAATGGGGAAAATGCCTTAAAGTTGTATTTTAGAAATTTTACGGGGTAAATTTATAAAAATAAAATTTAGACAAACAAACCTTTAACATTAGCAGCGAATAATTTAACAGCAATCGCCAAAAGTATTACTCCAAATGTCTTGCGAACTACTCCAAGTCCGTTTTCTCCCAATAGATTTTCGATTTTTTTAGAAGACTTCAAGACAATGTAAACCAAGATAATATTTAGAACAATCGCGATGATGATATTAATGGTGTGAAATTGAGATCGAAGCGATAACAAAGTCGTCATTGTTCCTGCTCCAGCAATTAGCGGGAAAGCCAAAGGAACGATAGAGGCAGATCCTGGTTCTTCGTCACGGTAGATTCTGATTCCTAAAATCATTTCTAGCGCCAAAAAGAATAAAACGAAAGATCCGGCAACGGCAAACGAGTGAACGTCGATACCAATTAAGTTTAGTAAACCTTCTCCAACAAAGAGAAAAACAATCATAATAGCTCCTGCAACAATAGAAGCTTTTTCAGATTCGATGTGTCCAACCTTAGCTCTTAAATTCACAATAATCGGAATTGAACCAACAATATCAATTACGGCAAAAAGCACCATACTAACGGTAATGATTTCTTTAAAATCGATTTCTAACATATCGCTTTGATTTTTAGGGTTTAAAAAACTGCTGCAAAAGTAGTTAATAAAGTTAGGTGTTTTTTCGATACAATGTATTTTTGTTATAAAAACATGTTTTACGGGTTAAAAAAGTGATATTTGTAACAATTGTATGGTTTAGATTGCTAAATCAAAGACAACTCTGAAGATTTTTTTTGGATAGTATAAAAAATTTTCACGCAGATTTAGTGGATTTGAGCTGATTTTCAATTTTTCTAGATTTTAATATATAGCATAAATCATTTTCATCGTTTTTTAAGATTTGCCTAAAAAATAAATCTTTTTTTTCTGCTTGTATCTGCTAAATCTGCGTGAAAAAAAAAGAATAAAAATATATCTGTTTTCTTTGACTATCTTTGCATTTTAAAATTTACAGTATTTAATATCATGTTTCAGTTAGGTAAAACTATTATTTCAGAGGACATTCTGGAAAAAGAATTTGTGTGCAACTTGTCTGCTTGTAAAGGAGCTTGTTGTGTTGATGGAGATGCGGGCGCGCCTTTAAATGAGGCTGAAACTAAAATCTTAGAAGAAATTTATCCAAAAGTGAAACCTTTTTTAAGAAAAGAAGGAATCGAAGCAATCGAGGCTCAAGGTACCTGGGTAAAAGGAACCGATGGAGATCTCGAAACTCCGCTTATCGATAATAAAGATTGTGCTTACGTTATTTTTGACGGAAAAACTGCTCTTTGCGGAATCGAGCAAGCTTATAATCAAGGACTCGTTGATTGGAAAAAACCAGTTTCTTGTCATTTATATCCAATTCGTGTGAAAGACTTCACGGAATTTGCGGCTGTAAATTATGATAAATGGGATATCTGCGATGATGCTTGTTCATTAGGTGCAGCATTAGAAGTTCCAGTTTACAAATTTGTTAAAGAAGCACTGATAAGACGCTTTGGCGAAGATTGGTATTTGGAGTTGGAAAAAGTTGCCGAAGAACTTAAAAATTCATAAAAATCTACAGTTGAATTTATAGTCTTTTTGACTACATCTTTTGACTCAAAAAAATAAAGTTTTGACTCAAAAAAAACTTTTTAAAACTATTTAAAATTTCTTGCTTTTTATTCGAAAAAGTCTATATTTTACGGGGCTTTTGAAGTGTAAAATAGCTTTTAAATCATTCATTTGCAGTAAATTAATTATTGTCTGAAAAGTTTTTCAAATTTTAGGCTTTGTTAAAAACTACGTCCGATTGTGAATAAGTTTGGCTTTTATTTTTGCCGTTAATTGACAATCTTTGTAGTGCACTGAATGTGTAAAAATTCAATAAAAAAATTAACAGAATCTGTCATGTCACAAATCGAACCAATATTACAAGAAAATAAAAATCGTTTCGTTATTTTTCCGATTAAACATCATGATATTTGGGAGTGGTATAAAAAGATGGAAGCAAGTTTTTGGACTGCAGAAGAAATCGATTTACACCAAGATTTGACAGACTGGAATAACAAATTGAATGACGACGAAAGATATTTTATTAAACATATCTTAGCATTCTTTGCTGCTTCTGACGGAATCGTAAACGAAAATTTGGCTGAGAACTTTGTAAACGAAGTTCAATATGCTGAAGCAAAGTTTTTTTATGGTTTCCAAATTATGATGGAAAATATTCATAGTGAAACGTATTCTTTATTGATTGACACTTATGTGAAAGACGAAGCAGAAAAAGCAGAATTATTTAATGCTTTGGAAGTATTCCCAGCAATTGGTAAAAAAGCAGAATGGGCTTTAAAATGGATTGAGTCAGATTCATTTGCAGAAAGACTTATTGCTTTTGCCGCAGTTGAAGGAATCTTTTTCTCAGGAGCCTTCTGTTCCATTTATTGGTTGAAAAAACGTGGTTTAATGCCAGGTTTAACTTTCTCTAATGAGTTGATTTCTCGTGACGAAGGCGTACATTGTGATTTTGCAGTTCACCTGCACAATCATCACTTAGTAAACAAAGTGCCAAAAGAAAGAATTAAAGAAATTATTGTCGATGCCTTAGATATCGAAAGACAGTTTGTTACAGAATCTCTTCCGGTAAGTTTAATTGGTATGAATGCTGGTTTAATGACACAGTATTTAGAGTTTGTTGCCGATAGACTTTTGGTTGAATTAGGATGCGAGCGTGTTTACGGATCAGCGAATCCATTTGATTTCATGGACATGATTTCTCTTCAAGGAAAAACTAATTTCTTTGAAAAACGTGTTGCAGAGTATCAAAAGTCAGGTGTTATGAACAATGACAGTGATGCTCAAAAAATTTCATTCGATGCAGATTTTTAGACAACAAAAAATACTTTTAGCGTCTATCTTCTAGAGACGCTAAAAAAAAGATTACAGGAATATTTTAAAGGTTGAATCTCTTTCCCCAAGTCGTAGATTCAATAGCAATTTTTGACGCATTTAAATTCGAATTTCGAATTTGAAATGAGTAACTATTGAGAATTTGGTAATTCTCCAAAATTAATTTAAAAACACGCAATGTTTAAGTACTAGAGCTCGTTCTCTAGGTACTTTCATTTTTTCAATAACTAAAAAGGTAAGCTTATGTATGTAGTAAAAAGAGATGGCCACAGAGAGCCCGTAATGTTTGATAAGATTACAGAAAGAATCAAAAAATTGTGTTACGGCTTAAATGAGCTTGTAGATCCAGTTAAGGTAGCGATGAGAGTTATCGAAGGATTGTATGATGGGGTTTCGACTTCTGAGTTGGATAATCTTGCAGCAGAAACGGCGGCTTCTATGACAATTGCGCATCCAGATTATGCTCAATTGGCAGCTCGTATAGCTATTTCTAATCTACATTCAAATACTAAAAAATCTTTCTCTGAAACGATGAAAGATATGTACAACTATGTGAATCCAAGAAATGGACAAGACGCTCCATTAATTGCTGACGATGTGTACAAAGTGATTCAAGAAAATGCTGCTTTTTTAGATTCTCATATCATTTATACAAGAGATTTTAATTACGACTACTTCGGTTTTAAAACTTTAGAGCGTTCTTATCTTCTTAAAATAAACGGAAAAATCGTGGAGCGTCCGCAGCATATGCTAATGCGTGTTTCTGTTGGTATTCACTTAGACGATTTAAAATCGGTTATTGAAACTTACGATTTAATGTCGAAAAAGTTCTTTACGCATGCAACGCCAACGTTGTTTAATGCAGGAACTCCAAAGCCTCAAATGTCTTCTTGTTTCCTTTTGGCAATGCAAGATGATAGTATTGATGGTATTTATGATACATTAAAACAAACAGCAAAAATCTCGCAATCAGCAGGAGGAATTGGACTTTCTATTCATAACGTTCGTGCAACAGGATCTTACATTCGTGGTACAAACGGAACTTCAAACGGAATTGTTCCGATGTTGAGAGTTTTCAACGATACCGCTCGTTATGTAGATCAAGGTGGCGGAAAACGTAAAGGAAGTTTTGCGATTTACATCGAAACTTGGCATGCTGATATTTTTGATTTCTTGGATTTGAAGAAAAATACAGGAAAAGAAGAAATGCGTGCGAGAGATTTATTCTTCGCGATGTGGACTTCAGATTTATTCATGAAACGTGTTCAGGAAGATTCAACTTGGACTTTAATGTGTCCTAACGAATGTCCAGGATTATATGATGTTTACGGAGATGAATTCGAAGCATTATATACCGATTACGAATTTAGAGGAAAAGGAAGAAAAACAATTCGTGCTCGTGAATTATGGGAGAAAATCCTAGAATCTCAGATCGAGACGGGAACACCATATATGTTGTACAAAGATGCGGCAAACCGTAAATCGAACCACAAGAATTTAGGAACAATTCGTTCTTCGAACTTGTGTACAGAGATTATGGAGTTTACTTCTAAAGATGAAATTGCAGTTTGTAACTTGGCTTCTATCTCATTGCCAATGTTCATCGAAAATGGACAATTTGATCACCAAGCACTTTACAATGTTACAAAACGTGTAACTCGTAACTTGAACAAAGTAATCGACAGAAACTACTATCCAGTAAAAGAAGCGGAAAACTCTAACATGCGTCACCGTCCTGTTGGTTTAGGTGTTCAAGGTTTAGCAGATGCTTTCATTATGTTGCGTATGCCGTTTACAAGCGATGAAGCTAAAAAATTAAACCAAGAGATTTTCGAAACTTTATACTTCGCTGCTGTAACCGCTTCTATGGAAATGGCAAAAGAAGAAGGGCCATATTCAACTTTCGAAGGTTCGCCAATGTCTAAAGGAGAATTCCAATACAATATGTGGGGAATGAAAGATGAAGAATTATCAGGCCGTTGGGACTGGGCTTCATTAAGAAAAGAAGTGGTTGAACACGGAGTTCGTAACTCTCTATTGGTTGCGCCAATGCCAACTGCATCGACTTCTCAGATTCTTGGAAACAACGAAGCTTTTGAACCCTATACATCAAACATTTACACTCGTCGTGTATTGTCTGGAGAGTTCATTGTAGTAAACAAACACTTACTAGAAGACTTGGTAAAACTAGGTTTGTGGAACGAAGATTTGAAACAAGAAATTATGCGTCATAATGGATCTGTTCAAAACATTGATAGAATTCCGCAAGACTTAAAAGATCTTTATAAAACAGTTTGGGAAATGTCGATGAAAGATATTATCGATATGTCTCGTCAAAGAGGATATTTTATTGACCAGTCTCAATCTTTGAACTTGTTCATGCAGGATGCAAACTATTCTAAATTGACGTCAATGCACTTCTACGCTTGGCAGTCAGGTTTAAAAACAGGAATGTATTACTTAAGAACAAAAGCGGCTGTAGATGCGATTAAATTCACATTAAACAACGATAAAAAAGAAGAAACAGCTCCATCTTTAGTTGCAGAAACGGAAGCAATCAGCGTTGAGGATTATAAAGCAATGCTTTTAAAAGCACAAGCAGCAGATCCTGAAGATTGTGAGATGTGTGGGTCTTAATTGATTTTAGATTGTAGATCTGAGATTTTAGATTTTTAAAATATGAAAAGCAGTTATTGTAATGATAGCTGCTTTTTTTATTTTATATTTGTTTTTTTAATAGTAAAAATAGTACAAACAATGAAATTAGAAATTGAAAATTACAATAGAATTGCAAAACAATTAAAAGATAAATATTCAAAACTATCAGATTTTGAAATTTTATCATTAGCGATTCAAATACAGAGGAATCAAATTTTAGAAAATGGATTAGTAGTTAGTTCATCAGATAAACATCCAAGTGCGTTAGAAGCAATAGCTATTGCATTAGGTTATGAAGGAAGTAATTCAGTAACTATCACTGATGCTTTGCGAAATATTTCAAATAGAGAGGAGGTTTAACTGTTTCAAATGTTTTTTGAATTTACAAGTTGCACTTCGGTACAACTTTAATATATTTGTAATTTATGAATAATAATGAGAAGATTAGGTCTGTTTTTTTCTTTAAAGATTATTTTAAAAAGTTTTTTGATAATCAAGAGGAAAAAGTTAAAGCAAAAATAATCTGGATAATAAGAGTGATTGAATATGTTGAAAAAATCCCATCAGCATACTTAAAACATATTGAAAATACAGATGGACTTTTTGAAATTCGAATCCAGGTAGGAAGTAATATATTTAGGGTGTTTTGTTTTTTTGATGAAGGAAGATTAGTTGTTTTGGCTAATGGATTCCAAAAGAAAACTCAGAAAACACCAAAGAAAGAAATTAAAAAAGCGTTGAAAATTAAGAAAGAATATGAAAGCGAAAAATAAAAATTTGGTTAGCTTAGAAGATTTTGTAGAACAACATTATGGAAAAACTGGAACACCAAAACGTGACGAACTAGAAGCCGGTTATGAAATTTTTAAAATTGGGGTGTTGCTTCAAGAAGCGAGACTTCAAAAAGGAATGACTCAAGAAGAACTTGCTGTAAAGGCAGGAACAACAAGATCATATATTTCTAAGATTGAGAATAATATAAAAGAAGTTAAATTTTCGACACTACAGAAAATTGTAGAACTTGGATTAGGAGGTCATTTAGAGCTATCAATTAAATTATAATTTGAAATAAATGGATTTGCTAGAAAGAATATTTCATTATAAAAAAGAGTTTTACAGTCTTGCTTTGGAATATTTTCATAATATAAATTCCCAAGAACAAGAAAATATTGATTATGATGAAATTATTCCAAAATCTATTTCACTTTTAGTTGATCACGATTTTATTCCGACTCCTTGTATTGAAATCAAATTAGAACTTTCTAAAGATGAAAAAAAGAATGGGAACTATTTTCTTTATGTTAATGAAAACAAAGAATTCATAGATGAATTTTTAATAATATAACCCGTGGTTGAAACCACGGGCTATGTTTGATTATGATTATTAATATTAAAGAAACAATATCCCCAAAAATTCTCCGTTCTAATTATTACCAAAGACTTTTTCAAAACTTAGCACCTCAGAATCTTAGCGACTTAGCACCTTTTAAAATTAAACCTTTAAAAGAAACTCAAGTCTTATTGTAATAATTTCTGAATAATGAAAAAAAGCAGTCTTTGGTCCTTACGATTAGGTTTTTCAGGAAAACAAACTTCAAAAATTGAAAAACTCGGTTTAGAAAAATTTCTAAAGCAATCTTATAATTCAAAATTTGATACAGCACTTCCAGATTTTCTGCAAGATCAGCCTAAAACCACTTTAGAGTTGAAACAAGTGCGGGAAATAATCAAAACTTCAGGTCCCGAAACCAAAAAAGAAATTCAGAAAAAAGAAAATCAAGCCACTGCCGAATTTAAAAGATGGTGGATTGCTAAAATGCGCAATGATGAATTTCCATTGCGCGAAAACATGGTTTGTTTCTGGCACAATCACTTTGTTTCGACTTCTCAAAAAGTAAAAATCAATTACTGGATTTATCAGCACAATATGATTTTGCGCGAAAATGCCTTTGGCAATTTTAAAGAATTAACCAAACAGATTCTAAAATCAAATGCCATGGTTCGGTATCTCGATAATGGCGATAATAAAAAAGGAAAAGTAAACGAAAACCTAAGCCGTGAATTACTCGAATTATTCACAATTGGAATTGGAAATTATACAGAAAACGACATTAAAAATGGTGCAAAAGCTTTGGCTGGTCTAAATGTTGGAGATGAAGGTGCCGTTTATAGAAAAAATATTGAAGATAACAGCGATAAAATTTACTTCGGGAAAACCGGAAACTGGAAAGCAGATGATTTGGTCGATATTATTTTCGAACAAAAAAACATTCCGTATCTCATTACCCGAAAAATTTTGAAATGGTTTATTTATGATAATCCGCCCGAAGATTTGGTGGTTTATTATGGAGATTACTTTCGAAAGAAAAACTTCGAAATTGAACCTTTGCTGACTAAGATTTTTAACGAAGAATTTAAAAAAGAGAATTCAGGAAATAAAATCAAAAATCCGCTAGTTTATATTTTACAGCTTTGCGACGAGTTGCAGATGGAGAATGTTGATGATGCTGCAATTATGGCGTTTGTAAAACAGCAGGGAATGGATTTGTACAATCAGGTAAATGTAAAAGGCTGGGATGGCGGAAATTCATGGCTCACTTCGCAGATTTATCTCCAAAGAAATAATACAGCCGATTTATTATGCAGTGGAAAAAGTCTGAATCGAAAGGTTTTGAAAACGATGATGAATGGAGTTGAAAAAGAAAAATCAGAATACGAGAAAATCGATGTTAAAATAGCTTTTGATTCTGACGGAAATAACAAAACGATTATTTCTGAATTATCAGACCGGTTATTATTTGCCGTCAGTGATTCGGCTCAGAAAGACATGGAAAATCTTTTGAAATACGATTTTGATCCCAAAGATCCACACGCCGATTTTGCTGTGGTCCGACTTTTCAACTACATCACAAAACTTCCCGAATATCAATTAATCTAAAAAGCAGTAATCATGAACAGAAGAAATTTTCTAACATTGACCGGAACTTTTACAGGCGGATTACTTGTGCTTCCTGATTTTTTACATGCTTTTGGTTCTCAGAACAATTTGATTGTGGGAGAGCAATGTGTCGTTTTTGTACAGCTGAATGGCGGAAACGACGGTTTAAATACTTTTATTCCGTACGATGATCCTTTGTATTACGATTTACGAACCAAGATTGCTTTAAACAAAGATTTGGTTGTTGGAAAGAATAAAGGAATGGCATTTCACCCTTCGTTAAAAGATTTTGCCCAAATGCAACAAAATGGAGATTTAACCGTAATTCAGAATGTGGGTTATCCAGAACCTATTCGTTCGCATTTTAGAAGTCAGGAAATTTGGCAGACGGCAACCGATTCTAATAAATATATAAATGATGGCTGGCTCGGAAGATTTCTGGATTTGCAATGCAACGGTCATCAAGCAACAGCTGGAATAAATTTAGATTCGATTGATAATTTGGCTTTAAAAGGAGTAGAGCCGAATTTTATAACCGTAAAAGATCCAGATCGTTTTAAAGTAAAATCAAAAGAAGAAAATGTGACTTTATCTAAAAATCCGCATTTGGATTTTGTTCGAAAAATTGCCAATTCGGTTACGGAGGGTTCAGATGAAATCCAGAAAGCTTTAGTGAAGTCTAAAACGGAAATCAGTTATCCGAAAACAGAATTATCCAAAAACCTAGAATGGATTGCGCGATTGATAAAAGGAAATCTAAACTCAAAAGTGTATTATACGTCTCTGAACGGATTTGATACACACGATAATCAGCTCTCAATTCACGAAAGAAAATTGACAGATTTAAATGATTCCTTATATAGTTTTTATTCTGATTTAAAACAATCTCAATTATTGCAGAATGTCACAATAGTAGTTTTCTCAGAATTCGGAAGACGAGTAAAAGACAACGGAAACGGAACCGATCACGGAACTGCAGCGCCAATGTTTATCATCGGAGGAAATAATAAAGGAACGATTTTGGGCAAAAATCCAAATCTTGCAGACTTAGATAACGGCGATTTAAAATATGAAATAGATTTTAGAAGTGTATATGCCTCTTTATTAAAAGAAAAAATGAACTTCGATTATGCTAAAATCGGGATTTTGAATAAACCGGTTTCGGGGTTGTTTGGATAACCACAATCTTGTCATTTCGAGGCACGAGAAATCTTCGCAAGTAACTCCGCAATCAAAATCGCCAATCTTTGTCGAGCTACTTGCGAAGATTTCTCGTGCCTCGAAATGACAAAAATGGCGCATTAATATTGTCTATTGAATTAAATTACCAGAATAATTTGTGGGAATTTGTGTAATTCGTGGCGAAAAAAACTTAGCGCCTTAGCATCTCAGTACCTCAGTACCTTTAAAACCTCATTATAAATATCTCATTTTAAGCTCATATTTTTATATTATAATACAAAACCTGCTAAATTTGTTAAGAAATCCTTTTTTGTTTCATAAAATGCAATCTTTTTTTTGGTGCAGTAAAAATAATTTATACATTCGCAGAGAATTTACAAAATAACACAAACAAAATGGCAACTAACCGTTTTTATTTTAGCAACAACTTTTATTTCTTCTTTAGTAGAAGTGAGGATTGTGCTATGGTTATTTGAAAAATATAAAAGACAAATAAAACTAATATACAATCCTGATGCAAATCAGGATTTTTTTTTGAATATATGACAACGAAAATTGCAATACAAGGTATTAAAGGTTCATTTCATCATCAGGTTGTGAAGGAGTATTTCTCTGAAAATGTGGATATTGATGAATGTTTATCTTTTGAAGAATTGATCGACAGCCTTATTGCCGGAAAATCTGATCAGGCCGTTATGGCGATCGAAAATTCTATTGCAGGGCCAATTATTCCGAATTATGCTTTGATTGATAAGAATAATTTACACATAATTGGAGAGCATTATTTAAATATTCAGCAGAATTTAATGGCTTTGAAAGGTCAGAAAATTGAAGATATAAAAGAAGTTCATTCACATCCAATGGCACTTTTGCAATGCATGGATTTCTTGAAACAATATCCAAACATCAAATTGATTGAGGATAAAGATACAGCTGAAACAGCAAGAAGAATTCAGGAAAAACAATTGACAGGAATTGCTGCAATTGCAAGTGTAACAGCTTCTGAAATGTACGAGTTGGATATTATTGCATCTTCAATTCAAACAATTAAAAACAATATGACACGTTTCGTAATCATCAAAAAGCAAAATTCATTTTTGCCGGAAAGCGAAATCAACAGAGCGTCAATCAAATTTGAATTGGATCATAAAAGAGGAAGTTTAGCGGCGGTTTTAAATGTAATGAGCGATTGCAAACTGAATTTGACAAAAATCCAGTCGCTTCCAAAAATTGAAACACCTTGGAAATATTCATTCTTCGTAGACGTAACATTCGAGAAATACGAAGATTTTGCAAAAGCCAAAGCATTATTAAATATAATGGCAGAATATTTTAAAGTGTTGGGAGAATATAAAAATACAAAACCTTTAAGTGAGTCTTAAAGTTGGAAAGTTGATTTTAGATTGAAGATTAACGAATTAAGATTTCAGATTGTCAGGCTGAGCGAAGTCGAAGCCCACGTTCCAATTGGAAAGTCCTTCGACTTCGCTCAGGAGGACAAAAAAGAAAAAGCATATAGCTTACGGCCTAAAGCCTAAAGCATTTTTTAATAAAAAATAGAAATGATTACAACAGCAAAACGATTAGACACAGTTGAAGAATACTACTTCTCATCAAAACTAAGAGAAGTTCGTCAGTTAATGTCTGAAGGAAAATCGATCATCAATATGGGAATTGGAAGCCCTGATTTGAGTCCGTCAAAAGCAGTAATTGAAGCAGTTGCTGCAGCAATTCAAGACGAAAACGGGCATGGCTATCAAAGCTATCAGGGATTACCGGAAATGAGACAGGCGATGGCAGATTTTTATCGTGATCAGTTTGGTGTTGAAGTGAATCCGAATAATGAGATTTTGCCTCTGATGGGTTCGAAAGAAGGAATTATGCACATCTCGTTAGCATTTTTAAATGAAGGCGATCACGTTTTAATTCCGAATCCAGGTTATCCAACTTATACTTCGGTAACCAATTTAGTTGGAGCGGTTCCAGTTTATTATGATTTGAAAGAAGAAAATGGATGGGAACCTGATTTTGAAGCTTTAGAAAAACTGGATTTTTCGAAAGTAAAAATTATGTGGCTGGGATATCCGCACATGCCAACAGGAGCGAGAGGAAGTTTAGCGTTATTTGAAAAATTGGTTGCTTTTGCTAAAAAACACAACATATTATTAATCAACGACAATCCGTATAGTTTTGTTTTGAATGATAATCCGATGAGTTTATTGCAGGTTGAAGGAGCGAAAGAGGTGGCTTTAGAATTAAACTCTTTAAGTAAAACATTCAACATGGCAGGCTGGAGAGTAGGAATGGTTTTAGGAAATCCTGAAGTTATCGATGCAGTTCTAAAAGTAAAAAGCAACATGGACAGCGGAATGTTCTACGGAATTCAGAAAGGAGCAATTGCAGCGTTAAAATGTGATAAATCTTGGTTCGAAGATCAAAACAAAATTTACAGACGCCGTAGAGAATTGACGGAGAAACTAGCAGAAAAACTAAACTGCAAAGTGTATAAAGAAGGAGTTGGACTTTTTGTTTGGGCAAAACTTCCAGAAGGAATCGAATCGGCAGAGAAGTTCATTGACGAAATATTATATGAGAAACATATTTTCATTACACCGGGAACCATTTTTGGAAGCAACGGCGAAGGTTATATCAGATTCTCATTGTGTGTAAAAGAAGAAAAAGTACAAGAAGCGATAGATAGGTTTTAGAGTTTTCACTATAAATAAAACGATTATTTCTCAATTAAAAATTTTAAAAGAATTATAATAACAATCAAAAAACAAAATCAACAAAATGAAAAAACTGCAATTGTTTTATTTACTTATATCAATTTTATTTATAGCATGTGAAGGAGATGAAGGTCCTATTGGAGAAAAAGGATCAAGTGGAATAAATACTTTAGTAAATATGTCTGTTGAAAACCCTGGAATAAATTGTGAAAATGGAGGGATAAAAATTGAAACAGGATTGGATAGTAACTTTAATGGAGTATTAGATGGTGCTGAAGTTCAAAATACAAAATACGTTTGTAATGGAGTAAATGGAAAAAATAGCCTTACAACAGTTGTAAAAGAACCTTCAGGAGCAAGTTGTGAAAATGGCGGAATAAAAATAAATTCTGGTTTAGATTTAAATAGAAACGGGATTTTAGAAGAAAATGAAATAACTTCTACAGCTTATGTTTGTAATGGAGTTGACGGGAATACAAATTTAACAAGGACGACTAATGAGAATTCAGGTGGTAATTGTGGAAATGGAGGCTTAAAAGTTGAATATGGATTAGATGCAAACAAAGATGGGATATTAAATGACAATGAAGTAAAATACACAACTTATGTATGTAATGGAATTAATGGGAATTTAAGTCTTGTGAATATAACAGATGAAGCTAAAGGTGGAATTTGTGGAAATGGAGGAATAAAAATAGAATCTGGGATTGATGTAAACAATAATAAGATATTAGATCCAACTGAAGTTCAGATAACAAGATATGTTTGTAATGAGGATGGAGGTATAACAAGTGAGGAAATTAGAATAAAAATTGCAGAAGGTAATACTGGGACAACGTCAACTATTGGTTCTTATTTGAAGGGTATCACGTTTGATATCACAAAATACAAAAATGTAAATTCGATAATTTTTGAAGCTAATCCATATGTTTATTATGGGCCAAACGTTCCTCAGAACAATTTTGCACTGCTTGAACTCTATAATTTTACTGACAATTTACCAATTCCAAATTCTTTGATAAAAACAAATAACTTGGCTACTAATGTAGTTACTTTAAGATCAAATGAAATTATAAATGGAATTCCTAAGAAAGAAATTCAATTGGGATTAAAAATAAGATCAGAAATTCAAGGATTTGATTCAGTAAGCGGGTTTGGTTTTCTAATCTTGAAAAAATGAAATTAGCTTATAATTTGAAATTTAGTTCAATGTAATTTGCTAAGTTCCAAATAAAAAAAAAATATGAAAGTATACGTAATAGGAATAGGGTTAATAGGCGGTTCGATGGTGCTAGACATAAAAGGACGTTATCCTGATGCGACTATTTTAGGAATCGACAGTAACGAACAGCATTTGCAACAGGCAATTGAGTTGGGAGTTATTGACGAAGCTGGAAGTTTTGAAGATTTGCAAAAAGCAGATTTTGTAATTGTTTCGGTTCCAGTAGATGTAGCGCTGACAGTTTTGCCTAAAGTTTTGGATTCAGTTGGAGATAAAACGATTGTTTTTGAAGTAGGATCGACTAAAAAGCCAATCTGTGAAGCAGTAGCCAATCACCCGAAAAGAAGAAATTTTATTGCAACGCACCCAATTGCCGGAACAGAGTTTTCGGGACCATCAGCAGCAATAAGAGGTTTGTTTCAAGGAAAAACAAATATTATTTGCGAAGTAGAAAAAACTGCTTTTAAATTACAAGAGAAAGCATTAAATCTTTTTACTTCAATCGGAATGAGAATTCGATATATGGATCCCATTTCACATGATAAACACATTGCCTATGTTTCGCATTTATCGCACATTAGTTCGTTTATGCTAGGAAAAACGGTAATGAATAAAGAAAAAGACGAACAGGATATTTTTGATATGGCGGGGAGTGGATTTGAAAGCACCGTTCGTTTGGCAAAAAGTTCGCCCGCAATGTGGACACCCATATTTAAACAAAATAAAGAATACGTTCTGGAAACTTTAGAAGCTTATATATCAAACCTGAGTCGGTTTAGAGATTTGCTGAAAGAAGAAGATTACAACGCCATTTTTGAAGAAATGGAAAGCACAAATAAAATAAAAGAAATACTAAACGGATTAACAACAACTAAAAAGTAAATTAGAATTAAGATGGAAAATAAGAAAGAAATGAGAAAGTGGTTAGAAGATTTCAATTTAAATCACCCACTTGTGATAGCTGGACCATGTAGTGCAGAAACTGAAGATCAGGTTTTAAAAATCGCTCACGAATTAAAAGATTCAAAAGTTAGCGTTTTCAGAGCTGGAATCTGGAAACCAAGAACTCGTCCAGGAGGATTTGAAGGTGTTGGTGAAATCGGATTAAAATGGTTGCAAAAAGCAAAAGCCGAAACTGGTTTATTGATGGGAACTGAAGTAGCAACTGCAGCTCACTGTAAATTAGCTTTAGAACACGATATCGACGTTTTATGGGTTGGTGCACGTACAACTGCAAACCCTTTCGCAGTTCAAGAAATTGCAGATACGTTGAAAGGAACTGATAAAATCGTTTTGGTTAAAAACCCAGTAAACCCAGATTTAGCTTTATGGTTAGGTGGTGTTGAGCGTTTACACATGGCTGGAATCGAGAAATTGGGAGTTATTCACAGAGGTTTCTCTACTTACGAAAAAACAAAATACAGAAACATTCCAGAATGGCAGATTGCTATCGAATTGCAAAATAAATTCCCTGATTTACCATTAATCATCGACCCATCTCACATTACTGGAGATCGTAAAATGATTTTTGAAGTAACTCAAGAGGCTTTAGATTTGAACTACGATGGTATGATTATCGAAACGCACTACGATCCAGACAATGCTTGGTCTGATGCTGCGCAACAAGTAACTCCAGATTCTTTGAAACAAATTATTAAAGATTTGACGATTAGAAAAACAGATGATACTACAGACGAGTACAGCCAAAAAATGACTAAGTTAAGAGCTAACATCGACGTTTTGGATGCTAACTTATTAGAATTGTTAGGAAAACGTATGAAAGTAGCTGACGAAATTGGTCAGGTGAAAAAAGATGCAAACGTTGCGATTCTTCAAAACAACCGTTGGAACGAAATCTTAGGAAAAATGATTTTAGAAGGTGAGAAAAAAGGTCTTACTGAAGAATTCGTTTTAAGAATGTTCAAAGCAATTCACCAAGAAAGTATCGGTCACCAAGAGAAAATTTTCAACGCATAATTTTCTTCTAAATCATATAAGTGATATAAGTTAATTTGAGTTTATCCTAAATTTTGACCTTGAGTTTTCTTATATCACGATTTTAAAAATAGATTGTTTTTTTTAAATCCCTGTTACTTTGAAAGAAGTAACGGGGATTTTTGTTTTTTATAATATAGTCTGGGGTTTCAATCGTGGGCTATGTTTAAAATTATTCATTTATCTTTGCGAAGATTTAGGTTTTGAATATGAAATCTGAAATCAGCAATCTAAAATTAAAGAATGACAGGAACCGTATACAAATCTACAGGAAGCTGGTACACCGTAAAATCTCAAAATGGAGATTTTGTGGAATGCCGTATGAAAGGGAAATTCAGAATAAAAGGTATTAAAAGTACCAATCCTATTGCTGTAGGTGATATTGTTGATTATGAGTTGGATGAAACTTCAGATGCCATTACAGGAACAATTCATACTATTCACGAAAGAAAAAACTATATCGTTCGTAAATCGGTTAACTTATCAAAACAGATTCACATTATTGCTTCTAATATCGATCAGGTTTTTTTATTGATCACAATTGATAATCCGCCAACAACGACAAGTTTTATTGATCGTTTTTTGGTTACTGCAGAAGCATACGGAATTGAAGCCATTCTTGTTTTTAATAAAATAGATACTTTAACAGAGCAGACTTTAGACGATCAGCTATATCTGCAGCATATTTATTCTGAAATTGGATATAAATGTCTTCGTATTTCTTCGACAGAAAACAAAGGCGTTGACAAGCTAAAAGAAATGATGCTTGGTAAAGTGAGCATGTTTTCTGGACATTCTGGTGTTGGAAAATCAACTTTGGTTAACGCACTAGAACCGAGTCTACATTTAAAAACTTCAGTAATTTCAGAACAAAGCAAGCAAGGGCAGCACACTACAACTTTTGCCGAAATGTATGATTTGTCTTTTGATGCCCGAATTATTGATACGCCTGGAATTAAAGGTTTCGGGATTGTTGATATGGAGCCTTCAGAAATCAGCGGTTATTTTCCTGAATTCTTCAAACTGAAAGACCAATGTAAGTTTAACAACTGTTTACACAAAGAAGAGCCTCATTGTGCCATAAAAGCAGCATTAGAAAAAGACGAAATTGCTTGGTCACGATATAATAGTTACCTTAAAATTCTTGAAGGTGATGAAGAGCATTACCGCACCGATACGTATGGTGAAGATCGCGCTGCGAGTGATGAAACAAGAAAGTAATTAAAATTCCAATTTTAAAATTCCAAATTCCAAAACAGAATACAAGAATGATTTTATTGTAGAGATGCTGATTTTAAAATCTTTTTTAATCCTTGTAATCTGTGGCTAAAAATAAAAGTTAAGAATGAGAGTAGTTATCCAAAGAGTTTCCCAGGCATCAGTAACAGTTGATTCTAAAATTGTTGCCGACATTCAAAAGGGTTTATTGGTTTTAGTCGGAATTGAAGATGCCGACACACAAGAAGATATCGATTGGCTTGCTGGGAAAATCATTAAAATGAGAATTTTTGGAGACGAAAATGATGTTATGAATTGTTCGGTGCAGGATATTGACGGCGATATTATTGTTGTAAGTCAGTTTACACTTCATGCATCCACTAAGAAAGGAAACCGTCCTTCTTATATAAAAGCCTCAAAACCAGATTTTGCAATTCCGACGTATGAGAATTTTGTTCAAGCAATAGAAAAAGAGTTGGGCAAGAAAGTACAAACAGGAATTTTTGGCGCCGATATGAAAGTCAGTCTTCTCAATGACGGGCCCGTTACCATTGTAATGGATAGCAAAAACAGGGAGTAAAAATATTATTAAACATTTGTTAAGGATTTCTGAAAATAATATATATTTGACGAAAATCCCTACTAATGAAAAACCTTTTTTTTGCGTTATTTTTATTCTTAACAACCCTTAATTCATTCGCCCAAAAGAGCAATTATCCTATTCTTTCTATTCCCGATAGTTTAAAACAGAATGCCAATGCTGTTCTCCGTTTAGACCAAATGGATATTGTTATTGCTTCGCAAAGAAGTATGAATATTAAGACCCAAAGAGTGGTTTCTGTTTTAAATGAAAAAGGTCTAAATAATATTGATGCATTCTGTCATTACGATAAAACAACTTCAATAAAAAATATTGAAGCTGTAGTTTATGATGCATTGGGGAATGAAATTAAAAAAATCAAAAGAAAAGATTTTAAAGATCAGAGCGCTGTAGGCGGAAGTACTCTTTTTTCCGATAATCGAGTGCTTTATTTAAATTATACACCCATTTCATATCCTTTTACAATTGCTTACACCAGCGAAGTTGAAACTTCAAATACGGCATTTATACCAAAATGGTATTTTATTGGAGGATATTACTTAAGCGTAGAAAAATGCGTTTTGAATGTAACTTTCCCGAAAGGATTGGGCTTTAAGAAAAAAGAGTTCCAATTTGATAACTTCAACATAACCAAAACAGCCGATACAGATACAAATCTGAGTTATACAGCAACAAATATCACGGCTCAAAAACAAGAAGATCTTAGCCCTTCTCCTTCAGATCTTTTCCCTAAAGTCATGATGGGATTAGAAAACTTTCACTTAGAAGGAGTGGACGGAAATGCTACTACTTGGGAAGCATTTGGAAAATGGTATGAAGATAAAATCTTAACCGGTACGACTGTTTTGACAGAAGAGACCAAAGCAAAAATTAAAGCATTGGTTGGAGATGAAAAAGATCCTATCAAGAAAGCTAAAATCATTTACGATTATGTACAAAAAAAATCGCGATATGTAAACATTGCAATTGGTATTGGCGGCTGGAAACCTATGCTAGCCAACGATGTTGACCGTTTAGGATATGGAGATTGCAAAGCATTGTCAAACTATACAAAAGCGCTTTTAGAGGTTGTAGATGTTCCATCTTATAATACTATTTTATATGGTGACCGTTACAAAGAAAATATTCAATCTGATTTTGTTTCGATGCAAGGGAATCATATGATTTTGGCGATTCCTAATAAAGATAATTATATCTGGTTAGAATGTACGAGTCAAGACGATCCGTTTGGATATCAAGGAACTTTTACTGACGATCGTGATGTTTTGGTTGTAAAACCTGAAGGAGGCCAAATTGTAAGAACTAAAATCTATGATGATAAAGGAAACACGCAAGTAGGCAAGGGAGTTTACACAATTGATTCAACTGGAAATTTTTCTGGCACTTTAAAAATAGCCTCTCAAGGAAGTGTGTATGCTTCTAAATCTCGAGTAGAAACCATGCAACCAAATGAAAAAGAGGAACATTACAAAGAGTATTGGGATAATATCAACAACTTGAAACTAGGTAAAATTACTTTTACAAATGATAAAGAAAATATTCGTTTTACAGAAGATGTTCAGATAAGCGCTGTAAATTATGGAGCTATTACAGGTAACAAAATGATTTTTGTAGTCGATGCTTTCAATCAATATACAGGAAATGTAAAACGAATTAGAAACCGAAAAAATCCTTTTCAAATTCAACGCGGTTTTTTAGATACCGATGAAATTGAAATCAATCTTCCAGAAGGTTTCAGTATCGAATTTCTGCCTTCAAATTATGAGCTAAAAGGCAAATTTGGCGAATACAAAACCGAAATCATTAAAAAAGACAATAATAAACTGACTTACAAAAGATCGATGTTTTTAAATAAAGGAAAATATTCGAACAAAGAATATGATGAGTATCGCCTATTTATGGAACAAGTCTCGAGAAACGATAACGCCAAAATAATATTAACCAAGAACTAACAAGTGTAACCAAAGTAAACCAAAAATTACCAATGAAAATTATTAAATTATTTAGTCTCACTGTGCTTTTATTGATCGCTTCAAAAGCGATGTCGCAGGAATTTAAATTAGGAAAAGTGTCTATTGCAGAATTAGAACAAAAGGCACACCCGAAAGATTCGGCAGCTACAGCCGCTATTTTGTATAAAAAAGGAACTGCAAGAATTGAATATGATGTTAATGATGGTTTTGTCACAGTGACAGATGTAGAAACCAGAATTAAAATTTACAAAAAAGAAGGCCTAGATTGGGCAAATCAGGATGTTTGGTTCTATAATTATTCTGGTCTAAGAGAGAAAGTGTCTTTTTCAGATGCTGTAACTTACAACATAGTTGGCGGTAAAATTGAAAAAACGAAGCTTAAAAGTGATGGCGTTTTTGAGGAAGTACTAAATAAATATAAAAGCTTAAAAAAAATAACAATGCCTAATGTAAAAGAAGGTTCTGTTATTGAATTTAAATATAGTATTAAATGTCCACAGGAAATAATAAGAGATTGGGATTTTCAAACGAGTATTCCAGTGAACTATTCTGAGTTTTCAACATTCATTCCCGAATATTACACTTTCAGTCCAAGACAAAAAGGTTATTTTTTTCCTAAGGCAACAACAGCAAGGGTTGCCAAAAGTATCACTTTTAATAGCAAGGAAAGATCGGGTGGACGTGTGACATCGACTAATTTTTCTACTGATTACTTAACTTATATGGAAGATCAAGTTACGTACAAAGCGGTAGATTTTCCAGCAATGAAAGATGAGGCGTATGTTAACAATATTGATAATTATACATCGTCTGTTGCTCACGAATTGTCAATGACTAAATTTCCAAATCAGGTGCTTAAAGAATATTCTGCAGATTGGGCTTCGGTTGTAAGAACAATTTATGATTATGATGATTTTGGTCCTGAACTTAATAAAACAGGCTATTTTGAAGATGATTTGAAAAAAATACTTTCAGGAATCAATACGCCTGAAGAGAAAATCTTAGTTATTTTAAATCACGTAAAATCAAACGTAAAATGGAATAAATATTACGGTTACGGCTGTGATAATGGAGTTAAAAAGGCGTACAAAGAAAAAACGGGAAATATTGCCGATATAAATTTAATGCTTACAGCGATGTTGCGTTATTCAGGATTAACAGCAAATCCAGTTTTGGTAAGTACACGTTCAAACGGAATAGCGTTGTTTCCTAACAGAACAGCATTCAATTATGTAATTGCTGCCGTAGAAACTCCAAACGGATATGTTTTACTAGATGCGTCAGAAAAATTTACGGTTCCGAATGTTTTGCCATTAAGAGTTTTAAATTGGTCAGGAAGATTGATTAGAAAAGACGGTTCATCAGAAGAAATTAATTTAATGCCAGAAAAAACTTCTGTTGATAATGTTTTTATGAATTACAGTATCGATAGCGATGGAAAAGTTACGGGAAAAACAAGAAGACAATACATGGATTATAACGCCATGATTACGCGTGGAAATATTGAAGGCTTAAAAGAAGAAGAATATTTAGAAAAGCTAGAAAACAAAAACAAAAAAATCGAAATAAGCGATTATTCAAAAACAAACGAAAAGGATATCCTTCTTCCAATTATAGAAACTTATTCTTTTACTGGAAACGATTTGTGCGAAGTTATTGGAGGTAAAATTTATTTGAATCCAATGTTGTTTTTTGCAACAAATAATAATCCGTTTAAGCAGGAAACAAGAGAATATCCAGTAGATTTTAGTTTTCCATTTACAGATAAGTACAGTATTAATATTGAAATTCCAGAAGGCTTTGTGGTGGAAACATTGCCAGCCCCAGCTGCTGTAACAATGGAAGATAATTTGGGCGTTTTTAAATTTAACATCGCTGCAAACGACAATAAACTTCAGTTGTCTATTTTACATCAAATAAATGAAGCTATCGTATCTGCTGAAAAATATGAGATGCTGAAAGAGTATTATAAAACAATGGTAGAAAAAGAAACGGAAAAAATCGTTCTGAAACGTATTTAATTATGCTTAGATTCCTTCTAATTTGTATCGCCCTTTTGGGAAGTACAATAACTATTCAAGCTCAAAATTATGACTTGGGAAAAGTAACTATTGCAGAGTTAAATGAAAAAGTTCATCCTAAAGATAGCAGCGCACCCGCTGCTATCTTGTTTAAAAAAGGAAGAACTTATTTTGGCTATAATAAAGATGTTGGATTTTACGCCAACCATGTTTGCGAAGTGAAAATCAAAATTTATAAAAAAGAAGGTTTAAGCTGGGCCGACCAGAAAGTGCGTTTTTATATCGGTTACGATAAGTTAAACGAAGACCGTTTAGAATTTTCAGATGCAGTTACCTATAATTTAGAAAATGGCAACGTCGTAAAAACTAAATTAAATAATCAAGGCGAGTTTAAAAACAAAATCAATCAATATTGGAAAGAAAAGACGATTACTTTGCCCAATGTAAAAGTAGGTTCTATTATTGAATACAAATATCTTTTAAGATCTGAAAATCTGGTGAAGTTTCCCGATTTTGATGTTCAGTTCAGTATTCCTGTTGACTATTTTTATTACAAAACACAGATTCCAGAATTTTATATTTATAAACCCATTTTAATTGGAGGAATTCCGTTAGAAACAGAATCTAAATTTACAGCCGCCAGTCAAAGTTTTGATAATGCTTATAGTCAGACAAGTTCATTTAGCTATAAACAGATTGAAACCTTTTACAAAGGAAAAGATGTTCCGGCATTAAAAGAGGAGCCTTACATTAATAATCTAGAAAATTATCGCGGAAGCATTCAGCAAGAATTAGAAAGAGTGCGTCTTCCCGATCAACCTGTAAAAGATTACAGTTTAACTTGGGAAGGTGTTGCAAAAACTATTTTTAAAGATGACAGCTTTGGGAAACAATTAAATCAAGGCAGTTTGTTTACAGATGATCTGAATAAGTTATTGTCTAATGTAGAAGATAAAAAGGAAAGATTAAATCTGATTTTTACGTATGTTAAAAATCGAATGAATTGGAATGAGATTAATAGCTGTTATACAGAAAAAGGAGTCGAAAAAGCCTATAAAGATCAAACAGGTAATGTGGCCGAGATCAATTTTATTCTGATAAATATGCTTCGTGCGGCAGGTATAGAAGCCAATCCTGTTTTAGTAAGTACAATACAAAACGGACTTCCAGTGTATCCAACAAGAACGGGATTTAATTATGTAATAGTTGCAGCTGAAATTGATGGTAAAAAAACTCTTTTGGATGCAAGCCACAAACTTACAGCGCTAAACATTTTACCATTAAATGTTTTAAATTGGAACGGAAGATTAATCAAAAAAGATGGCAATTCTGAAGAAATTCAATTAGATCCAACACAACAGTCTAAAGAAATTTACAGTCTTATAGTCAAAATAAATCCTGACGGAAAAATGAATGGTCAGGCTAGAGTTCAACGAACAGATTATGATGCGTACAGTTTTAGAGAAGAAAATAATACTAAAACGGAAGACGCTTATCTTGAAAAATTAGAGAATAGATTGGGAGGTTTAGAGATTTCAAATTATGCAATCGAAAATCAGAAATCAAACTTAGATCAGTCGGTCATAGAAACTTTTTCTTTTGCTTCAAGCAATCGTTCGGATATTATTGATGGGAAGATTTTTGTAAATCCTTTATTGTTTTTTACCCAAAGTAAAAATCCGTTCAATCAGGAAAAAAGACAAATGCCAGTTTATTTTGGATATAAAAACATAGAAAAATTTAATTTGAATATTGAAATTCCGCAGGGATATATTGTAGAATCACTTCCTAAACCATTTAGAATATCTTCAGAGGACAAGCTGATGTCTTTTATTTTAAATTTTTCGGTTTCTGAAAACAAAATTCAAATTGTGAGCCAAAAAGAAATCAACAGTAGTATTTTTGCAGCTGAGGATTACGGAATGATAAAAGAGTTTTTTCAGAAGATGATCGTAAGCCAAAATGAAAAAATAATTCTTAAAAAGATATAAAAAGATGGATTTAAAAAATGCGCAATTAGCTGTTGATACTTGGATAAAAGAACATGGTGTTCGCTACTTTAACGAATTGACCAATATGGCACAGCTGACAGAAGAAGTTGGCGAAGTTGCAAGAATCATTGCGCGCCGTTATGGAGAACAATCTGAAAAAGAAAGTGATAAAAACAAAGATTTAGGAGAAGAATTGGCAGATGTTGTTTTTGTTGTGCTGTGTTTAGCCAACCAAACAGGAATTGATTTACAAGCATCTTTCGATAAAAAAATGGATCTAAAATCGGTTAGAGATAAAGATCGTCACAAAAACAATGATAAATTGAAATAATTGTGAAATATCGCTCATAAGTTTTGAATTATGAGTTTTGAATTTTGAATTATGAATGTGGAGTGGTAAATTGCGGGGCTGAATTATGTCTCTAATCATTCCTAATTCATAATGCACAACTTACAATTAAAAAAATGAATTTAAAATTAAGCACGAATTCAATATTCACTATTGATGATTCGCAACTAAATATCACTGGTTCTAAAAGTGAAACGAACCGCTTATTGTTATTAAAAGCATTATTTCCAAATATTACTTTAGCCAATACTTCCAACTCAGACGACAGCGAAGTAATGCAGAAAGCATTAGCGGGAAATGATGAAATTGTAGATATTCATCACGCAGGAACAGCAATGCGTTTTCTTACTGCTTATTTTTCGGTTAACGAAGGTAGAGAAGTGGTTTTGACAGGTTCTAGCAGAATGCAGGAGCGTCCGATTAAAATTTTAGTGGAAGCTTTGGCACAATTGGGTGTTGAGATTTCATATGAGAAAGAAGTAGGATATCCGCCAATTCGAATTAAAGGAAAAAAAGTTACAGATTCAAAAGTAACTTTGGCAGCCAATGTAAGCAGTCAATATATTTCGGCACTTTTATTAGTCGCTTCAAAATTAGACAACGGTTTAGAATTGACTTTAGAAGGAGAAATTACTTCGATTCCGTATATCAAAATGACTTTGGCTTTGTTAGCTGATTTAGATATTAAAACGAGTTTTGAAGGAAATGTGATTAAGGTATTCCCTAAAGAATCAGTTGAAACTAAAGAGATGGTGGTAGAGTCAGACTGGAGTTCAGCTTCTTATTTCTTTAGCCTTGTAGCTTTATCTGATGCGGCTAAAATTACTTTAAGCAGTTATAAAGAAAACAGTCTTCAAGGAGATTCTGAATTGGTTTCTCTTTATGAGAAGATGGGAGTGAAAACAACTTTCCAAAACAACAAAATGACTTTGGGAAAAGTTTCTGGATTCAATTACGAAGATGTAAATTTTGAATTGAACAATACGCCAGATATCGCTCAAACTATCGTAGTTACTTGTTTAGGTTTAGGAATTGGATGTCATCTAACAGGACTTCATACTTTAAAAATTAAAGAAACAGACCGACTAGAAGCTTTAAGAATTGAGCTTACAAAATTAGGAGCTAATATTTCTGTTACTAATGATAGCTTGACTTTATTGCGTTCCGAAAAAATAAATCATGATGTTCATATTGCAACTTACAACGATCACCGTATGGCAATGGCATTTGCGCCATTGGCAATAAAAGTTCCAATTATTATTGACGATGCCGAAGTAGTTTCTAAATCATACCCAGATTTCTGGAACGATTTAAAAGCTTTAAACTTTCAAATAACAGAATTGTAATTTTTTTTGAACCATATAAGTGATATAAGTTCAATTAAAATTCAATAAATCATAGCCTCTGGTTTTAACCAGAGGTTTTTTTATGCGTGAATTTGATTGTACTCACAAAGTTTGTCATTTCGACGAAGGAGAAATCTCCGCAAGAAGCTCTACAAAGATTAGCTTATTGGAATGGAGTTACTTGCAGAGATTTCTCCTTCGTCGAAATGACAATAATAGGTTGAAAATGTTTTTTGTAGAAAAAAAGCATTTTTTAGCCATCTCGAAACCTCACAAAATCAAGGACTTTTGAAAATAAACGTCAAAACACTTGACAACGCCTATCTCACAATCGTATATTTGCAACCGATTTAAATTTTTAGATAAACAAATCTAAAAGCTACACTCTAAAATCAACAATTCAAATATGAAATTATCACACTTCAATTTCAATTTACCGAAAGAACTTTTGGCTGAATTCCCAGCAGAAAATAGAGATGAATCTCGTTTAATGGTAATTGACCGTAAAAAAAACACTATCGAACATAAAATGTTTAAAGACGTGATCAACTATTTTGATGACGGAGACGTTTTAATTCTTAATAATACAAAAGTTTTCCCTGCACGTTTGTACGGAAACAAAGAAAAAACTGGAGCTAGAATTGAAGTTTTCTTATTAAGAGAATTAAATTCTGAGCAACGCCTTTGGGATGTTTTAGTTGATCCAGCTAGAAAAATCCGTATTGGTAACAAACTTTATTTTGGTGATGACGATTCGTTAGTTGCTGAGGTAATCGACAATACAACTTCTCGTGGTAGAACATTACGTTTCTTATACGATGGGTCTTACGAAGAATTCAGAAACAAATTGACAGAACTTGGAGAAACTCCAATTCCTAAATACATCAACAGAGAAGTAACTGCTGAAGATGCTGAAAGATACCAAACAATCTATGCAAAAGAAGAAGGAGCTGTAGCGGCACCAACTGCTGGTTTACACTTCTCAAAACACCTTTTGAAAAAATTAGAAATCAAAGGAGTGAACTTTGCTGAGGTAACTTTACACGTTGGTTTAGGGACTTTTAACCCAGTTGAGGTAGAAGATTTATCTAAACACAAAATGGATTCTGAGGAATTGATCATTACTCAAAAAGCGTGTGATATTGTAAACGAAGGAAAAGCAAAGAAAAAACGTATTTGTGCAGTTGGAACAACTTCTATGCGTGCAATTGAAAGTTCTGTTTCTTCTGCTAATACTTTAAATCCTTACGAAGGATGGACAAATAAATTTATTTTCCCTCCTCACGATTTCAGTATTGCAAACTGTATGATTACAAACTTCCACACACCAAAATCGACATTATTAATGATGATTTCTGCTTTCTGTGGACACGATTTAATGAAAAAAGCATACGATGAAGCGATCAAAGAAGGATATAAATTCTATTCTTACGGAGACGCGATGTTAATTCTTTAATTAGAATTTATATTATAAAGAAGACCCGGCAGTTTTTTAGAAGCTGTCGGGTTTTCTGTTGTTTAATGGTTTCAAGTTTCAGGTTTCAAGCTAATATACTTTGTGTCTTTTAACCGCAAAATTCGCAAGGATTTTTATCTAAGCTAACGTTTACAAACGCTAAGTTCGCAAAGCTTTGCGTTCTTTTGCACGTGGCAAACACAAACTGAGTAAAGAAAACCTTTGCGAACTTTGCGGTTAAAAGACACACCACCTATTAACTTGAAACCTTAAACCTGAAACAAAACAAACAATTTTTGTTATTTTAGCAGACAAAACAAAAACACAATGACTTTTCAAAATACACGCGAATTTGCACGAGAGCTAGATTCGAAAGACACACTAAACCACTATCAGGAACAATTTATTTTTCCAAAAGTAAACGACAAACGAGTAATTTATTTTACGGGAAATTCCCTAGGATTACAGCCAAAACGCACCAAAGCTTATGTTGATGAAATAATGGATGATTGGGCAAATTTGGCTGTTGAAGGTCATTTTTATGCTGAAAAACCTTGGTGGGATTATCAAGAAAGATTTGCAGAACCTTTGAGTAAAATTGTTGGAGCGCTTCCGTCAGAAGTTACGGTGATGAATACTTTGACTGTAAATCTTCATTTACTGATGGTTTCTTTTTACCAGCCAAAAGGGAAGCGTTATAAAATTATCTGCGAAGAAAAAGCTTTCCCATCAGATCAATATATGTTTCAAAGTCAGGTCAATTTTCACGGATACAGAACAGAAGATGCAATTGTAGAAATCAAACGTCGTGAAGGAGAACACAATATTCGCTTAGAAGATGTTTTAGCAAAAATTGAAGAAGTTGGAGACGAACTGGCTTTAGTTTTAATTGGTGGAGTAAATTACTATACAGGACAAGTTTTCGATATTAAAACCATTACAGCCGCAGGACAAAAAGCAGGAGCAAAAGTAGGATGGGATTTGGCACACGCTGCAGGAAATATCAAATTAGAACTTCATGATTGGAATGTAGATTTTGCTGCTTGGTGCAGTTATAAATATATGAATTCAGGCCCAGGAAATGCTTCGGGTTGTTTTGTTCACGAAAAACATCATAATTCAGACTTGCCAAGATTTGCAGGATGGTGGGGACACAACAAAGAGCGTCGTTTTAAAATGGAGCCAAACTTTGATCCGGTACACGGAGCAGATGGATGGCAGATTAGTAATCTTCCAGTTTTATCTTTAGCGCCCTATTTGGCTTCTGTAGAAATGTTTGCTGAGGTTGGAATGGATACTTTAATTGCAAAACGCGATCATATTACTTCTTACTTGGAATTTATTCTTCATGAAATTGATAAAGAAGTAGAAAGTACCTTCGAAATTATTACACCTTCTAACCCAGAAGAAAGAGCTTCACAATTATCTGTTTTCCTTCACGGAGAAGGAAGAGCCTTGTTTGATTATTTAATGAAAAACGGTGTCATTACAGATTGGCGCGAACCAAACGTTATTCGTTTAGCACCAGTTCCGTTATATTGCTCTTATGAAGATATGTATGACTTTGGACAAATTCTGAAAAAAGGAATTTTAGGGAAGTAAAAAATAATTTCGCAAAGGCGCTAAGACGCAAAGTTTTTTATTTAAAAAGAAATAATTAAGCGTACCATTTGTCATTTCGAGGAACGAGAAATCGCACTAGTTATTCCGCAAAGTAGGTAGCCAATCTTTGTAGAGTTTGTAGTGCGATTTCTCGTTCCTCGAAATGACAAAAAATGAGAATAAATCTTTGCGTCTTAGCGACTTTGCGAGATTAATTTCATTCAGCTTGAAAAATAAAACGTAGCGAGAAACATCAAAAACTTCAAATCTTATAAACTTTTCAAAAAATTCTGTAATAATTATTATAGCAGATATTAAGTACTTTGTGATGTATAATTTTTTTAAAACTTATAATCATGAAAGGCTTATATATTTTATTGACCGTATTATTTTTAACTTCTTGTCAACAACAAAACAAAGAAGATATAAATAAAGCTAAACAAGCCAGCATTGATTCAATGAAAGTTGAGATTAACAAACAGCGTGTTATCGATTCGATGAAGACTGAAATGGCGAAATTAAACGAGGAAAAGATCGAAGCTCAAAAGGAGAAAGTTGTCGTAGTGCATCAACAAGCCGCTGCTACAACAACAGCTGCTGCACCAGCAAAAAAGAAAGGTTGGAGTGCAACTGCTAAGGGTGCTGTAATTGGTGCTGGAGTAGGTGCTGCAACTGGTGCAATTGTCAGTAAGAAAAAAGGCGAAGGAGCTGTTATTGGTGGTTTAGCGGGAGCGGCATTAGGAACTGGAACAGGAGCTGTTATTGACAGTAAAAACAAAAAGAAAGAATAGTTATTCTATAAATAAAAAACAAACCCCAAATTAGTATCTAATTTGGGGTTTTCAATTTTAAACCAACTCTGAAACGGGAATTTTAATACCAACTAATTCTGATTTACAAGAATCGAGTTGATCAAGATGACCCTTAAAGACTGACGTCGATTCAAATAAATTTTTATAATATTCAATTCCATCTAACAGATTAGATTTAAAAGAATTCCATTTTTTAAGCTGAGCGGCTGTAAGTTCTCCAGAAATAGATTGTATTTCATTGCTAAAATACGTAATATACATTTTAAGCTCTTTTATAAACAAGTTTGGGCGCTCAGTTCTAATGATTGATTTTCCTTGATAAATATGCTGAATCATATCTTTTAAAGAGACTTCCTGATCAAAATAAGCTAAGTTTGGCCCAGGACAAATTACTACGCCTTGTGCCTGACCTTTTATTTTAATGTCATTTTCTAGATAAGAAGCATTGGCCAGACCAACACAAAGACATGATTTTTCGGTGATTTTGATTTTGCTTTTCTCAAATTCATCAATAGATATCGTATCTTTTTTTGCTTCTAATTCTTCCAGTTTAATATCCTGATATTTTTTTGAAGCCGTACAAATTCCGTGAGGGTCGTATTCTTTGCTTAAAGCTAAAAATTTCTTCGGACAAGAACTTCCGGCTTTGTTTTCATGAATTCGTTTTTGCTTTAAAAATTCATTAGTAGTTCCTTTCAAAGTATTAAAAGGAACTCCCAAAGGAGAAATATTACTTAAATAAAAATCATCTTCTTTGGCATTCATCAATAAATTACGAGTTTCTTTATCGACAGATGTCGCTTCGGGAACCAATAAAAATGGCGAACCCCAACCTACAGAATCAACGTTATATTCGTCTAATAAAAACTCATGTTCTGCTGCAGTTCCAACACCGCCCTGAACCGTAATTTTTAATTCTAAAGGATTTTCTGGAATAGGCTGATTTTTTGCCTGTAAAGCCTTAATCATTAAATCGTGGGCCGATTGTACCAATTGTTCTTTTTTCTGCTTAAATTCTTCTAAAATCGTGCCCAATAAGAGTCCGTCGGTTGCAAAGGCATGTCCGCCGCAGTTTAATCCCGATTCAATTCGATATTCTGAAACCCAAAGACCTTTTTTTGCCAAGAAATTTCCTTGAATCATAGCCGATCTAAAATCACTTACTTTTAAGATAATTTTCTTTTTCAGTTCATTATTTTCATTTGGAAAAAAATCTTTGAAGTTTTCGAAGTAACCAAATAATCTCGGATTCATTCCAGCAGAAAGAACGACAGAAGATTCCAAATTACTGTTGGCAAAACCTCTCAACGCAGCATGAGCATCATTGAACTCAATTGGAAGCTGTTCGTTTTTGACAAAATTATCTTTGTCCAATTTGGTCATAATGTTAACGTCGATTTCTCCTGGAAAAAGATTGGTTTCGATATAATTTTGGATGTTTTCTTTAAAAGCAATTCCGTCATCCAATAAATTATGAAATCCTTTTTTAATATCAGAAGTATTCGGCAGCATCGACATAAAGTTTTCTAAAGCCGTTTTGCTTTCTGCCAATTCTGTTTTAAAATTTTCGAATTTCTCTTTTACAATTTTATCGACTAAATTTAAATAAGAGGTAATTCTTTCAGCGCGGTAGTCGTGAAATTTTTGAGTGATTTCTTCGTAAGGAATATTGAATTTTGTGCTGTAAAAATTACGCATCTTCTCAATCAGATCATCGTCTGCCAAAGCAACAACCGACGAAATTCCGTACTGCGCTACTCGAATAGGACTGTCAATAGTATAAGCCAATCCCATTACTGGAATATGAAAAGTATGCAGTTTATTTTTTGTCATTTGTATTCGGATTAAAATAGGAACAAATGAAGAAAAATAAATTTTCCTAAAAGCTGATAATTGTCAGGTTTGTAAGTAAAGTTTTTGCGCCACGACTCTAGCGACAGCTAACAGGCGAAGCAATTCACGGTTTTTATTTAAAATGATTAGATTAAAAATATTTCTACGAATTGTAAAAAAATATAGCCCGCGGTTTCAACCGCGGGGAATGTATTGTGAGAATGTGTTATAGAAATGCGTTGAGGAAAATTTTTGTAGAAATTTGTTGCGTTCCTGCGGTTGAAACCGCAGGCTATGTTGCCAGAAAGATTGAAAAAATAATTAGTGAATTGCTTCGCCTATTCGCTGTCGCTCGAGTCGTGGCATAAAAAACTAAATCAAAATCTTCTTCAATGATTCTGCAATGCTTCTCCACAAAAGATTGTAGAACGATCTGTCTTGAAGACGTTCTACCTCGACTTCAGCGGATTTGGGTTTTTCTTTCGAATCGTTTTTGACTAATAAATTAGCAACTGCCGTTTTGAGTTTGGCTTCTTTTTCAGGATTTTTCTTTTGGTATAATTTTACTTTCAGATCTTCATAATCCAATGAAGCATTTCCTTTCGATCCGTTGTCGTTTCCGTAGAAATTAAAGCGGTATCTATTGAAAGTTCCGGTAAAAGTACTGTTGATGTAAGGTTTAGTGAATCTTGTCATAGCTCCAACATCAAAATTTGAAATCACACCTTGAATATGAAATCCGTCACTTTTGTCTAAAACATTAAAACGCCAATCTACATCAAGCGGAGAATTCTTCATGAAAATACATTTGACTTTAATTTTTACATCATCCGTTTTTTTCAGACCAAAACCGCTTCGCAGATTCGTGGCTTGTAAATTGAATTTGTCAAAAGTTAGCATTCCTGGCCCTTTAGCAAAATCAAGTTCTTCTTCATAAACCAATTTCGATTTAAGAACTTGCAAAGTATCAATTTGAAGAGGGAATTTTAGATTTCGCAATAAATGATTGTAAAGATATTTTTTGCTTGGATCGTCTTTTACCGTTTTTCCGCGGTAAATATTAGCATCAAAATGATTAATCACCAGCGAATTGGCTTTGAAATAAAAACGGTCGTTTTTGAAACCCCAATCCATTTTTTCAACTTGCGCCGAGTCAAATTTTAAATTATAAATATCCTTTTCTTTTTCAAGGCGTTTTGTAAATTCTCTTCGGCTAAACTGAGGAAGATTAGAGAAATTATTAATCTTTAAAAAATTCTTTTCAGTACTTATTTTTCCAATGTTGATATGATAGAAACCATTTGGTCTGTAAAATAAACTGTCACAAACCAAAGCATAGCTTTTATATTGAAGCGGAATTTTTTCTTTTAAAGTGGCATCAGTAATTAATATGCCTTCCAGTTTTAAAAGAATTTTTTTAATGCTGAAAATCGGCTTTTCCGTATCGAGAGAAACCACATCGACCGTTCCATCGTTCAGGTAAATATTGGAAACGGCTATAATTTTACGAAAAGGATCTACAATTTCGGTTCTAATACTTTTGCTGTTGTTGATCAGTTTCTCGCCTTTTTTATATAAAATGACTCGCGGTTTATTGATAATAATACTTTCGGCTTGAATAATGTCGCGAAACGCTAAGTCCCAAATATTAAAATGTTTAATCGTAATAGACTCAATTTTGGCGAAAAGCCCATTTTTACTGTCTTTTGGCTCATTTTTAGGGCTTACCAATAAAGTCTGTGCATTAATATTTCTGGAAAAAAGAGAAACTTCTATTTTTTCATAATTAATATTATATGCAGTTTTATTTTTTTCGTGAATAATGATGGGAAGCTGTTTTTTGATCCAGTAATTCAGCCCGATGTTGGCAAGAATTACAAGTGCAAGAAGAGAAATTACGACAATCGCTATTTTTTTATATACAGACATTTATAGGATTAATTTTAAATACATAAATTTAGACTTTTAAAGACTGTTGTCTCTTATAAGATTTTGAAGAAAAGTTACATTATTACGAATTTCATCCTTTTTTAGAATATGAGAATAATTAAAAAAATCCTGCTGACATTATTGGTGGTTATTGTAATTCTTGCGATTGGTTTGTGCGCTTATATTTTTCATCTAAAACCAAAATATGAAGGCTCAGTACAATTAAATAATTTGGAAAAGGAAACCACAGTCTATTTTGATGATTTTGGAATACCTCATATTTATGCAGATTCTGAAAAAGATGCCATGACTGCACTTGGTTATGTACACGCGCAGGAAAGATTATGGCAGATGGAATTGTTACGCCGAATTGCGCCTGGACGTTTGTCTGAAATCTTTGGAGGTGTTGCGCTTAAAAATGATAAATTTTTTGCTGGAATTGGAATCGAAGAAGCTTCAGCGAAAGCCATTGCCAAATTGGATAAAAACAGCGAAAGTTATAAACTAACTCAAGCTTATCTGGATGGAATTAATCAATATCTGGAGGAGGGCGCTACGCCGATAGAATTTACTTTGGTTGGTGTAAAAAAACAAAAGTTCACCATAAAAGACGTTTATAATATTTTTGGCTACATGTCTTTCAGTTTTGCCATGGCGCAGAAAACAGATCCTTTGTTAACTGATATTAAAAATAAATATGGTGTCGCTTATTTGAAAGATTTAGGTATTGAAGGAGAATTCAATAATACGAAAATTAAAATCTCAAAAGAGAAGACTGAAGAATATACCGAGATTTCAAAATCTATAACAGCAATGCTGGATCAGTCTCCGATTCCGCCATTTGTTGGAAGCAACAGCTGGGTTGTTGGGCCACATAAATCGAAAACAGGAAAAGTTATTTTTGCAAATGATCCGCATATCGGATTTTCACAACCTGCAACTTGGTACGAAGCACATATTGTAACGCCAAAACAGGAATTGTATGGGTGTTATTTGGCTGGAACTCCTTTTCCGCTTTTGGCACATAACAGAGATTATGCCTATGGTTTAACGATGTTTGAAAATGATGATATCGATTTTTACCAAGAAAAAAATAAAGCAGACGATGCTTCTCAATATCAGACCCCAACAGGTTTCAGTAAATACGAAATCAGAAAAAAAACAATAAAAGTAAAAGATTCTTCAGATGTTGTCTTGACAGTTAAGATTACGCGTCATGGTCCCGTTATGAATGATTTTATAGATCGTTTAGAAAAGAAAAATCCAATTGCAATGTCTTGGACTTATACCAGAGAGCCAATCCAGATTCTAGACGCGGCTTATGGACTTTCGCATGCCAAAAACACTACTGACTTTAAAAAGGCAGTTTCTTTAATTGCAGCGCCAGGATTAAACGTTATGTATGGCGATGCTAAAGGAAATGTGGCTTGGTGGGCGAGCGGGAAATTGTACCGACATAATGAAGGCGTTAACACGCATTTAATTTTAGACGGTTCAAGCGGAAAAGATGATATTACCAGATTTCTAGATTTCGAGCAAAACCCGTCGGCTGAAAATCCAGAATGGGGATATGTTTATTCTGCCAATAATCAGCCGGAAGCTATAGATAATGGTTATTTATATCCAGGATATTATTTGCCAGAAGATCGCGCCAAAAGAATTTCTGGGATTTTAGATGCCAAATCAGATTGGGATAAAGAAGCTATCAGTAAAATGATTTATGATAATACTTCAGATGTTTCAGTTGAAGTTTCCAAAAATTTAATAGCAAGTTTAGATAATAAGCCACTTTCTAATAATGAGAAGCAAGTTTTAAACGTTTTAAAATCTTGGAAAGGAACAACAAATATTGAAGATGTTGCGCCAACTATTTACAACAAATGGATTTACTTGTATTTGAAAAATACGTTTGAAGACGAAATGGGTAAAGACAACTTCAATTTATTTCTAGGAATTTCTTTAGGAAAACAAGTTATTGCCAATCAGATAAAAAATGAAAATTCGGTTTGGTGGGATAATATCAAAACAAAAAATGTAAAAGAAACTAGAACAGACGTTGTTTCAAAATCTTTTCATGATGCTGTTATTGCTTTGCAGAATCAGCTGGGAGAAAATGTTTCAGAATGGAATTGGGGAAAAGTACATACGGTAGAACACGAACATCCGCTAGGAAAAGTCAAAGCGCTTCGCGGATTGTTTAATGTGGGACCTTTTAATTCTCCAGGTTCAAATGAGGTAATCAATAATTTATTCTTCGGATTTAATGATGAAGGAAAATATTACACGAAAGGCGGACCTTCAACAAGAAGAATTGTCGATTTTGCAGATATAGAAAACAGCTGGAGTATTTTACCAACAGGACAATCTGGAAATCCTTTCAGTAAACACTACGACGATCAAGCCGAAATGTACAACGCAGGAAAGTTTAGAAAAATGAAATTGAATAAAGAAGAGATTATAAAGACTTCGACCAAACTGATTTTGAAACCTAAGAAGTAGCTTTTTTGTTTTAGGTTTTAAGTTTCAGGTTTCAAGTTGCAACCTTTGTCATAGTATAGAACTTAGAGTGTAAGGAACTTTGATAAAAAAAATATAATGAAGTTGGTTTGTGCATTTTTGTGATTTGAGAAATAACAAACTATAAGTTAATTTAATTCCTATCTTCAAATATAGCCCGTGGTTTCAACCACGGGAACACAATACGAGGTATGATAATATTGCATCCCCGTGTTTGAAACCACGGGCTATGTTTAATTAATTTGCATGTAAAAAATGAAAAAGATGTTGTGAATCAAAAACACTTTGAACATTTGTCCCTTTGTAACTTTAACTCTAAACCTTACTTAGAAATATACTTCCCAAGCACAATATCATTTGCAAAAATGTTCAAATTATTAATCAGAACTTTATTGTTGGTCATCACATTTTGTGTTTGATAAGTTGGGTCTTTTTCATAGGCTTTTAATAAGGTTTCTAATTCAACTTCGTCAAATACAACAAAACTGTTGTAAATCGCATCTCTAAAATTTTTGTAGTTAATACTTTGGGTAATTTCCATTGCCTTTTGGTCATTCCAACCTTCTTTTGCTGTTGCTTCATTTATTTTTGAAAGACAAAAATCAATAACATAGTTTTTATACCGAGTTGCTTCAACAATTTTATCGATTATGATTTTGTTCTGCTGACTAGGCATCAATGGCTGATTGCTTTGAGATAAAGATTTAGAAGAAATAAAAAGACAAAGCAACGCAACCAGAAAATGGTTTTGGTTTAAATTTTTCATAGGTTATTCAATTATTTTGGGTGAGGCTAAAATACTATTTTTAAAAAATAATTTCCCAATTTCGAATGTCCCAAGTTGTAACAAAAAACGCCGATACAACAACTTTTAGAGCTATTGTATCGGAGCCATTGTAAGAATTTAATCTAGAATACGCTGTCTTTATTTTTTAGAAAGTTCTTCTAAAACTTTTTTTCCACCTTCATTTGTAGGATCCAATTCCACCGATTTCTTGTAGTTAGCAATGGCCAGTTTTTTATCTCCATCAGCCAAATAAGCTTCACCTAAACTATCATAAACATTTCCAGATTTTGGGAAAGTATCAACGTTGATTTTGAAAACTTCGATAGCTTCTTTCTTTTTTCCTGTTTGAAGTAATTGATATCCAACTCTATTCATGTCACCTTCTTTAATGGCATAAGTTGGATCGTTTTTTAGTTTTTTGTAAGTTTCTGTTCCTGCTACTGCACCTTTTTCGTTATAAACATCTAATAAATCAAGAGCCAGTGATTTTTTTGGCTGGTTAAAAGGCTGATTGTATAATATTGAACGTATTGCAGTATTCATTTCTCCCAAAACAGTTCCTCCAGTATTATTCAATAAAACCACAAGATTTTTATCTTTCGGAATGCGAGAAATAATAGTATTAAATCCGTTGATACCGCCACCGTGTTCAATAACAGATAATTTATCATTTCCGTTTGGCACTTCGTAAGTTGACCATCCGTATGCGTAAAAACCATTCCATGCTTTAATGTAAGGTTTGAACAAAGATTCCATAGATTTTTCAGAAAGCAATTTATTGGTATAAAGCGCCTGATCCCACAAATACAAATCTTCTACAGTAGAATACAAAGATCCTGCAGCGTAAGGAATACTCATATCAATATAGGCCGCATTTACAATTTTCTTTCCTTCTTTTTCATAACCAGCAGCTCTGTTTTTTAGAATTATGTCACTGTGATCGTAACCGGAGTTAACCATTTTTAAAGGAGTGAAAATAGTTTCTTGTAAATTCTGCTCATATGTTTTGCCTGTAATTTTTTCTATAATGTACCCCAATAAAAAATAACCCGAATTACTGTAATTAAATTTTTCGCCTGGAGTGAATTCAAGTGGCAAACTAGAAAATGTCTTTACAAAAGCTTCTGGAGCATAAGGATTTCTTGCTTTATCTTTAAAGAAGTTAGGCGCACTGGTATAATTTGGAATTCCAGACGTATGTGTCAATAAATGATGAATGGTGATTTTATCTCCGTTTTCTTTTGGATAATCTGGAAGATAAGTGGTAATAGGCACATCTAGTTTTATTTTTCCCTCTTCTGCCAATTTTACGATTAAAAGAGCAGTAAACTGTTTGCTGATAGAACCCAATCGGAATTTGGTATCAGACTGATTCGGAATATTCCATTCCATATTGGCAGAACCAAAACCTTTTTTGAAAATTACTTTTCCGTTTTCTGCCACCAAAGCCGAACCGTTAAATTGTCCGTATTCGTTGTATTTGTTTAAAAGTTGTTCGATTTGCTGTGCTTTATCTTGAGCAAATGTGCTAAATGACGAAAGCTGAAAAGCGACAAAAAGCACAATAAGTTTGATTGATTTTTTCATAGTGGATTGATTATGGTTTAGATTAATGAAATTTGTTTTTGATTGATGATTGAAACTTCTTGAATGAAATAAACAGATGTTCTAAAAGGTTAGACGATTGATTTGCGATTTGGTTTCAAGATTAACTCAAAATTTTTATTTTTTTTCGAATATAAAAAAGTAGAGCACAGACCTTTTACTTAAAAAGTAGGCCTATGCTCATAACTAACAAATATTTTTAGTGCTATTAAGCAGTTAAAATTTTACTTATGTATACTAATAAAAGGATAAATAATTTGGACATGTTATTCAGATTAAAGTTAATATCTGATGGCGATAGCCATTATTTGGTTTCGATATCGACTATTTTTCTGCCGTTTTCTCCTAAATAATGAACAACTATATTTTCATAAACTTTGTAGCCATCATCAACATTGGTAAAAATGATTAAACCTTGTTTCGTTTTTGGAAGCATAAAAACAATAGTTTGAACGCCTTTATCGGCTCCGCTGTGAGAAAGCGCATAATTTTCGTTTCCTAAATCATAGATTTCAAAACCCAAACCAAAATATTTGTTTTTTTTCGTCTGGACTTGATGCGAAATCATATCGTCAAAAACCTTTTTGCTTAATCCTTCGCTGTTCATTACACTAGATAAAAATCTGCCGTAATCTTCAACTGTAGTCAAAAAATCGTCTGCAGCGCTTGCGGTTTTATTTTTAGTCGGATCGTAAGCATTACCGTCTTTGTCATAATTAACGGCATATCTCGAAAGATCAATTTTATCATTCCATATGAATTGAGAATCGTTCATCTTTAAAGGAACTAAAACTAATTCTGAAGCCAATTGATCTAATGTTTTGTGAAATTTTTTCTCTAATGCCTTTCGCAGATATTCAAAACCTTCTCCAGAATATTGGTATTGCGTTCCAGGTTTAAATTTGAAATCTAATTTTTTAGATTCATTAAAATCCCTCCAATTCGGAAAACCAGTTTGATGGCTTAAAATAATTCTTGTCGTTAATAATTTATGATTAGGATTTTTAGCTATATCTGGATCAATCCAATATTGATCAAGCGGTTCGTCTAAATTCCATTTTCCTTGCGAAACCAATTTCAAAGCAACAATTGCAGTTACTGGTTTGGTTAGCGAAGCAACATTCCAAATCGTGTTATAAGGCGCGGGAACATTTCGTTTCAGATTACCAAAAGTTTTTATTTGCTTCAGTTTTCCATCCGAAATAATTCCAATTCCTAAAGCAGAAACATTATTTTCTTTTAACCATTTTTCCGTTACTTGATCATTGTCAAAAAGATCAGATAAGCCCGCCGTAGAACTAGTCATTTGATGATTGTAGCTTAGCGATCTTGCCAATTTCCACTCTTTATTTTTTAAAAGCCAAAGATGCGTGAATTTGGCAAAGCTTCCTGCTTGTTCTGGATTACCAGCAGAAGTTTCATAAAAGCGATGCGTTCCCATTTGAATCGCGCCGTATAAAATGCCATTTTTAAATAATGGATAAATTTCGGTACTCCCAGAAATTAGTTCTCTGCGATAATTATATTTTCTAGTTGGAGAACAAATACCACTTTTAAAAGTCTTTAAAAACCTCGCTTTATCCGAAACGCTGTCTTTGTCATGATAAAACTCGAAATCTTCAGTATATAAATTTTCGAATTGTTTTATATCGCAAGTATTAAAACCAATATCAAATAAAAGACTGTCTTTTGACATAATAGTTTTATACAAAGTAGAGGTTTTTTCTTCTTGAGAAAAACCAATTTGTATTTGAAAGAGTAAAATTCCAACTAAAATACTTTTTAATTGAAACAAAAAGGGATTGATAATTTTCATTTTGATGATTGATTGACGATTATTGATTCTGCAAGAATACTTCAATCAAAAGTACCAAAATTGTATAAAAGCGAAATTTTATCTTTTTTGCGAAAGAAAATACAAATCAGGATTGAACATTTTTGGAGTTGTTTTGGTCACATCTTTAAACTTTCTGATAAAATGCGATTGATCGAAATATTTATTATAAAGTGCAATTTCGGTTAAACTCATTTTCTCTAAATCGGCGTTCAGCATTTGATCGACCGATTTTCTGAATTTTAAAATCTGAATGTATTTTTTTATCGTAAGTCCAGTCGCGGTTTTAAATTTTATTTGAAGTAAACGTTGTGAAGAATTCAACAACTTTCCTATTTCAGAAACCGAAATTTCATCTTCGCGAAGTCGTATAATTTCACAGATTTTTTCAATTATATTTTGATGCGAATCTGCTAATGCTTCAAAATAAGCATTAATTGTTTTTAATAGTATTTCAATATCAGATTTAATCTCCACTTTAAAAGGCAATTCGGCTGAATTAATTTTAATAATCGAATCTGTAAAATTGCTCAAATCGTACTTAGGAAACAGAGAAAGCGTCCAAGTATGCAACTGGATTATAGTAACTTTTGTTTTCGGCTGAATATTAACGAGCACTTTATTAGTCATTTGAGAGCAGAAATAAATGTCTTCATTCATTTCGTATTTGTTTTTACTCGTATGAACTTCGATTGCATTTCCGCTCACAATTGCCAAATTAAAACAGCCATTTGGCAAAACCAGTTTATTTTCAATCAGGCTTTCGCCGATGCTGTTATTGAGACACCAAATTTTATTGACAAATCGTTCTGCTTTAGGACTGACGTAATGTTCTGAATATAATTGCATTTTAAGTTTGATTTGCCAATTTGATTTCAAATTTAGGCTAAAAATAGGATGAAGTAAAAATGAATGCCCATAAAAAAATAGGTTTCATTTTATAACTTGAAACCTATTTGAAGAGTGTAAGTAGCTAATATTGTATGGACTAGATTTAAATTTGATTGGAGTTTTGTCCCTAATTTAAGTTTAAATTTAATTATTATGAAAAAAATCATTCCTTGTTTGTTTTCTTTACTGCTCTTTTCAACAGCTTGTAAAAAGGAAAATACGTCCGAAACCAACGCGGATAAAAATATTGGCAAGTCTCAGAAAACTGAATTTCATGCTGATAATATTAAAGATAAAATACTATATCAGAGAGCTGTTGACGCTGCAATTTGGGGAATTCCTGCAGTCAATTTCCAGTTAATGTACAAAGAGCTGGAAAAGATTAATGGTTCTTATAATCAAATTGTGTACTGGCCTGGTCTGCTTAACTGGAAAAACCAGACATTGACTCCAAATCCTGATGTTATTTATTTAATGCCTTTTTTTAATACCGAAAAAGGACCTGTTGTACTTGAAATTCCTCCTGCTGATAATGGGGTTTTTAACGGAAGTGTTATGAATTGCTGGCAGGCGGCAATTGAAGATGTTGGTCCTGGAGGAATGGATAAAGGAAAAGGAGGAAAATATATTATTCTGCCTCCAGGTTATGATAAAGCAAAAATTCCTTCTGGTTACTTTGTAATGCAGTCTGATACTTATCGCGGTTATGCGCTTTTGCGTTCTGTGCTAAAGAGCGGAAGCCCTATAGATGTAAAAGCAGCAGTTGAATATAGTAAAAGAGTAAAATTATATCCTTATTCTGAAGCTTCAAATATTCCAGAAACAATATTTGTAGATGCTACAAAAACAATTTATGATTCTTCTATTAAGTACGATGAGAGCTTTTATGCATCACTAAATGAAATTGTGCAGGAAGAACCTTTTTTGGAGCGTGACAGAGCCATGATTGATCCGCTAAGAACTATAGGAATTAGCAGGGGAAAAAGTTTTGCTCCAGATGCAAAAACCAAGGAAATATTTAAAGCAGCTGTAAATGAAGCTAGAGATTGGCTCATTTCTAATTACGAAGGTAATAAGCCCTTTTATGAAGGTACTAATTGGTTTTTTCCTGCAGATGAAGAAAACATAAAGAGTGTAAAAAGTTCTTATCAAATAAAAGAAATTTATCCGATTGATAACCGAGCAGTTTGTTATATGATTGCGTTTTTTAGTGCAAAACATATAGGAGAATCTCAATATTATCTTATGGCTATTAAAGATAAAGACGGCAATGTACTAAATGGTAATACTTCATATCGTGTAACAGTGCCAGCAAATGTTCCCGTAAAACAATATTGGTCAATGACAGTTTATAATAGAGAGACCCATACATTTATTAGAGAGGCTAAATGGGCAGGGCGATCGTCTCAAACGCCTGGCATTAAAAAGAATAGTGATGGGGCCGTAACGCTGTATTTTGGGCCAAAACCACCCGCGGAAGGTGAAAGCAATTGGATTCCGACAGATCCGAAAGGAGATTTTGAAATACTCGCAAGATTCTATGGTCCAACCAAAGAATTGTATGATCAATCTTGGAAGTTAAATGATATAGAAAAGGTTAATTAATTCAAAACAGAGCCGGTTTTTAAGAATCGGCTCTGTTTTTTGTCTAAGTTTTAAATAAATTGTAAAAAATACTCTTCTTTAGTATTTTCCCATTCTTCAGAAATAATACTAAAATAAACGTCATCTTTACTCTTTCCCTCAGAATCGACGTAATTGTTTCTGAAAATGCCTTCTTTTACAGCGCCCAGTTTTTCAATAGCTTTTTGCGATCTTATATTTTCAAGATCGGCGCTGAATTGTATTCTTCTAAATTGAATTTGTTCGAAACCAAAATTTAGCAATTCAAATTTACAAGCTTGATTTAATCCTGTTCCTTGAAATGCTTTTCCGTACCAAGTCCAGCCAATCTCACATTTTTGACTAGCGTGATTTAAGTAACCGTAACGTGTACTTCCTGCAACTTTGTTAGTCGCTTTGTCAATTATTAAAAATGGATAACAAATGCCGTCTGCTTTCTGTTTTAATGTGCTTTTTATATAATTTTCGAAATCTTGATCGTTTCGAACGTACATTCCCATATATTTCCAGATTTCGTCGTCAAATATAATTTCTTTGAGTTCTATATTTCTTTCGTTTTCAAAAGGAATCAAAAGCACTTTCTCGTTTTCTAAAATAATCTCCGATTGGATAATTTCGCTGTTCATGAATTTTGTTTTTTATGGAATGAATTAAATCGAAAGCAAAATTAGTTGTTTAATTTTTGCGAATAAATCCAATAAAATAACAATTTGTTATATTTTTAAAATATCAAAAAAGAGGATAATCTTTGTGAATCACTATTTACAAACAATTTGTTCATTTATTTTAAGGCTCATGTATAATTATTAGTTATTTTTACGACCCAATATTAGATTTTCCCTCGATGCAAACATCTTTAAAAATTGCTGTTGTTGGTTCTGGACTTGTAGGATCGTTACTGGCAATTTATCTTAAAAAAGCTGGTCACTCTGTTCATGTCTATGACCGTAGTCCAGATATCCGAAAAATAAATTTTTCTGGACGTTCTATTAATTTAGCAATGTCCAACCGTGGCTGGAAAGCTTTGGATGCAGTTGGTGTTGGCGATTCAGTTCGAGAAATTGCAATTCCGATGGATAAACGTGCCATTCACTTGGTAGACAAACTAAATTTTCAGAATTACGGTCAAGAAGGAGAATCTATATATTCTATTTCAAGAGGAAAATTAAACAGAAAAATGATCGATCTTGCTGAAGAAGCTGGAGCAGAATTTCATTTTGAACAGAAAGTTTGGGACGTTACTTTAAACGATGCTACACTTCATATTGGCGAAAGCGAAAGAGGCGAGTGGGAAGAAAGAAAGTTCGATATGGTTTTTGGTGCCGATGGCGCTTTCTCTAGAATTCGTCACAGAATGCAGCGCCAGAGCATGTTCAATTATTCTCAGGAATTTTTGAATATGGGATATAAAGAACTAAATATTCCAGCAAATCCAGACGGAACACATAAATTAGATAAAAACTCATTTCATATTTGGCCACGAGGCGAGTACATGTTAATTGCGCTTCCAAATCTTGATGGAAGTTTTACTTGTACTTTGTTTATGCCTTTTGAAGGCAAAAACTCATTTGAATCATTGATAGACCGTAAAATGGTCGAAGATTTCTTCGAGAAAAATTTTCCAGACTCGATTGAAGTAATTCCAGAACTGGCAAATGATTTCTTTAAAAATCCAACCAGTACTTTGGTTACTATGAAATGTTTTCCGTGGACTTACGAAAATAAAATTGCCTTAATTGGAGATGCTTGTCATGCCATAGTTCCATTTTACGGACAAGGAATGAATGCTGGGTTTGAAGATATCACCGTTTTGAGCGAAATGATTGAAAAGTACCAAGACGATTGGAAAAAAATATTTGCAGAATATCAGATCTCAAGAAAACCAAATGCAGATGCCATTGCAGAACTTTCCTATCGAAATTTCTTAGAAATGAGTACCAAAACAGCAGATGAAAAATTCTTACTGCAAAAGAAAATAGAAAAAGTCTTTTCAGACAAACATCCAGACAAATGGATTCCGCTTTATAGCCGTGTTACTTTTAGTGATCGTCCATATGCTGAAGCTTTGGCAATAGGAGACTATCAAAACGGAATTATGGAAGAGGTTCTTAGAATGGAAAATATAGAGAACATCTGGAACAGCCCAGAAGTTGAAAACAAGATTTTAGCATTATTAGAGCAGGCTTAAGTTTTTATACCTATTTATATACGTAAATATAATCTTTACACATAATAATAAACCCGACAGATTTTCAAGAATTTGTCGGGTTTTATATTGTAAGTTGGTTTAGTTTTTTTATTTTTTAAAGATTTTAGTCAAGACACCAAAAACACCTCTTATAAAAGTAGCGCTAGTTACGACTTTCAAAACAGACTTTGTAACAACTTCTGTAGTGCTTGGTCCTGTTTTTGAAGATTTAGTGGGAGCTTGTGCTTCTTGTTGTGCTGCAGCTTCTGTCGCTTCTGCCAGTTTTTTGTTTAAAATTTCAAAAGCACTTTCGCGGTCAATTTCTTCGGCATATTTTTTAACTAGTTTCGATTTGCCGTTTATTTCATCAATTTCAGATTGAGATAAAACATCCATTCTGCTCATTGGCGCTCGCATCATGGTCGCAACAAGCGGAGTCGGAATACCTTTTTCGTTAAGCGCCGTAACTAAAGCCTCTCCAATTCCTAAACTCGTTAACAATTCATCGGTCTTATAATAAGGAGAAGTAGGGTAGTTGTCGGCTGTCTTTTTAATTGCCTGGCGGTCATTTGCTGTAAAAGCTCTTAGCGCATGCTGAATCTTTAGTCCCAACTGAGCTAAAACACCGCTTGGAACATCCATCGGGTTTTGGGTAACAAAATAAATTCCAACACCTTTAGAACGAATTAATTTTACGATTGTTTCGATTTGCTCTAATAGCGCTTTACTCGCCTCATTAAAAATTAAATGCGCTTCGTCAATAAAGATGACTAATTCTGGTTGCTCTGCATCTCCTTTTTCGGGCATTTTCTGATAAATTTCAGCCAAAAGACTTAACATGAAAGTCGAGAATAATTTAGGCTTATCTTGAATATCCGTCAAGCGGATGATATTAACGTAGCCTTTTCCATTTTCATCAATTCGCATTAAATCATCGGTTTCAAAAGACAATTCTCCAAAAAACAAATCACCGCCTTGCTGCTCTAATTCTATAATTTTTCTAAGAATGGTTCCTGTTGTGGCAGTTGAGATCTTACCATAACTAGCAACAATTTCATCTTTACCTTCCTCAGTAATATAATTAATTACTTTTTTGATGTCCTTTAAATCCAATAAAGGCATTTGTTTATCATCGCAATATTTGAAGATAACCGCTACAACTCCAGCCTGCGTATCATTTAGGTCTAAAATTCGAGAAAACAGTACAGGGCCAAATTCAGAAACTGTAGCACGTAGACGAACTCCATTCTGTTTAGACAAAGACATTAATTCAACAGGAAAAGCAGCTACATTATAAGGTACATTTATTTTAGCATGACGTTCTGTAATAAAACCCTCCTCTTTACCTTCTTTGGCTATACCGCTAAAATCTCCTTTAATGTCCATCATTAATACAGGAATTCCGGCATTAGAAAGTTGCTCCGAAAAAACCTGGATTGTTTTGGTTTTTCCGGTTCCAGTTGCACCAGCAATTAATCCATGGCGATTTAAAGTTTTCAGCGGAATTTTGACATGTGCTTCCGCAATTGGCTCACCGTCAAGCATTGCGCCTCCAAGTATGATGCTGTCTCCCTTTGAAGAATACCCTGTATTTATATCTGCAATAAAATTCTCTTTTTTATTCATGTTTTTATTTGTAATTTAGATTGTTATATGAGTATTGCTTTGTTTTTGGATACTTTTTATATGGTTTTTTTTAGTAAGAAAAAGCTTTTTTTGATTGAAAATTTAATAAAAAAAAAATTCGCAGCTTTTTAAGAAGATATCAAAGGAATCTTTGAATATTTACTAAAACGTTGTAATTTTTCTAATTATCGTCCTTTTTTTTGTTTTATTTAAAAAATGACGCCGCCAATTTAATGAGATATTTTTTAAATCGAAGTTAAATTTCGGTCAATTAAATTAAAAAAAGTTTTTTTATTTAAACTAAACGTATAAATTTGCTCCTCTACAAGTTAAATATAACTAAAAAATAAAAATTATTTAAAACTATTAAAATTAAAAAAAATGGCAAACGTTAAAGTTAAAAAAGAAAGCACTTCAAATGGCGGAGGAATGATCACAGGAATCATTATTGTAGCGTGTATCTTAGTAGGGGTGTTTATTTGGAAAGTAATCATGGGGGATTCTGCTAACTTCGAAGGAGGTAATCCAGAAACAGGACATCCAATCAATACATTAGGTCAAGTATATAAAGGAGGTTTCATCGTACCAGTATTATTAGGTATGTTTTTAATGGTTGTTGTTTTTTCTATCGAAAGATTTATTGTTATTGGTAAAGCTGCTGGAAAAACTAACCTTGACAAATTCATGAAAAGCGTTCAAGGAAGTATTAAAGAAGGAAACATCGAAGCTGCTATCGCTTCTTGCGATAAACAACAAGGTTCAGTTGCAAACGCAATTAAATCTGCTTTGGTAAAATACCAAGATGTTAAAAAAGAAGGATTCAACAGTGAAGAAGCTTCTGAAGTAATCCACAAAGAAATTGAAGAGGCAACTTCATTAGAAATGCCAATGTTAGAGAAAAACATGACTATTATCTCTACTTTAGTATCTTTAGGTACATTAGGAGGATTATTAGGAACTGTATCTGGTATGATTAAAGCGTTTGGTGCGTTAGCTTCTGCTGGTACTCCTGACCAAGCTGCTCTTGCAACAGGTATCTCTGAAGCACTTATTAACACTGCTACAGGTATCTCTACTTCTATCTTAGCAATTGTTTCTTACAACTTCTTTACTGCTAAAATTGACGATTTAACTTACTCTATCGATGAGGCTGGTACTACAATCGTGAATACTTACAGAAAATTCAGAGGAAGTTTAAGACAATAATTAATTTTTGATTTTATATCAAAAAAATAAAATAAAAGATAATGGCTAAAATAAAAATGAAAAAAAAGTCTACATCGACAGATATGACTGCGATGTGTGATGTAGCGTTCCTTTTGCTAACGTTCTTTATTTTGACCGCTACTGCTAAAGTGCCTGAGGCATTGCCTGTAGATATGCCTGCTTCTGTTGCAATAAGTAAACTGCCAGATACTGATTTGGCTATTATTACAATAGGAAAAGGGAAAGTATTTTTTGACATCAAAGGAAGAGAAGTTCGTAAAAGAACTCTTGAAGGAATGGGGGCAAAATATGGTATTGAATTTTCAGAAGAAGATAAAACCAAATTTGCTCTTATGGATGATTTTGGTGTGCCAATTACAGGTTTGAAGCAAATCATTGATATGAAAGCGGCTGACAGAACCAAAGCAAACCAGCCTGGAATTCCTTTGGACTCATTAGATAATCAATTAAAAGAATGGCTTCTAATTTCTAGAAGAGCTACAATTGATTTGGATGACAAAGAATTGCAGATTGCGATTAAAGGAGATGCTAAAGAAGAATATCCAAGAATTAGAAAAATCATGGATATTTTGCAAGATCAGAAAATCAATTCCTTTAACTTAGTTACTGGTAAGAGAGGAAGAGACTTTTAATTAAAAAATATACACTAAGATGGCTGAATTAAATACCGGCGACGGCGGTGGTGGTAAAGGTGGTAAAGTAAGAAGTAAAAAGCAGAATTCGAAAGTCGATTTAACAGCGATGGTGGATTTGGCATTCTTATTGATTACATTCTTTATGTTAACTACTTCGTTGTCAAAACCTCAATCGATGGATTTGTCATTGCCAAATAAAGATGATGATCCAAATAAGAAAACTGAGGATACCAAAGTAGACGAGAATCGTACTATGACAGTAATGTTAGGTGGCGACAATAAGATGGTTTACTATATGGGGTTATTGGCGACACCAAAAGTGGGGCCGAAAGATATTGCATATGGTAAAGATGGTATCCGTAGAGAATTGTTGAAACAAAAGAAAAATGTTTTAGCATATTCTGCAGCTTTAGGGAAACCTAAAAACGGAATCATTGTGATCATTAAACCAACAAAAAAATCAAATTACCGTAATTTGGTTGATATCTTGGACGAAATGGCTATCACTGGAGTTGAGACGTATGCAATTGTTCCTGAGTTTACACCAGAAGAAGCAAAAGTGATAGATAAAAAATAAGAGCAATCTTAGTTTTATCGACTTAAAAATCAAGAAGTATGAAATTAGATATTATAAAAAATCAGTGGCTTGATATCGTATTTGAAGGACGTAATAAGATATATGGAGCATACGAGCTGAGAAAATCAAACGGAAAAACAACTGTGAAAGCACTTGTTATTGGTTCTCTTATCTTTAGTGCTGCTGTTGCTGCTCCTCTTATTTCGAGTTTGTTGCCAGACTCATCAGAAGAAGAAGAGGTGAAAGAGGTTAAGATGGCTGCGGTAAAATTACCTCCAAAAAAAGAGGAAATTAAGCCTAACATGCCACCACCACCGCCACCACCACCAAAAGTGGATCAGGTTAAATTCGTTAAACCTGTGGTTGCAAAAGCGGAAGAAGTAACTGAAGACCCACCAAAAATTGTTGAGTTAAAAGACAAAAAAGTTGGTGCTGAGACTATCAAAGGAGATCCAGATGCAGTTTTAACTGTTGATGAGCCAGTTGGAAAAGGACCAGTAGCAGAGGTGGTACAAGAAGATAACACTGTATATAACACAGCTGGTATCGAAGTAAAACCAGACTTCCCAGGAGGTATTGAGAAATTCTACAAATTCGTAGGAAACAACTACAAAACTCCAGAAGAAGAAGGTTTAAAAGGTAAAGTTTACGTTACGTTTGTAGTTGAAAAAGACGGGTCATTAACAGATATTAAAGTTTTAAGAGATATCGGTTATGGTACAGGAGCAGAAGCAATTCGTGTTCTTAAAAAATGTCCAAAATGGACTCCCGGCGAGCAAAATGGTAAAAAAGTTAGGGTATTGTACTCTCTTCCTATTACTATTCAATCTGCAGAATAATGTTAAAAGATATGCTTAATAATATTCAGAAGAAATCGCTCAAAGAGCGATTTCTTCTTGTTTTAGGAATACTGTTTTTTTTAATTTATCTTGTGCTCGGTTTAATGATTATGTTTTGGGAAAAACTTCCACTTAACATGGAGCCGAAATACAGATATGCTTTTGGTGGATTGCTAATTGTATATTCTGCAATAAGATTTTTAAGATTAATTAATTCAAAAGAATAATAATTATGTTGAAATATAGTAAGCCTTTAGGTTTGGTTGTTTTTGTCTTTTTGTTTGCCATGTGCAACCAAAAAAGCAAGAATGAAACTGAAAAAGAGACCATTTTGAAAGGATCACTTGATCTTGCGGTTGACGAAACAGTAAAACAAATTGTAGACGATCAGGTTGCTGTTTTTGAAGGTACTTACTATGATGCAAAAATTAAAGTAAAACCAGAATCAGAAGCTGAAGTGATTAATGATTTATTGAATCAAAAGGCTAAGGTTGCAATTACAACTCGCGATCTAACTGTAGAAGAAAAAGCTCGTTTTGACAAAAGTAAAATTAATCCAAGAGTTACTCCTTTTGCTCATGATGCTATTGCTTTTATTTCAAACAAAAGCAATAATGATACATTAATCGCGTTGAAAACTGTGATTGATTTCATGCAGGGTAAAACAGATGGTAAAATTAAAGGCCTAGTTTTCGATAATCCTAATTCAAGTACTGTCCGTTACATGAAAGAATTAGCAAAAGTGAATGAAATACCTAAATCTGGAGTTTTCTCATTTAAAACAAATAATGAAGTAATCAAATTTGTTTCAGAAAATGAAGGAATGATTGGCGTTATTGGTATTAATTGGTTTTATCAGCCAACTCCTGACATGACAGAGACGATTAATAAAATTAATGTCCTTTATGTTAAAGGTTTGAATAGTAATGAATATTATAGTCCAACTCAAAATGACTTAGAAATTGGAAAATATCCTTTGGCACGTGATTTGTTTATTATCAATTGTCAAGGTTATTCTGGACTAGGAATAGGCTTTGCTTCATTCATAGCAGGAGATATAGGTCAAAGAATAGTTTTAAAATCAGGATTGTTACCTTACAAAACTCCAGGGCGAAAGCTAAAAATAAGAAATGAAATTATAAAAGATAAAGAATAAATTAATTACAATAAAGATGAATAAATTTAAAATTTTAAGTCTTGCGTTAGTTGCCTCGGCTACCGTAGCAAAAGCGCAAGATATCAACCAAGCAAAGAAGGCAATTGATGCTGAACAATTTGATAAAGCAAAATCGATCCTTAAATCAATTATCAAAGCTAAACCTTCAGATGGAGAAGCAAATTTTGTTTTAGGAAATGTTTATTTAAATCAATCAGTAGTCGATTCTGCGAAAATCTATTACAATAATGGATTGCAAGCTTCAGACAAGAAAAATTTAAGCTACATCGGTTTAGGGCAATTAGATCTTGATGCAAAGAATACTGCTGCTGCTCAAGCTAATTTTACTTTAGCTACCAAAGACATGAAGAAAAAAGATGTAAATGAATTTATTTACATCGCTAGAGCTTACATGAATTCTGAGAATCCAGATTATAAAAACGCTACTGAGGTTTTGAAAAGAGCTTTATTAGTGGATCCTCAAAATGCACAAGCACTTTTAGCAATTGGAGATGCTTATTACGGAGCAAACAACCAAAACGATGCTTACAAAGCATATCGTGATGCTTTTACAGCTGATAATACTTTGTTGAGAGCGAAAATGCAATTAGGAGTTTTATTAAAAGGCGCTAAATCTTACGATGAAGCGATTAAATCTTTTAATGAAGTTATTGCACTAGATGCTAATTACGGACCAGTTTACAGAGAGCTTGCTGAAACATACTACAAATGGGCAAGAAACAAACCTTCTACTGCTAAAGTTAACTTGCAAAATGCAATTACAAACTATGAGAAGTACTTAAGTTTGACAGATTACTCTCTAGATTCTAAAATGCGTCACGCAGATTTCTTGATTTTGGTTAAAGATTACAAACAATTAGAAACTGTTGCAAACAAAATGATTGCTCAGGATAAAGTAAATCCTAGAATCTACAGATATTTAGGATATGCTGCTTACGAAAATGGAAATGTTGATGTAGCGATTAAATCTATTGAAGATTATATCAAAGCTCCAGGAAACAAAGTTATTGGTAGAGATTACTACTATTTAGGTCTAGCTAAAATCAAAAAAGGAACTGCAGCTGATGGTACAGTAGATCAAGCAGCTTTTGATGCAGGTTTAGCTGATATCAAAAAAGCAGTTGAATTAGAGCCTTTAGTAGTTGAAGAATTCGCTGATTTTGGAAAAGAGTTATTTGGTAAAAAACAATATGCGCAAGCTGCAGCTATTTTTGAACTTGGAGCAGGTAATTCGGAGTCTAAAAATTACTTAGATGACAGCGTTTATTATGGAATTTCTTTATACTATGGTAATGCTAGTAAACCAAAAGAAAGCCGTGATGCTGTTGCTTTAGGGAAAGCTGATGCAGTTTTCGATAAAATTTTAGTAACTGCTCCTAGCTATGATGAGGCATACTTGTACAAAGCAAGAATTAATTCTTTATTGGATAAAGATGATTTGATCATTAAAAACTACGAAGAATACGTTACTAAAATTTCAGCAAAAGGTGCAGAAGAAGTGGCTAAGCCAGCTGTAACTAAGAAATTTATTGAAGCTTACAATGGTATTGGTGCAGCTTATGCTAATACAGACAAAGCTAAAGCTATTGAGTATTTTAATAAAACTTTAGTTTTAGATCCTGCAAATTCATATGCTACACAATCTATAAAAGCTTTAAAATAATTAGAAAATTTAAAGAGAATATAAAAACCGATAGTTCAAAAAACTATCGGTTTTTTTGTTCCGTATATTATTGACTATCTTTGCACTCTTAAAATATTAAAATGTTACCAAAAGAAATACAATTAGAAGTAAATAAAGGAGCAATGCTTCCTTTGATGGAAGAATTTTATACCATCCAAGGAGAAGGTTCACATACAGGACGAGCTGCTTATTTTATTAGAATTGGTGGATGCGATGTAGGATGTCATTGGTGTGATGTGAAAGAAAGTTGGAACGCCGAGCTTCATCCGCCAACAAGTGTGGATTTAATTGTTGAAAATGCTGCAAAATATGCTGATACAGTTGTAGTGACTGGTGGAGAGCCTTTATCTTGGGATATGACATTTTTAACAAAACGATTAAAAGAAAAGAATTTAAAAGTGCATATCGAAACTTCTGGAGCTTTTCCGTTATCAGGAACTTGGGATTGGATTTGTCTTTCGCCAAAAAAGAACAAACTGCCAACGCAAACCGTGTATGATAATGCTCATGAGTTAAAAGTTATTATTTATAATAAACACGATTTTATTTTTGCAGAAGAGCAAGCAGAATTAGTAAACGATAATGCAATTTTATTCCTTCAGCCAGAATGGAGCAAAAAAGAAGAAATGACTCCACTTATTGTTGATTATGTAATGAGCAATCCAAAATGGAGAGTTTCATTACAGACACATAAGTATCTTAATATTCCATAAAACAAAAAATCTCTTCAGTAGAAGAGATTTTTTGTTTTATACAAGTATACAGTTTGTGTAAAAAGTAAACAACTCATTATTTCCAGTTTTTATAATTTTTCAAGGCAGTAATGTGTGCAAGATGATGGTTTCCATGCCAGGCATACATTCCGATAATTTTTTTGAGTTTGTTTTCCGAATTATCTGAAGGATGTATAAATGTTTTTTCTAAATCAGATTCAGATAAATTTTTCATAAGATAGCCTAGTCTGAAATGAAGTCCTTTCAATAATTCCAAAGTTGGCTGAATAGGCATTGTTAAGCTATCATTTAATTCAGACCAAAGAACTTCGTCGTAAGCTTTGATAACTGGATTGTTCTCTGTTAATGTCCATTTAATTCTGATAAAACAATTCATATGGCTTTCGGCGCAATGATGAATGACTTGTCTCACGGTCCATCCGTCAGGACGATAGGGCGTGTCTAATTGTTCATCTTTTAAATGAATCGTTTCTTTTGCTAATCTTTCTGGAAGAGTTTCAATTTCTTTAATTTTTTCAGAAAGATATTCTGCTGAAAAAATTTCTGGAGCAATAAATTTTCCGATAGGATATTTTAATTTCTCTAAATCTAGTTCTTTCATAGGTTTTTTTATGGTTCGTTTTAAATGGTAAGCCTAGCTAAATAATCATAATGATCGCCCTCTAGAACAAGTTCACAATTTAAATCATTGGCAATCGCTGCATTTTGAAGCGTGTTATAATCCAAATACAGCCAATTGAAAGGTTCTTCTTTTTCTCCTTTATAGCTAATATTAAAAACGAGCTCTCCATAATAACCATTTTCAGACGGAATCCATTTTCCGCCATCTTCATCCTCATCAAACATATAAATGATATCCGAGCTGTCAATTAAAATTTGTCCGCCAGGATTTAAAAGAGATTTTAGTTTAGTTAAATAGGAATTGCAGTTTTTTAACTGGCCAAAAATCCCTGTTCCGTTCATTAGAAGTAAAATTGTATCGAATTTTTCTCCATCAAAATCGAGAATATTTTCAACTTTAGCGTTTTTTATTCCTCGAAGACGGCAAGTCTCAATTGCTTTTTCAGAAATATCAATAGCGGTTACATCTAAACTGCGTTCATTTTGCAGGGATAAAGCATGACTTCCAGCTCCGCACCCTACATCCAATATTTTTCCTTTTGCCAATTGCAAAGCCTTTTGTTCAATTTTCGGCATTTCGTTATAAGAGCGGAAAAGATATTCGACACTCATTTCGTCTTCTTCAGAAATAGAAGTTTCAGTAATAATGTCTTCAGGTGAATTTTTGGTGTAAAAATCAAATATTGCTTTCCCAAAAAGATCTTTCATTGTTTTAGTTCAAAGTTTAAGGTTTCAAGTTCAAAGTTGTTTAATTTTGCAAATCAACTTTAAATACTAAACTTGAAACAGATTTTAAATAATTTAAGTAAGTTAGCCAAAGATAAGCATAACGAGAATAAAAAGTATTTCGATAAGCTTAAAAAGAAACCGCCAAAGAATTTAGATTACATTATGCAGGATTTGCATAATGCCGAATTCAAAAGGACGGATTGCTTGAAGTGTGCTAATTGCTGTAAAACGACTGGGCCATTGTTTACTTTGGCAGATATAGAGCGAATTTCTAAACACTTTAGACAAAAGCCTCAGCAATTTATTGATCAGTACTTGCGAATTGATGAAGACAAAGATTATGTTTTGCAAAGCGTTCCATGTACGTTTTTAGATAATGAAAATTATTGTATGATTTATGATGTTCGTCCGAAAGCCTGTAGAGAGTTTCCTCATACAGATCGAAACAAATTTTATCAGATTTCTAATTTAACTTTGAAAAACGTCGAAATTTGTCCAGCAGCATTCAACATCGTCGAGGAAATGAAAAAGAAGATGCCGTTATGATTGAATATACAGGCAATTGTTTCTAAGAATATATTGATTTCCTTTTTTAAGATGTATTTTTGAGAAAGGAAATAATTAAACAACATAAAGAAAACTCATAATTTGAATTTAGAATATTTCATAGCCAAAAGACTTATTACTGCAAAAGATTATAAAAGCAGTATCTCGGCGCCCATTATAAAAATTGCGATTTCTGCAATTGCAATCGGAATAATCATGATGATGGTTTCTGTTGCCACAGGAATAGGCTTGCAGAAAAAAATTCGCGATAAAGTTTCTGCTTTTAATGGCCAAATCATAATTTCTAATTATGACAATAATAATTCAGAAGTTACAACAGTTCCAATTTCAAAAGAACAAGATTTTTATCCTAATTTTAAATCGGTTCCAGAAGTAAGCCATATCCAGGCAGTGGCCAGTAAAGCTGGAATAATTAGAACGGAAAATGCTTTTGAAGGAATTATATTTAAAGGCGTAGGAGCAGATTACGATTGGAATAATATTAAAGAATATATTGTTGAAGGGAAAATTCCAGATTTTGCAAAAGGATTGAATGAAGACGTTATTATTTCGAGATTTCTTGCAGATCGTTTAAATTTAAAAATTGGAGACCAATTCAATACTTTTTTTATAAAAGAAGAGCAAGGTAAGCTTCCCAATAGCCGTAGATTTAAGATTGTCGGAATATTTAATTCCGGATTCCAAGATTTTGATGCAACATATATTATCGGAGATATCCGCCATATTCAAAGAATCAATAAGTGGAGCGAGAGTCAAGTTGGAGCATTTGAGGTTTTTGTAAAGGATTTTAATGAAATTAAATCCACAGGAAATAAAATTTACGAAAAAACCTCGTCTAATCTAGATACACAAACCATTGTAGAAAAATACAGTTATATTTTTGACTGGCTTAAGCTCTTTGATTTTAATATTGTAATCATTTTAGGGGTCATGATTCTCGTGGCAACAATTAATATGGTAGTGGCATTGCTGGTTCTCATTTTAGAAAGAACTCAAATGATTGGAATTTTAAAATCTATGGGTGCAAATAACTGGTCAGTACGTAAGATATTTTTATATAATGCCTTTTATCTAATTCTACGTGGACTATTCTGGGGAAATTTGATCGGAATTTCAATTCTTTTAATACAGCAGCAATTCGGCATAATTAAGCTCAATCCAGAAAACTATTATGTAAATCAAGCACCAGTTTATCTAAATTGGATTTATATACTATTGTTAAACCTCCTTACGGTTGGTGTTTGTTTCTTGGTGCTATTAATACCTTCTTATATAATAACAAAAATATCACCTGTAAAAGCGATCCGTTTCGACTAAGTAAAAAGTAAAGCACAATATCTAACCCGACAGTTTTTCAAAACCAGTCGGGTTTATTGTTTATACATATATATAATGAGAAAATCTAGATTGTCTGTCTGAGCGAAGCCGAAGGCCTTTTAGCGGCGGCATTTGGAATTTGGGATTTTAAAAAAATTAGGCATTGCTTTTTTAGGAGCTATTTCCCGCTATCCGCTTCAATCTTTTCATGGCGAACCCCGCCATAAAAAGGATTTCCGCTTCTATCGGGGCTAGGGCACCGTTTTTCAGAGGCGGCTTAAATGGGGAAAGAGCGGTTTTTGGAAGTAAGAGAAGGAAAAGCTTGGCGTCCCAGTGCCTTTTCGGGATAAAAAAGGGAAGAGAGCGCCTTTTGAAAATAGGGAATCTCTTCAAAAAAGGGGCTTAAAGGCTGAAAACTCCATAAAAAGGGAACGCCGAAACGGGCGGAAAATGCCAAAACAATGAAGGTATGCAGAAAAAACTCACAAGTATTCAAAAAAGTTTAAAATGTAAACAGGCTGTTATGAGTGAGTTAAGAAATAAAGCAAAAAAAGATGGGAAAAATGTAAAAGAAAGTGTTGGAAATGTAAATAAAGGTTCTACTTTTGCACCCGCAACAGCGA
>NZ_JBHSFY010000022.1:0-59301 GCF_042654045.1 Flavobacterium chungangensis
GTATATTTGCACTCGCAATCACAAACGATAGCAACCTAGTAAAATAGGGCGATTAGCTCAGCTGGTTCAGAGCACCTCGTTTACACCGAGGGGGTCGGGGGTTCGAACCCCTCATCGCCCACAAAAATATCCTTAAGAAATTAAGGATTTTTTTTTGAATTTCCTGAATGCAATAAATTGTAATTAGCAATCAGATTTTGGGGAGATACTCAAGCGGCCAACGAGGGCAGACTGTAAATCTGCTGTGTGAACTTCGCAGGTTCGAATCCTGCTCTCCCCACAAAGAAACAAAAATCCTGTAAATCTTTTGATTTACAGGATTTTTCTTTTTTAGCAGCTTACTTTATTTCTATATTTCCGCACAGAATTTCTTTATCTCTTATTTTATAAAAAAGATTTTGTCCCTTTAAACTAAGTTCTGTTCGCAAGACACCATATTGATCTCCTCCAATCAAACGAAACACTACAACATAAAATGCAGTTGATTCTTTTGGTTTAATAATCCTATTTAATGAAGACGGTTTATCAATATTCTTATCAAAAAAAGGTTCTAAGTTTGTCAAACCATAATTAAAAAAAGGTATTTTCTGAATTGTCATCGTGTCAGATGGAATCAATGTTTTATAATATTTCCCTCGTAGGGTGGGAATCTCATAAGAATCTATGGGAAAGTTAATTTTCAATTCAATAGAATCATCTGTTTCATTGATAATTCGAGTCCAAAATATAGCATAAATGTATTCTTTTCCTTTAGGATCAGTATATTTTATTCCGCCTTTGGGCAGGCTATTTTGTACTATTAGACTTTTGTCTTTAGAGTTAGTATATACATATTTAGTATAAATGCTCTTATCGATATTTCTATTAGATTTTTTATCCTTTTCTGTATTTTTTACTAAATCAGTTTGTTTATCAACAGCATCAAACCTTGAATTATTATCTTTTTTACAGGAAAAAAGCACTGTTACTAGTATCAGTAGTATGGTTATTTTATTCATTTTCTGTAAATAATAAATTGATTTCTATTTCAAGCAATTTAAAAAATATTTTAGGCTAATGCATTAACCTTTTTTAAATATACAAAAGCCTCTATAGCAAGAATAGTTAGAAATGTTAGGTTTTATGATTTTGAAGAAAATTGGAATTATATAAAAAAAGACCTATTTTGATACTTTAAAGTCTTAAAAGGTAAAAAGATACATTCAATTCATCTTTAATTTTGCAACTCCAAAAATTAAAAATTTGATGTTATGACTGAATTAAATATACCTGACTCTTTATTGATAAAAAAATACGTAGAAGGTAACGAAGAAGCGCTCTCAAAATTAATTAACAGACATAAATCTAGAATATATGGTTTTATATACTCGAAGATTAAGGATACAGACATTGCAAATGATATTTTTCAAGATACGTTTGTTAAAGTAATTAAGACACTTAAAAGCAATTCTTATAAGGAAGAAGATAAATTCGTTTCTTGGGTTATGAGAATTTCTCATAATTTGATTATGGATCATTACCGTAAAATAAAACGAATGCCAATACAAAGAGATACTGATGAATTTTCCATTTTTTCTATTCTATCTGATAATTCTCCAAATATTGAAAATAGAATAATTACAAACCAGATTCAAATTGATTTAAAAAAACTCATAGAACAACTCAATGACGATCAAAAAGAAATAGTTGAAATGCGATTATATCGCAATATGAGTTTTAAAGAAATATCTGAAGAGAAAGAAATTAGTATAAATACAGCGTTAGGAAGAATGCGTTACGCAATAAACAATTTAAGAGTAATTATTACGAAAAATAAGATTACACTAACATAAAAAACTATTCTACATTAGAATAAATGGCGTTGCACTAAGATTATCGAATTAACCGAGAAAGGCAATTAAATTCTAAATTTTAGTTGTTTGTGTTTTAGTATTTGTAACAAATTATACAAAATACTACTTATACTAAATCAATATATTTTTAGTATAAAAAGACAAACAATTAAACCCTCAAAAATATGAATTTATCGCAATGGCTTATTTTTATCTTAATCGTTCAAATTATCCATGGATTATCTACTTGGAAACTTTACATAAAAGCAAGCAGAAAACCGATAGAGTCATTTATACCCATTTATAATTTAGTTGTAATGATGAAAATTATAAAACGTCCTCTTTGGTGGGTTTTATTACTTTTTATTCCGATAATTAATCTTTTGATGATTCCTGTAGTTTGGATCGGATTCATTAGAAGCTTTGGAAAAGAGTCCGCAAAAGATACGCTATTGGTTTTGGTAACATTTGGCCTCTATATTGCATTTTTAAACTACGCTTCAAAAGATGTATCCTATATCGAAAATAGAGATTTACGCCCAGAATCCAAAACGGAGGACACAATAGGATCTCTTGTATTTGCTATTATTGTCGCGACATTGGTTCACACCTATATTATTCAGCCCTTTACAATTCCGTCTTCATCTCTAGAAAAAACATTGTATACGGGGGATTTTTTGTTTGTCAGTAAAATTAATTTTGGCGCACGAGCACCAATGACTTCGGTTGCATTGCCGATGGTTCATGATTCGATTCCTATTTTGGGCTTGAAATCTTATTTATTTAATGATGATTTTACCAAAAAGGAAACCTCATTATTGAATAAGTTTCAGTTGCCGTATTTTAGATTTCCGGCATTAGAAGAAATCAAACGTAATGAAATTGTGGTTTTTAATCAACCTGCAGATACTTTGCGAAATATGGATAATTTTAATCCAGATCGAAACTATTACAAACCTATTGACAAGAAAACAAATTTAGTTAAACGATGTGTTGGAATACCTGGTGACACTCTAGAAATTCGTGACGGAGATATTTATATTGATGGAAAAATATCAGTATTGCCAAAAAGTGCAAAACCTCAATATAATTTTCTAATTGACACAAAAGGGCAAGCCATAAGCCAGGATGAGCTTATGTCTTACGGAGCAAGAGAAGGTTTAAGATATGACAACGGCTATTTTGCGTTAACCAATGCTGGAGCATATTTTTTGACTTTAACAGATAACGAAGCTAAGTTAATGGCAAGCAATCCTGTTGTAAAAAGCGTTAAAAAACAATTGGCGCCAAAAGGCGAAGATGGAAACGTATTTCCTCATATCCGATCATTGGGTTGGAATATAGATAATTATGGTCCGATTTATATTCCGAAGAAAGGAAAAACCGTAAAATTAAATAAAGAAACGTTGCCTTTTTACAAACGAATAATCGAAGAGTACGAACACAATAGTTTAAATATTAAAGGCAACCAGATTGTAATAAACGGAAAACCAAGCGATACTTATACTTTTAAACAAGATTACTATTGGATGATGGGAGATAATCGCCAAAATTCTCTAGATGCAAGATTCTGGGGTTTTGTTCCTTTTGATCACGTAATTGGAAAACCTGTTTTTATTTGGTTTAGCTGGGAGAAAAATGCCTCTGGTATAAATAAAATAAGATGGAATCGTGTTTTTTCTGTAACAAATGGAAACGATGAGCCTAAATCTTATTTAATTCATTTTTTAGTCGTTCTAGGTCTTTTTATGATAGGAAACAAATTGATAAAAAGTAGAAAAAAGCAATAGGTTTAAAACATAAAAAGAAACTCCTTAAGAAATTAAGGAGTTTCTTTTTATGCTAAATTTTTAAGCTTTATACTTCTATTTGTTTTGAAAAGAAATCATCTATCGTTACTTTATGTTTTGGCAAAGCATAATCGATTATTTCTCCTCTAATCTTATTATATTTTTCAATATGATTTCTCAATATTTCCTCGTCATCATACATTTTTGAATACTTCTGTTTTGCCATTTGCGTAATTTTAGAAATATCGTTTAGCTTTAAATAAATGATTTCAGAAAGTGTATAGTTATTAATCTCTAGGCACTCTTCAAATTCTTTAAATTGATTAAGATCTCCTATTCCTGCTATAAAAACATTCATTTTCCCCTTATAAATCATAGATAACCAAAATGGTTGCCATAATGCTGTCGGAATCAATTCTCCGTTGTCTAATATAGCTATTAATTTTAGTTGCGATAGCATGATCACTCTTTAAGAAATCATTTTTAATTCGGTCTACTGAAATAATATTTAACTCTTTTTCAGAATGTAGGATTTTGTCAACTGGAGGACATACAACTTCAGATATATTAAAACGAAAAATTATTTTTATTTCGGTCATTTTACTTTTGCTTTCATCTTAGCGAAAATAGGGATTAAAAAGTTCATTTGCGCAAATTGTCCGTTATAGAATAGTTCCTATATTAGCAATAAAATGATTTACATTTATCTCACTTTTCAACTTAAATCTCAGATATAAATTTTACACTTAAAAATTGGCGAAAAAATCAAACCGAAATTGGTATTTTATATTTATAGGAATTCTGATGTTGTATTTTGGGTTATCTAATAATGTGACATCCAAAAGAACAGAATTGCAAAAAATTACGGTAGAACTGGAAAACGACATCGCCAGTGCAAAGGGTAGAAGCACTGCCGATTATAAATTTTGGACAAAAACCTTTAAGAACCGATTTAATATTTTGAATGCAAGTGTTTCCAAAGACAAACAGGATGCTGTAGCAAATTTAAAAAAGGGCCAAAAGGTCGATTTATTAATCAAATCATCAGATTTTCAAAGTCTCTCTGAAGGCAAGAATGAAATTACGGTAATCGGTCTTAGTTTAAACGGAAATTCTTTAATGACACCAGATGAATTTTACCATAATCGAGAGTGGTATAAAATTCGACAAGGCCTATTTGCGCTCTTTTTAGGTTTTATGCTACTATTAAATGGTTTGGCAAAAATTCCGCAGAAGATCAATTATATTCTTATTGGAATTTTTATTGCAGCCATAGCCATTATGCGATTTTTTGAGATAGGTTTATATTAATTTTATTTTAGTTTAAAGAGAATAATAGTGCTTTGTTAGAGTTTCGTTATTTAAAAAACGCATCAAAACTTTCTTTTTTAGATTTTTGATACTTTTCGATATAAGTATCTAGAAAACCGCTTTGCTGCAAGAATAGCAATGGATCTTTTATATTCAGAATTTCGTCAATTGCTTTCTGCTTGTCTTTTTGTTTATTGAAATAAGATTCTATTATTTTATAGCCCATCCAATATCCTAAATCATTTGGTCTATCATCTTTTTTGGTAGTTCCGTACAGCCAATCTAGATAGTCTGATTTTTTTAACCTTGATACAAATTCTTCACACAATTTATCTTTATGCTGCGCTCCATATTTATAAGAAAACGAATTAATTGATTCTCCTGAAATAAGTTCACCAATAAAATCTGCGCCACCTTCCATCAGGCACCATTTCAAAAGCATATCTTTACCGGTTATATTTTGCTGATAATGTATGAGTTCGTGAGCAATTAAGCCAGAAATTCCATCTAGATTTTGAAGCATTTCGGTTCCAACAATAACTCCCTCTGGAGCAGAAGTTCCACCTGAATTAAATCTTCCATACACAAAATAAATAGGAGGGAATTTTGCCTTTGGATACCAATATTTTAATGCGCTATAAATGGCTCTTACGCGCTTTTCTTTAGAAGCAAGATCATTTAAAACATTTCTTGTGAGTATATAATCTGCTTTCCTTTTTTTAACCACTCTAAAAAGAGAATCGGCATTAATTATTCTATTTTCAGTAAAAGCTTTAACACCATGAGAACCTTTCTCTATATATTCAATAAATGGATTTTCTTTTGATTTGTTCATTTTATCGAAAGCGATCCAGAAATTTTCTGAATCTCTTGTTTCAAAAACAGCATCTAAAGGATTGTCTGAAAAGTTATTTTGTCCAAAAACGGGATTTTGGATATAAATCAAAGCAAATAGAAGAATAAACTTTAGTTTCATATGTTTCTTTAAGGTTGGTTTATATTTTTCTAAAATTAAACACGTTAGAATAATATTCTTTCTTTTTATCTTCTACAATCAGCAAGCTATTAAAATATGTTATTTCAAATCGGCTGCTTTCTAAAAATAAATGCTTAAGTCTATAATTGTAGTTCAGTTCTTTTTTAATGACATTAATTATATTCAGAAATTCTTCTTTTTCAATTTTAAAGCATTCGTCAATATCAATTGGTTTTACAATGCTATAAATCACTTCAATACTATCATTTTGTCTTTTGAACAAATCCAAACAAAAGTGATAAACAGCTTCTTTTGGTATTAAAATCGTTTTTTCGTTGAAACGAAGATTATAAGTAATTCTAAAATTGGCTTCATCTTCAGGCTGAACTTTAATTTTATTCATTTCATTTACCAAAATGACTGAGTTTGTAAAAGTGTCAAATTTGTGTTTGAAATTCTCCGATAAAATTTTTAAGTTTTCTATAATAGTTTCGGCCATTAAAACAGATTTAATTTCTCTTAATTTTCAATGCTAATATATAAATAAAACCTCGTTAATTTAATTTTTACACTTTAAACGATTGCAGATCTTTAGAAAAAGCAATACATTACATCAATATAAAAACCTACAATAGACAATACAAATGAAAGAGCAAAAAGACTGGTCAATAGATGAAATTCAGAATGTTTGGAAGCTGGTTTCAAAACTTCATAACGGACAAAAGTATGGCGGATTTAATGAGGACGAACAAGTTGAATATCTCAATCATATCGGAGGTGTTGTTTTTGAGATTATAAATGCTGCGCGATTCACAGAAAACATGAATGTTGATCTGGCAATCAAATGCGCTATGCTTCATGATACTATAGAAGATACCGAAATGAAATATGAAAAAGTGATTGACTTATTTGGCGCTCAGGTCGCATCTGGAGTTCTTGCTTTAACTAAAGATGATAAAATCGAAGATTCTTCAGAAAAAATGATTGACAGCTTAAGAAGAATCAAACAACAGCCTATAGAAGTTTGGGCAGTTAAAATGGCCGACAGAATTTCAAATCTATACGAACCTCCTTTTTATTGGAATGATGATAAAAAGCTAAAATACATTGCCGAAGCCGAAATTTTGCACCATGAGCTAAAAGACGGAAACGAATATTTGGCAAACCGATTGAAAATTAAAATAAATGAATATCATCGGTTTCTGAGTTCAAATCAATTCGTATAATAAAAAAAACTCCTCAATTTCTTGAGGAGTTTTTTATTATTCCTTACTCAATCTATCCAATTCTTTCAGCAAAGTTGGAAATCTATATTCTCCTGCCATACTTTCCACTTTTTTGTAGGCTTCATCCAAATCAATTCCGATAGAAGTTATGTATAGTGGTTTCTTGCTTTCGCCTCTATATAGTGCTTTTTTATTCTTTTCTATAGAAGCAAAATTCGTTTTGGCAACACCAATAATCGGAATTTGTTTATTCAGTTTCTCGTATAAATAACCGCCTAGACCGTATTTGTTTTCATCGTTTAAATAAACAAAACCATCAACTACTATAACATCAATAGTCGACAAATCTATTTGTTTTAATAAGCTCAGGATACAAGGTAATTCTCTTTTGTAGAATTCTCCGGGTATATATTCTTCTACGTTATCTATTATTTCTGAGTGAACTTTGAAGTTCTTATCTTCATTCCATTCTGCGAATTCCAGGCAGATTGTTTTTGCTTTTTGGTCAAAATAATAGGTGTCAAAGGCTAAGATCATATGGGTATGGTATGTTTATTTTGAATTAATTTTCTGCAATTCGGCGTACATTTCATTTAAAAAAGACTGCTGTCTGGAATTGTCTTTAAAATAACGCTGATAAATGACACTGCAACTTTGTACATCAGCTATATTTTCTTTATTAAAAGACCAATCATCAGTGTTTTTAATTGTTATTCCTAAACCGTCATTGCAGCTTTGCCAAAGTTCTGAGAATTTAGTTTTTTAATCCTCACTCAATTTACTGAAATCGGCAGTAACAGTGTAACCATGCATTTCTGAATTAAAGAACTTATAAATCGATTTTATAGGAACACCGCCCCAAATTAGTTCTTTTCCTTCAGGGAATTCTATCGTAGTCAGTTTGTCCTCTTTGAGTTTATGATCTTGCTTCCCTTCTTTAAAAAACTGCTCTTCGTAAACCAACTTTGATCCTATTGGAACTGGAACTTTTTTTACAATTAAAGGTTCAGTAGTAATGAAATAGGGATAGTTTGGAGTTGAATTTCCGCCTGTCGGATTCATGTTTCCAACGCATCCTGTAATTATCAAAGCAAATAATGAGCTAAATGGTCTTAAGAGTTTCATATTCAATAATTTTACTAGTGCCCTAAGTAAGGAGCTGCCATCATTTCTGTCTTAATATACTTTTCAGAAACAGTATCTGTATCTATAGGTTTCATTTCACTTTTAACCTCTCTTAACCAGCCTTTTTTATCTGGAACATAACTTTCAATTACTGCGCCACCATGATAGGGATCGTAATAGTTAACCGTAAGAATTAAAGTATCTCCTTTTACTTTATAAAATCCCTCTCTGGCAATCTTACCTTTTATGGTCGCATATTTTTGAATATTTGCTACAGTAGATTTAGTATTCCCGAATGTAAAATCGTATTCAATCAATACATCATTTGGAGTTTGTTCGGACATTAAAGTATTCATGTTATTTTGGTAAACATCATAGACATGCCCTTTCAGTTTTATTTTTGCTATTCGCTGGCTTTCTTTAGCGGTATTACTATAAGAAACAGGAACTGCTACCGTTTTTTTAATTTTCTTTTGTTGAGAATGTCCACTAAAAGCACCTAAAATAAAGGCAAATACAATAAATATACTTTTCATGTTTTATAATAAATCGATTAACTAAAATCCTTCCTCTTTAGGTTAAAAAAGAATTCTTTTGAAGCTAATATAGGAAAAATCATCACTTACGAAGTGAAATAAATTAATTAACTTAAATAAACGATCTATTAAATTTAAAATCAGGTTTTTGAAAAATCCTAAAATATAATGTAGTTTAGCTAAAATTTAAAGAACATTCTTCAAATAGTATTTCAAAATGAAATGGATTACCAGAGAAAGGCCCAAAATAGATCGAATTGCCTGTCCGTGGCTGATTCGAAAATTTGTCGATCTTGAATCTGAATTTATTTATGTTCCTTTTAATGACGTTATAACCAAGGCAAAGGAACTTGGCGCCATTCCGTTTGATATTCCAGATGTTGAGTTTACTCATTATAATGAAGAAAGCACTTTTGACTATATAGTCAAAAAATATGAAATTAAAGATCCAGCAATTAAGATTATTGCAGGAATTGTACGCGGAGCTGATACCGATAGACATGAAATTGCTAAAGAATCTGCGGGACTTTGGGCCATTTCTGCTGGATTGGCTTATAATATTACCGATGATTACGAGCTATTAGAAAAAGGAATGCTTTTGTATGATGCCTTATACAGTTGGGCAACACATTTACATCAGCAAAATCATTTGCAGAATAGTCCATTTGAAAAACTATTGCATGAAGTGTATAATAAGTTTTTAAATGACAAAAAAACATCGGGCAAGACGCCATCTTGGGTAAAGGATTTAAAAAATATAATTCAAGACCAAATTGATACTCAGTTTACCTTTGATTTAAAGAAAATATCGAGTGAATTAGATTTGAATCCTTCGTATTTGTCTCGAGAATTTTCAAAGCATTTTGAAGATTTGAATTTTGGCGAATACGTTAGAAAACTTCGTATTGAAAAAGCAATTCATCTCATCGAAAATTCCTCGAGTACTTTAACAGAAATTGCTTATATAACGGGCTTTTCAGATCAAAGTCATTTTACGAGAATTTTCAAACTTCACACAGGTAAAAATCCTTCTTCTTATAGAAAAAAAACAAAAAAGTAAACCAGATACAAAAGGTAAATTGAGTTCTATTTTTTGAAAACGAATGCTTATAGCTTTGTTTATCCAATCAAAAACTAGAAACAATGTCATTTAAAAGGATTTTATTTTTTACAGCACTACTTATTGGTTTTACGTCTTTTTCTCAAACTACATATCCTAAAATAGTGGGATATTTTGGTATTATGCATCCAATAGTTACTATTAACGAAGATGAAACTACTGTAAATTTTAGGGATTATTATGCTGTTGGTTTTCCTAGTGGAATTAATATCTGGAAAAACGAAAAAATCGGATTCTCATTTGAAATCGTTCCCAACATAAAAGAGGATCAAGGAACGAGCAAAGTAACCAATTTGCTATTCCATCCAGGTGTTTTGGTCGCTTTAGGAAAAGGCTACACATTTGCCGGAAGAGCAGCATTCGAAAGTGGCGGCAGATATGGTTTTACTCCAGTTTTTAATAAAACAATTATAAAAAATACAAGCTACAGTTACTATGTTGCTGTGCCATTGCCCGTTCGTTTTGGAAATGATCATCCTGCTAGTTTTACCGTAGGTTTTCAGTTTGGAATTGCTTTTTAAGGTTTTTAAGTAAAATTAAAACAAGTGTTTGCCAAATTAATTGATTAATTTAGTTATCAATAAAAACTTAAGTATATGAAAAGTAAAATGATATGGGCCAACTTGGTTTCGAGCGATATACAGAAAACAATTCAATTTTATACTGCTCTTGGTTTTAAGCAAAACGGAGAAGAGACAAAAGAATTAGTTAGTTTTGTTTTTGGAGAAAATGATTTTGTAATTAATTTTTTCGCGCCAAAAAGACTAGAAAATGCTATAAGAGGAAAACTATCCAACACGGCTGTAGATAACGAAATTATATTTTCTTTGTCTGCAAATAGTGTAGAAGAAGTGGATCTTTGGCATCAGAAAATAAAAGAAATAAAAGGAACTATTTTTTCTGAGCCTGAAAATTTCGAGGTCGGTTATACTTTTGGTTTTTCAGATCCAGACGGACATAAATTTAATTTTCTATATTGGCCAGGAATGTAATGTTTGAAATTAAATTATAAATCTTAATTAAACCCGTATTTTCACTGTATAAACTAATTAATAAGTTTTATTAAATTCGTCGTTTTTAAAAAAATAATGAATGAAAAATAAAATGATTAGATTACGTGATTTTTTAACAAGAAACAAAATTTTCTTTGAAGTCATAACCGCTACCGCTCTGACAATTACAGGTATTATTGTTTCTATTACAGCTAATAATATTGCTAAACAAGCTAATATAATAGCTAATAATGCTAACAAAATTTCTGAAGTCCAGACTAAAATTATGGAGAATGAAAATACTCCTAAAATTGAAATTCAGCGAAAAGATATTTATGTAGATCCTACTATGAATACTTACATTACAGAATGGTATATTTATAATAACAACAGTAAAATATCAAAGTTTGAATTTGAAAAGGAGATATCATATCTTGTTTACGAAAAAACAAATAATGAAGTACTAAATGTTCCCATAGTCAAATATTTTATTGATCAAGGAAAATCGATTTCTCAGAATGAAGGACTTATATACAAATTTGACAATAAACATAGTTATCAGCAAGAATCGCTTTTACGTCAGCAAATATCAAATAATGCAAATGTTTCAATAAAAAGTTATATTGAGATATCATATGAAAATATTTCTGGAAAAAAAGAAATAGGATATTTTCAAATTCTTCCATTAATTCAGCGTATTGATGAGAGAGAATGGAAATCAATAGAAAAAAATTGGAGAGATCATAGTGATGATGCTATTGACATTCTAAAGGTTGAAAAAAACATTAATTTTTTAGAAAAACACAAATAACTGACAATCATTTTTAAATAAGTTTATTATTATCTATAATTAATCCTTTTTGCCATATGGCAAATTCTCAATAAAAACTTATACTTAACTTTCGTGCATGAAAGAATTAGTTAATTATATATTGCAGTTTGGCAATTTGAATCAGCAGCAGATGGATCTGATTTTAACGAAAGCCAAAGAAAAAGAAATCAAAAAAGAGGAATATTTTTCTGAAGCTGGAAAAATAGCCGCAGAAGTTGGATTTATCGTTGACGGAATAATGCGTGTTTGTTACTACAACAACAAAGGTGAGGAGATTACTAAATATTTTATCGACGAAAATAACCTGGTTGTAGAATTAGAAAGTTTTGACAATAATATTTGCTCGTCTGCTTATGTCCAAGCGGTTACAGATTGCAAAATCATCGTATTTTCTAAAGCCGAATGGCAAGAATTACTAGATACCATTGTAGGTTGGGACACGATCGTACATAAAATCATTTCGAAAGCATTAATTCAAAAAGTGGCTAGAAGAAGTCCGCTCGTTTCAGAAGATGCTACAACTCGTTATTTGTCATTTATGGAAATGTTTCCAAAAGTAATTAATAGAGTTCCGCTTTCGTATCTCGCTTCTTATCTCGGAATAACACAATCTTCTTTGAGCAGGATTAGAAAAAACATCCGTTAAAATCGTTTTTTGCCATATGGCAAATGTTTTTATTTTTTATCCATGCAACTTTGCTTCAGATAATTTTAAAACATAAAAAATGAAAATAGTATTAATTACAGGCGCAAATAGAAGCATTGGTTTAGAAACAGCTAAACAGCTTTCAGAAAAAGGATTATTTGTTTATTTAGGAACGCGTGATCTTACAAAAGGAGAAGAAGTAGTAAAAGAATTGCATGAAAAAGGATTTCAAAACATTCAAGCTATTCAAATTGATGTCACAAAATCAGAAAGTGTTTTAGCAGCAAAAAACAGCATTGAAAAAGAAAAAGGCAAATTGGACATTCTGATAAATAATGCTGGAATTCTAGGCGATGTTCCGCAAGATCCTTCTACGACTTCTATAGAAAACATTCAGAAGGTTTTTGATACGAATTTCTTCGGAGTAATAACCGTTACACAGACTTTTCTTGAATTATTGAAAAAATCAGACAGTCCGAGAATCAGTAACATTACCTCAGGACTTGGTTCTCTGACTTTGCACAGCGATCCAACTTGGAAATATTATGCAATAAAGGCAATTTCATACGTTTCTTCCAAAACAGCTTTAAATGCCTTTACAGTTACTTTGGCTCATGAATTAAAAGAACTGCCATTCAAAATAAACTCAATTGATCCAGGTTATACCGCAACCGATTTTAACCATCATAGCGGACCAGGAAGTGTAGAAAGCGCAGCTAGTTTTATAATAAAATACACTTTGTTAGATGAAAATGGACCAACTGGAAAATTCTTCAGTAATGATATTGAAGACGAAAGCGATGAAAGTCCTTGGTAAAAGAAGAAAACCTTCCAAAGTCATTGATTTTGGAAGGTTTTAGCATTATAATAACGATCCGTTCTGCAGAAAAGTAGTAAATTTAACCCGTTATTAATTTTTAAGACACAAAACAATGTCCATTACAACTGAAGCAGAATTAGCAGGAATGAAAAAAATAAGTGAGGCTGTAGCTTTTACTTTAAAAGAAATGAGAAAATTTGCCAGACCTGGAATATCTACAAAAGAATTAGACGATTACGGCGGACAAATTTTAAATGATTTAGGAGCGAAATCTGCGCCTTATCTAACGTATGGATTCCCTGGTTGGACTTGTATTAGTGTTGATAATGAATTTTGCCATGGAATTCCGTCTGAAAAAAGAATTTTACAAGAAGGCGATTTAATCAATATCGATGTTTCTGCAGAATTAGACGGATTTTGGTCAGATAATGGAGGTTCTTTTGTAATTGGTTCAGATGTAAACGAACATCAAAAACTTGTCGATGCTTCTAAAGATATTTTACATAAAGCGATTCACAATATAAAAGGCGGCGTTCGTATTTCTGATATTGGTTTTTTAATTGAAACCGAAGCCAAAAAACGCGGTTACAAAGTAATTAAAAACCTAACGGGACACGGAGTAGGGAGAAGTCTTCATGAAGCGCCACATGAAATTGCGAATTACAGAGATCGTTTTAATCAAACAAGATTTAAGAAGAATTCTGTTGTAGCAATTGAAACGTTCATTTCTACCGCTTCTACATATGCTGAAACCCTAAAAGATGGTTGGACAATGGTTGGAAATAAAGGCGGATTCATGGCACAGCACGAACACACCATTGTGGTAACAGAAGGAAAGCCCATTATCTTGACAGAAATGAATGAGATTTGGAATTAATGTTAATACTTAAAAGTAGGTTTTTTCTTTATTTATCTATATTTGCATTTCAATCTAAAATACTTAATTAAATGGGAATGATAGGAAACTTACTTCGAGTAAGTAATGCAAAACTTGAAACGTACATCAATGATAGTTCTAATTTAGAAGATGATATCTATAATGAAAATGAATCTTTAGATGTAACAATTATTGATATTGATAAAGCTTGGGATGGAATTGTTTTTTTACTAACTGGAGAAAGTGCTTTAAATTTTCCAAAACATCCTCTTTATAAAATTTTGTTTAGTGGCCAAATAATTGACAACGATCAAGATTTAGGATATGGCCCGGCTCATTATTTAACACCGGAACAAGTCTTAGAATTTAACAACAAAATTTCTGAAATCACAACTGATGATTTAAGACAAAAATATGATCCCCAGAAAATGCAAAAATTGGAGGTTTATCCAGAAATTTGGGATCGTGATGGAGATGAAGCTTTTGATTACTTAAATGTGTATTTTAAAGATGTACAACAGCTTTACTCCGATGCAGCAAAAAATAAAGAAGCAATTATAACTTATATTAGCTAAAATTAACTACTCTTTTAAATAATACAACAAAGCTCCTTTAGAAATTAGGGAGCTTTTGTGTTTTTAAACAGATTTATTCTGTTTATTAAATTCGTTAACTAAATTTTTATTCGCTTCAATTATCTTACTTGGATGTATCATATTTGGGTTGAATATAAAATCGTAATTCACGTCTTTTGGTTTAAATTTATTTACTCCAAAAGCTACACTATTGGGCGGAATATTTTTTGTAATAATAGAACCAGCACCGATAACAGAATTTTCTCCAATTACTACTGGACCCAAAATTTTAGCTCCATCGGCAATTATAACATTTTTAGCAATAATTGGGTTTCCAACATTTTCCCACTCTTTACTAATTTTATTATACTTCAAATTGGCTCCGATAGAAACGTTTTGAAAAATTACTACATTTTCGCAAATTTTAGAAGCAACAATTGTACACCCGCGTCCGTGATGCGCAAACAAAACACTCTTGTCCATTTCAGCGCAATTGATTTCACAGCAATATAATTTCTCTAATAAATTGCCAGCAATCAGTTTTAAAAACCTATTTTTTGAATGACAGTTTATTTTAACTAATGTATTAAACATATTATTTTCCAGCTTTGGGAATAACTTCTAACTCATAATTCATAACTCACAACTCAATTAAGGCTCCCAAAGTTCAATTTTATTGCCTTCTGTATCCATTATATGAACAAATTTTCCGTAATCATACGTTTCAATGTCATCAAGAACAGTCACACCGTTTGCTTTTAATTGCGTTACAAGCCCTTCAATATTTTGAACACGGTAATTGACCATAAAATCTTTCTTAGACGGAGAAAAATAGGCATCACCTTTCTTAAAAGGGCACCATTGCGTTGATTCGATTTGCTCTGGATTTTCAAGATTTCGAGATTCAAAACTTGCAGAACCCCAATCGTTTATTTCCAATCCTAAATTTTTAGCATACCAATCTTTTGTTTCTTTCGGATTGTCAAGAAAAAAGAAAATTCCGCCAATTCCAGTGACCTTTGGCGTAATTTCATTTGAATTATTTTCCATATAATTAGTTATTTAAGATTGTTTAATCAATGTCATTTTTAAGTCTAAGGTATTAAAAATATTCATTGCGTTTTCCTTTTTTATTCTTTTGATTTATCTTTACATCAAAGCTTTTGTACTAAAACATAGCATTTATGAAAACAGAAAGAATTTACAAAATACTATTTTCTAGCGTATATCCTTTATACATTCAAAAAGTCGAAAAAAAGGGGAGAACCAAAGAAGAGTTAGATATCGTAATCAAATGGCTTACAGGATATAGCGACGAGCAAATTAAAGTACAAATTGAAAAGAAAGTAGATTTTCAAACCTTCTTTGCTGAAGCTCCAGAAATCAATCCGAATGCATCTAAAATTACTGGAGTCATCTGTGGATATCGAGTAGAGGAGATTGAAGATCCATTAATTCAAAAAATGCGATATCTAGACAAATTGATTGATGAAATTGCCAAAGGCAAAAAAATGGAAAAGATTTTAAGAGAATAAAAAAGACCTTCAAAAGTACTTGAAGGTCTTTAATTTTTTAAACTCTCAACAAACCGCGAAAACCTCTCGCGGCATAATAAGAATCGGCTCCATTATGATATACAAAAACAGTATTATATCTGAAATCGGAGAATATTGCACCTCCCAATTTTCGTATTTCTGGCGGAGTTAAAATCCAGCTCGAAGTTTTAGCATCAAATTTTCCTAGCTTTTGCAGTTCTTTATATTGTTCTTCGCTTAAAATTTCAATTCCCATTTCTTGTGCCATATTGATAGCGCTGTTGGCGGGTTTGTGTTCTTTTCTTTTTTCTAGCGCCTCATGATCGTAACAAATGCTTCTGCGACCTTTAGGACTCTCAGCCGAACAGTCTACAAAAAGATATTCATCTGTTTTTTTATCATAACCCATAACATCCGGTTCGCCTTCAGTTCTTTCCATTTCGTCAAGAGACCACAATTTTAATGGACTAGCTTTTAATTTTGCTTCTATTTTTGCCCAATCCAGATTTTCATGTCGGCTTTTATTCTTCTCAAAACGTTTTTCAAGAATGCTTAAAAGTTCTTCTTGCTCGTTTGCTGTCAATTGCTTTTTCATGATTTGAGTTTTTTAGTTAGAACTGCATTTTCTGTTTTCTGGTCTGAAATACCAAGAAACTACAGTTAAAACAATTAATAATATAGGTCCAAAAAGTGTTGAAGCCTCATCTTTTATAGCCAAATGCGACACTACAGCCCCAGACATTGCAAAAAAGAAGCCTGCATATGCCCATTCTTTCAATAAGCCAAATTTAGGAATCAAAATTGCGATAACGCCTAAGAGTTTCCAAACCCCTAAAAGCGTTAAAAAGTATAGAGGATAGCCTAAACGCTGTATCATTTCTTCCTCTTCTTTCATTGGTATAAGTTGTACAATACCGGTAGCCGTCATTCCTAAAGCCAGCCAAAGTGTAGCAATCCAATAAATAATTCTATTACGTTTTGTCATGATTATTTTATTTTAGTTACAATTTCTTCTAGTCTATTATGTGCCATGTTCAAACCTTGAGCAAAAGGCAGTTTCAATTGTGCCGCTCTATGTTCGATTGATTTGTAAATAATCTGCATCGTTAATTTACTCGTGTCATCTGTTAGTTTTTCGAATTCAAGAAACTCCAACTGAGGCGCAAAATTGATATTTTCCATTTCAAAAGTGCGTATTATCTTTTGATTTGGAACAAAATCATGAATAACACCATTGGCTTTAAAAACTACATTTCCATTAGCATCGCTTGTCTCAAACTCCCAGCCACCATATTTTTTATTTTCGAGTCTCAAAACTTTTGTTCCCATCCATTGTGCTACAATTTCAGGATCTTCATAAGCTTTAAATAATAATTCTACAGGCAAATCAAATTCCCTTGAAATTACAAGATCGTGCCTGTCATCTTCAGCATGAATTTTAGTTTTCTTTTCCATGGTTTTATTTTTTGTAGTTTTTCATAATTGATTCTAACTTATTAAAACGATCATCCCACATTTTTCTAAAAGGTTCGATGAATTTGTCAATTTCTTTCATTTTTTCAGGATTTAAATGATAATAAATTTCTCTTCCGTTTTGTGTCTGATGCAATAATTCACATTCGTTTAGAATTTGAATATGCTTTGAAATCGTCTGTCTTGACGAATTAAAGTTCTCGGCAATTGCCCCAGGAGTCATAGCCTGAATGGCAACTAAACTTAAAATAGCTCTTCGAGTAGGATCGGCTATTGCTTGAAAAACGTCTCTTCTAATTTCCATTACGCAGTTATTTGACTGCAAATATAATGAAGTCATTTGACTGCGCAATATTTTTTTTTAGTTTTTTTTCAAAAAGAAAACCTTCAAACTTATCAATTTGAAGGTTTTACGTATGCTTTTCATTAAGATTAATCTAAACCAGCAAACTGAAAAGGTTTTGTTTCTTTGAAGTTTAGAAGAGAATCGCCCGCATAGTTTTCATTATTGGCGAGACTCAATTTCTTAATTTTTCCTTTTTCGCTAAAATCAATTTTACTGAATTCGACCCAAATAACATTCGGATTTAAAACGTTGTCAAAATAATAAACCAAGTTTTTCTGGTCAGCAACTGTTCTCCAACGCGTAGAGGAAATGTTAGGCTCCGTTTCTGACGAAATTCCAAGAGGAACCGAACAATTTCGAATTACACCAAAAACACTAGCCAAGGCCGTTCTTGTATTATCAGTCTTTGGGATTGCATCAATATAATAAGAAGCTCGTACAAAGCGATCTGCAGCGCGATTCGTTCCAGGAAGCATAATCGTACCGGGAATTCCTTTCCAATACGCATTGATAGCCAATTGCTGGTCAAAAATCGGAGAATTGGTCATTGTCACATATTTTCTATCATGATGAATAACCAGTTTGCCGTTTATATATTCAAAAATGGCATTGTCTCCACTAGAATCGGAAATAGATAAGTGGACCGTAGCAAAAATATTGGTTCCTGGAATATGTGAAGAGGTAATTACAAAATCGTTTTTTTCTAATGCTGACACCGTTTCTTCAACAGTCGAAAAATTATCCAAAACATATTGAAGCCATAAAGAAACCGCCAAACCTTTTACTTTTCCATTTTTCTCAAATGCAGGGTATTGCGATTCTACCAGCCATAAAAGATTGCCTACAAGTCCTTTTTCGTTCATTCCATCAGAAGAAGCAATATCCCAAGAGCTCGTAATAACGCTTCCGTATTTGGATTTCCATTTAATAGAACTCGTTCCAGCTTCTCCAGCTCTTTCAATTCCGCGAGGGAAAATCCATAAATTGGCAGGAATTTCTCCGCGCCAATCCATTGAACGTGCTGTAATAATTGTCCCGTTCAAACCTTCGTAAACAACTCTTGTACAGGGAAGAACAGTTTCGGTTATTAATAAGGTAAATGCAAGTAGGACGGGAAAAATTCTGTTTTTTGGCTTCATAAAATTTTTAATTTGAATTAAACGTTCAATTTGAATTTCATCAGTTTTTACTGCAATTTACGGAAATTTTAATTTAATATTTTGAATATCAAATTAATACTAAAAGAAAAGCGCCAAGAGAATTCTTAGCGCTAATTGTTTTCATTTTAAAGTGAAATACTTTTTCCGATATTAATCTGTTCCAAAAACGACTGATCGTGCGAAATCACAATTAAAGTGCCTTGGTATTCATTGATGGCCGCAGTAAGGATTTCGATATTTTGAATGTCCAAATTATTTGTTGGCTCATCTAGAATGATAATTTCTGATGCTTCGTCGCTAATCGTTAGACAACACAGCATTAAACGCATTCTTTCACCACCGCTTAACGCATTACAAGGCTTGTCCCAATCGTTTCTAGAAAATAAAAAACGATTTAATCTCATTTTGATATCATGTTCTTCTAAACCAGAATCGTTAAAAATCTCAGCTTGCTCATAAATTTTCAGATTTTGGTTTAATAAAGAATAATCCTGATCAATATAGATTGCTTTTTTGGCTAAAGAAGTAATTTGCCCTTTTGTTGGATTCAGCTCGCCCAGAATAATTTTAATTAAAGTAGTTTTTCCCGAACCATTTAATCCCTTTATTACCAAGCGATCACCAGACAGAATTTCAAAACTGAGACTTTCATTCCAAAGATCTTTCTCGCCATAACTATAATTGATTTCTGAAGCTTTAAAAAGCGTTTTTCCCTTAAGAAAAGAAGTGTTATTAAAACCAAATTTCATTTGATCAATAGCGGGAAGCGACGAACGCAGTTGCCTCAAATCTTCAGAAATACCGCTTATTTTTTCAGCATGGACATCCTTAATCTTCGAACTGCTGTTTTCGGCTTTATTTCGGAGCGTATTCATCATAATTCTAGCAACACCCGATTTTTCCTGTTTCTTTTTTCCTCTCGAATCTAATTTGTTTTGGCGTTCGATACTTTCTCGTTCTTTTTCTTTGGCTTTTTTCAATGCCTTTTCTTTGCTCTGAACGTCTTGTTCTAAAGCATTATTTTCTACTTTTTTCTGTTCGCTGTAAAAATCATAACCGCCACCATAGACCGAAATTTCATTTTTTGTCATTTCCAGAGTCTTATTCAGAATATTAAGTAAAGTTCTGTCGTGGCTTACAATTAGTAGTGTAATTGATGTTGATTTGATAAAATCGTACAATAATGTTCTTCCCGCAAAATCCAAATGATTACTAGGTTCGTCCAATAAAACCAAATCCGGTTCATGAATCATAATTCCTGCCAGAAATACTTTTGTTTTTTGTCCGCCGCTTAAGGTTTCCATTTTCTGGTTCAAATCCAGATCATGCAATTGCCAATAGGAGAGAGCTTCATTACAGCGTTCTTCAATTGTCCAATCATCATCCAATAATTGAAGATTTTCTTCGGTTACTACACCTTCAAGTATTTCTTTAAGTGAAGCTGTTTTTTCCTTTATTTGCAAAGCTTCAGCAATCGTCAAGTCATTAAACTGACCGAATAATTGCGGAACAAAATAAGGCTTAGCATTCTGAATGATTTGCCCTGAAAAAGGTTGCAATTCGCCAGCAATAATTTTTAATAAGGTTGATTTTCCGACACCATTATTTCCAACCAAAGCGGTTTTGTCGTGATTATTTAGCGTAAAGCCAATGTTTTGAAACAGCATGTCTTTATTCTCATGCTGATAAGAGATATTTTGAAGAATAAGCATAATTCCTTTCTTTTATAGATAAATATTCTAGCTATCACAAAATTGTGATCGCTTACTCAATTTTCCTGAAAGAAATTATTTTTCACATATAGCAATGCTTATTTAAGTAGTGCAAAGATATTTATTTTAGTTTTAAAAATCAAAAAACCATTCTTTACAATTGTAGCGAATGGTTTTTTGTATCAAATTACAATGTAATTTGTATTCTAAATTTTATCAAATGTTAGTTTGGCTTCTTTGGTGTCTAAAATTAATTTATCATCTGTGATCGTGCTTTCACAAACATATGGTGTTCCAACTTCGTCTTTAATAACAAGTTTTTTACCTTTTTGGCTTAACGCGTAAGTTCCGTCTGTAATTTCACGAAGCAAATATCCAGTAACATGCCCATCTTCAGTAAAAGTAAGCATCCCATTGGTTAAAATTGCATTTTTTGTAGAATCAGAAACGGTTTCTTTTGGTTCTACGGCACTAACTTTCCATGAATTCACAAGCTTGTCTCTTTTACGATGACATGAAACAATTAATACAACGACAGCAATGGCAATTACGAGGGTAAATAATTTTGAGTTTTTCATGATTTTGTGATTAAAAGTTAAACAGGAAAAAGTTACAAAAAAAAATAACATTAAAATATTCGTAATCAAATATTTATAAAGATTTTTTTTACTTCTAAAAATGAATTGCTTTTAATACAGAAAGTCTTTGTTTTCGGGACTTTTACTGATAACCAGTCTTTTACAAATTAACGATTAAAATCGTCTTAATTGGACAAATTGCCTTTTAGAGACCGTTAATTTAGAGTCAAAGCTCCTAAAATTTCCTCGTACATAAACGGACCTCCAGGATAAGTTGCGGTATAATCCAGATTCATCCAGACTTGTCCACGCTCATCTATATGGTAGTGTAGTTTTTTGCCGTAGCTTTCTTTCACAAAAAGAACATTTTTGATAAGATAATTGACTTTTTCCAAATCGATCATCGAACCAATTAAAATTTCAGGATAAATGTGCCCTTTGGTATGAATAAGGCGAGGAGTTCCACCAATAGAACGCACAGCAGCCGCCATCAAAATAGAGTGATCATCGCAATCGCCTGAGAAATACTCAAGTGATTCGCTGGCGGTTGCGATATAATCACCGTCTTTGGGATCGTTTACATAATTCCATCTGCCGTTTATTTCCTTAAAAACAGCAAAACACTGAATTATGGTACGATAATCTGAATAGCCTCTAATGCCTTTAAAATGCTTTGAAGTTGCCATAATAGCAAAGTTTCGCACTTTAGGGTTTTGATATTCAATAGCATTTATAATCTTTGATTTATTAGGAAATGGAAGCAGTTTTGCCACAATAATATCCTGCGGATATGGATTATCTGACATGGTGTAAATCATAGAATTGTAATCTTCTGAGATTTCGTTAAAACCATAATTTCCAATTACCGATCCGTAAAATAAAATCAACAAATAAACTGCAACGCACAGAATAATAATTGTTCTGAGATACATCAGAAGAAAAAACACAGTTGCAAAAACAAAAATAAAGATAAATATACGATCTAGATTGAATGCCCATTCTAAATCGATCAAATTTTGATGCAGTATGATGAAAATCGGTATTGTGATCAAAAGACTCAACAGCGAAATAATAATCCTATCCCACGGCGATTTCACCTGTAGTTTGGATTTTAAATGCGGTAAGTCAATTTTAGGGAATTTCATCATACGAATCAAAAAGCAGTATTTACAAAGCTTTTACTGTTTCTACAAAAATACTTTTTTTATCAATAATTCCCAGATCAAATAATTGATTTTGAATTTTATTAAAAGATTTTTCTGTCAAATTTTTCTGTGACCACTGAGTCAGTTTCAACCATTCTTTAATATCTTCTGCTTTTTGATTAAACAGTTCAGATAATTTTTTGTCAATTTCTGGGATTTCTTTAAAATCAACCGTTGTTTTGTTGATGATTTTAAGAATCGTTTCTACCGTTTTGGCATTCTTTTTTAAAAACTCATCACGTCCTACAATAATAAATGAAGGCCAAGGAGTAGGGCAGTCGTCAATTCTTCTAAAAACACCTTTATCTACAAGCGGTTTAGTCATAAAACGTTCCCACATAAAATAATCGGCTTTTTTATTGGTCAAAGCATCAACAGCGCCATCTATAGTGTTTACGATTTCAAATTCGAGATCATCCATTTCCCAGCCTTGCTCATTTGCATTTACATAAGCCATTAATTGCGATCCCGATCCTAATCTCGAAATAGCTGCTTTTTTGTTTTTAAGATCTTTCAACGTCTGAAAATCAGATTTTGCATCAACGTGAATTCCCCAAATTAAAGGAGATTGCACATAAACCTGAACAATTTTGCTCGGATTTCCAGCAGCAATATCTTTTAGAATTCCTTCGGTTAAAATAACAGCAAGATCTGTTTCTCCGTCTCGAAGCATTTGGCACATTTTCCCGGTTCCCTCGGGTACATTTGTCCATTGTAAATCGATGTTCTCTTCCTCAAATTCGCCGTTTTCAATACATAGATGCCACGGCAAATTGAAGTGTTCCGGAACACCCGCAATTTTGACAGTTTTCATTTATTTTAAGTTTAAGTTAAGTTTAAGTTAAGTTGCTTGGTATGCGTATGCGTAATCTTATGGTTAGTTTTTTATTCGTCAAAATTGTTTCGACACATAAAAACACAGCTACTTTATAACATTTACTTTTCCTACAAAATTAAAAGGATATAATAAAAAGCAGTGTTTTTTATGTATTCAAATTTTTAATTTTTTAATAAATCTGCTCGGTGCTTTTCTGAAAGACAAGGTTCTGCAAATTCGATAATGTCTTGTGATTCGTATTCGTTCAGAAGGCTTCTTACCAAAGAATAATCAATATCTTTGGTAATTTCTGCCGCAAAAAAAGTTTCATTTAATCCTTCAGACAGACAATTTAACGCTTTTAATTTCTCCCGAATGATTTCTTTATCAAAACCTTTTTCTAAAACCGCAACCTGAATAATCGAGTTTCCAGAATTTTGGATCGTTTTTCTATGCATAAAACGTTCTTCTGTTTCGTCATATTCTGCATAAAAAATGTCATCCGTAGCAATTAAAGGCCCAAAGAACGGAATATTATCCAATTTAAAAAGTCCTTTTTCCAGATCTATAATTTCTGCCCACATGGTTTCAGACACTACTTCATCTAGATAATCACTATAATATTTAAATAATATTTTTTTATGAGTTTCCTGTTCCATTATTCAATTTCGCTAATTACAGCTTTTAAAGGTGATATTACAATTCTATAACCATCTGGATCCTGAATCATTTTTCCATTTTCATTCCAAAACGGATTCAGCGAAGGTATAACTGCAATATCAAGTTGCGTTAATTTATTTAATATTTTATCATAATCTGCAATAGTTTTAGGATATAATACCATTGCGTCATCTTCATCAAATGTATGCTTGGCCGTGGCTTTAGATTTCGTAAACTCAAAATGCCAGTCTAAGCCTGGTTTTCCAATAAAGACGCCATCATAATTATTATGATTTTCAAATCCGCCCAATCGTTCAAACCCGAGTATCTCTACATAAAAATTCTCTATTTTCTCTAAATCATTTGTATGTCGTGCCACTCGTAAAAACATAAATGCTATGATTTTATTTGATTAATATGATGTTCTAAATGCTCTACATAATCGGTCATTAAAAACCTTAAATCAATTACAGATTCATCGCTTAAAATAATTTTATAATCTAAAGCATTTTCATCAACAGATTTCATGATTCTAACAATCTGGTTGTTTATTAAAAACCACAACTGAGTTAGCTCCTTAATATCTGTTTTCTGATACTGATTTAAATTTACTAAATCGATCTGATTATACGGTCTATGACGATATGGTTTTTCCGAATAATTAATCTCTGTAAAACGTACCAGATTATGGATTGCAGAATCTATCAAATGACCTAAAATCTCTTTCTTAGACCATTTGCCAGGATTTTTTACTTCTAAAATTTCATTGTTAATTGTCGGAATGTAATTGACATTTTCGTTCAATAACTGTTCAAATTTGAGAATAACACTCTCCATCAAGTTCTAATTAATTAGTTTCCTGCCAATTTATTTAATGTATATGCAATAAGCTCATCTACTGCTTTATACGGATCTTCACTGAAAGTTCCGCTAGCACGATTTGCAATAATAGCATTCAGCGATAAAGCATTATGACCTAACAGAGCCGAAAGCCCGTAGATTGCCGCTGTTTCCATTTCTAAATTAGTGATTTTAGTTTCATTAAAACTAAAATTATCCATTTTGTTATTCAATTCTTCATCTTGAATATTCAAACGTAAAACTCTTCCTTGTGGACCATAAAATCCTCCAGCAGTTGCCGTAATTCCTTTAAAAATTTTATCTGATTCTATTAGTTTTTCTAATTTTTCAGAACATTGCGTTACGTAAGGTTTTCCTTTTTTTGGATCCCAGTTTGTATGTTCTACAAATGCATCTTCAATTTCTGTAATCGAAACGTCGTCAATTAAGTAGGAGCGAAGCATATTGTCTAATCCCAATCCGAATTTTGACATCACAAAGCTATCAACTGGAATATCTTCCTGCAAAGAACCCGAAGTCCCAATTCTGATAATGTTTAAAGAAGTCAATTTTTCTTTTGGCTGACGCGTTTTTAAATCAATATTTACTAACGCATCCAATTCGTTTAGCACAATATCAATGTTATCAGGGCCAATTCCTGTAGAAACTACCGAAATCCTCTTTCCTTTATAAATACCGGTTTGGGTTTTAAATTCTCTCTTTTGAGCAGAATGTTCGATTGAATCGAAAAATTGAGTGATTTTTTCTACTCTATTTTGGTCACCAACAAAAATAATGTCGTGTGCTATATGTTCAGGACGAAGGTTTAAGTGGTAAACGCTTCCGTCAGGATTTAGTATTAATTCTGATGATTGAATCATTTTTTTTTTAAGTTGCTAAGTTTCTAAGATGCTAAGATGCTAAGATGCTAAGTTTCTGAGTTTTTTTTTGTTTCAGGTTTCAGGCTAGTCAAATAACTTGAAACTTTTAACGTTAAACTTGAAACTTTTTATCCTCCTACACGTTTGGTTTTGAATCCTTTTTCTTTTAGGATTGCCATAATTTTATCTCTATAATCGCCTTGAATTATAATCGAATCGTCTTTAAAAGTTCCTCCAACGCTCAATTTGGTTTTAATTTCTTTGGCCAAGATTTTAAAATCTTCATCAGAGCCTTCATAACCTTCAATTATAGTAGTTGGTTTTCCTTTTCTTTTTTCAAATTTACAAATCATTGGTTCTTTCTGAACATAAAGAACGTGTTCCTGTTCTTCAACTTGCTCAGGTTCATTCGATTCTACGTGATCTGGAAATAAGTTTTTTAATTGATCTTTAAAGTCCATATTTTTTTATTCTAAAAATAAATTTCAAGCATAAAGATATTTAAAAATTAAATTCCAAACCCCAAGAAAAACTTGGAATTTGGAATTTTTAATTTAAAATTTATGTAAGTTTATTTTTTAATTAAACCTAATTCTACTAAACGTTCGTATAAGAACTCTCCAGCAGTAATATCTTCATATTTCTTCGGGTTTTCTGCATCAATACAATTTTCAAGGCAATCCAAACGCATATCGCTTACTGGATGCATAAAAAATGGAATCGAATAACGTGAAGTTCCCCACAATTCTCTTGGCGGATTTACAACTTGATGAATTGTAGATTTTAATTTGTTGTTGGTATGTCTAGATAGCATATCTCCAACATTAATCACCAATTCATCATCTTCAGCAATGGCATCAATCCAATCGCCATTGTGGTTCTGAACTTGTAATCCTTTACCTTGAGCTCCCATTAATAAGGTAATCAAGTTAATATCACCGTGAGCAGCTGCACGAATTGCGTTTTCTGGCTCAGAAGTAATAGGTGGGTAGTGGATTGGTCTTAAGATTGAGTTTCCTTCTTTTGCATAATTGTCAAAATAAAACTCATCTAAACCTAAATGTAAAGCCAAAGCTCTTAAAACATAAACTCCAGTTTTTTCTAGTTTCTGATACGCTTCTTTACCCACAACATTAAAACGTGGTAATTCGGTAACTTCAACATTGTCTGGGTATTCTGAAGCCCATCTTGAATCTTTGTCAACGTATTGACCAAAATGCCAAAACTCTTTTAAATCTCCTTCTTTGCGTCCTTTAGCATGTTCTTTTCCAAAAGAAACATAACCTCTTTGTCCGCCGATTCCAGGAATTTCATATTTATGCTTAGTCTCTATTGGCAAGGCGAAAAAATTTCTAATTTCACCATAAAGTTCGTTTACCAACTGATCATCAAGGAAATGACCTTTTAAGGCAACGAAGCCAATGTTTTCAAATGCACTGCCGATTTCATTTACAAATTTTTGTTTACGTTTCGGGTCGTCCGAAAGGAAATCACGTAAGTCTACACTAGGAATGTTTTGCATACTTTACATTTTTTATTTTAAAAGATAAAAGGTGTCATAAGCACCTTTCGCTAACAAAGGTAGATAATATTTTAGAAAATAATCTTAAGCTCAGGCATTAAAAGCAGATTTCTTATTAAAATTTTGTATCATAATCCAATAAAATTGGCGCAAATTGTTATATTTGAAACACTAAAAAACAAAAATTTTCATGATTTTTTACCGACAAAACCTTACTGACACAGAGTTATTAGATTTATATAAAAAGATATTAAAGCCAAGATTGATTGAGGAGAAGATGCTGATCCTGATACGACAAGGAAAAGTCACTAAATGGTTTTCTGGAATAGGACAAGAAGCCATTGCCGTTGGAGTAACTGCCGTTTTAGATCAGTCCGAATACATTCTTCCAATGCACCGAAATCTTGGTGTTTTTACAACAAGAGAGATTCCACTTCATCGTTTATTCTCGCAATGGCAAGGAAAAGCAAATGGTTTTACCAAAGGACGTGACAGAAGTTTTCACTTTGGAACGCAAGAGTACAATATTATCGGAATGATTTCGCATTTAGGTCCGCAGTTAGGAATTGCTGACGGAATCGCGCTTGCGAATAGACTTCAAGACAATAAAAAAATCACCGCAGTTTTTACCGGAGAAGGCGCTACAAGTGAAGGAGATTTTCACGAAGCTTTAAATATTGCCGCGGTTTGGAAATTGCCTGTAATGTTTATCATTGAAAATAATGGCTACGGACTTTCAACTCCAACCAACGAGCAATATGCTTGCGAAAACCTTGCTGATAAAGGAATTGGTTACGGAATTGAAAGCTGGATTATTGACGGAAATAATATAGTTGAAGTTTATAATAAATTGTCGCAGCTAAAAAAGGAAATGCAAGAAGATCCGCGTCCTATTTTATTAGAATTTAAAACATTCAGAATGCGCGGGCACGAAGAGGCGAGTGGTACAAAATACGTTCCTCAGGATTTAATGGATCAATGGGAACTGAGAGATCCTGTTACCAATTACAGAAAATATCTAACGGATAACGGAATTTTAACGGCAGAACAAGACGAACAATTTCACGCTGATATAAAAAAAGAAATTGATGAAAATTGGGCAATGGCAAATGCAGAACCTGAAATCGAGCCAACTTACAGTGGAGAATTAGATGATGTTTACAAACCATTTCAATATGAAGAATATACACATAATTCTGATTCAACAAATATTCGTTTTATAGATGCCATACGAAACAGTTTGGAGCAATCTATGTGGCGCCATAAAAACTTAGTTCTTATGGGGCAAGATATCGCCGAATACGGTGGAGCCTTTAAAATTACAGATGGTTTTGTTGATGCTTTTGGAAAAGATAGAGTACGAAATACGCCAATTTGCGAAAGTGCCATTGTTTCGACAGGAATGGGATTGTCAATCAACGGATATAAAGCAATTGTAGAAATGCAGTTTGCAGATTTTGTTTCAACTGGATTTAATCCAATTGTAAATTTATTGGCTAAATCTCATTATCGCTGGGGCGAAAATGCTGATGTTGTCGTTCGTATGCCTTGCGGCGGAGGAACTCAGGCAGGACCTTTTCATTCGCAGACCAATGAAGCTTGGTTTACTAAAACTCCAGGTTTAAAAGTCGTTTATCCTGCATTTCCTTATGATGCAAAAGGGCTTCTAAACACTTCTATTAATGATCCGAATCCCGTTTTATTCTTCGAACATAAATTATTATACAGAAGTATTTATCAAGATGTTCCAACAGACTACTACACTATTCCTTTAGGTAAAGCAGCATTGGTTAAAGAAGGAAATTCTGTCACCATTATTTCGTTTGGCGCACCTGTTCATTGGGCTTTAGACACTTTGGCTAAGCATCCAGAAATTGATGCCGATTTAATTGACTTAAGAACTTTACAGCCTTTAGACACTGAAACCATTTTTGCTTCTGTAAAAAAGACAGGAAAAGCTATAATCTACCAAGAAGACACTATGTTTGGCGGAATCGCAAGCGATATTTCGGCTTTAATTATGGAAAATTGCTTCGAATATCTTGACGCTCCTGTAAAACGTGTAGCGAGTTTAGATTCTCCAATTCCGTTTACAAAAGCACTTGAAGATCAGTTTTTACCAAAAAATCGTTTTGAGGAAGTTCTCCTTGAGTTACTAAGATACTAAGTCTCTGAGATGCTGAGTTGCTAGGACGCTAAGAAAAAAACTTAGAATCTTAGCAACTTAGAAGCTTAGAAGCTTTAAATAAGAACTACCCAGCGTTTCCCATCAGAAAGTTCTGCATTCCACATTTTCTCAATATCCGATAAATGAACGGTTTCAATATTTACTTTTAGTATATTTTTTGAAGCCAAAAGAAACATTTCGGGAAGTATTTCAGAAAACAGTAATTTGACTTCTTCTTTTGTCCAGCTTCCTAAGCCTGAACCGGATAACTGAAGATCAACGCTTCGTAAAATCTGCGCAGATAACTGAATAGTATCTCCAGACATTGAGCCTACAGAAACATATCTCGTTTTAGGTGTAAAGTTTCCATTTCCTTTTAAAACAGAAAGAATAAGTTCTGCCGAATGTCCCCATAAATAATCTATTACAATATCTATTGGAGTGTTTTTATGGATTTCTTTTAACTGAGAAACAAAAGATTCGTCTTCTTGTTTTAAGGAAACAATTTGATCTGCACCAATTTCTAAAAGATTTTTAAGGGCTTTTTCGTTTCTTCCCGTAACAATAATATTCTTAGCTCCGTAATGTTTTGCAATTTGAACTGCCATTTGTCCTGTAAAACCAGTTGCTCCATTTATTAAAACGGTTTCACCAGGCTTTATTCCAGCTCTAAAACGAAGCGCCATTGCCGAACCTGCAACTGCATTTGGCATTGCTGCGGCCGTTGCATCGTCTATTCCTTCTGGTAAAACCACCATTCGGTTTTTATCCACTAAAGCTTTTTCGGCGATTGTTCCTGAGATTCCGCGGGCATAAACTCTTGTTCCGCTTTCTAGAATTCCAATTCCGTCACTTCCGACTATAAATCCGTTTTGATTTTCTTTTTCCGAAGAATAATGATCTCCGCTTGCAATGCCTTTATCTAGATTTGTAATGGCTACGGCTTTTATCGAAACCAAAATTTCATTTTCATTTGATGCAATTGGTTCCGGAAATTCTGCATATTTTGGCGATTCGCCTTTTGTATAAACTACTGCTGCTTTCATAATTATTAAGTTTTATGAAGCAAAATTATAAAGCCGTTTACGGGCAGACGATAACATTTGTTATCAAATTTTTCTTTAAACCATATAAGTTATACAAGGTGGTTTAAGTTTGACTTATATTAAAATGTCAATTCCTTTTATTTGCTAATTTACTTTTTAATCTGCTTAAATGTACAGTTGTTATACCTAAATATGAAGCGATGTAATGTTGCGGAACACGCAATATAATTTGAGGCCTTTCTTTAATTAAATTAGCATATCGCTCTACAGGAGAATCTTTTATAAACGACACAAAATATTTCATATAATCGAATGTGCGTTCAAAAAGCATACTGATGAGTTTATCTCTCAATACTGGAATTTCTTTTATTTCTTCGAGAATTTTATCCAAATCATTTTTATGAATCCGCCATAAAACTGAAGGCTCAATCGTTTCTATATTTGTCGGACTTGGAAGTTTCTTCATAAAACTTTCAATAGAAGCGACGCTCTGATTTTCAAAAAAGAATTGCGTAGTCAGATCTTTTCCGTTATTGTTAAACCAAACCCGAATACAGCCTTTTTCGATGATATAAAGTTTTTTGGAAACTTCGCCCTCTTCTAAAAGAGTGGTTTTCGCAGGAACTTCAATACGATTGAAATAACCGATATATTCGTTCCATTTTTCATCGGTTAAAGGAAATTTGTTTCGGAATTGGTTGAACATTTTTTGATTCTAATTTGATTCCACTTCAAACAATTGTACCTGATTTTTCAATCGGTCAATCAATAAATTCATCATTCGTTTATTCAAGTCAGAAGAGTTTTGAATGTAAGTATTGTATTCCTCTACAGTAAAAAGTGCCATTACAATTCCTTTTAGCGAATTTCTAAATTTAATGTCTTTCTGAATAGAGTTTTCGATGGTCTGAAGTTTCTTTTCAACCGAGTAAGAATAAAAATCTGGTTTGTTTTTGTTTACATAATTGATAAAAACCGCGATGAATAAGTCGTTTTGAAGTTTTAAAATAGGCCTGATAGTCTGGTTTTGAAAGATCTCATCTGCTGAAGATTGAGCACTTACGGTTCCTAAAGTTTCGCCTCTGAATTCTTTTAAAAAAGTGTCTCTATCTTCCATGTTTTTTCTTTTTAGTTTTATTTAAAGTTAAAGAAATAATCCCATAGTAAAAACCTATTTTTGTTTTTATAAAAATAAATTATGCGATTATTTCTGTTTCTCTGCTTATTACTAGCTTCTTGCAATTCTAAAGAAGATAAAGAAAAATACAATCATCAATTATATCGTGCTGTAAACAATAAAGACACAGCAGTCTTGGATATTCATATAAATGACAAACGTTTTTACGGACGCTATGAAATTAATCATTACGGAACTGGAAAAGATTCTGGCGATGTGCGAGGAGATTTAAGAGGCGATACGCTTCGTGGCGATTATCATTACATTTCGTTTGGCGGTGCCTGGAAAAGAGTTCCGTTGGCTCTTTTAAAGAAAGACGAAAAGCTTTATCTAGGAAAAGGAGTAATCGGAACTTATTTTAATCTTCCGTGTTACGTTCCTGAAGTTCCAATTGAGTATCATAATCCTGAATTTCTGTTTGAAAGGATAGAGGAGAAGTAGTTTTTTTTTTGTTTCAGGTTTCAAGTTTCAAGTTTCAAGTTGAATGGCTTGTGTGTTTTACCGCAAAGCACGCAAAGTTTTTTTGTATTGGAGTTTAATAAAAACGCAAAGTTCGCAAAGCTTTATCAAAAAACTTTGCGAACCTTGCGTAAGCCTTTGCGCTCTTTGCGGTTAAATATGCGCAATCTAAGTCAACTTGAAACCTGAAACTTGAAACAAAATCTAACTCAACGTAGAAGGCAATTCAAAAATTTCAAGATCAAAATAGCGTACCGAAGCCATAACATGATCGAAGATATCCGCCATGATGTATTCGTAATTGGCCCAGCGTTTATCACTAGAAAAAACATAAATTTCCAACGGAACTCCATGCGCAGTTGATTGTAGTTGTCGGCACATGATATGCATATTTTTGTTCAATCCTGGATGATCGTTTAAATATTGCATGATGTATTTTCTAAACAAACCTAAATTGGTCATATTTCGTCCATTTAGCGAAAGTGTTTTATCAATTCCTCTAAGATCATTGTATCTGTCAATTTCCGCTTGACGGCTATCTATATAAGAGGTTATCAGTTGTACTTTTTTTAGTTGATGCAAATCTTCATCATTCAAAAAACGGATCGTACTGCTTTTTATTAAAACATGTCTCTTGATACGTCTCCCGTCAGATTTCTGCATTCCGCGCCAGTTCTGAAACGAATCTGAACTTAATGCATACGTTGGAATTGTGGTGATGGTATTGTCGAAATTTCGAACTTTTACCGTTGTCAGATTGATTTCGATTACATCTCCATCAGCACCGAATTTATCCATTGTAATCCAGTCGCCAATACGAACCATGTCGTTTATCGCAACCTGAACACTCGAAACAAATCCTAGAATTGTATCTCTGAAGATTAAGATGATAATGGCTGAAAGTGTTCCTAAAATGGTTAATAATTCGCCTTTTTTAATTCCGAACAAAGTCGAAATGATCATGGCAACCCCAAAAATCCAGAGCACAATCATAATAACCTGAACAAAGCTGTCAATTGGCTTGTCGCTATATTCAGGCTTTTGTTTTAAGTAATCTCGTAACGAATTAAAAACCGTTCGAACAATCCATAATCCAAGCAATACAATATAAATACCCACAATTTTTCCGAAAATCGATTCCCAATATTCATATTTGTCCAAAATAACGGGAACGGCTTTATAGATAAAGAAAAACGGAATTAAATAAGCGGTATATCTTGTTGTTTTGTTTTGGATTAAATAATCGTCAAACTTGGTTTTGGTACGTTGCGCAAAAACAGCGGTTAAAGTAACCAAAAGAAATTTGGCTGCGTAATAAATTACGTAAGCCAGTGCTATTAAAATAGCGATGTTAAAGATCAAACTGGTATAAGACGCAACATTACGGCTCATTCCCCAATCTCTAAAAACAGGATATAAAAAATTAAATATTTTCTCCAAAAGCTTATGCATTTGCTTTAGTTTCTAAATATTTTTTCTCGATGTAAAAAGTTCCAAACGGAATAAGAGAAGCAACTAGAATGATTGCAAATGTTTTTAAATCCCAATTCATTGATTTTTTCAATAAAAAGGCTAAAAGAATGTATCCGATAAATAGAACACCGTGTGTCATTCCTAACGGACGTAATAATGTATGGTAAAGTTCAGGATTATTGTTCTTGATAATCAACATATTAGCAAATAATACTAAATAAGAGATTCCCTCTAAAATGGCAGTAATTTTGAAAATCTTGAGCATGTATATATTTTTTAAGTTTTATGCCAGCAAAATTAAGGATTCTGGATTGATTTTAGAATTTAAAAATTCAAAATTAAATAAGTTCAATTGGCTTAAAATTCGAATTTGGAATTTAAGAATTTGGAAATTATCTTTACTGTATGAGTAAAAGAGATTTAAAAAAATATTTAGGCGAATTAACGAAAGAACAACTCGAAGAACAATTGATAGAATTGTACGAGAAATTTGCTCCTGTAAAAGTGTATTATGACTTTGTTTTCAACCCGAAAGAAGACAAATTACTACAGGAGGCTAAAATCAAAATCTCGCACGAATATTTCCCTATTAAAAAGCCTGGAGCAAAATGGCGTCCAAAAGCTAAAATGCGAAGATCGGTTGCTCAAAAATTAATTAAGCATTTTATGATGCTTGGAGTAGATTCTTATATTGTTGCAGATATTATGCTTTACAATATCGAAATTGCGCAAACGTTTTCTTCGCAAAATTTCATTAAGCAGGAATTGTTTTACAAAAGCATCCTTAATTCTTTCGAGCAAGCGGTAAATTTTATTGTCTCAAACGGAATTTTTAACGATTTTAAATTGCGAATTAATGCAATTCAGAACGAAACTTCCGAGCAAAAATGGAAAAATAAGTACGATTTTGAGACAATTTTGGAAAAAATCGACTATTAAAACCCTTTCTCATAAAAAATCTTTATTTAAAAAAAACATTTATTTTAAGTTAAAAGAAGATGAATAACTGTTTTTTCGATGTATTTTTGCAAAAATCCAAAAATAAACAATGTCTCAAAACACTTTAGAAATACAAAGAGAAGAGAAGAAAGAACTGTATGCATACCAAAAAGGCGATATTGATGCCATTTTTGACCGTTTAGACAATGCTCCTCCAAAACACCACTTACTGTATCAGCTTCCAACAGGAGGAGGAAAAACAGTAATATTTTCTGAAATCGTTCGCCGCTATTTATCTCATAATGATAAAAAAGTGGTGGTTTTAACGCACCGTATCGAACTTTGTAAACAAACTTCAAAAATGTTAACTGGTTTTGGTGTAACAAACAAAATAATCAATAGTAAAGTAAAAGAATTGCCCGATCAGAATGATTTTTCTTGTTTCGTGGCGATGGTTGAAACTTTAAAAAACCGTATTAACGATGAAAAGCTTCATCTAGATAATATCGGTTTGGTTATTATTGATGAGGCGCACTACAACTCATTTAGAAAACTATTAAACTCATTTAAAAATGCTTTTATTCTTGGAGTAACAGCAACACCTTTGAGTTCGAACATAAAATTGCCAATGCACCAAAGTTACAACGAACTTATTGTGGGTGATACTATTGGTTCTTTGATTGAAAAAGGTTTCTTGGCAAAAGCTACAACTTACAGCTATGATGTTGGTTTGACTTCACTAAAAGTGGGTATCAATGGAGATTATACTGTAAAATCTTCAGATGATTTATATACCAATACTTTGATGCAGGAAAAACTGCTTCATGCCTATACAGAACGTTCTTTAGGAAAGAAAACATTAATTTTCAATAACGGTATTCATACTTCATTATACGTATATGAAACGTTTAGAGAAGCGGGTTACGATATTCGTCACTTAGACAATACAAGCAGTTCTGAAGAGCGTAAAGATATTCTGCAATGGTTTAAAAAGACTCCAGATGCTATTTTGACTTCTGTCGGAATTTTGACTACTGGTTTTGACGAACCAACTGTAGAAACTATTATTTTGAATAGAGCAACAAAATCATTGACGTTATATTTCCAAATGATTGGTCGTGGTTCTCGTAAATTACCTGGAAAAGATGAATTTACAGTTATCGATTTAGGAAACAACGCCGCTCGTTTTGGTTTATGGAGCGATCCTGTAAATTGGCAGCATATTTTTAAATCGCCAGAGTTTTATTTGGAGAATCTCCGTGATGATCATGAAATCGAGATGTTCTTTAAATACAGTATGCCACCAGAATTGCGTGCCAAATTTAGCAAAACGGCAGACGTTAGTTTTGATGTTGATGAAGAACACAAATTAATCATTAAGCAAAATCTTCGTTCAAAAGTAGTTTTAGACAAATCTTTAGATCAGCATGCCGGAATGTGTGTAGACAATACAGAAACACTTCAGGAAGCAAAAATGCTAGCTAAAGAATTAGAAGATGATATCGAAGACCGTATCAAACGTTATTCTAAATGTTTGAGCCAATGTAGTAAAAACTACCGCGAATGGTTGGTTGACGATTACAAACAAAGATTGACTTTATTGATCGGGAAAAAATATCGTGAGAAAATCATGAACGAACCAGATTGATAATTTAAAAGTTTAATTGTTTTAGGTTTCATGTTTCAAGTTATTGGAATCTAAAACATTATTTATAATACAAAAGGAGAAATAGCATTTCAAAGTAAATGTAATTTCTCCTTTCAACTTATTAAGTTTTTGGTGTAACTTGAAACCTGAAACTTTAAACAAAATTAAAAAACATGTCTAAACCATTCTCAACATTAGGAATTTCAGCTCCAATTTTAAAAGCTTTAAGCGAATTAAATATTGTTGAACCAACAGAAATTCAACAAAAAACAATTCCGTTATTTTTGAGCGAAACCCATGATATTGTTGGTTTAGCAAAAACAGGAACCGGAAAAACCGCTGCTTTTGGATTGCCTTTATTACAATTGGTAAATGCAGAATCAACAATAGTTCAAGCCGTAATTTTAGTTCCAACGAGAGAACTGGGACAACAGATTTTTAGAAACTTAGAAAGTTTTTCAAAATATATTCCTAATATATCTATTGCTTCAATTTGCGGAGGAACTCCAATAAAACCACAAATCGAAAGATTAAAAGAAGGTGCTCAAATCGTAGTGGCAACTCCAGGGCGTTTAATCGATTTGATTCAGCGTAAAGCAATCGATTTAAAGCAAACCGAATATTTGGTTTTGGATGAAGCCGACGAAATGGTGGCTATTCTTAAAGAAAGCTTAGACGAAATTGTTGCGGAACTGCCTAAAAAGCACCGTACTTTATTATTTTCTGCCACACTTCCTGGAACCATAAAACAGCTGATTCAGAATTATTTGAACAAAAATGTAGTTCAGATAAGCGCCAATATGGAAACTGTTGGAAATGAAGGAATAGACCATGAATATATTGTGGTAGATCCGATTGAAAAATTAGAAGTTTTAATGCATTTCTTAAATTCTAGAGACGGCGAAAGAGGAATTATTTTCTGTAAAACTAAAGCTGCTGTTAATAAATTAGCTAAAAACCTAGCGATCAACAAATTTTCTTCGGGAGCACTTCACGGAAGTTTGACACAGGGAATTCGTGATCGAATTATGGAACAGTTTCGTGAAGGGCATATCAATATTTTGGTTGCAACCGATTTGGCTGCGAGAGGAATCGATGTAAAAGAAATCTCGTATGTCATTAATTATCACTTGCCTGATACTTACGAAAACTACGTTCACCGAAGCGGAAGAACAGCAAGGGCAGGAGCAAAAGGACTTTCTTTGACGGTTTTACAACAAGAAGAAGTTTTTGAAATCGCTGATTTTGAAAGAGAATTAGGGATTAAATTCTCTGAATTTAAAAAACCTTCAGCAGCAAGTCTTGAAGAAAACAATATGCTTTTGTGGGCAAAACAAATCTTCAAAACAAAGCCTAATCATGAGCTTTCGCAAGATTTAAAAACCAAAGTAAAAACCGTTTTCCATCATTTGACAAAAGATGAACTAATCGAGAAAGTAATGGCAAGTTATGTCTTACAGAACAAAATCGATGTAGTTGAAAAAACAGTTAAAAAATTCAAAAAGTAATAAATATGACAATTGTCATTGCATATTAAAGTTGTATATTTATAAGGAATTATTTTATAATCCTACTTAATACAACATATATGAGAATAGTCATTATTGGAGGGGGATTTGCAGGAATTAACCTAGCAAAAGAACTTGTAAATCAGCCTCAAATACAAGTAACACTTGTAGACAAGAATAATTATAACTTTTTCCCACCACTTATATATCAAGTTGCTACGGCGTTTTTAGAACCTTCGAGCATTAGTTATCCTTTTAGAAAATTTTTTGCAGGTAAAAAAAATCTAAGTTTTCGTCTAGGCGAATTATTATCTGTTTCTCCTGCCGAAAAGAAAATCACTTTAAGCAACGGAGAACTTGAATACGATTATCTTGTTTTTGCTACTGGTGCAGAAACGAGTTATTTTGGTATGGAAAACGTAATGAAAAATGCCATTCCGATGAAAACCTTAAATGATGCCATCGTAATGCGTAACACATTGCTTAAAAACCTTGAAAAAGCAGCCATTTGTAAGGATATGCGCAAAAGACGTAAATTACTTACAATCGTAGTAGCAGGAGGGGGGCCAACAGGAGTGGAGGTTTCTGGAATGTTTGCTGAAATGAGAAAAAGTATTCTCCTTAAAGAATATCCAGAATTGGATACTTCTGCAAGCAATGTTTATTTGGTTGATGGTGGAGACGCACTTTTGGCACCAATGAGCAAAGATTCACAAAAAGATACTCTGGAGGCATTGACAAAACTTGGGGTTGTTGTAAAATTGAACACTAAAGTTGTTGATTATGTTGATGATACGGTAGTTTTTGAAAATCGAGAAACAATTAAAACCAAAAACTTAATCTGGGCTGCTGGTGTTTCTGCAAAAATCTTTGAAGGAATTCCGAAAGAAAGTTACGGACGCGGCCGACGCATGGCAACTGACGAATACAATAAAGTAAACGGTGTAGATAATATCTATGCCATTGGTGATACAGCAATTGCGGCAGGAGATAAAAATTTCCCTGACGGACATCCGCAGGTTGCTCAGGTTGCCATTCAGCAAGGTTTAAATCTGGCTAAAAATTTCAAAGCCATGGTGGTCAATAAGCCTCTTAAACCATTTGCCTACAAAGACAAAGGATCTATGGCTATTATAGGAAAAGCAAAAGCTGTTGTAGATTTACCTAGTCCAAAATGGCATTTTAAAGGTTTCTTTGCTTGGATTATCTGGCTGTTTATACACTTAATTTCTTTGATCACTTACAGAAACAGATTAAATACATTCTGGAATTGGATGGTTGCTTATTTCGCAAAAGATCAATCGCTTAGAATGATTATTCGACCAGATAAAAAGACACAAAATTAGGTTTTGTAAAATTCCAATAAATTTTAAAAATTCCAATTTTTTGAAATTCCAAATTCCAATTTATAGAAAAGCCAAAATCTTTTGATTTTGGCTTTTTATATTTAAACTATTGAAGTTTTAGTTTTGGAATTTGGAATTTCTTTTTTTGGAATTTAAAACTTTTAATGTCCTATCATTATATCGTCGCTATCTGACAATTCAACTTTTTCTTTTATAAATCGTTTTCCAATATTTAAAATAATAAATGCTGTAATAGTAGTAGTGGTCATAATGGCAACCATAGGTATTACAGAACTTTTTACAAAAACACCAACAGCAAACGAGGCCAAAGCTCCAATTCCTAGCTGAATTGCGCCCATTAATGCAGAAGCACTTCCGGTATTTTTAGCAAAAGGAGCAAGCGTTAAGCCAGCCGTATTTGGATTTGAGATTCCTAAACAGGCTAGAAACAAGAACAACATTCCGATCGTTTCGTATAATCCAAGAAGATCATTTAATGCCAAAATCAAGAATACGATACTAATAACAGATTGCGAAATTAAAGCTCCAAAAATCATTTGTTCGCTAGAAAATCGCTTTAGCAACATCGAATTTAACTGACTAGAACCAATAAAACTAACAGACATTAGCGCAAAAATCCATCCGTACGTTTTAGCGTCAACCTTATAAATATCCATAAAAACTAGAGGCGAAGCCGCTACATAAGAAAATAATCCCGAAAATGCGACTGCTCCAGTAAAGGCATAAGTATAAAATTGAGGCTCTTTTAAAACTAACAGAAAATTAGATATAATCGGTTTTGGTTTTAAAGAAATTGAAGTATCTGGAAGTCCGAATTGAGAAGCTGCTAAAATTACAATTCCCATGCACATCAAAATAAAAAATACAGCGTGCCAGCCTAAATCTTCTGTAACATAACCGCCAACAGTTGGTGCCAGCATTGGAGAAAGTCCAACAACCAACATTAAAAGCGAAAACACTTTCGGAATATCTTTTACAGGAAATAAATCACGAACCATTGCTACAGAAGCAACTGTGGCAGCACAGCTTCCAATAGCCTGAATAAAGCGCAGCAATATAAATGAATCTATATCAGCAACATAAATGCATCCTAAAGAAGCGAGAATGTATACCAAAAGTCCAATAAATAACGGTTTTTTACGTCCGAAACGGTCCAATAAAGGCCCATAAAGCAATTGTCCAGCCGAAATTCCGATGAAATAACTGGATAAACTCATAGAAACTTTAGCAACAGTAGTATTTAAATCTTTCGCAATTCCTGAGAAACCAGGCAGATACATATCTATTGAAAAAGGACCTAGAGCGGTTAAAGAACCTAATATGAGGATGAGCTGAATATATTTTTTTGTTGTCATTATATTAAAAAAGGGCTTATAATTTTTTGCAAAGGTAAAGATTTCATACCTTGTTATAGAACTTGAAGAAGTTTATAATATTAAATTAAAGTAATCGCGAAAATTATTGAGCGTAACTATCTATTAATCTTTAAATTAAGAAAGTATGAAAAAGTACCTTTTGTTATTAGCAGTTTTATTTACATCAATTTCATTTGCTCAAACTATTACGTCAAAACAAGAAGAAGCCAGCGTTGAGCAGTACGAGCTTCTTAAAAAAGTGAATCAATATTATCCAGACATTACATTAAGTAAATCGGTTACCAATTTTTACGCTGATGGAAAAATTATCGATTCGCAGCAAGATTTCGATTTAAGAGGAACAAAATTTTCTAGTTACAAATTAGGTATTGAACCAGGAAACAAAAAAGTAAAATTTGATTATACTTCTAGTGAAGCGGGTCATGTGTATGGCGACGTTACTATTTTTAACGGAAATGCTTTACGAACAACTTTTAACGAAAAAAACAATCAAATTGATGTTTCGTTAAACGGAAAATCGGTTTACTTGAAAAAACTATAAAATTTAAGAAAACTTTAGAAAAAGCATCGCAAATATGTGATGCTTTTTTGATTTATATTTGGTTCAGATTCTAATAAAACAAATTACAATGAAAAAATTTCTTTTCCTGGCATTTTTAATTTCCTTGCAAGCATTCTCACAGCAAAATAAATTCTCAGGAACTTGGGGAAACCAAAAATGCAAAGACTGCAAGAAAGAGTATATTTTTACGATTACAATTTCACAATCTAATTATAAGATTTTTGGAACCGCCGAAGTTACAAGCGATCATAAAGAATTAAACTCAGGAATTTTGGAAGTTTCCGGACATGTATATCCGCATGGCGATAAAGCTCAAATAAAATTGAAAGATAAAAACGGAGTTACATCTAGCGCAGTTTTATTTGTAAAAGATGAAGTATTGCAATTTAATAAAAATGGCGGAGGTGATATTGTACCAAAAGATATGATATTGAATAAATTATATGAATAAAAGCTCTCTTTATTCTTTATTTATAAGCTTTTCCAATTTCTCAATCATTTCTTTTTGTTGTTCAAGCATACGCTCATATAGTTCTACCATTTTATCTAAAGGATTGAATGTAGGTTGATTGTTAAAAAAAGCAGGTTGTTGACAATTATCAAAAGAAGCATTATTTGAAATAATATTTATTGCTTGTTCTTCATCAAAATTCTCGATAGCTTGAACAGGTACTTTTAGAATTTTAGCTACTTGATTTAGAATATCATTTTCAATCAATTCTTTTTGCTCTAAAATAGAGATTTTCTTTTGACTCCAATCTTCACCTAATTCAAAGGCAAGGGCTTCTTGTTTAATGCCCAACATTTCACGGAAACGCTTTATATTTCTACCTTGATGTACTTTTTTCTCTGTCATATTGATATGTATCGTAAATGTCAAATATAGGATTTTTACTTTAAATATAAATGGTAACAAAACGAAATTAAAATCGTTGGAATTGAAAAATTCATTAAAGACAGGCCTTTAATATTAATTTACAATGGTTTTATTTTGCACTTTTACAAGCTGCAAAAATAAATAACCCTCTTTACTATGAGATGATCTATCATCTTTTAAATGATGTCTATCATTAGATAAAATATCTAATTTATCTAAAAACTTATTTATTAAAGATATTGCCTCATGTTTATCTTGAACTTTGATACAATTTTGTTTATCGCTATCAATTTCTGAATCATTGTATACAATATCTATAGGTACTGAACGCAAACTAAATCTTAATTCTGTTTCTGGATTTTTTAGTACGTTTTTAAAAGATTCTTTATTTGCAATATCTTTAATATTTACATTATTGCATAGTGTTTCAATGCTTACAAGTTCTACAAAAAAGTTTATTTTATTGCTTGTATAGGGAGTTCTAGTATCTTTAAAATGATAATTGTAGCTTATAAAATCACAATCATTCCTAATCAATTTAATAATTTGCATTGCCTCAGTATGAGAGTCAACATCTATCGAATATTCATTTGCTGAGGGGGATAAGTTAAATCTCAATTCCCTAAATTGATTAAATGCTTCGATGTAATAATTTTTATCATAATTTAGGCTAAGGATAATTTTTTTTGCTGTTTCTGCTAATTTCATAATTGATTATTTAATAGTTAATTATGCAAATTTAATATGCATTTTTTGTAGTAACAAATTTGTTAAATTCATTGTCAAAAATATAAGCAATGGAGTGTAATTGAGTTGATCTTTTAAAAAGCATGAGATCACTAATAAATTTAATTACTAATTTAAAAGACATATTAGCCTTAGATAACTCAGCAATTTTAAGAGATAGAGTTAATCAAATAATAGAAAAGCTTAGTTGAGAAACTTTTAGAAAATTCAAAGCCTTACTCTACAAGCGACGTTATTTCATTTTGACCTATAATTTATATTATGTAAAATAGAATATTTTAAAAACTGCCCTACAAATACGCTGTACAACTTTTAGTTTAAAATGTTTTCATTTAGCGGAAATTTATCATCCTTGCTTCTAGAGTTATATTTTTCTTGAGAGTTTTACTTTTTATTTCTAAAATTAAAATCTCTGAGAATGCGTTGTATGATTTTATTTTCCAAAAATTCTTAAATATTGAAAATTTGAATTGCTAGATTATACAGTTTGTATTCTAAATTAAAATCGCTCATAAATACGCTGTATGATTTTTATTTTCAAAAATTCTTAAATATTAAAAATTTAGCGAGCTGGATTACCAGTTTATTTTCTAATCAAAACATTTTTATTAAATTCAATTGTTCATAAATGCGCTGTATGATTTTGGATCTAAAATAATTTTAAATATCGCAGTATTATCAATCCGGTTAATTACTGTTGCTCAGAATAAATCATCTCTTTGCCAATCCTAAATATTCAAAATTTCAAAACCTAAAAGTTTTTGCAAGTCTTATTGTCATTATCTTTTAACATTTCTTTAAAATAATTAGTTTCTACTAAAGAACTTTCATTGTAAGAGTTTATTTTACTATTTTTACATTCGATACTTTAAAAATAAATTATCACATATATGAATACAGTTGCTGAACATATTGCAGATTTTTTAAAAGAATACAAACCGTTTGATAATTTAACTTTTCAGGAATTATCAGATATTGCTACGAATATTCGTGTCATTAATTTAGAAAAGCATGCGGTATTATTTCAAAATAACGATCCGCTTCATGAGAACTTTTATGTTGTAGCTTCTGGTGTCATTAATCTTACGACTATTGCTGATGCCGAGGAAACTATTATAAATAAGTGTCATGAAGGCGATATTTTTGGTTTACGTCCGTTTTTTGCCAAAAATAACTACATGATGACGGCTAAAGCGCGTGAAGAAAGTATTGTATATGCTATTCCAATTGCTGTTTTTAGACCTTTTGTAGCCAATAATTCTGATGTATTAAACTTTCTTCTAGAGAGTTTCGCCGTTAATTCACGCCACACCAAAGACAGCATGAGTTCTAACGGCAAGTTAGTTTCAGATTCTGATTATATAGATCAGCAGACAGAAATGCAATACATTCAGTCACTTAACTACAATAATTCGCCATTAACGACCAAAGCAGATTCTATAATTAAAGACGTTGCCATTTTAATGACAGATTCTATGTTGGATAACATTATAATCTGTGGCGAAAAAAATCACCCAATTGGTATTGTGACCAATGCCGATTTATCGTCTAAAATTGCAACAGGACGCTTTCCTATTACTGAAACTATCGATAAAATTATGTCGTCGCCAGTTGTTACAGTTTTAGAAAATGTCTCTTTGGCAGAAGCACAATTATTAATGCTGAAGCACAATGTAACGCACTTATGTGTTACTAAAGATGGCACAAGCAAATCTGTAGTTAAAGGAATTATTTCTGAGCACGATCTTATTGTAGCACAAGCTAGTAACCCTGGCGTGTTAATTAAAGAGATTAAACGTTCTCAACTTCCAAAAGATTTAAAACAAATACGTGATCGTCTATCAGATTTGATTCAGAATTCGATCCAAAAAAATATTCCAATCTCGCACGTTAGTAATATTGCAAGCGAGATTAACCTAGCTATCATTAAGAGAGCAGTCGAGTTATCTATTTTGGATTTAGGCTCCCCTCCTGCACGTTTCGCTTGGTTAAGTATTGGTAGTCAAGGGCGTAAGGAGCAATTATTGCTTACAGATCAAGATAGCATCTTAATTTTTGAAGATGTTACGCCAGAAAAATACAGAGAAGTAAAAGATTATTTCTTAAGATTGGCAAAACGCACTACTTCTATATTAGAAAAAGTGGGCTACGATTATTGCCCAAACGGACATATGGGTAGCAATATGCTTTGGTGCAAATCATTGAGCGACTGGACAAAACAATACAACAGCTGGATGAATACTCCGGGTGAAAATAGTAATGATTTGAGCAGTATTTTCTTTGATTACGAAATTGTTTTTGGAGAACCAAAAATTGAAGAAGCTATTGAAAACGTGATTTTTAAGAATGCCGTTAACAACACTTTATTCTTTGACTTTTTAGGGAACGATGCTTTGAAGAGAAATTCTCCTTTAAGCTTTTTCAAGAAATTCATTGTTGAAGAAGATGGGCCTAACAAAGATAAATTTGATATTAAGACAAGAGCTTTGATGCCATTAATTGATGGAGCACGTTTATTGATATTAAATGCAAATATTAAAGGAATTCAAAATACTTACTTAAGGTTCAAACAGTTGGCAATTACAGATTCTAAAAATGCTGAAATTTATTTAAGCTGTGCAGAAGCTTTCTTAACGCTTTCTAAATTTAGAACTGTTGAAGGATTAAAAAATGACGACTCGGGCCAATATATTAATTTAAGAGAAATGTCAAAAACTGACAAAGAGAAATTAAAAAATGCACTGTCCCCAATGAAAGACCTGGAGGAACTGATTAAGAGTAAATTTCAATTGACACAATTCTCATAAAATATGCTAGACTGGCTAAAAAACATTAACAAAGACTATCCAGAGTTCTGGAAAGACTATTTGACTAAATTCGAAACCAAACCTAATAAGTTTGTTGTTTTGTCTACTGAAACTTCTGGTTTAAATCCGGATAAAGATGTTGTTTTGTCTCTTGGAGCCTTCTCAGTTATTGACGACAGCATTGTTATTAAAGAAAGTTTCGAAACAGTCTTATTACAATATAAATATCTTCAGGATAACGGGCTTTCTAATGAATTTATCATCGAAAGCAAAATGATGAAAATGCCTGAACCTGATGCTCTTGAAGCTTTTGTAAAATTTATCGGAAATTCAATTTTAGTTGGACATCATATCAATTTCGATATTGAAATGCTGAATGCTGCCCTAGAACGCTTGAATTGTGGCCGATTAAAAAATGAAGCACTAGACGTTGATGTGATGTACAGAAAATTGACTGATATAAACGACAAACAGTTTTCGCTTGACGATTTATGCGAAATTTATAAAATTCCAAAAAGTGATCGTAATTCTTCTTCTGAAGATGCATACCGAATTGGACTTTTATTCTTAAAACTAAAATCTAGATTAGGAATCAAATAAATTAAAAAAGAATTAATTACTAAAACTACAAAAAAGCCCCACGTACTTTGGTAGAAATTATCTCTGCATTACAAACAAAAAATCTACTTTAAATTTAAATTCTATGAAAAAACTATTATTTATTTTACCCATGCTGTTTTTTGCAACAATAATTTTTGCACAAAAACAAGATCCCTCGTCTAAGCGTATCTTAGGAAGCTGGTATTCTAAAACAAATGTGAATACTAAATGGGTTTTTAATCAAGATGGGAATGTTTACAATTATGACAACAACCAAATGAAAGTGATGTACAAATATACTGTCTCACGCAGCTGTCAGAATTATTCGGATAACAATACTGAATATGTAACTTTACGAGATAAAGATCGTAATGAATTTTGTTTTAAAATAAATGGAGTTAATGAGAAAAAAAATGGAATTTTATCTCTTACTAACTTAAGTAATTCGGAAACTCTTGTTTTTGTAAACGATGTAAACATAAAAATTGCAGAATAATAAAAAACCTACATTTTTAAATTAACAAATTAGAATCGATTTATAAGAAAAATGCCTCTTAAATTTAAGAGGCATTTTTTTATATTTTACTTAAGAAATTCTTTCTTTCATAATTTGCTCAACTACTTCAGGGTTTAATAAAGTTGAAGTGTCTCCGAAATTAGAAAAATCTCCTTCGGCGATTTTACGTAAAATTCTACGCATAATTTTTCCAGAACGCGTTTTAGGCAAACCAGAAACGAACTGGATTTTATCTAATTTAGCGATCGGCCCAATGTGGTCTGCAATATATTGGTTGATCTCTTTAGAAAGGTTTTCTTTATTTCTAACTTCTCCAGTTTCTTTCAAGATTACATAACCGTATAAAGCATTTCCTTTAATATCATGAGGGAATCCAACAATAGCAGATTCTGCAACAGCTGGGTGCTCGTTGATTGCATCTTCAATTGGCGCAGTTCCTAAATTATGTCCAGAAACAATCACAACATCATCTACTCTACCCGTAATTCTGTAGTATCCAACTTCGTCTCTCAAAGCGCCGTCTCCTGTAAAATATTTTCCAGGAAAAGCAGAGAAATAAGTTTCTTTATAACGATCGTGATCTCCCCAAATAGTTCTAGCAATTCCTGGCCATGGGAATTTAATACATAAACTTCCAACTACTTGATTTCCTTCAATTTCATTACGTTTTTCATCCATTAAAACAGGCTGAATTCCAGGTAACGGCAAAGTTGCATAAGTTGGTTTTGTTGGTGTTACAAAAGCAATTGGCGAAAGCATGATTCCTCCAGTTTCTGTCTGCCACCAAGTATCTACAACCGGACATCTCTTATCTCCAACGTGGTCATTAAACCAGTGCCAAGCCTCTTCGTTAATTGGCTCTCCAACAGATCCAATAACTTTAAGAGATTTTAGAGGATATTTTTGAATGTAATCTAAACTTTCTTTTGCTAACGAACGAATTGCAGTTGGTGCCGTATAGAATTGTGTAATTTTATGTTTTTCGATAATGTCCCAAAAACGGCTAAAATCTGGATAAGAAGGAACTCCTTCAAAAATTACAGTTGTAGCTCCGTTTAATAATGGACCATACAATATATAAGAGTGACCAGTGATCCATCCAATATCTGCTGTACACCAGAAAATATCATTGTCTTCGTAATTGAAAACATTTTTGAAAGTATACGCAGTATAAACCATATAACCGGCAGTAGTATGAACCATACCTTTTGGTTTTCCTGTTGATCCTGAAGTATATAAAATAAATAACGGATCTTCGGCATCCATAATTTCCGCAACGCTGTTGTCTAAAGCAGCATCTAAAAGCGGCTGCAACCAAACATCGCGGCCCTCTTTCATTTTTACATCAGTATTAGTTCTTTTTGCAACTAACACTTTTGTAACAGAAGGACAAGTATCTAAAGCTTCATCTACAATTCCTTTTAAGTCAATTGTTTTGTTTCCTCTATAACCTCCGTCTGATGTAATTACCATTTTACACTCACAATCGTTGATTCTCGCAGAAACTGCAGAAGCAGAAAATCCAGCGAAAACAACAGAGTGAATAGCTCCAATTCTAGCACAAGCCAAAACAGAAACTGCCAATTCTGGAATCATTGGCAAATAAATACAAACTCTGTCTCCTTTACGAACACCTTGCTCGCGAAGAACGTTTGCCATTTTTGAAACTCTTTCGTATAATTCATTATACGTTATATGTAAAGCTTCTTCAGAAGGATCGTTCGGTTCAAAAATAATTGCCGTCTTCTCTCCTCTTTTGCTTAAATGTCTATCAATACAGTTTTTGGTAATGTTAACTTTAGCGTCTGTAAACCATTTTACTTCTGCTTCGGCCATATTAAAATCAACAACCTTTTCCCATTGCTGGTACCATGTGAAATTCTCTTCAGCTATTTTTCCCCAAAACTTTCTTGGCTCTCTTATTGATTTATTGTAATGTTTAAAGTATTGTTCTAAATTTTCAATTTTGTAATAGCTCATCGTTTGTTGAATTTTTTTATAAATGTATTAAATCTGAACGTATCCGTGAAATAATTTAATTCATAAATTTTATTAAAAAAAAACATTTATTTAATAAAATATGACAATTATCTGAAATTATTTTAAATCCTTTATTTTTTATTGGCACTTAAGGCAAAAAAGGCATAATAAATAGATATTATGCCTTTTTTAATTTAACAAATTTCAATAACAATTAATTTTTTGCAAACCGCACTGCGAGACTTTTCTCTATTTTGAAAATAGCAGCATCATTATTAATTAAAACAGAAATTTCAACAAGTATATCTTATAAATATACCCCATTATTAGGGATCCGCTTCACTTAACTCTCTTATCGAAGTTAAGTGAATGCAATATGCATCTATATCTTTTATCTTAATAAGTGCTTACTAATTCAAAATATTACAAATCATTGATACAGTGCAAATCCCGCAAAATCGAATTCTGCGGGAATTCCCTTTTTTTTTATTATCCAATTTTTTTCATTGCTGTCATAGACTCTCTCAACCAAGCTCCTACTTCTTCGATAGGGTGTTGACGAATTTCTTTGTTTACAGCGATCAATACTGCATTATCAACTCCGTTTGATGTTGAAAATGGTTTACCAATAATATTAGTTTCTACTTTTTTCATGAATTCAGTCAATAATGGCTTACATGCATGATCAAATAAGTAACATCCGTACTCAGCAGTATCAGAAATTACACGGTTCATTTCGAATAATTTCTTTCTTGCGATTGTGTTTGCAATTAATGGCAATTCGTGTAATGACTCATAGTAAGCAGATTCTTCGATGATTCCAGCCTCAGTCATTGTTTCAAAAGCTAATTCAACACCAGCTTTTACCATCGCAATCATTAATACTCCATTATCAAAATATTCTTGCTCTGAAATTGGAGCTTCTTGTGGAGCTGTCTTTTCGAAGTTAGTTTCTCCTGTTGCAGCTCTCCATTTCAATAAGTTAACATCATCATTAGCCCAGTCAGCCATCATCGTTCTAGAGAATTCTCCAGAAATGATATCGTCTTGGTGTTTTTGGAATAATGGACGCATGATATCTTTCAATTCTTCAGCCAATTCGTAAGCTTCAATTTTTGAAGGATTATTTAAACGATCCATCATATTGGTGATACCACCGTGTTTTAAAGCTTCAGTGATAGTTTCCCATCCGTATTGGATTAATTTAGAAGCATAAGCAGCATCAATTCCTTTTTCAACCATTTTGTCGAAACATAAAATAGATCCTGTTTGCAATAAACCACAAAGAATAGTTTGCTCACCCATTAAATCTGATTTTACTTCAGCTACGAAAGATGATCTTAAAACTCCAGCTCTGTGTCCTCCAGTTGCTACAGCGTAAGCTTTTGCTTGATCTAAACCAAATCCGTTTGGATCGTTTTCTGGGTGAACAGCGATAAGAGTTGGAACTCCAAATCCTCTTTTGTACTCTTCACGTACCTCAGAACCTGGACATTTAGGAGCACACATAATAACAGTGATGTCTTTACGAATCTGCATTCCTTCTTCTACAATGTTGAATCCGTGAGAGTAAGACAAAGTAGATCCCTGTTTCATTAATGGCATAATAGCAGTTACCACAGCAGTGTGCTGTTTGTCTGGTGTAAGGTTACAAACTAAATCTGCAGTTGGAATCAATTCTTCATAAGTTCCTACCGTAAAACCATTTTCAGTTGCATTTTTATAAGAAGCTCTTTTTTCTGCAATTGCATCTGCACGCAATGCATAAGAAATGTCTAAACCAGAATCTCTCATGTTTAAACCTTGATTCAAACCTTGTGCTCCACAACCAACAATTACAACTTTTTTTCCAGCCAATGCTGCAATTCCGTCTGCAAATTCAGATTGCTCCATAAATTCGCAAACTCCTAATTGTTCTAATTGTAATCTAAGTGGTAATGTATTGAAATAATTTGCCATTTTTGTTTTAATATTTAATGAAATGAAATTTTAATATTGATTATATATAACTAAGATTTTATTATTTAAAGGTTTCTAATAAAGCAGAAATCTCCATTTTTTGTTTAGAAACTGATATTCTTCCCGAACGCACAAACTGCATAATTCCGTATGGTTTGAACTTTTCGTATAATTCTTCAATTTCAGAACGCCTTCCTGATTTTGAAATCACGAAGAAATCACGAGAAACCGTTACAATTGTAGACTGGCTTTCTTTGATGATATTCTGAATTTGCTTCTCGTCAAACAACAAACTTGAAGCGATTTTAAACAAAGCATTTTCTAAGAAAATAGTCTCTTCATCTGTATGATAAAATGCTTTTATAACTTCAATTTGTTTTTCAATCTGGCCTACAATATTCTGAACCCATTTTTCTGTAGTATTTACTACGATGATAAATCTTGAAACATTCTCTATTTCTGATTCTGAAACATTTAGACTTAATATATTAATGTGACGCTTTAAGAATATTCCAGATATTCTATTTAACAAACCCACATTATTTTCTGAGTATACCGATATGGTAAATGTTTTATCTTCCATTTGTTTTTTTAGTTTTATTTGTTTCAAGTTTCAGGTTTCAAGTTGTTGAACTTGGAACATGAAACTTGAAACCTGAAACCTTTTTCTTAACTTAATCTAATTTCTGATACACAAGCTCCTGTTGGAATCATTGGGAAAACGTTGTTTTCTTTTTCGACTACAACTTCTAAGAAGTATGAGTCTTTTGAAGCCAGCATCTCTGCGACCGCTGCATCTAGATCTTCACGCTGTGTAACTTTTTTAGATTTGATATGATATCCTTCAGCAATTGCAACAAAATTTGGATTAATCATTTTTGTTGAAGCATATCTGTTATCAAAGAATAATTCCTGCCATTGGCGAACCATTCCTAAGAATTCATTATTTAAAATAACAATCTTTACCGGAACTTGAGTTTGGAAAATAGTTCCAAGTTCTTGAATTGTCATTTGGAAGCCTCCATCACCAATAACCGCCACTACTTCACGCTCTGGTTTTCCCATTTTTGCTCCAATCGCAGCAGGCAATGCAAATCCCATAGTTCCTAAACCTCCAGAAGTAATGTTACTTTTAGTTGAATTGAATTTAGCATAACGGCAAGCAAACATTTGGTGCTGACCCACATCTGAAACGATAATGGCATCTCCTTTTGAGTGTTTATTGATCATTTCGATAGTTTCTCCCATCGAAATTCCTTTACCATTTGTTGGATTTAATTCTTCTTTTATTACTGAATCGTACTCAATTTTATTCAATTCTTTGAATTCATTGTGCCATAAATCATGAGATTTTGCATCAAGAAGAGGCAGTAAAGCAGCTAAAGATTCTTTTACATCTCCTAAAACTGCGATTTCTGTTTTCACATTTTTATCAACCTCTGCAGGATCGATTTCGAAATGAATTACTTTTGCTTGTTTTGCATAAGTGCTTAATTTACCCGTAACACGATCGTCGAAACGCATACCGAAAGCAATTAAAACATCACATTCGTTTGTTAGTAAATTGGGCGCATAATTTCCATGCATTCCTAACATACCAACATTTAAAGGATGCTCTGTCGGTAAAGCTGATAATCCTAAAATTGTCCAAGCTGCTGGAATCCCAGCTTTTTCAACCACTGCTTTAAACTCAGCTTCTGCCTGACCCAAAATAATTCCTTGTCCAAAAACAATAAAAGGTTTTTTGGCACTATTGATTAAAGCTGCTGCTTCAGCAACTTTATCTAAGTTTAATTTTGGAACCGGAACATAACTTCTAATTCCTGTACATTTTTCATAACTAAATTCGAACTCATCAAACTGAGCGTTTTTAGTAATATCTACCAATACAGGCCCTGGACGACCAGAACGAGCAATGTAAAATGCTTTTGCAATAATTTCAGGAATTTGAGAAGCTTCAGTTACCTGAAAATTCCATTTTGTAACCGGAGTCGAAATTCCGATAATATCTGTTTCCTGAAATGCATCAGATCCTAATAAATGTCTTCCAACCTGACCTGTAATACATACTAACGGAGTGGAATCGATTTGAGCATCTGCAATACCAGTCACTAAATTTGTAGCACCTGGTCCAGAAGTAGCAATTGCCACCCCTACTTTTCCCGTAGCTCTTGCATAACCTTGAGCTGCATGTGTTGCACCTTGTTCGTGACGTACTAAAACGTGGTGTAACTGATCTTGAAATTTATATAATTCGTCGTAAACTGGCATTATAGCACCTCCTGGATAACCATAAATTAAATCTACTCCTTCTGCTAATAAACATCTTATAACGGCTTCTGCCCCTGATATTTTCATAGTATATTGTTTTTTCAATGTCAATTTCAATATCAAAATTCAATGGCAATGGCAAAAATCAATTTTAAATTAATCTTTTATATTTTTTATTGTAATTGCTATTGACTTTTGATATTGTAATTGTTATTGCTTTTTGAAATTGTTATTGTAATTAATTATCGGTTACGCATCCTGTTGATGCACTCGAAACCGATTTAGCGTATTTAAGTAAAACCCCTCTGTCAACTTTTAATTTCGGCTGAACCCAAGCCGCTTTTCTTGCTGCAAATTCTTCGTCAGATATCTTCAGGTCGATTGTATTTTTCACAGCGTCGATAGCAATTAAATCTCCATCTTTTACTAGTGCAATACCACCACCGTCATATGCTTCTGGTGTAACGTGACCTACCACGAAACCGTGCGAACCGCCCGAGAATCTACCGTCTGTGATTAGTGCACAACTGCTTCCTAATCCAGCTCCAATAATCGCAGATGTAGGCTTCAGCATCTCAGGCATTCCCGGACCACCTTTTGGCCCACAACCTCTGATGACGACTACATTACCTGGTTTAATTTTTCCGGCTTGAAGACCTGGAATTACTTCAAATTCACCTTCAAATACAACAGCTGGTCCTTCGAAATATTCTCCTTCTTTACCGCTGATTTTTGCCACAGCACCTTCAGAAGCAAGATTTCCGTATAATACCTGAATATTTCCTGTTGGTTTTAATGCTTTTTGAATTTCATGAATAACTTCTTGTCCGTCTTGTAAATCTGGAGTTGAAGCTAAGTTTTCTGCCACTGTTTTTCCTGTTACGGTCAAACAGTCTCCGTGAATAAGTCCTACTTTCAGCAAGTATTTCATTACTGCAGGAATACCTCCAACTTCGTGAATATCTTCCATCATATACTTACCGCTTGGCTTCATGTCTGCCAATACTGGTGTTCTATCATTAATCGCTTGAAAATCATCTAAAGTGATTGTAATTCCAACTGAGTGAGCCATTGCGATTAAGTGCATAACAGCATTTGTAGAACCACCTAAAACAGCTACGATTGTAATAGCATTTTCAAAAGCCTTACGAGTCATAATGTCTCTTGGCTTGATATCTTTTTCTAATAATATTTTGATTGCTTTTCCAGCTTCCAAACATTCGTCTCTTTTCTCTTGACTCAAAGCAGGATTAGAAGAACTGTAAGGCAAACTCATTCCTAATGCTTCAATAGCAGAAGACATAGTATTTGCAGTATACATACCGCCACAAGCACCAGCCCCTGGACAAGCATTCTGAATAACACCTTTAAAATCTTCTGGAGTGATTTCGCCTTTTACTTTTTTTCCTAAAGCTTCAAAAGCAGAAACGATATTAAGAGATTCACCTTTCCATTTTCCAGAGTGAATAGAGCCACCGTAGATCATCATTGACGGACGGTTCAATCTCCCCATTGCGATTAACGCTCCTGGCATATTTTTATCGCAACCAGGAATTGCAATAATACTATCGTACCATTGCGCTCCGGCAACAGTTTCGATAGAATCTGCAATTACATCTCTAGAAACCAGTGAGTAACGCATACCTTCAGTTCCGTTAGAAATACCGTCACTGACACCAATGGTATTAAAAATAAGTCCGACAAGATCCGCATCCCAAACCCCTTTCTTAACATCTTTTGCTAAATCATTAAGGTGCATGTTGCAAGTGTTACCATCGTAACCCATGCTCACAATACCAACTTGTGCTTTCTTTAAATCTTCTTCAGTTAAACCAATTCCGTACAACATCGCTTGTGCCGCTGGCTGTGTTTGATCTTGTGTGATGGTCTTGCTGTACTTATTTAATTCCATTATTGCTTTTATTAATTTTTAATTTTTTATTCAAAAAAAAACCTTCCAGTATTTGGAAGGTTTGTAATATAGTCTTTCAATTATATTTATAACATTCCCGATGCAGATGTGTGAATCACATTGACAACAACGACAGAAGTAATAATAATTGAGATTTGCATCATTTATTTTTTTAGTGTCACAAAAGTAAGCAAACTTCTGGAAGTAAAAAAATAAAATCTCAACATTTCAAAGACTTCTTGTTATTATCTTCACATTTTAACAAAAAATATTAAACAATTGTAGATTGTCCAATACTTACATTATCATTATTGAAATACAGCAAATCGTCTTTGCTGAAAATAAAATTAGAAACGAACTCTCCTACTTCGTTTGTTCCAAATTTTGAATCTGGTTTCAAATCAACGGTAACCACTTTGTATTCAATTGCTTTCTCTACTGCTTTGTAGATTACATGGGCTTCTTTAGTTAATCCAAAATGTTCTAACAAAAGTGCTGCCGCTAAAATCGAAGCAATAGGATTGGCGATGTTTTTTCCTTTTGCCTGCGGATATGATCCGTGAATTGGCTCAAACAAAGCATTTTTTTCTCCTAGAGATACTGATGGCAATAAACCGATAGATCCTGTAATTACGCTTGCTTCGTCTGATAAAATATCTCCGAACAAGTTCTCAGTCAAAATCACATCAAATTGTTTCGGATTTAAAATCAGCTGCATCGCTGCATTATCCACAAATAAGAAATCAAGTTTAACGTCTGGATAATTTTCGCTCACTTTCTGAACAACTTTTCTCCACAATCTTGAAGTCTCCAAAACATTTGCCTTATCTACCATTGTTAGCTTTTTGCGTCGTTTTTGTGCCGACTTAAAAGCTAAATGTGCAATTCTAGTAATTTCTTCTTCTGAATATTCACATAAATCAGAAGCGTGTGTTCCTTCTTCATTAAGTGTTTTTTCTCCAAAATAAGCTCCACCAGTTAATTCTCTAAAAATGGTAAAATCAGCTCCTTCAATAATTTCTCTCTTTAAAGGAGAAGCTTCAATTAAGGCTTTATAAGGTTTTATAGGACGAATATTAGCAAACAATCCTAATTCTTTTCGCAGTTTTAATAATCCTTGCTCCGGACGAACCTTTGCATTTGGGTTGTTATCGTATTTTGGATCTCCAATCGCACCAAGCAAAACTGCATCTGTATTTAAACAGAGATTCAGCGTTTGTTCCGGCAAAGGACTTCCCGTTTTATCAATAGCAACCGCTCCCATCAGCGCTTCCTCAAAAACAAATTCATGATTATACACTTCGCCAATGGCGTACAAAGCTTTCTTAGCTTGTAAAATTACTTCAGGTCCAATTCCATCTCCTGGTAAAACTGCTATTTTTAAATTCATAATCTCTCGCTCTTTATGTCTTTAAATCCTTATTGTTCCTTAAATTCTTATTTTGAAATATTAACTTCTGATTAATTCTCCTTCTATTTTAGAAGCTTCGATAATCTGATGAATATCTGCATCAACCACTTCTTTTTTAATATCAGCGAATTTCAAAAATTCGATATAAACGATATCTAATTGTGTTTTTGTCAATTCGTAACCTACTTTTTTAGCACGGTAAGCCAAAGCAGCTCTTCCGCTTCTTGCTGTTAAAATGATTGAAGATTCATTTACACCCACATCTAGCGGATCCATAATCTCGTAAGTTGCTCTGTTTTTGATTACACCGTCTTGGTGAATTCCAGAACTATGCGCAAAGGCATTTGCTCCAACAATCGCTTTATTTGGCTGCACAATCATTCCCATACTTTCAGAAACCAAACGACTCATTTCGTTCAATTCTCTTGTATTGATGTTTGTGTCTAAATTTAAGTAAGGGTGTTGTTTGAAAATCATTACCACTTCTTCAAGTGCCGTATTTCCTGCTCTTTCACCAATACCATTAATAGTACATTCTATTTGTCTTGCTCCATTGATAGCTCCTGCAATTGAGTTTGCAGTTGCCATTCCTAAATCATTATGACAGTGACATGAAAGGATTACGTTTTCAATTCCTTTTACGTTTTCTTTTAAGTATTTAATTTTTGCTCCGTATTCTTCTGGAAGACAGTATCCAGTAGTATCAGGAATATTCAATACAGTTGCTCCAGATTTAATAACTTCTTCACAAACTTTAGCTAAGAACGCATTATCTGTTCTACCTGCGTCTTCTGCGTAGAATTCTACATCTTCTACATAAGATTTAGCATGTGCTACAGCAAATTTTGCTCTTGCAATAATATCTTCAGGCGTAGTTTGTAATTTGTGGAGTATATGAGATTCTGAAGTTCCGATTCCAGTATGGATTCTTGGTTTCTTAGCGTGCTTTAAAGCAGCTGCTGCAACATCAATGTCGTTTTTTACGGCTCTCGTAAGTCCGCAGACGGTTGCATTTTCTACAATTTTACAAATCTCAGAGACCGATAAAAAATCGCCTGGACTTGACACAGGAAAGCCTGCTTCGATAATGTCAACTCCCATTTTGTCTAGTCGTTCTGCGATAACTAATTTTTGCTTAGTATCTAACTTACATCCTGGAACTTGTTCACCATCTCGCAATGTGGTGTCAAAAATTTGAACTTTCTCTCTATTCATATTCATTAATTTAATGTAATTTCACATCTTGATAACAAATATATATTGTACTATTACAGTATGAAATTCATTTTAATGAAATTATACTGTTCATAAAACGTTTTATCTTACACTAAACAACTCATAACCAATAATTTATATTATTATTTTTTACAATGGCTAACCATCAAAAAGATTTCTTATTTGTTCTAATCAAATCACTTTCGAAATCAGAAAAAAGGCAGTTTAAAATTTTTGCAAGCCGATTAGAAACGAGTTCAAACACAAAATTTATCGAATTATTCAATATTTTAGATAAATCTGAAGTTTATGATGAAAAACTCATTCTTAAAAGTGGTATTATCCAAAAAGTACAGTTATCTAATTTAAAATCATACTTATACAAACAAATTCTAGTCAGTATAAGATTAAATATTCCTAGCCAGAACATTCGTTATCAGCTTCGAGAGCAAATGGATTTTGCCGTTATTCTATATAATAAAGGATTATACAAGCAGAGTTTAAAAATTCTAGACAAGACCAAACAGCAAGCTTTAGAAAATGACGAAAAATATATGGCGTATGAAATTGTTGAATTCGAAAAACTAATCGAATCGCAATATATTACCCGAAGTATTCAAGGGCGCGCTGACGAATTGGTTGTTCAGGCCAAAGAATTAAACTACCGAAATACGATTTCAAGTAAATTATCCAACTTATCGCTTCAGCTATACGGAATCATGCTAAAAACGGGTTACGTAAAAAGTGATGAAGAATATAAATATATAGACGACTATTTTAACAGACATATTGCAAAACTAGACGAAAGCAAGTTTGGTTTCCGCGAAAAATACTGGTTTTATAATGCTAATCTTTGGCGAAGCTTTCTGGTACAGGATTTCTTGGCGAGTTATAAATTTGCCTATAAATGGGTTCAGCTTTTTTATGATAATCCAAATATGATTTATCTGAATCCTGTGTTTTTCCTAAAAGGAAACCACTATTTTCTGGAATCGCTTTATATGCTGAAATATACATCGAATTTCAAGAGATATTTAAATCTTTTAGAAGAAACCATTGCAGATCCTAAGTTCCCTTCAAATGATAATCTTGCTTCCTTGTCTTTCTTATATGTATACAACAATAAATTAAACTTGCATATTTTAGAAGGCACTTTCGCGGAAAGCGAATATTTGATTCCTGAGATTTTAAATAAACTGAAATTACATAGCGAACATCTTGATGAGCATCACGAAATGTTGTTTTTCTATAAAATTGCTTCTATTTATTTTGGTAACGAAAAATACAATGAATGCATTAATTACTTAGATAAAATCATCAACAACAAAAACTTGACCATGCGCGAAGATTTAATGTGCTTTGCAAGATTATTGTCTCTGATTGCGCATTATGAGCTTGGAAAAGATTATTATTTAGAAAATCACCTAAAAAGCACTTATAAGTTCTTATTGAAAATGAACGACTTGCACGAAGTTCAAAAAGAAATTATCAAGTTTTTAAGAAACCTAAACAACTTCTACCCTGCTGACATTAAAAAGGAATTCAAAAAAATGCATACTCGTTTCGTAGAACTTGAAAAGAACACCTACGAAAAAAGAGCTTTCTTATATCTTGATATTATTTCGTGGCTGGAAAGCAAAATCGAAAACAGAAAAATTGCCGATATTATAAAGGAGAAAGCGAAATTAAACAACAGATAAATGTTTTAAATTTCAATAAAGAAATTCCAAATTCCAATCAAAAGGGTTGAAAACTTTGTTTTTCAACCCTTTTTGTCATCCTGATTTCTATGATAAAACCAAATCTTTTTCATAAAAGGTTTGGTTTTTTATTACCGCAAAAACTCGATGGATTATTTTGTTTCTCACGGCATTTAAAACACTCATTTTATTTTTT
>NZ_JBHSFY010000023.1:0-57316 GCF_042654045.1 Flavobacterium chungangensis
GAGTATATTAATTATTATAATAATGACAGAATAAAACTTAATCTAAAAGCAATGAGCCCGATACAATATCGAGCTCATTATTATAAAACTTAGTTATTAATTTGTCTAAACTTTTGGGTGCAGTCTAGAACGCAAAGTTTATTGGGTCTTTTTTTTATTGGTGGCACGCCCGAATGGCTAATTATCAATTTTTTAAAATCCAAATTCCAAAAAATTCTAAATATCTATTTATTTGGAATTTGGACTTGAACGATAAGGAACAGGCGGTGCAATTTTTTCTGTTGAAACTTCTTCCTCTTCAAACAACAATTTAATGTTTTCGTATGAGTTTTTAAGTGCTTCTTTGATTTGTTCTGGGTTTAACCACGCTACTTTTTCGATTCCTTCTTCTATTTGTCCGTGTGGCGTTCCTTCAAAATCAGACTGCATTTCGAACCAATGCGTGATTTTGAGTTTGTATTTTCCGTTGCGTTTAAAGATATGATAGGTTTTTTGAAGTTTATTCGTAATACGAAGCTGGTTTACTCCTGTCTCCTCCTCTACCTCACGCATAGCCGTCGCTTCAATGTCTTCCCCTTTCTCGATTCCGCCTTTTGGCAGATCCCATTTTCCGTTTCTAAAGATAAACAAGACTTCGCCTTTCTTATTGTAGACAAAGCCTCCGCCCGCTTTATTTACCGGAATCTTGGCTTTAAGGGTTTTCATGATCTCACTTTCGTCGGGATGATATAGAATGGCTTTTTGAATTTTATTTTGAAAAATTTTTATAATAAGCTGTTCGATATCAATACTCTCCAACAAGAACAATTGGAAATCTGTTTCGCGCGAGATTTCATTTGTCAAAAAAAGTGGTTTGTCGTTTACAAAAACTTTATACATTTGTACTATGATTTTTAATAAAGATACTGCCGAAAAAACAGCCGAATTGCTTTTGCAAATAAATGCAATTAAATTGAATCCCGAAAATCCTTTTACATGGGCTTCTGGTTGGAAATCTCCTATTTATTGTGATAATAGGTTAATTCTTTCATTTCCGAGCATCAGAAACTATGTTCGTGATGAGTTTGCTAAGAACATCGAAAAACAATTTGGAAAACCTGATGTGATCGCTGGTGTTGCTACTGGAGCCATTGGAGTTGGAATTTTGGTTGCCGAAAGTTTAGGTCTTCCGTTCGTATATGTTCGTCCGGAGCCAAAAAAACACGGTAGACAAAACCAAGTGGAAGGTTTTTTACAAAAAGGACAAAATGTTGTGGTTGTCGAAGATTTAATTAGTACCGGAAAAAGCAGTTTGATGGCTGTTGAAGCTTTAAGAAGCGAAGGTGCTAACATTAAAGGTATGGCGGCTGTCTTTACTTACGGTTTTGGCGTTGCCGAAGAAAACTTCAAAGAAGCTAATGTTGATTTATTCACCTTAAGCAACTACGAAAACCTATTAGACTTAGCAGTTCAAAAACAATATATTACAGAAGATCAACAATCTACCCTTCAAGAATGGAGCGTAAGCCCATCTACTTGGGGACAAGAGTAAGATTTTAGATTTTAGATTTTAGATTTTAGATTTTAGATTTTAAAGTCGCTTTGCTCCTTTTGGAATTTGGAATTTAAAAAATTGGGATTTTATTTAAAATTTCAGCTTTGCGAACTTAAATAAAGCCAAAGTATATAAAAAAACCTTGCGCCCTTTGCGGTAAAAAAACATTTGCAGTAAAAAACAAAACAAAAAACACTATATGAACTTAGAAAGTCCAAAAGTTACAGTTCAGAAATCAGCTCAAGATTTGTTCGATCAATTGACTGATGTAAAGAATTTCGAAAAATTAATGCCAGACAATATCGCTAAATTTGAAGTGACTGGCGAAGACGCTTTTATTTTTGGATTGAAAGGAATGCCTGAAATCAAATTGAAAATGAAAGATAAAGTAGCTCCAAACAAAATTGTTTTGGGTGCTGCAAGTGATAAACTTCCGTTTACACTAACTTCAAACATTGATACTATTTCTGATTCAGAAAGTGCAGTTCAGTTATTTTTTGAAGGTGAATTCAACGCTATGATGGCAATGATGGTTAAAGGTCCAATTAGTAAGTTTATTGAAACTTTAGCAAACAATATGAACAAGCTTTAATAATGGTAAATTATTAATTGTGAATTATAAATGAAAGCCTGATTTAACGATCGGGCTTTTTTTTTGTTTCTTCTGCCACGAAGACGCTAAGACACAAAGTTTTTTTACGCAGATTTTGCTGATTTATTTCTCGCAAAGTCGCTAAATCGCAGAGTTTCTTTTTTAGCAAAGCTTCATACAGTTTGTCATTTTCACACTTTGTTTTCTGAATAAATCTGTAAAAAAACTCTGCGACTTCGCGTCTTTGCGAGATTTCACCAATACGTTAGACGCACTGCAGTGCGTCTCTACAAAAAACTTCGTAAAAAAAAACTTAGAATCTTAGCATCTCAGAACCTTAGCTCCTTAGTTAGACGCTGCAGTGCGCATCTACAAAAAACCTTTGTCACTTTGTCTCTCAGTCACTTTGCAACTCTCAATAAAGCATTTTAACTTCTTTAATCTCAAACTCTGCAACAGAATCATCTTCTAATAAAACCTGCAGTTTTCCTATTGGAGAAACGCCTTGAATGATTCCCATAAAATCTTGGTTATTATTGTCTCTAAATGCAGTTGGAATTCCTTTTTTAAATAAAAAATTAAAATAATCCTCCCAAAAAATTGGTGCTGAGGTGTTCCAAGATTGAATTTTCTCTTTTAGTTTTTCAACGATTAAGATTGCCAATTCTTCCTTGTCAAAAGTTTTTCCTGAGATTACTGCCAACGAAGAAGCATTTGGCAATTCGTCAAAATCGGTTTGATTGACATTGATTCCGATTCCGACAACTGACACGATTCTGCCATCGCTTTTTAAGGTATTTTCGATTAATATGCCAACCAACTTCTTATTATATGACAGAATGTCGTTTGGCCATTTAATACATATATTAGGAATATTTAACGATTTTAAAACCTCCGCAACCGATAGAGAAACCAAGACGCTTAAATTAAAAACTTCGTCGTTATTAAACAGGAAATCTTTCACCAAGACACTCATAGTTAAGTTCTTACCAGCTTCAGTCTTCCATAAGCCTCCAACTTGTCCCTTCCCTTTTGTCTGATTTTCAGCTGTTACCGTTGTAAAATTCTCCAGTTCATCCTGACTTGACAAAGCTTTTAAGAAGTCATTTGTAGAATCTATGGCATCGAGTTTGATTAGTTTCATTAAATAATTTAAATATCTTAATTTAATATTTTGTTAAGGTTCAAAAATAATCACAAAATTTGGTAACTTTACAAATTCATATAAAATAATTCATGGCGAAAAAGACTATTAATAATGATGTTCTACTGGCGAACATAATCAAAGGGATTGAGGAAGTAAAAGGAAATGATATCGATATTCTTGACTTAAGAGAAATAGATACAGCTGTATGCGACTATTTTGTTATTTGCAACGGTAGCTCAAACACCCAAGTTAACGCCATCGTAAACTCAATTCAAAAAATTGTATCAAAAGACTTAAAAGATAAACCTTGGCACGTAGAAGGAACAGATAATGCAGAATGGGTTCTTATGGACTATGTACACATCGTAGTACACGTTTTCCAGAAGCACATTCGCGAATATTACAACATCGAAAGCCTTTGGGGCGATGCCAAAATAACTTCAATCGAGAACAAATACTAAAGAAACTTTCATTAAATGGCTAAAGATAATAATCCAAATCCGAATAAATTTAAAATAAGTCCTTGGTTAATATATACCGCAATACTTTTAGTTTTTTTATTCATAAGTTTTGCTACAGGAGGATCAAGCCTAAGCGAACCTGCTCAATTAACATCTTCTAAGTTCAATACGCTTTTGGAAAAAGGCCAGATTGAAAAAGTAATTGTTTACAATAAAGCAGAAGCTGAGGTGTATTTAAATGCTGCGGCTCTTAAAGACCCAGCAAACAAAAAAGTAGCTGAAGATATTTTCAAACAACCAAACAAAGGCCCGCACTATACGCTGGAAATTGGTAATGATCAAATCTTTCAGACTAAATTAGAAAAAGCAGTTAATGAGGGGAAATTGAAAGATTTCAACTTCCTTCAAAAAAATAACTGGAGCGATATTTTAATCAGCTTACTTCCTATCATCATCATTGTTGGTGTATGGATCTTTATTATGCGTAAAATGTCTGGCGGAGGCGCTGGAGGTGGCGGACAGATTTTCAATATCGGAAAATCTAAAGCAAAACTTTTTGACGAAAAAACAGATATCAAAACTACGTTTAAAGATGTGGCTGGTTTAGAAGGTGCTAAAGAAGAAATTCAGGAAATTGTTGAATTCCTTAAAAACCCAGAAAAATACACCAACCTTGGAGGTAAAATTCCAAAAGGTGCTTTACTTGTAGGGCCTCCTGGAACTGGTAAAACCTTATTGGCAAAAGCTGTTGCTGGTGAAGCGCAAGTACCTTTCTTCTCTTTATCAGGTTCTGACTTCGTTGAGATGTTTGTTGGAGTTGGTGCTTCACGTGTACGTGACTTATTTAAACAAGCTAAAGAAAAATCTCCTGCTATCATTTTCATTGATGAGATCGATGCTGTTGGTAGAGCGAGAGGAAAAAGCAATATGTCTGGCGGAAACGACGAAAGAGAAAACACTTTGAACCAATTACTAACAGAAATGGATGGTTTTGGCACAAACTCTAACGTAATTGTTTTGGCAGCAACAAACAGAGCTGACGTTTTAGACAAAGCTTTAATGCGTGCAGGACGTTTTGACAGACAAATTTTTGTTGACTTACCAGACATTCGCGAAAGAGCAGAAATCTTCAAAGTACACTTAGCTCCTATCAAAAAAGTTGAAGGTCTTGATTTAGATTTCTTAGCAAAACAAACTCCAGGTTTCTCTGGTGCTGATATTGCTAATGTTTGTAACGAAGCTGCACTTATCGCTGCTCGTAACAACAAAGCGGCTGTTGACAGACAAGACTTCCTTGATGCTGTAGATAGAATTATTGGTGGTCTTGAGAAGAAAAACAAAATCATTACTCCAGACGAAAAAAGAGCAATCGCAATTCACGAAGCTGGTCACGCTACTGTAAGTTGGATGCTGGAGCATGCTGCGCCACTTATTAAAGTTACAATTGTTCCTCGTGGGCAAAGCTTAGGAGCCGCATGGTATTTACCAGAAGAAAGACAAATCGTAAGAACAGATCAAATGTTAGACGAGATGTGTGCTACTATGGGCGGTAGAGCTGCTGAAAAAGTAACTTTCGACAGAATTTCGACTGGTGCTTTAAGCGACTTAGAAAAGGTAACACGTCAAGCTCGTGCAATGGTAACTATTTACGGATTGAACGATAAAATTGGAAACGTTACCTATTACGATTCAACTGGACAAAATGAATACAACTTCTCTAAGCCGTATTCTGATGAAACTGCAAAAATTATTGACAAAGAAATTTCAGAGTTAATCGAAGGTCAATATCAAAGAGCGATTCAGATTCTAGAGGAAAACAAAGACAAGTTAAACCAACTTGCTGATATTCTGATTGAAAAAGAAGTAATCTTTAAAGATGACTTAGAAAACATATTCGGAAAACGTACTTTTGACAAAAATTTAGAAGAAGTAGTTTCATAAATAATTACGAAAAACGTAATAAATTTTTAAAATCTTAATTCAAAAGTCCCTTTTGAATTAAGATTTTTTTATCTTTGAACGTTTTCAACTAACATGTAAAGCATTTCATATAAAAAATGAATTTTTTCAAAAAAATATTTGGCTCTAGTGAAGCCGCTTCTGACGAAGAGAACGAAAGCGAATATGCAGGTTCATCTGCGCAGAACAGTCATTTATCTTTAGACGAGCAATTTATTTTCAACTTCAAAAAAAATGGAGGAAAGTTCTTGTATTGCGAAAACATGGGAGAAGTTGCTGAACAGTTTGAAAACATTTTAGAAGAAAACGACTGGTTCGAGAATGAAGTTTTATGCTATGAGCAAGGCTTATTTGGCTTACTGGAAGAAAATAAATTATTTTATATCGCTCCAACTAACCCAAAATTTTTATTGGCTAGTTGCGAAAACCTTATAGCCGATGAAGGTTCTATCTTATTTTCATCAAAACAAATTAGACAAAATAAACCAAACGAATTACCTGCAAATATTGTTATTATAGCAACCACAAGCCAAATCCTTCCAATGAAAAGCGACGGATTAAGCGCTATAAAACGAAAATACGAAAGAGACTATCCTACTAATATCACTACAATAAAATATTTCGAAAAAGCGAAAGACGAAGATTTTACACAATACGGAAGTGTTGCGAAAAACCTTTATTTACTGCTTTTAGAAGATCTTTAAGATGAACGAAACACTGAAGAGGGCCATTTCTGGTGCTGTTTATATCGCTTTATTACTAACTTCGATATTGTTTTCTACCGAAAGCTTCATTACTCTTTTTGGCGTTTTCTTAATTATCACTATATACGAGTTTTCTAATATCGTAAACTTAAACAAAGTGTTTTCTATCCTTTTTGGAACTTTAGTTTATGCTTCAATTGTTTTGGTAAGTCATTACAACAAACAGACAACCAAGTTTCTTAATGATACCTTTAACACTAACATCAGCTTAGAAACCAACATTAAACAGCTCGATTTAATTCTTCTAGCTATAACTATTGTTGTTTCAATAAAATGCATCATATTCTTATTTTACGATTCGGTTCAAAAAGTAAGCACTTCTTCAAAATATTTATACCTGCTTGGATATATTACGCTTCCTTTTGTATTTATCGTAAAAATCTCTTTTGGAACAAATGATTATAATCCGAAAATTATTATTGGTTTATTTGTTCTAATCTGGACCAACGATACTTTTGCCTATTTAGTTGGAAAATCAATGGGAAAACACAAATTATTTGAACGAGTTTCTCCTAAAAAAACAATTGAAGGTTTTCTGGGTGGTGTTGTCTTTGCTGCTTTTGCTGGTTTTTTGATTTCTAAACTCTATATTCAGCCCAAACCTGAATTTAGCAACACATCGATCTTAATCTGGACTATTATCGCATTAATTGTGAGCATTTTTGGAACTATTGGAGACTTAATAGAATCCAAATTTAAACGAATTGCAGGTATAAAAGACAGCGGTTCGATAATGCCTGGTCACGGAGGTATTCTAGATCGATTAGATAGTGTTATATTTGTAGCACCAATTATATTTTTATTTTATCAAATTTTATATTATGTTTCATAAAGAGGGAGGCCCGTCCATTTTATTAGGTACTGTATTTACTGTAGCTGTACTTTTAATTGCTGATAAATTCATTGATATTGCTTGGCTGAGAATGCTTGTGCAATTTGCAGCGCTTGTAATTTTAATTATTATTTTACAATTCTTCAGAAATCCGAAAAGAATTGCAATTAGAAACAGTGATCATATTCTTGCTCCAGTAGATGGAAAAGTGGTGGTTATTGAAGAAGTTTATGAAGGAGAATATTTTAAAGATAAACGTTTACAGGTTTCTATTTTTATGTCGCCAATCAATGTGCACGTAACACGTTACGCAATGGATGGAATCATTAAATTTAGCAAATACCACCCTGGAAAATTCCTTGTTGCTTGGCACCCAAAAGCAAGTGAAGAAAACGAAAGAACTACAGTAGTAATCGAAAATGAAACTTTCGGCGCTATTTTATACAGACAAATTGCTGGTGCATTGGCTCGTAGAATTGTAAACTACGCTAAAGAAGGAATGCAGGTTGTTCAAGGAACTGACGCTGGTTTCATTAAATTTGGATCAAGAGTCGATTTATTTTTACCTTTAGGTACACCAATCAATGTGGAATTAAACCAAAAAGCGATTGGAGGAAAAACAATTATTGCTACAAAAGCATAAATGGCTGATAAAGATTTAGATATTCGCTTCACTAAAGCCGTAGAAACCGCAATGGCAATGACTCAGGCTTCACTTCCGCAAGATGTGCAGTTAAGACTTTATGCTTTTTACAAACAGGCTACTTTTGGAACGGCTGTTTACAATCAATCTGAAAATTTTGATTTGCGAAATGCTTTTAAAACCAATGCCTGGATGCAGATAAGCCATATGTCTGTAGACGAAGCCAAAGAAAATTATATCGAAATCATCAATTCATTAACATCAAAATAAAACATTATGAAGAAAAACGTTGTTATTTTAAGCACTTTAACTTCATTTTTACTATTATTTTCTTGTAAAGAAGATAAACTGACAGAAGTAGTTGAAGTTCCTCTTCCAACAAAAGAAGAAAAAATCACTATTGGTTCGCCAAATGATGTTAAAGCTGATCCAGGCTCTTTTGAAATGACGAAACTGCCATTTAATTATGACGCTCTTGCTCCTGACATTAGAACCTTAACTTTAGAAACGCATTATTCTAAACATTACTTATCGTATACCAACGCTTTTAATAAAGAAATTGTTTCGACTGAGTTTGAAAATATGCCTCTTGAAGACATTTTAAAAAAAATGCCTCTTACGAATTTAAAACTCCGTCAAAATGCTGGAGGATATTATAATCATACGCTTTATTTTAATATTCTGACACCAAAAGAGCAGACTCCAAAAGATACGCTTGCAGGTTCTATCAATAAAGAATTTGGTTCTTTTAATAATCTGACCAATCAATTTAAAGCGCAGTCTGAAAAGCAGTTTGGTTCTGGATGGGTTTGGCTGGTTGTAGATCGATATGGTAAATTGCAAATCACCACAACCGACAACCAAGATAATCCATTAATGAAGAATGCTTTGATTCCAGGAACTCCGATTATGGGAATTGATCTTTGGGAACATGCTTATTATTTAGATTATCAAAACCGAAAAGGCAGTTATATTGACGCTTTTTACAATCATATCAATTGGGAAAAAGTAAACGAATATTACATTGAAGCACTCAAGAAGGTTAAAAAAGTATAGAAACGAAGCTGATACAATTTATGTATCAGCTTTTTTTTATACCTTTTAGGTACTTAAACGAAGATTATGAAAGACATTGCCAATCGTTTTACAGAAAACCCAATATTATCGCCATCGGATATACCACCTAGCAAAGAAGGCCTAGAAATTACCTGCCTATTGAATCCGGGCGTGTTTCGATTTCAAAACAAAATCTGGTTAGCGGTTCGTGTCGCCGAAAGACCAAAACAAATTGAAAACATTATTTCTTTTCCGATATTAACAGAAGCAGGAACCATTCAGATTATTGAAATTTTAAAAGATCATCCTGAACTTATTGCTACAGATGCACGCGTAATTAATTATCAAGGCATTGATTATTTGACCACATTATCACATATTCGATTGTTATGCAGCGAAGACGGACAACGATTTTATGAACCAGAAGATTATCCGCATTTAGTTGGCGAAGGAATATTAGAAACGTTCGGAATTGAAGATTGTCGGGTTGCTCTCATTGAAGGAAAATATTACCTCACTTTTACATCTGTTTCTCCTAGTGGTGTGGGCGTTGGCTTAAGAACCACAATCGATTGGAAAAATTTCGAAAAACATGGACTGATATTCCCTCCCCACAATAAAGACTGTGCCATTTTTGAAGAAAAAATAAACGGCTTGTTTTATGCCTTGCATCGTCCTAGCAGTGTAGATATAGGCGGAAACTACATTTGGATTGCTTCTTCTCCAGATGGAATTCATTGGGGAAATCATAAATGCATTATCAAAACCAGAAAAGATAGTTGGGACAGCAAAAGAGTTGGCGCGGGAGCCGCACCGATAAAAACAGAATTAGGCTGGCTAGAAATTTATCATGGAGCCAACGAATTTCATCAATATTCTTTAGGCGCTTTTTTATTGGATTTAGAAGATCCCACAAAAGTGATTTCGAGAACCGAAACTCCTATTATGTTTCCTAAAACAAGTTACGAACTGAGCGGTTTCTTTGGAAATGTCGTTTTCACAAACGGTCATATTCTTGATCCAGATGGCGATACACTAACTGTTTATTACGGCGCTTCGGATGAATTTGTCTGCGGTGCAACATTTTCTATTAAAGAGATTCTTTCTTTGCTTAAAAAAATTTAAAACAAAAAAATATTTAACACATAGAAACATAGATTTTAATACAAAAAAAAAAATATTAAAGAAACTAGTTTCCACACATAGACGCTATGTGTATTTAAACTAGTGAAACGCCTTTTTCAAGTTTTCTAAGCTATGTTTCTATGTGTTAAAAATTAACTCAAAAGATGAGCTAGTTTATTTTAATTCCAAAATCAAAGATTCGGAAGGCTGAACGGAAACTTTAGCCACTCCTTCTCCATTTTGCACTTTCAATACAAATGTTTTGTTTTGATACAATTGCTCTTTCAATTGATATTCTCCATCTTTTAAATTCCATTTTGAAATAAGGGATGACGGAACTTTTAAATTGAATTCATTTCCCTTCTCAGAAGAAAAATTAGCAACTACAATCAGTTTTTGATTTTCTGACCAACGTGCATAAGAATACAACAGCGCATCATAACCCTCATTATTTTGTCTATTTGCAGATTGAATCTCTTCAAAACTTCCCATCAAAGCGCTGCTTTTGATTGTAAAATTGAGCAAACGTTTATAAAAATCACGTAATTCTTTCTCTGAATTAGAAAGCTTTCCTCCGTCAAATTTACCGTCATTCATCCAGCGCTGATGATTTGGAACTCCAATATAATCAAAAATCGAGGTTCTTGATCGTTTTCCAAAACCTGCATCTTCGTTCCCTGCCTCTCCTACTTCTTGTCCAAAATAAATCATTGTTGGTGAAGTACTGATTGTTGCCGAAACCACCATTAAAGGCTTTCCTCTTTCTGGAGTCCCTGCAAATTCTGGACTTGCTAAACGCTGTTCGTCATGATTGTCAAGAAAATGAAGCATATGATGCTCGATATCTGCCATTCCGTCTTGGATTTTTGTTAATTCATCCGGTGAAGATTTTCCGCGAATAACATCTTTCAGCTTATCGTACGTCTCTACTTTATCATACAGATAATCCATTTTTCCTAAGCGAATATAATTTCGATATTCATTCGGATTGTAAACTTCAGCCAACAAAAATGCTTTTGGATTTTTCATTTTAATCGAAGAGTTCATATAACTCCAGAATTCGTAGGGAACCATTTCGGCCATATCGTAACGAAATCCGTCAACACCTTTTCCCGTCCAATATAACGCAATGTCTCTAAACTTTTTCCAAGAATCGGGAACCTCTTTGTCTTGCCAAAAAGCAAAATGTTCCTGATAGGATTTCTGATCAAAACCAGCAGGAAGTTCAGGAAAATCTTTAGTTCCATCTGGACGCACTCCGTAATTTACTTTTACCGTTTCGTACCAGTCGTTTTGATCTGGTTTAATTTTACGAGAACCGTTCCCTGTCCATTTTGCCGGATTTTCATCAAAAAAACCATCAATCATTGGATTTTTTTCTCCGTTTAAAGGAATATCTCCGTCAGGAATTTCAAAATGCTGCTGCGGAATGTAGTAAAAATTATTGTCTCGTTTATATTCCACCGTAACATCATCATCTGCTCCAAAATCCTTCACCCCTTCTGGATTTGATTTTCCTTCATATTTTCTCGCTATATGATTGGGAACAATATCAATTAATACTTTCAGATTTGCATTATGAGTACGTTTTATTAGAGCTTCAAATTCTTCTAATCGATTTTCAGGATTTACAGCCAAATCTGGATTTACATTATAATAATCTTTGACGGCATAAGGAGAACCTGCACGCCCTTTTACCACTTCTGGATCATCATTTGAAATTCCGTACGCCGTATAATCACGTACTAAAGCATGATGCGGAACTCCCGTATACCAAATGTAAGTAACCCCTAAATCTTTTATTTCATGAAGGGCTTTATCCGTAAAATCATTAAACTTTCCAACACCGTTCTCCTCAATAGTTCCCCATGGTTTGTTGGTTGTATTTTTATTTCCAAATAGGCGTGTAAATACTTGATAGACTACAACTTTTTTATCTGTTGTAGCATTTTCGTTTGCAGTACTCATTTTTAAATCTTTTGTTTTACAGGCCGAAAAAAGCACAGTTAATGTAATTCCAGCTGCAATTATTTTTTTACTTATCATATTTTTAGGCTATTCTTATCTTGTTTCTTTCGTTCCATTTCTAAAAAGAATGGAAACAATTTTCTAAAAATAGCTCATTTTTTAAAACTTCGAAAACGATTTATTTAATTTACACCGTTTTCAGCTCAAAACACAACTACTACAACGTGAGAGTTTGCTATTTTGTTGAAAAATTAAATAATGCCCAAATTCAACTTTGGACTGTTAATGACTAATTATAAATTAATGCTAATAACCGCCACAGGTTCTATCCTTTTTTATAAATTTGACAAAAATTTAATCAGTTGAAGAAATCACTCTTTTTCATATTTACTTGTCTGTCTTTTTTAAGCGTTCAATTCACTTTCGCGCAAGCAAAAAAACCTGCTCAATCTCCGAAAACAATTGTCATCGAGAATGCCGACTTTTCTGATGTGGATCAAGTTAATGTACCTGATGCGCTTTTACTTACTGGAAATGTAAAAGTGAATCATGATGGCGTTGTGCTAACTTGCAACAAAGCTTACTTTTTTCAAAAAGAAAATTATTTAAAAGCATTCGGAAATGTACAGTTAGTACAAGGAGATACTTTATTCTTGAATAGTAAATATGCTGAGTATAGCGGAAATGAAAAGAAAGCTTTTGCTACAGGAAATGCGGTTTTAACTTCTCCTGATGCCACTTTGCAAACTGATACTATTAATTTTGACAGAAATGTTCAGGAAGCATTTTACAATACAAAAGGGACAATCGTAAACAAAGACAATACTTTGGTCAGCAAATCTGGAAGGTATTATGTAAAAGAAAAGAAATTTCAGTTTTTGACTGAAGTTACGATTACTAATCCGAAATATGTGATTAAATCAAACCACTTGGATTATTACAGTAATTCTGGACATACCTATCTTCTTGGACCTTCAACTATTACAAGTAAAGCCAATTACATATATACGGAAAAAGGTTTTTATGATACGAAGAAAAACCTAGCCCATTTTTTACGAAGATCCTACATTAAGTACGATGACCGGCTTATAGAAGGCGATAGTTTGTATTATAATCGAAATATTGAATTTGCATCGGCAACGCGGAATGTAAAAATTACCGATTCGATTAACAAAGGAATTGTAAAAGGCCATTACGCAGAGCTTTACAAACTCAAAGACTCGATGTTTGTAACCAAAAGAGCTGTTGCCATCAATTTAGTTGAGAATGACTCGGTTTACATTCACGGAAAAAAATTAATGGTAACAGGAAAAGAAGGAGAACGAATTCTGCGCGCTTTTAACAATGTTCGTTTTTATAAAACAGATATGAGCGGTAAGTGCGATTCTATACACTCCGATTCTAAAAGCGCTTTGACAAAGCTTATAGGAAATCCGATTCTTTGGAATGGTGACAACCAAATTACAGGCGACGTAATGCATTTAATTGGAGATAATAAAACAAGAAAAATTGACTCTTTAAAGGTGCTAAATAATACATTCGTCCTCTCCAAGGATACGCTCGGAACAGGTTTCAATCAGGTCAAGGGAATTAATTTGTTTGGAAAATTCCGGGATGGGAAATTGCATGATGTTGATGTCATTAAAAACACCGAAGTCATTTATTATATGAGAAATGATGCCAACGAATTAATTGGTATCAATAAAAATGTCAGCAGTAAAATCAACATGATATTGGAAAATAATGCGATTGAAACCATTACTTTCTTCAATAAAGTTGATGGCGATATTTTTCCTGAAGACGAACTTCCAGAAAACGCTCGAAAACTTCGAGGAATGAAATGGAGAGGTGATGAAAGAATAAAGTCTAAAGATGATATTTTTACAGCAGAAGATAATGAACTGAATGAAAAACTGATTAAAGAAGGAAAAGAACAAGAAGAAAAAGGCAAAAACGTTCCGTTGAAAGTCAGGAAAGAAACGTTGAATTACGATAAGAAAAAACCAGCTGCAAAAGCGGAACCGAAGCCTAAAATTAAGTAGTTTTCAGTCGCAGTGACAGTTTTCAGTCGCGGTTACAGTTTACAGTGGTTTGCGGTTGTTTAACCATAAAGTTAATTTAAGTTTACCATTAAAAAGTTTTCAGTCGCAGTCACAGTTTTCAGTGCTTTGCGATTGTTTAAACCACAAAGTTAACTTAAACGTAAAGCTAAAAAACCTTAGAATCTCAGTACCTTTGCCACTTTGAACCTCAAAAAAAGATAACTTAAGCGTAAAGTTAAAAAACCTTAGAATCTTAGTATCTCAGTACCTTAGCAACTTAAAAAATGAATCCAGATTTTATAAAATACCAAGCGCAAACCTCTCCTTACCCACTCGGAATGGAAGTTTCGCATGCCATTGGCTCTTACATATACGACACAAACGATAAAAAATATTTAGATTTTGTTGCTGGAGTTTCAGCGTGTACTTTAGGACATCAGCATCCGCGAGTAAATCAGGCGATAAAAGATCAATTAGACAAATATTCGCATGTAATGGTTTACGGAGAATACTCTCAGAGTCCAGCCGTTCAATATTGCAAATTAATGGCTTCTCTGCTTCCAGAATCTTTAAACAAAACCTATTTGGTCAATTCAGGCACAGAAGCGATTGAAGGCTCTTTAAAATTGGCCAAACGAGTTACAGGACGCAGTCAACTTATTTCATGTCATAATGCTTATCATGGAAACACCATGGGGTCAATGAGCGTTATGGGATTTGAAGAAAGAAAACAAGCTTTTAGACCTTTACTTCCAGATGTTGATTTTATTACTTTCAATAACGAAGAAGATCTGCAAAAAATAACTACAAGAACGGCAGCCATTCTTTTAGAAACCATTCAAGGAGGCGCCGGTTTTATTCAGCCAGAAGATAATTTCCTTCAAAAAGTCCGTAAACGCTGTGATGAAGTTGGAGCCTTAATGATTGTAGATGAAATTCAGCCAGGTTTTGGAAGAACAGGAAAACTTTTTGGCTTCCAAAATTATGATGTTGTTCCAGATATTGTGGTTATGGGTAAAGGAATGGGCGGCGGAATGCCGGTTGGTGCTTTTACTGCTTCTGCCGAAAAAATGGATCTTTTAACAGAAAATCCAAAACTAGGACATATTACCACTTTTGGAGGTCACCCTGTCATTGCGTCAGCTTGCTTGGCTACTTTGCAAGAATTAACTGAAACAAATTTAATGGCAGAAACGTTGGAGAAGGAAAAACTCTTCAGATCGCTTTTGGTACATCCTTTGATTAAAGAAGTTAGAGGAAAAGGATTAATGCTTGCCGCTATGACAGAATCGGCAGATATTACAAACGAAGTCATTTTAACTTGTCAAGACAGAGGACTTATTTTATTCTGGCTTTTATTTGAAGGATGCGCGATACGAATTACACCTCCTTTGACTATTTCTGAAGACGAAATTAGAGAAGGTTGTGCCATTATTTTAGACGTGATGGACGAAATAATGAAGAAGAGCAATAACTAAAATACAAAACTATTTGGAGCGCTGTTTTAATAAAACTGACAGAAATTAAAGCTCCATTTCTATTTCAAAAAAGTCTTCCGATACCAATAAAAAAATGACAAAACCGAAGCTAATCCCTTTACAACAAAGGAGATTTCTTCCCAAAATAGAATAAAAAACGCCATATATTGTTAATTAAATTGTTCAAAACAATTAATTTCTTATCCTTACAGCGATTATATGGTTGCCTAAATTTATAACAGGCTAATTTCAAATATACGAAGTATGCAATTAAGCAACGAAGAAGAAGATTATAACCTATCCCTATCCAAATTTGAGTCGATGTTAAAAACTAACAAAGTGCTCTTTTTTGATTCTGAAGAATTTGAGGAAATTATTCTTCATTATTTAGACATAGGTAAGGCTAATTTAGCAAAAAAGGCCTTAAAACTTGCATTAGACCAGCACCCGAAATCTACAGGCTTAAAGTTAGTACAAGTAGAAATGCTGGTTTATGATGACAAACTCGACATTGCTGAAAAGCTTTTGAATGAGTTATACGCAATTGAACCCAACAACGAGGAAATCTATATCCAGAAAGCCAATATCTGCTCGAAAAGAGATCAGCACGAAAAAGCGGTTGAACTGTTAAAAATCGCGCTTCAATACACTGATGATTACGCTGATGTGTACAATTTGATCGGAATGGAATATCTTTTTATGGATAACCTTGAGCTTGCAAAGGACAGTTTTATCAAATGTCTTGAAGAAGACTTAGAAGATCAATCTGCTCTCTATAACGTAGTGTATTGCTTTGAGTTTTTAGACCAAAATCAAGAAGCTATTGTTTATCTAAACGATTACATCAACAGAAACCCTTACAGCGAAATCGCTTGGCATCAGCTTGGACGCCTTCATTATGGCATAAAAGAATATGAAGCGGCGATACGTGCATTTGATTATGCAACTCTGATTGATGATGAATTTTTAGGCGCTTTTATGGAGAAAGCAAAAGCTTACGAGCGTCTAAAAAAATACAATGAAGCAATAGAAAGTTATAACAGAACCATCGAATTGGACGATGCGACTTCATATGCCCTTCTTCGAATTGGAAAATGTTATGAAAAACTTGGAAACTTAGCGAAAGCAATCCAATATTATAACCAAACCGTTCATGAAGATCCACTTTTAGACAAAGGTTGGATTGCGATTACAGATTTTCATCTTCGCCAGAAAAACTATCAAAAAGCATTATTTTTTGTGAATAAAGCTTTAGCGATTGACAATCAGAATCGTTTGTACTGGAAAAGATATGCGACAATCAACAAACAAATGAATTTCTTTGAAGAAGCCGAATTCGGTTTTAGAAAAGCGGTTGAATTTGGAGATTATGCATTAGACACTTGGTTGTACTGGGTTGATATTCTTCAGTTTTTAGGAGAATTTGAAACGGCTATTCAAACTTTATTGCAAGCTTCAGAATATTTCCCGGAAGAAAACGAAATCGAATATCGTTTGGCTGGATTGTATTTTATGATTCAAGATAACACAAAAGCGAAATTCCACTTAAGCAATGGCTTACGTCTAAATTTTGATAATTATATCTTAATTGAAGACTTATTCCCAGTTGTTTGGGCAAAAAAAACAGTAAAAAATTATATAGAAAAACATCGTAAATAAGAATGGTTGATATTTTATTAAGAAGACGTTTTGGATTATTAGGACGCAACATAAGCTACTCTTTTTCAAAAGGTTATTTTACAGAAAAATTTAATAATGAAGTTTTTGCTGGCAACAGCTATGAGAATTTTGACATTTCTGAGATTAATTACTTCACAGAATTAATTAAAAACAATCCTGATTTAAAGGGTTTAAATGTTACTATTCCGTACAAAGAACAAGTTATTCCATTCTTAGATAAACTATCAAAAAAAGCTACTTTAATTGGCGCTGTTAATACCATTAAATTCACTAAAAACGGCAAATTAAAAGGATACAATACCGATTATTACGGATTCAAAAAGTCTCTTAAGCCATTATTAGAACCGCATCATAAAAAAGCGCTTATTTTAGGAACAGGAGGCGCTTCTAAAGGTGTAGCTTTTGCTTTGGACGAATTGGATATTCCGTACACTTTTGTTTCTCGAGAAGCAAAAGAAAACATCATTGACTATGATTTGATCAATGCTACTACTTTTGACAATTTTCAAATTATAATCAACTGTACGCCAGTTGGAACAAGCCCAAATATTGAAGCTTGTCCGAATTTGCCATACGAGTATTTCACAGAAAAACACATTGCTTACGATTTAATCTATAATCCAGCAGAAACCACTTTCTTAAGAAAAGCAAAAGAAATGGGCGCTGTCATTAAAAATGGTCACGATATGCTTATTTTTCAAGCTGAAAAAGCATGGAAAATCTGGAATAAATAAAATAAGTATCAAAAAATAAAATGTTAATGTATTTTTCGTACTTTTAATCCACTAACTAACAAGTGGTTATGAAGAAAATACAATTACTTAGCATTTTATTTTTTTTATTACACAACCTACTTTCAGCTCAAAACGCAGACACTATACAAAGTCCGTTATCTGAGCCTCGCTATCATTATTTTCTTAAAACAATTTTGTTTTATAATGAGTATTTAGATACCGAAAAAGGATCTTTTAACACAACTCAAGTTCGTTTTCTACTGCCAATTGGCAATAAAGCCTGGAATCTGCGTTTTGATCTTCCTTTGGTTTCTACTAATACGACTTCAACCAACAAGACGGCCATTGGCGATGTTGGAGGCGGAATCAGTTTTATTCCTTACTTAAGAAATAACAACGGTATTGCGGTAAGAACCCGAGTTTATTCTAACACAGCCGAAGATCCAAATTTTGGAACCGGAAAATGGGTTGTCATGCCCGCTATGGTTTACGGAAGATACTTCAATCAAAAAAAGTTTCTGCTACTGACTACGGTTGAATATCAGCAGAGTTTTGCTGGAAATAGTGATCGTTCCGACATTAGCACTGCACTTTTAGAAAATCTGTTGATGCATTTTTTTGGGAAAAACTGGATTTCTGGAGATGTAGCACTTCGATACAATACTGTTATTGAAGGCTTTCAAAATAACGCTTTTATTGAATTTGGACGAAAAATTACACCTTCAAATCTTGTTTACATACACCCGAGCGCTGGTTTCGGCCCTAACAGAACCTATAATTGGGGAATGGAAGTTGGAGTATTGATTCTTTTTTAATTTAAAAGAATGCAAAATAAGTCCTAAAAAATTAGATTATTGAAAGTCTATTTTATTTAAAATGCCAATTTTGAATTTATATATCCTTCAGCAATTCGCTAAAAACAGATTCAACATACTAGAAAACTTTCAGAAAGAATAGGAATTTCATCGTAAAATACCGTATAAACAAGTGATTTATTTTGTATTTAGAAACACCTTTACTATCTTTCGCATTGTTAAAAATAAAAACCTTATACATTTTAAAGATGTTAGAAGAAAAGAATGATAACCTGCATGAAGCAGACGGAAAATCTGGAATCGAAATAAATGATTCTGTAGCAAATGATGCAATCGAAACATCAGATTCTGAAAATTTGACCAAAGATTTGGTCTCAGAAACTGAAAATGAAGTAGAAAAACAAGAAAATGATCATCAAGAAGCATTAGATGTCATTACAAGTTCAAATGCTGCTGAAAGTGAGGACGAAACTTTAAAAGATCGTCATGACATTCCTATGCAGGATTACAACACTTTCTCACTTGACGCTCTTGTTGATGAACTTAAAAAGCTGGTTAATATAGACAAAGTAATGTCTGTAAAAGATCATATTGAAGAAATCAAAAAAGCTTTTTTACTACAGTATCACCATCTTATAGAGGAGAAAAAAGAAGAATTTTTAGCTTCTAATCCAGATCCTAATGAAGAATTTGAATATCATCTTCCTTTAAAATCAAAATTTGACGAATATTATAATGTTTTTAGAGATAAAAGAAATGCTCATTTTAAACATTTACAAACCAATCTAAAAAGCAATTTAGAGAATCGTTTGGCTATTGTTGAAGAATTAAAGGAATTGATCAATCCGCAAGAAAACATCAAAGACACTCTTAAGCATTTTAATGAATTAAGAGAAAGATGGAAAAATGCTGGAGCGATTCCAAAAGACAAATACAATCACGTTTGGAACAATTACCATTTTCATGTAGAAAACTTCTACGATTATCTACACTTAGATCGCGAGGCTAGAGATTTAGATTTTAAACATAATTTAGAACTAAAACAAAAGATTATAGCGCGCGTTGAAGAATTGGTAAATGATACCGATGTAAGCAAATCTTTCCGCGAATTACAGGATTTGCACAGAATCTGGAAGGAAGAAATCGGACCCGTTTCTAAAGAGCACCGTGATGCCATCTGGAATCAATTTAGCGAATTGACTAAAAAAATACACGATAAAAGAGAACTTTTATTTGAAAGCCAAAGAGCAAACGAGCAAAAAAATCTTGAAACCAAAAAAGAAATTATTGCTAAAATTGAAGTGCTTGGAAGCGAAAAAGTAAATTCTCATTCGCAATGGCTTATTCAGATTCAGAAAGTAGAAGAGTTAAGAAACGAGTTTTTTGCTGCAGGAAAAGTACCTTCTGAGGTAAATGAAGAAACTTGGGCAGCATTTAAAACAGCTGTTCGAAATTTCAACGCTTTCAAAAATTCTTTTTATAAGGATATCAAAAAAGACCAAAACCATAATTTAAATAAAAAACTGGCTCTTGTTGCAAAAGCTAAAGAATTACAGGAAAGCACTGATTTCTCTGCTACAACTCCTGTAATGAAACAGATCCAGGAAGAATGGAAACAAATTGGCCATGTTCCTAAAAAATATTCCGATAAAATCTGGAAAGAATTTAAGGATGCCTGCAACCATTATTTTGACAAATTAAAAGAGCATAAATCAGAAGAAAACAGTGAAGAAGTTGCCGCTTTTGACAACAAAAAAGCATACTTAGACACTTTAAGATCTTTCCAATTGACTGGAGATCACAAAACAGATTTAGATGCCATAAAAGCACATATTGAAACTTGGAAAGGATTTGGAAAAGTTCCTTTCTCTAGAAGACATATCGAAGGGAAGTTCAATAAAATCTTAGATGCCCTTTTTGAAAAATTAAGTTTGAGCAAAAAAGAATCTGAAATGATGCGTTTTGCAAATCGTATTGATTCTTTATCTGACAGCAACGACACGCGCAAATTAGACAATGAAAAAATCTTTATTATGCGTAAAATTGAGGAAGTTCAAAATGAAATTTTCCAACTAGAAAACAACATTCAGTTCTTTGCCAATACTAAAAATGCTAAAAAAGAGAATTCAATAGTTACAGAAGTTCGTAAAAACATTGCCATTCACAAAGAAAGCCTTGACGTTTGGAAAGATAAATTGAAACAATTAAGGAACTTGGGGCAAGAATAAGCGCTAGAAATTCCAATTTTTTAAATTCCAAATTCCAATTAACAATGCTTAATTGGATTTTGGTTTTTTTTTTATAATTTAAAAAAGATGCAATGACAATCATTGTGTCTTTTTTTTATGATGTAAAACTTTGTCAAAGTTTCAAACTTTGACAAAGATTATAAAACCTCGAACAAACTTAAAAACTTTGCGTGCTTTGCGTAAACATTGCGCACTTTGCGGTTAAAACTCACTACAGCCTAAAACCCAAAACTTAACAATCTCATTAAATTTCATAAAACTATTCTGCAAAATATTGATTATATTTGAGTTACCACTATTAACTGGTAATTAAACAAATAACATTTAATACTAATTTTTTAAATAAGGAGAATATGAAATTTACAAGAAAAGCACACGCCAACTGGCAAGGAACCGGTATGGAAGGAAAAGGAACAATAAGCACGCAAAGCACCACTTTAGATAATGCACAACTGTCTTTTAAAACAAGATTTGCTGATGGCGTTGGTACAAATCCAGAAGAATTGGTTGCTGCAGCCCATTCAGGCTGTTTTACAATGCAATTAAGTTTTTTATTGAATGAAGCAGGCTTTACAGCCGATGATTTAACTACAGAAGCGACAGTAACTTTTGAAGATGGATCAATTACTTTAATTCATTTAGATTTAAAAGGTAAAGTTCCTTCAATCTCTGCAGAAGAATTTACAGCAACTGCAAACAAAGCAAAAGAAATCTGTCCGATTTCAAAACTATTAAATACCACCATTACTTTATCTGCTGAATTAATCAGCTAAAAAGCATAAAAAAAACCATTCACCGCGGTGAATGGTTTTTTTTTATATTTTAAAAAGCTTGTAATTACATTTTTGCTTTCAAAGCTTTAGCTTCTGCAGTCATTTCAAGAGCGTTGTAAACTCCTAATAATGTTTTAGAAACATCCTCGTTTTTAGGATCTAATTCGTTTGCTTTTTTAAGGTAAGGAATAACTCCTTTGAAAACAGCCTCTCTTTGTGCTTTTAAAACATCGTAACGTTTCATGTCTTTAGCAGAAGTACCTAATTTATTCATCTCGTCGATGATTGGTTTTTCAGCTTCTAATTTTAAAGCAGCAAGATTCAAGTAAGCATTTGTATACTCAGGATTGATTTCAATTGCTTTTAAGTAATATTTCTCTGCGTCAGCAGTGTTTTTAGCTCCAGAGCTAATTACTCCTAAATTGAATACTAAATCAGCATTTTTTGGATCTTTTTCTAAAGCTTCACCAACTAATTTTTTGTATGTCTCGTAATCTTTACTTTCTAAGTATAAATTTGCTTCCGTTAGAATTAAAGAAGAATCTTCTGGGTTTGCTTTTCTAGCATCAGAGATTGCTTTTTTAGCATCTTCAGTACGTCCTTTTTGAACTAAAATTAAGGCTAAGTTTTTGTAGATTTCACCTCTTTTAGAAGGAATAGCCTCTGTTTTAGGTTTTTCGTGAGTTCCTAATTTAATAGCTAAATCTCTTTCTTTAGCATTAGCAAAGTTATCTTCGCTTCCGTTAGCTTTGTTTACAGCTAAGTACAAAGTTCCTTTTCCAGAAAAGTTTAATTTTTTCAACTCTTCATACATTGGTAAAGCAAGATCATAATCTTGTGAATTCACAGCTGTAGAAGCCGCATAATACAAGTTGATTGTATCTTTCTTGTCTAACTCATATGCTTCATACAATTTCTTTGCACCTTCAGCATGTTTGTTTACTTGCGTGTCAGCAATTGCAGAATTAATTAACAATCCTTTAATGTTAGTAATTGACGCTGCTGCTTGTGTAGAATATTTTTGTTTTCCTGAAGCTTTTTCTACATCAATTAATTTCTTGTAGCTATCTGCTGCTGCTAATAAGTTTTTACCTTCTTCAACCTTTTTGTTTGCAAGGTCAAGAAAAGCATTTCCTTGAACGAAATAGTATTGTGCTTGTTCTGTATCTTTAGCATTTGCAATTAAGTTCTCTGCATCTTTCAATTGAGCAATAGCGCCTTGCGCGTCTCCGCCTTTTAATGCCTTTTCAGCATTCTTAATTTGATCTTTCTGAGCAAACGTAGCTACAGAGATCAGTAATGCTGATGCAAGTATTACATATTTACTTTTCATAATGGTATTTGTTTGTATTTAATTTTCTGTTTTTCAATTATTCTTCAGACTCTTCATCTTCTGCTTCAGCATCGTCTTCCTCTTCTACTTCATCATCAGAGTCGTCTTCCTCTTCTACAGATCCGTCATCTTCTAGAACCTCCAAATCTGGTTTAACTCTCTCAATTGCACCGATTACATTTCCATCTTCATCCAATTCTACTTCTTCCGCATCATCTTTCATTACAGTTGTTACTGCAGCGATAGAATCTTTTCCTTTAAGATTAATTAATCGAACACCTTGAGTTGCACGTCCCATAACACGTAAATCTTCGATTGCCATTCTAATTGTTAATCCAGATTTATTAATAATCATTAAGTCATCTGCATCAGTAACAGCGTTGATCGAGATCAATTTACCTGTTTTATCCGTGATATTAAGTGTCTTAACCCCTTTACCTCCACGGTTTGTAATTCTGTACACGTCTTCTCCGTCGTCGTCAACCAATTTAGTACGTTTTCCGTATCCATTTTCAGTTACAACTAAGATTTGAGAGGTAGAAATATCGTTTTTATCAACCGTAACCATTCCGATTACCTCGTCAGTTTCATCTTTTAAGGTAATTCCACGAACTCCAGAGGCTGTTCTTCCCATCGGACGTGTTTTCGTTTCTTCAAAACGAACTAATTTACCAGATTTAACCGCTAAGATAATTTGGCTTTCTCCGTTTGTCAACTGAGCTCCAATTAACTCATCTCCTTCTTTAATTGTAATGGCAGCAACTCCATTTGCTCTTGGTTTAGAATATTTCTCTAAAGAAGTTTTCTTCACCTGACCTTGTTTGGTAACCATTACAAGATTATGCGTATTGATATAATCTTTGTCTTTTAAATCTTGTGTACAAATGAAAGCTTTTACTTTATCATCACTTTCAATGTTTACCAAGTTCTGAATTGCTCTACCTTTTGCTGTTTTACTTCCTTCTGGAATTTCGTAAACACGCATCCAAAAACATTTTCCTTTTTGGGTAAAGAACATCATATATTGGTGGTTTGTTGCCACAAACATGTGCTCTAAGAAATCTTGATCTCTTGTTCCGGCACTTTTCTGTCCAACCCCTCCTCTATTTTGCGTTTTGTATTCTGTAAGGTTTGTACGTTTGATGTAACCTGCGTGCGAAATTGTAATAACCACATTTTCGTCAGCAATTAAATCTTCAATACTCACATCTCCTCCAGAATATTCAATTTGAGAACGTCTTTCATCACCATATTTATCACGAATTTCTGTAAGCTCTTCTTTAATCAAATCTGTTCTCAAATTAACATCTGCTAATAAAGCTTTCAAATGCTCAATTAACTTCATTAATTCTTCAAACTCAGCTCTTAATTTATCTTGCTCCAGACCTGTTAACTGACGTAAACGCATCTCAACAATAGCACGAGCTTGAATATCTGATAATTTAAATCTTTCGATTAATTTTTCTCTAGCTTCATCTGTGTTTTTAGAACCTCTAATTAACGCAATTACTTCATCGATATTGTCAGAAGCAATAATTAACCCTTCTAAGATATGGGCCCTCTCTTCTGCCTTACGTAATTCAAACTGTGTTCTTCTAACTACAACTTCGTGGCGGTGCTCAATAAAATAATGAATCATATCTTTCAGATTCAACATTTGCGGACGCCCTTTTACTAATGCAATATTATTTACACTAAAAGAAGATTGTAATGAAGTATATTTATATAAGGTATTTAAAACCACGTTTGGCGTAGCATCTCGTTTCAAGATATAAACGATACGCATACCATTTCTATCAGATTCGTCACGAATGTTCGCAATACCTTCAATTTTTTTCTCGTTAACCAAATCAGCCGTACGTTTGATCATTTCGGCTTTGTTAACCTGATATGGAATTTCAGTAACAATGATACACTCTCTTCCGTCCACTTCTTCAAAACCAACTTTAGCACGCATTACGATACGTCCTCTACCTGTTTTAAAAGCTTCACGAACGCCTTCATAACCATATATCACACCTCCCGTTGGAAAATCAGGAGCTTTAATATGTGTCATTAATTCATCAACCTCAATATCATTATTATCTAAGTATGCTAAAGTACCATTGATAACCTCTGTTAAATTGTGTGGTGGCATATTAGTCGCCATACCAACCGCAATACCAGTTGCTCCATTTACTAATAAAGTAGGAACTCGTGTAGGCATTACTTTTGGCTCATATAAAGTATCGTCAAAGTTCAGCTGAAAATCAACTGTTTCTTTTTCGATATCTGCCATAATATCTTCTGAGATTTTACGCATTCTGGCCTCAGTATAACGCATTGCTGCAGGACTGTCTCCATCGACAGAACCAAAGTTACCCTGACCATCAACTAATAAATAACGCATACTCCATTCCTGAGCCATACGTACCATTGCATCATATACAGAAGTATCTCCGTGCGGGTGGTACTTACCCAGAACCTCCCCTACAATTCTCGCAGACTTTTTGTGGGCAGATCTTGATGTTACACCTAAATCATACATTCCGTAAAGAACTCTTCGATGCACTGGTTTCAAGCCATCTCTAACATCAGGAAGCGCTCTCGATACAATTACTGACATCGAATAATCGATGTAAGCTGATTTCATTTCATCTTCAATGTTAATAGGAATTAACTTTTCTCCTTCAGACATAAGTTGTTATGTTTTAATAATTACATTAGTTTCAAAGCGTGCCAAGATACGTTTTTTTAAAATTTTTTCAGCTATTTCCTTACACTTATTTAAATGATTTATTAACAACTTTATTTCCGCTTTTAGTTAATAAATTAAGCGTTTTTTAACTCTTTTATTCTCTTTTTTTTCGTCTATTAGCTGACAGTAGTTCTTGAAGGTACGGTTTTTGTTTTTAAAACAGTAATTCACTAAATTTACAATACCAATTATATATTATGGATGATAATTTTTCACCAAGAGTAAAAGATGTAATTACGTACAGTAAGGAAGAAGCTCTTCGTTTAGGGCACGACTTTATTGGTACAGAACATCTTATGCTAGGTATTTTAAGAGATGGTAACGGAAAAGCTATTCATATACTTAATAACCTAGCTGTCGATTTAGATCATTTACGCAGAAAAGTAGAAGTGCTTAGCCCTGCCAACTTGAGCGTTGAAGTAAATGCAGAAAAGAAAAACCTTCATCTTACCCGACAGGCAGAAAGAGCCCTGAAGACCACTTTTCTTGAAGCAAAAGTATTTCAAAGTTCATCGATAAGCACGGCACATTTGCTGTTATGTATCTTGAGAAACGAAAACGATCCAACAACCAAGCTATTGAATAAACTAAAAATAGATTATGATGTAGCTAAAGAACAGTATTTAAATATGACTCCAAACGAAGAAGAATTCTTAGAAAACTTGCCAAGAAACGAATCATATAATGATGATTCAGGACAAGATGACAGTCTTAAAGAAAGCAGTTTTAATAATCCCGCCAATAAGTCAAACAAAAAATCTAAGACTCCGGTTTTAGATAATTTTGGGAGAGATTTAACAGAAATGGCCGAAGAAGGAAAATTAGACCCTGTTGTAGGACGTGAAAAAGAAATTGAGCGTGTATCGCAAATTTTAAGCCGTAGAAAAAAGAACAATCCGCTTCTTATTGGAGAACCTGGAGTTGGTAAATCTGCAATTGCAGAAGGACTGGCGCTACGTATTATCCAAAAGAAAGTATCGCGTATTCTTTTCCACAAACGTGTTGTAACTCTTGATCTAGCAAGTTTAGTTGCTGGAACGAAATACAGAGGACAGTTTGAGGAAAGAATGAAAGCCGTAATGAACGAGCTGGAGAAAAATGACGATATTATTCTTTTTATTGACGAAATCCACACTATTGTAGGCGCTGGTGGAGCAACAGGTTCGCTTGATGCTTCAAACATGTTCAAACCTGCTTTAGCAAGAGGAGAAATTCAATGTATTGGTGCTACTACTCTTGATGAGTACAGACAGTATATTGAAAAAGACGGTGCTTTAGAAAGACGTTTTCAAAAAGTAATTGTAGAACCAACTTCTGTTGAAGAAACAATCGCAATTTTGAACAACGTAAAAGATAAATATGAAGATCACCACAACGTAACTTACACTCCAGAAGCTATTGAAGCTTGTGTTAAGCTAACAAACAGATATATGTCTGAGCGTTTCTTACCAGACAAAGCTATCGATGCAATGGACGAAGCAGGTTCACGTGTACACATTACTAACATCGATGTTCCAAAACAAATTTTGGATTTAGAACGTCAGTTAGAAGAAGTTCGCGAGATGAAAAATATGGTTGTTAAAAAACAAAAATATGAAGAAGCAGCCAAACTTCGCGATGATGAAAAACGTATCGAAAAAGATCTTGCTACAGCACAAGAGCAATGGGAAGAAGATTCTAAAAACAACAGAATTGAAGTTACAGAAGATAATGTAGCCGATGTTGTTTCTATGATGACTGGAATTCCTGTTAACAGAATTGCTCAAACAGAAAGCAACAAATTGGCGCAATTGCCTGAATTGATTCAGAATAAAGTAATTGGTCAAAATGAAGCTGTTTTAAAAATCGCTCGTTCTATTCAGCGTAACAGAGCTGGACTTAAAGATCCGAACAAACCAATTGGTTCATTCATTTTCTTAGGCCAGACTGGTGTTGGTAAAACACAGTTGGCTAAAGTATTAGCAAAAGAATTATTTGATTCTGAAGATGCTTTAGTTCGTATCGATATGAGTGAATACATGGAGAAATTTGCGATTTCTCGTTTAGTTGGAGCGCCTCCAGGATACGTTGGATACGAAGAAGGTGGTCAATTGACGGAGAAAGTTCGTAGAAAACCGTACTGTGTAGTTCTTTTAGATGAGATCGAAAAAGCGCACCCAGATGTATTCAATATGATGCTTCAAGTTTTAGATGACGGATATTTAACAGATAGTTTAGGTCGTAAAATTGACTTTAAAAACACTATCATTATCATGACCTCTAACGTTGGTGCTCGTCAGTTGAAAGATTTCGGACAAGGTGTTGGATTTGGTACTGCCGCAAGAACAGCTCAGGCCGATGAAAACTCAAAAAGCATTATCGAAAACGCTTTGAAGAAAACTTTTGCTCCTGAATTCTTAAACAGAATAGATGATGTAATTGTATTTAATGCATTAGAAAAAGCTGATATTGATTTGATTATTGAAATCGAATTGAAAAAACTGTATTCTCGCATTGCAGAGTTAGGCTACAAATTGAGCTTAACTGATAAAGCAAAAGCGTTTATCGCTGAAAAAGGTTTTGACAAACAATTTGGAGCAAGACCGCTGAAAAGAGCGATTCAGAAATACGTTGAAGATTTGCTGGCTGAAGAAATCATCACTTCAAAAATACATTCTGGTGATGAAATTATGATGGACTTAAAAGAAGATTCTCAAGAATTATCAGTTGAGATTCATAAAGCCGAAGAGCCAACGAATCAATAAATTAGTCAAAATTTATAACATTCATAATATGCCCGTTACGTTTTCATAACATAACGGGTATTTTTTTTATCAAAAATCACTATCTTTAGTAAAAGCAAATAGCTATTTTTGAATTTAAATTCTATAATAAAAAACAAAATATGCTTCAAAACAAAGTCATTTTAGGTAGCGAAGAATGGTGCTCATTTCCAGAACTTGGAATCCCGACAATTAAAGCTCGTGTCGATTCTGGTGCCAAAACTTCGGCAATGCACGCTTTAAACATAGCTCCTTTTATAAAAAATGATGCCAATTGGGTTAAATTCGATATTAATCCAATTCAGAATAATATCAAAACCATTATTCATTGTGAAGCGCCTTTGGTTGATAAACGAATTGTAAAAAGTTCGAGCGGATTTAGAGAACATCGCTATGTGATCCAAACCAACTTAAAAATTGGTGATGCCAAATGGCCAATCGAAATGACTTTGACCAATCGCGATTCTATGGGTTTTAGAATGCTTTTAGGACGCGAAGCTATGAGCGGCAGGGTTTTAGTTGATCCTGAGCAAAAATATCTTTTAGGACAGCCTACAGCAGAATCTTTAAAAGAATTATATCAAAATTCAGAAAAAGCAACTACAGGTTTACGAATTGGTCTTTTAGCCAGCAATCCAGAATTGTACAGCAATAAAAGAATTATGGAAGCCGGCGAAATGCGCGGGCACGAAATGCATTTCTTAAATATCAAGGAATGCTACATGAAACTGGATGCTAAAAAACCTGAAATTCATTACCGAGGCGGGAAAATCTTAAATGAATTTGATGCTATTATTCCGAGAATTCGACCAAGCATCACTTTTTATGGCTGTGCTTTGACACGTCAATTTGAAGCGTTAAAAGTCTTTGTATTAAATTCGGCTACAGCCATAACGCAATCTCGAGATAAACTATATTCGTTACAACTATTACTGAATAGCGGAATAGATATTCCAACTACCGGATTTGCCAATTCTCCGCTTGATACAGACAATTTAATTAAAATGGTTGGCGGTTCGCCACTAATTGTAAAATTATTGGAAGGAACGCAAGGAAAAGGCGTGGTCTTGGCTGAAACTAAAAAAGCGGCAGAAAGTGTAATCAATGCTTTTAAAAGTTTAAATGCCAACATCTTGGTTCAAGAATTTATCAAGGAAGCCAACGGAAAAGATATTCGTTGTTTTGTAATTGACGGAAAAGTGGTTGCTGCAATCCAACGTGAAGCTATGCCTGGCGAGTTTAGAGCTAATATTCATTTGGGCGGAACAGCATCTGTAATAAAAGTAACTGCCGAAGAGAAAAAAATCGCCATTAAAGCCGCAAAAGCAATGGATTTGAAAGTGGCTGGAGTTGATATTATCCGTTCGTCTAAAGGACCGCTATTGCTTGAAGTAAACTCTTCTCCTGGTTTAGAAGGAATTGAAGGTGCAACTAACAAAGATGTGGCTGGAGAAATGATTAGAGCGATTGAAAAGAATTTCAAATTATAATTAAGTTCATTTAAACTTAATTCCCTATAAATAATTTAGCAGCTTTGTCAAAGTTTAAAACTTTGGCAAAGCTTTTTTATTTAACTTTAAAATAAAAAAAATGCATTTTCCATATTTAGATATTATTATCAGAAGCGTTGCTGTTTATTTTTTCATGACGATTGCGCTTCGTGTTTTTGGCAAAAAAGAACTTTCGCAATTAAACACTGCCGACATTATTTTGATTTTATTAATCAGCAACTCCGTTCAAAATGCAATGGTTGGTCCTGACACCAGTCTTATTGGAGGTCTAGTTGCAGCTTTAGTTTTGTTTACCATAAACTTTGCCATCAAAAAACTGACAAAGAGATTCAAAACTCTAGGTGACTTATTACTTGACAAACCTGAAATATTAATTTACGATGGTGTGTTAGATTTTAAAACTTTGAGCCGATTAGATGTTTCGCACGAAGAATTAAAAGAAGCTGCGCGTGAACATGGTTTAGAGCATTTAACTGATATTAAACTCGCCATGCTAGAAATTGACGGAACTATAAGCATCATTTCGAAAGATCAGAAACAGCTTAAGCAGACGCATTACAAGCGCAAGCATAATCGTAAAAATCTGCAAAAGCAGTTTTAAAGTTAATTAGTTATAAATTGGAATAATGATTTCATATTGAATGGGAATAATTACTTCACCCGTTTTATTTATTACCCCCCATTTTCCATTCATTTTGACACAGGCTACTCCATTTTTAAAATCATTTACATCGTCATAAATTGCCGTTATTACTGTGTCACCATTCTCATTGCTGAATCCCCATTTATCATTAACTTCTATTTTAATCATACCTTCAGACGGCTCAGCCTCTTTAGCAGGAAATAATTCATCACCTGACCTTACTATTTTTCCAGTTTTATCAATAAATAGCGACTCACCCTTTTCTGATACTACATAAGCTTTACCGTCTATAAAATTGTATGCAAAGGAATATCTAAGCGGTATCACATATTTACCCGTCTTATCGATGTAACCCCATTTATCATCAACTACAACTCTGGCTAAACCTTCCAAAAAAACAAATACCGCATCGTAGCTATCAAAGTCATAAATTGGAGAAACAATTACTTTTCCTGTTTTATCAATGAAACCCCAATGCTTCCTTATTTTTACAGCTGCCAATCCTTCTGAAAAATTCATAGCTTCCAGATAATTTGGTTTTATAACTTCTGTTCCGGTTGTGTCTATAAACCCTAATTTTTCATTTACTCTTACTATTGCCCTGCCATCTGAAAAATCATCAGCCCAGTCATACTTTAATGGCACTTTAAAAATTCCTTTTGTATTTATAAAACCATATTTTTCTTCTGTTCTTATTAACGCTCTGTCATTTATGAAATCATAAATATCTATGTATATAGGAGGTACTATTTCTTTACCTTTTTTATCTATGAGACCTCTTTTTCCATTTAGCTCCACAAGTATTAGATTTTCAGTACTCTTGTGCATATAGTCGTAAATCAAATCGACAACGATTTTATTTTCGCCATTAATAATTCCATAACGATCTTTATCGCTGACTATATACAATTGATCGCTATTATCTATTTTATTCTCTGATACTTTATGGGAATCAATTTGCTTTTGAGAATGTGTAAATTCACCTGATAACACAATAAGAAAGCATCCTAAAATTAAAAATCTTTTTTTCATTATTTGATTTATTGAACCTGAATAATATTATCGTAAACAGCAGGAATAATAATTTCATTTTTTTTGTTTACAACTCCCCACTTCTTACCTACTTGTATGAGAAAAAATCCATTAAAACTATAATTTGGATTCTTTATTCTTTTTCCTTTTTTATTAATATAAAACCGCTCATAATCAATTGTTACCAATGCTTTTCCTTTAGAAAAAGGTAGTGCGTAATCATATTTAAAAGAAATAATTTCTTTCCCGTTCCTATCAATAAAACCCCATTTACCAATACTATCAACCACAACTGCTTTTCCTTCTTTAAAATTAGATTGAAAATCTTCTCCAAAGTCACCATACTTAGGCGGGACAATCTCTTTTCCCGTTTCATCAATATAGCCCCATTTATTGTTTTGAAGTACAGCTGCTCTTTTTTCAGAAAAGGGAAAAATAAAATCATAATGCTGTTTCAACAGAATGGCTTCTCCTTTTTTATTTAAAATCACGTCCTTACTATTCTGCTTTACTATCGCTTTTCTTTCTTGAAAATCAATTGTATAATCGTATAAAAAAGGGATAACTTGTTTACCTTTTTTATCAATAACTCCGCATTTGTCATTTGATCCCACAGAGGCCAGACCTTCTGAAAAATCTGATGCCTCATCAAATTCAAATGGGATTACTTGTTTACCTTTATTATCAATAAATCCACATTTGCCATTTAATTTTACAGAAGCTAATCCTTCTGAAAAATCTGAAGCTTTATCAAATCGAAATGAAATTATTTCTTTACCGTTTTTATCTGTGTATCCATATTTATTATTTAACCGCACACAGATCAAACCTTCTGAAAAATTGCTGATATCATCATAAATCATAGGTAATACTTCTTTACCTTCTGCATCTATAAGACCCCATTTTTCATTTAATTTTAAACGAAATAAGTCTGTATGGATGGAACTTAAGTAGTCATATTTAAAAGGTATTATCATTTTACCTGTCCGATCCAGAAGACCATACTCTTCATGATTTAATTCTGTAATAAAAAGTCCTTCACTGTGTTCTATATAAAAATATTTTATAGGCTGAACTACTCTTTGATTTTGATCAATAATACCATAAAGATCATCTTTTACAACAATGAATAATTGATTGGAGCGTTTTTGTTTCTTAGAGATTTTTTGTTGTGCATTGACGTAATTGAAACTGATAAGTAAACAATAGAAACTTATCAGGAAAAGTTTTTTTATCATGATGGATTTTCTAGTTAAATAATCTCTAAAAATAGTCTCACTAAACATTATTAATTACTCCTAAACATTTTTAAACTTCTATTTTAAGACATAATTTATTAAAATGAAATATCTAGATCAAAAAAGAGACTTTTCCATTTAGTACTCCCAACTCTTTATACTTACAATTGCACGACCCTCATAAAAACTACTTACATGGTCATATTTTCCAACAGATTCAATTTTTCTTCTGGTCACTTTGCCATCTTCGTTGATTATAAATACTTTTTTACCCTTTTCTGCAATCGCAAAACCATCGCTAAAGTCTGTCATAGAATCATATATAGGAGGAGCTATCTTTCTTCCGTTAACATCTGTTGCTCCCCATTTATTATTTAAACTAAAAACTATAATTTCATTTGCAATTCCTACAACATCAGAACCAGTGAGAGAATTATCGACAGTAAGTATACTATCACACTTGACAGATATAATTTCCTCCCCTTTTTTATTTACAAAACCATATTTTTTATTGTTCGATACAATTATTCCTCCCGTGTCAAGACGGGTTATTTCATTATATTTTATTGGAGTTACTAACTTGCCTTGTCTATTTGCAAAACCATATTTACCATTAGATTTTAACAATAACAATGGGCTATTTATTGTAAAATCGCTTCTCATATAATAATCTGAATATTTAGATTCACATTTGTATTTTAACGGAATAATAATTTTTCCAAATCTGTCTATAAATCCGTATTTTTTATTTTTTATGACTAAATAAGTTTCACCTAATGAGCAAATATTATCATATATTAATGGTATAATAAACTTTCCATTTTCATTAACTAAACCATATTTTTCGTTTTTTTTAACTAATGCCACTTTGTCAACAAAATCTTCATGCTCATCTAAAAAACGCTCTTCCATATAATCTGAAAAAGCAATTAAGGGATCATATATTAGAGGCATTACTATTTTTCCTGTTTGCACATTAATTACACCCCATTTCATAATATGGTTCGCATCATAATTACCTACATATGCAAGGCCATTATCCAGACGCAGTAATACCCTATATATTGGCGGAACAATCTCTTTCCCGCGTTTATCAAGCAAACCGCGTTTACCATTTATACATATTTTTGCAATTCCATTATAAAAATTGTCTGTACCCCAAAAATCATATTTTATCGGGCAAATTTCTTTTCCATTTGAATCTATAAAACCCAATTTCTTACGAAAAATAACAATTGTAATTCCTTCACTAGAGCTCCAGAAAGGTGAACCTGACACTAGCTTCGGATATTTCATTGATGTTATCTCCTTGCCCATTTCATTAACAATACTATACTCACCCTTGAATGCTCCACTATAAAGCCCTTCTCCCAAATAGGATAAATCATCGTATTTAAAAGGAGTTAACTGCTTTCCTGCTTTATTAAAAAGAGCATATTTTCCATTAGTTTTTGCGCACGCCAGATTTCCTTCAAATGAAAGACCGTAGTACTCATCATATATAACAGGTATGATTATTTTACCCGTCGAATCAATAACCCCATATTTTTTGTCTTTTTCAACTGTTGCATATCCCTTATAAAAATGCATATCATTATCATATATTACAGGTATTATTTCTTTACCATATTTATCAATGGCTCCATACATAATTTTTTCCTTTCGCGATTGATTGCAATCTTCCTGCACGTCTGAAGTTTCACTTTTAACAGTTGTAGGCTTTTCATCCTTTGTAATAGGTTTCTTCTTATTACAAGCAATTGCAAAAAAGACAAGGCAAGACCAAACAACAACGATTCTACTTTTCATTGATAAAATTTCTAGTTAAATAATGCATGAAAATCTTATTTTTAAATAGAATCAATTACCCGCAAACATTTTTAAACTTGTATTTTAAGACATAATTATACATTCAGTAAAAAAGCCTAATCTAAAACTAAACTGCCCCAAAAAGTTAGACTAATTGGGGCAGTTCGAAAGCGATTATTTTGTACAATAATCTTATTTAAAAAATAAATTTAAAAGAAGCTTTAATTTGATTATTTAACTGGTTCTTTATTTGGAATTACACCTATTTCGAAGCAGTAACTTTAAATGGTGGATTTACCATTCTTTTAAATGTTTTGTATAAACAAAAAAGAACCGCAAGCACTGATACAATTAAAAACGGAAGATATCCAACAGTTTTTGAAATTTTTACAAATAAATAAACATACCATTTTACAATTTGAGTACGACTTGGCTCCCAGTCCTGAAAACCATAAGAAGACCAGGTTATCAAACCTCCTATAATTGCCGTAACTCCAGTAATTATTAGAGGTACAATTGCGGCACTTATTGGCGACATCTGCTCTTCTTTTCGGGTAAGCCCTAAGTTTTTAAACTGTTCTTTTATTAATTGTTCAGCTTCTTTTGCAGTTTCAGGGTCTTTAAAATCAATAGTTTTATAATGAGTTTCTGCATCATTGTTCACGCCAAATGTGATATAGGCGTCATGATCCAATTCTAATTCGTATTCAAAAACATTTTTTACGTTAATAACCAGTTCATAATTACCTGTGTTAAACGTATCGCTGTCAATTTTTTTTATAATATAGTCCGCTTCTTCTTTTGAAACATCATCAACTATATAAGTAGAATATAGTAATACTACATTTCCTTTTCCGCCATCAAGAATTAATGGCTTGTCAAAAACACCTTTCATTATTTTCTTTTTAAACCTGTTACTGTTGATAATTGTTTATTACCAAATTTTTTGCAAAGGTCAGCATCAAAAACAATAAAAATGAGCCGGAAAAGTTTTTAAAATTGCACTTTAAGACAATAATCAACTATCAATTTAACCCCATAAAAAAAGCCGATTTCAATTTGAAATCGGCTTTTTAAATATTTAAATAAAATGCAATTTACATCTTACATTTTACAATAATCGTTTCACTAAATAAATACGCTTAGAATAAAGTAAACCAAACCAGCTAGTAAAGCCGAAATTGGAATAGTTAAGATCCATGCCCAGATTAAACTTACGGTAACTCCCCAGCGAACTGCAGATACACGTTTTGTCAATCCAACACCAATAATAGATCCTGTAATGGTATGCGTTGTACTTACCGGAATTTTTAAGTGCTCTGTAAAGTAAAGCGTCAAAGCTCCTGCAGTTTCTGCTGCAACTCCTTCAAACGAACTTACTTTAGTGATCTTAGACCCCATTGTTTTTACAATTTTCCATCCACCACTTAAAGTTCCTGCCGCAATAGCAGAATAACACGCTAACGGAATCCAGCTTGGCATTACTCCTTTAATTCCTGCGTCATCGTTTGGAAGCACAACATCTAACCAAGCATCCATATGAACTCCAGGATTTGTATTGATGTAAACCGCTACAGCAGCAGCAATAATACCCATTACTTTTTGAGAATCGTTTCCTCCGTGACCTAAACTAAATGCCGCAGAAGATAATAACTGCATTTTCTTTAAAGCTGCATCTGCCTGATGAAGATTCAAACTGCTGAATATTAAACAGAATGCGCTTACTGTCAAGATAATAAAGGCTACTAAGAACCATTTAATATTATGAGAATCGAATACAACGCTCCAAAAATGAGATTCGAAACGAGGTTTTCCGTGCTCTACAATTTCTTCATAAGAAACCATTTGAACGTAAACAAACCAAATCGTTGCAAGCATTAAAGCTACAGTAAAGATTTTCGGTCCGATACTTTTACGTGAAGCATTTAACAGCCAAATAGAAATTAAATAAGAAGCAATAACTCCTAAAAGTGGTGCCAATACAATAAATGCAATAATAATGAGGACTCCCGAGGGCATTCCACCATCTTTACCAGCCTTATACCAGCTTACAATTTCGTACCAGTAGTGAGTTGCTCCATCTTCTCCAACATAACCAGAGAAACCATGAACTGCAATAGCGTGCGCTACAGCTGCTCCTGCGAAACCTCCAATTAAGGTATGTGAAGAACTTGAAGGAATTCCTAACCACCAAGTCAATAAATTCCAACAGATTGCTGCAATTACTCCGGCTAGGATAACAACAAGGTTAATTTCCATTGTGTGCGCTGTTTTAGCAACAGTATCCGCAACACCAAATCCAAAAACCCAATAAGCCAGAAAGTTAAAAAATGCTGCCCAGACAACCGCCTGAAAAGGTGTCAAAACCTTTGTTGCAACAACAGTCGCTATAGCATTTGCCGCATCATGAAAACCATTGATGTAATCAAAAATTAAGGCTAATACTATAATTAATATAAGTAGCGTCATAAAATTATAACTTCAGATTGAAAAATTGAATTAAGAATGTTTTACAGAAATAGATTCTAGTATGTTCGCAACACTCTTACATTTGTCTGTTGCTGATTCTAAAACAGATAACACCTCTTTATATTTAATAATATTTTTAGCGTCTGTTTCGTTTTCAAAAATTTCAAAAACTGCTTTGTTATATACGTTATCAGACTTGTTTTCTAGTTTGTTGATTCTAGCACAAGCGTCTTTAATAACTTTAAAGTTTTGTAAGTTTCTCAACTCTTTTACCGCACTGTCAATGTTTTGACAAGCTTCAAGGTTGATTTCTGTCATCTTTCTGATAGATTTTGTAATCTTATCAACTTGATACAATCTCATACGGCTAGATGCACCATGAAGGTAATCGGCAACGTTGTCAATTGAAGTAATTAAGGTGTGAATGTCTTCTCTATCAAATGGAGTAATAAAGTTTCTGCTTAACTCAAGGTTGGTCTGACGTGTAATGTCTTCTCCTTTTTGTTCTAATTCGTCAATCTTTTGAAAAAGAATTTCTCTTTCTTTTAATGGTAAATTTACAGCTTCGTGTAAGTTAGAAGCTAATTCAATTAAATTGCTTGAAGCTTCTTCAAAAAGTGGAAAGAATTTTTTGTCTTTCGGCACTAAAAATTGGAAAATACTGTTTATTGACATTGTTTTATTTTTGATAGCGCAAAATTACCTTCAATAACACGTTTCAGTGTTAAGCCATTGTTAACAAATCGTTTTCAATTTGAAAACTCTCAAGGAATAACACCGTGTTTTCTATGTCATTATGTAAGATTCTGTCTTCTTTTACCAAAGGCACCACTTCTCTATAACTGTTTAAGAACATTTCGATAAAATCACTTGATTTTAAAGGCTCTCTGTAGGCAATTGCCTGAGATGCATTTAATAATTCGATTGCCAAAATACGCTCTAAATTATCTAAAATACGTAAGGCTTTTGTAGCACCGTTTGCTCCCATGCTCACGTGGTCTTCTTGACCGTTGCTAGAAACAATACTATCGATACTAGCAGGTGTCGCTAATTGCTTGTTCTGACTTGCAATACTTGCCGCAGTATATTGCGGAATCATAAAACCTGAATTCAATCCTGGATTATCAACCAAAAACGCTGGAAGATTACGTAATCCTGAAATTAACTGATACGTTCTTCTTTCAGAAATACTTCCTAATTCTGCCAAAGCAATTGCCATAAAGTCTAAAGCTAAAGCTAAAGGCTGTCCGTGGAAATTTCCACCAGAAATAATCTGATCGGCTTCTATAAATATATTTGGATTATCGGTAACCGAGTTGATTTCTGTTTTGAATACTTTTCGAACATAATCGATCGCATCTTTTGAAGCTCCGTGAACCTGTGGCATACAACGGAAAGAATACGGATCTTGAACGTGTTTCTTTTCTTGAGTAATGATTTCGCTTCCGTCCAAAAATTCTGTAATTCTTTGTGCGGTTACGATTTGTCCTTTGTGCGGACGTATATAATGTATCAATTCGTTGAATGGCTCAATTCTTCCATCAAAACCTTCTAGAGAAATAGTTCCAATTAAATCTGCCAAATACGAATATTTATATGCTTTAATTAAAATATGCGCTCCATAAGCACTCATAAACTGAGTTCCGTTTAGTAAAGCCAAACCTTCTTTTGACTGCAAAACAATTGGTTCCCAGTTAAAATGCTTTAAAACTTCAGCAGAAGCCACTTTTTTTCCTTCAAATAATACAACTCCTTCTCCAATTAAAGGCAAAGACAAATGTGCCAGCGGCGCTAAATCTCCAGAAGCCCCAAGCGAACCTTGCGTATAAATAATAGGCAAAATATCATTATTGTAAAAATCAACCAAACGCTCTAAAGTTAATAGCTGAATTCCAGAATGCCCATAACTTAATGATTGAATTTTCAGTAAAAGCATCATTTTCACAATCTCTGCAGGAACTTCCTCTCCTGTTCCGCAGGCGTGTGATTTTACTAAATTCTCTTGAAGCTTAGATAAGTTTTCATTTGAGATTTTCACACTATATAAAGATCCAAAACCTGTATTGATTCCGTAAATTGGCGCCGTATGCGATGCCATTTTTTTATCTAAATAATCACGGCATTTCTGAACATTTACTTTAGCTTCTTCAGATAATTCAAGTTTTTTATTCTGACTTAAGATTTCTTGTAACGTTTCTAAAGTGATGGTTTCTGAACTTATATAATGGATTTCTCTCATGATGATTGTAAATTTTAAACGCCAAAATTCAACAAATCAATATTAAAAAGCAACATTTTATCACAATAATTAAAATTTCTATAAGAACTCTTAACATACATTTAATTGCTTTTCGAACCAGAAAATTTCATTTTTACCCATTTTTCATGCCTTTTTGGGCTAAACATCAATCTCTTGCGCGGGTTAAATCTTAAAAAAACGCTGTCCTAAATATATTAAAACATCAATTTAACATCTTCAATTTTAACAAATACTCAATATTGATTTATAGAGATTTGAATTATTAAAATATTCGTAAAAAAGCCTTTTAAGTTTTTAACTCTTATAAAAAGCTGTACTTTTGAAAAATCAAAAATGAAAAGTAACAGCATAAAATATCAATCTACAATTATTACAGCTCAAACAAGAGTTGCAATTGCTGCTACCATTATTTCTACTACAACAACTACTACCCCTTAGGGGTATACATTTTTACATATCATCCTAGGTTACCTATACTTTTTTCTTGAAAGAAGAGAGTTATTGGATACATAAAAAACATTTACAAAAAAAATAGTCGCAGTTTTCAGTTTCAGTTCACAGTTGATAACCTTTGAACCTTTGTCACTCAAAATCTTTGCACCTTATTAAAAAATATCAAACAAAATGAAAGTATTAAAATTTGGCGGAACTTCGGTTGCCAATGCTCAAAATATAAAACTCGTTCTCGAAATTGTTAACCAAAAAGCTAAAAATGACAAACTTGTTGTTGTAGTTTCTGCGCTTAGCAAAGTGACCGATTTACTGCAATTGGCAGCGGCAAAAGCAGCAGCAAACGATGAAAGCTTTAGAGAAGTTGTTGCCGAAATCGAGAAAAAACACCTTGATACATTAAAAGAACTTATTCCGGTAAGCGAACAAAGCAGTTTGTTGAGTCATGTAAAAAGAATCATCAACCATTTAGAAACTTTATTAGACGGCTGTTTCTTATTAGGCGAACTATCTCCAAGAACTGCCGATACCATTTTAAGTTTTGGAGAATTGCTTTCTTCCTTTATCATTGCTCAAGCATTTCAGCAAACTGAAAAAGATGCGGTTTACAAAGATAGCCGTGAATTGATTAAAACGGATAGTAACTTCGGAAAAGCTGTGGTAAACTTTGAAGTTTCCAATCAATTAATTCAGGAATATTTTGCTTCGAATGAATCAAAAATCAATATACTTCCAGGATTTATTGCGCAGACTTTAGACGGAATCACTTCGACTCTAGGGCGCGGTGGATCAGATTATACTGCAGCCATTATCGCTGGTGCAATCGATGCTGAACAACTAGAAATCTGGACAGACGTAAACGGAATGTTTACTGCAAACCCGAAAATTGTAAAACAAGCACAGCCAATTGCAAACATTTCATATCAAGAAGCGATGGAATTATCGCATTTTGGTGCAAAAGTGTTGTATCCGCCAACCATTCAGCCTGTTTTAAGAAAAAACATTCCAATTTTAATCAAAAATACTTTTGAGCCAGAAGCCGAAGGGACTTTAATTTCTAGCCATATTCAATCTAAAGACACTGTAGTTAAAGGAATTAGCCATATCGATCATATTTCGCTTTTAACTCTTGAAGGTCCAGGAATGATTGGAGTTGCGGGTTCTTCTAGACGTTTGTTTGAAGTATTATCTCAAGAAAAAATCAACGTAATTTTTATTACGCAAGCTTCTTCTGAGCATTCAATTTGTATCGGAATTTTAAATTCGGATGCTGATAATGCTGAAATTGCGATTAATAGAGCTTTTGAAATCGAAATTTCGCAGAACAAAATCGATCCTTGTTATGTAGAAAAAGATCTTTGCATTATTGCTTTGGTGGGTGAAAACATGAAAAACCACCAAGGTTTAAGCGGAAGAATGTTCTCTACTTTAGGAAAAAACAACGTAAACATTCGTGCCATTGCGCAAGGTGCTTCAGAGAGAAATATCTCGACTGTAATTAACGAAAGAGACGTCAAAAAAGCATTGAATACTTTACACGAGAATTTCTTCGAAGAAAACACAAAACAGCTGAACTTGTTCGTAATGGGAGTTGGAAATGTGGGAGAAAAATTCATTGAGCAGATTCACAATCAGAGAAAGTTCTTAAAAGATAATTTAAAGATCAACGTTCGTGTTATTGCTTTGTCTAATTCTAGAAAAATGGTATTTGATGAAGACGGAATTTCATTAAAAAATTGGGATGCCGCTTTAAGCGAAGGTGAACCAGCAAGCATTGAAGAATTTATAAAAAAGGCAAAAGAACTGAATTTACGCAACAGTATTTTTGTGGATATTACAGCAAATGCAACGGTTTCTGAAGCTTACGAGAAATTCTTAAAAGAAAGTATTGCCGTTGTAACTTGTAATAAAATTGCTTGTTCTTCTGCTTACGATAATTATAAAAAACTAAAAAGCTTATCTCGCCAATACAACGCTCCATTTTTGTTTGAAACGAATGTTGGTGCGGGATTGCCAATTATCGATACGGTAAAAAATCTGATTGCATCTGGAGATAAAGTGCATAAAATTCAAGCGGTTTTATCTGGAAGTTTGAACTTTATTTTCAACAATTTTGACGAAAAAAACTCTTTCCACGACGTGGTAAAAGAAGCTGGAGTTCAAGGTTTCACAGAACCAGATCCAAAAATTGACTTAAGCGGAATCGACGTAGCTCGTAAAATCTTAATCTTAATTCGCGAAAGCGGTTACGAAATGGATATCGACGCCATTGCAAACGAATCGTTCCTGCCTGCAGAATGTTTAGCCACAACAAACAACGAAGACTTTTTTGCATCGTTAATCAAACACGCTGCTCATTTTGAAGGCATTTATAAAGAAGCTTTAGCCAAAGATTCAAGATTGAAATACGTTGCACAATTCGAAAACGGAAAAGCAAGCGTAGGTCTGCAATTCATCCCAAAAGATCATCCTTTCTACAATCTAGAAGGAAAAGACAATATCGTATTGTTCTACACAGATCGTTACGTAGATCAGCCTTTATTGATCAAAGGAGCCGGAGCTGGAGCAGCTGTTACAGCATCAGGAATTTTTGCTGACGTTATTCGTATTGGGAATGTTTAGCCGCTAAGGCACTAAGACGCTAAGTTCCTAAGTTTTTTTTATACTTAGCATCTTAGAAACTTAGTATCTCAGAAACTATAAAAATAAACTTTGTGCCTTAGCGCCTTCGTGGCAAAAAGACCAAAGCATTAAAAAATAAAACTTTGTGACTTTGTGCCTTCGTGGCAAAACCAACCAAAAATGAAAGAAATAAAATTATTCTGTCCCGCTACAATTGCCAACCTCTCATGCGGATTTGACGTACTCGGACTTTGCTTAGACAATGCGGGCGATGAAATGATTGTTCGAAAAGTCGATCAAAAAGGAGTTCGAATCACTAAAATTGTTGGTGCCGATTTGCCTTTAGAAACCGAGAAAAACGTTTCTGGAGTGGCGGCTTTGGCAATGCTTGAAACTTTGGACGAACTAGATTTTGGATTTGAAATCGAAATTTATAAAAACATAAAAGCCGGAAGCGGAATCGGAAGCAGTGCGGCAAGTTCTGCCGGAGCGGTTTTCGGAATTAATGAATTATTAGGAAGACCGTATTCTCGTAAAGATTTGGTTCAGTTTGCGATGCAGGGCGAGAAATTGGCCAGCGGAAACGCGCATGCTGATAACGTTGCTCCTGCCCTTTTAGGCGGATTTACTTTGGTAAGAAGTTACGCTCCGCTTGATATTATCAGAATTGATAGTCCAGAAGAATTGTACGCAACGGTGGTTCACCCGCAAATTGAATTGAAAACTTCTGACGCACGTTCGGTTTTAAAACAAAACGTTTCCCTAAAAAGCGCCATTATGCAATGGGGAAATGTCGGCGGATTGGTTGCAGGTCTTTACACCAAAGATTACGAATTAATCGGTCGTTCGCTTCATGACGAAATTGTAGAACCTTTAAGAAGTGTTTTAATTCCAGGTTTCGATCAAATCAAACAAACGGCTTACGAAAACGGCGCTTTAGGTTCTGGAATTTCAGGTTCTGGCCCATCAATCTTCGCTTTAAGCCGAGGAAAAGAAACCGCCGACCAAATCGCAAAAGCCATGAGCGACGTTTACGAAAAAATGAATTTACCGTATGAAATTCATGTTTCGAAGATAAACCCTGATGGTGTAAGAATTTTGTAGAAGAGTATTAAGTATTAAGTATTAAGAATTAAGATTTATACGAGACGTCTGCCAGGCTGAGCCCTTCGTTCCTCAGGATAAACTCCGTCGAAGCCCCGCAAAGTATTGCACGCACAGTTTGTCATCCTGAGGAACGAAGGATCACACGAGGAGCTCGACAAAGTACAAACACAAAGCATAACCATGCAGTTTGTCATTTCGACGGAGGAGACCCGAGCGATAGCGAACAGGCGAAGCAAATCTCCGCGAGAAGCTCGACAAAGATTGGAATAACGTTACTTGCGAAGATTTCTCCTTACGTCGAAATGACAAATAGTGCGTTTATACTTTATGTCTATACATTGCGGGGCTTCGACTCCGCTCAGCCTGACAGAAATAATACATCATTGAAAACATAAATTATTGAAATAAAAAAATATAACCACAAAGCTTTGCGAACTCTGCGTTTTCAAAAGAAACCAATTCCTTGCGCTCTTTGCGGTTAAATAAACACAAACCATTGGAATTTGGTTTTTTAGTATTGGAATTTACTCTCCAAAAAATCTAAAATCTAAAATCTAAAATCTAAAATTTAGAAATGAAATACTACAGTTTAAACCATAATGCCCCAAAAGTTTCTTTTCAAGAAGCTGTTATACAAGGATTAGCAACTGACAAAGGATTATATTTCCCAGAAAGCATAACACCGCTTGATCCTTCCTTTTTTGATAAAATCGAAAGTTTAAGCCACGAAGAAATTGCTTTTGAAGCGATCAAACAATTTGTTGGTGACGAAATCCCAGCAGACAAACTAAAAGAAATCATTGCTGAAACTTTAGTTTTTGATTTTCCGGTGGTGAAAGTCGAAAACGGAATCTATTCGCTAGAATTATTTCACGGACCAACAATGGCTTTTAAAGACGTTGGAGCGCGTTTTATGTCGCGTTGTTTGGGCTATTTCAATAAAGACAAAAAAGACGCTAAAAACACCGTTTTAGTTGCGACTTCTGGAGATACGGGCGGAGCCGTTGCCAGCGGATTTCTTGGCGTTGACGGCGTTGATGTTGTTATTTTATATCCGTCAGGAAAAGTGAGCGATATTCAGGAAAAACAATTGACTACTTTAGGACAAAACATTAAAGCGCTTGAAGTTGACGGTGTTTTTGACGATTGTCAGGATATGGTGAAAAAAGCGTTTCTTGATGAAACTTTGGCGCACAAAAACCTGACTTCGGCCAACTCTATTAATATTGCGCGCTGGTTACCGCAAATGTTTTATTTCTTCTTTGCTTACAAAGCATTAAAAAGCCAAAACAAACCTTTAGTTTTCTCTTGCCCAAGCGGAAACTTCGGGAATATCTGCGCCGGAATTATGGCAAAGAAATTAGGTTTGCCAATTGAGCATTTTGTAGCTTCTACAAACGTAAACGATACGGTGCCAAGATTCTTAGAAAACGGAAAATACGACCCGAAACCTTCTAAAGCGACAATTTCTAACGCTATGGACGTTGGAAACCCAAGTAACTTTATTAGGATTCAGGAATTATACAATAATGACCTAAAAGCTTTCGAAAAAGACTTTTCTTCTTATAGTTATACTGACGAAGAAACACTTGAAGCGCTAAAGAAAATCTACAACACAGACGGTTATATCGCAGAGCCACACGGTGCTGTTGGTTATTTAGGTTTGAAAAAAGAACTAGAGAAACACCCCAACGCAATTGGTATTTTCTTAGAAACAGCACATCCTATTAAATTCTTAGATGTTGTTGAACCGGCGCTAGGAATTACACTTCCTATTCCTGCTCAAATTGAGAGTGTTATTAATGAGGAGAAAGTTAGTGTAAAGATTGGGACTTACGAGGAGTTGAAAGCTTTCTTGAGGTAATCTATTTACTTCTTATAAAAGAAAACCACAGATTAATACTAATCATTTTAGTATTAATCTGTGGTTTTCTTTTTAATTGGAATTAGTTTTTTGTAAGATAAATTATTATGTTTGAAATAACCAAAAAAATCAGAAATAACCAATCAAAATAATACAAATTAATGGCTAATATAAAATTACCTGAAAGATTTAAAAATGTACTTGACAAGAATCAAGAGTTAGATGGAATTATAAAAACAACACTTGCTACTTTTGGTGAAATATTAAAAGAAAACAAACTATTCTTTTTTTATGAATATACTAATCATGGGATTAAACATATTGAGGATGTTTTAGCTTCATCCGACAATTTAATTACAGATGAAACTTTTTCAAATGTATTAAGCGTAAATGATATTGGCTATTATATTTTATCTGTAATACTTCATGATATTGGGATGCATTTAGATTTGGAAGGTTTTAAATGCCTTATAAATGGGGAACATGATGACATTTTAATAACAGAATTAGACTCTCAAAAATGGTCTGATTTATGGTTAGACTACGTTAATGAAGCTCGGAAGTTTAGTGGTAAACAACTAATTTCAATTTTTGGAGATGAGGATACAATTATACGTATGCCTCCCTTTTCAAAACCCGGTGAAATTACTGAAAATGATAAAAGACTTATTGGAGAATTTATTAGAAGGCACCATGCAAGAATTGCACATGAAATTGCTATCAAAGGTTTTCCTGCAAAACCTAACTCGATTAATTTTGCAAATTCGTTAAACTTAAAAACACGCTCAATCATTGGCTTAATTGCAAGAAGCCATGGGATGAATCTTCGAAAATGTTTAGATTACATAGAAAATACGTTTGGAAGGGAAAGTAAAAGGTTTCCAAATGGAATTCACGCAACATATTTAATGATTATTTTAAGAATTGCCGATTATATTCAAATAGATAGTTCACGAATCTCAAAAGTTCTTCTAAAGTCTAAAACTTTTTCAAGCCCTATTTCTAAAATGGAAAATTATGCGCATTATTCTATAGACAATGTTGATGATAAATGGCATGATGATCCTGAAAGAATTTTTGTAACTGCATCTCCTGAAGACAGTAAAATGTTTATAAAATTGAAAAAACTTTTTAAGGATATTCAATATGAATTTGACATTTCTTGGGCAGTACTTGGTGAACTATATGGCAATTCAGAAGGAAGAGATAAACCGAAAATAAAATTTAGGCGCATTACTTCTAATTTAGAGACAATTAATTTTATAAATAAACAAGTTTACGTTGCCGATAGTTTTCTTTTTAAGACTAATGATGAAATTATTAAACTTTTAGTTGCACCATTATATGGAGATAATATTTCTTTCGGAGTTAGAGAATTATTACAAAACTCAATAGACGCTTGTCAAGAACGAGAATTTATTGAGGAGAAAAAAGGTAATTCCAAATATAAATCTTTAATTACTGTTGACATCCAAAAAGAAAAAGATGGTTTTACATATTTCAAAATAACAGACAATGGTCTGGGAATGGATATAGAAATAATAAAGAACTATTTCTTAAGTGCGGGTGCATCATATAGAAAAAGCCTAGAATGGAGAAAAGAATTTTTAGACGAAGAAGGAAAGGCTAAAATCAGAAGGAGTGGTAGATTCGGGGTTGGTATTCTTTCTGCATTTTTAATTGGCAAAGAAATATACATAGAAACAAAAAAGAATGAAAGCCATCAAGGTTATAAATTTAGCGCAAATCTTAATACTGAATTGATTAATGTTTTAAAAGATCCAAATATTACTGAAGGTACATTTATAAAAATAAAAATTGATGAAAATAAAATAAAAGAATTTATAAAAAAAGGACATGAATGGACTAAATGGTATACTCTATCAAAGCCAGAAATTAAATATTCATTATTTAATAAAAAATTAATTCCCTACAAAAAGACAAATCCAGAAAATAATGATCTTTTGCCTATAGAATGGAATTCAATCGATTCATTAGGATATAATAAAATTCTTTGGACATATGATAAAAGTTTTGCTAATGTAAAATTTACTTGCAATGGAATTTTGATACCATCTAGATCATATAGCAATAGTGGATTGTATTTAAATTTATTGTTTAGCGTTCCACATGTAAGTGTTTTTGATAATAATGCTATCTTACCACTAACTCTTGATCGTAACTCAATTTCAGAAAGACTTAGCTTTAATTATGACTTACTGGTTGATGTTTATAAAGATTTTATTGCATATTTATTAGTTTTCAACAATAACAGCTATATAAATGATGGTAAACTCTTTTTACACAGTTCGAAATTAAATCATCCAAGTGCAATTGAATATAATACATCAGTATTAAATGAAGCGTCATACGGCACTTTGCAATATACTGATGAAAGTTATTCATTAAAAGAATTTCTAAACACAATACTTATTTCTAAAAAAGGTTTTATATTAAACTATAATTATTTCATTAAAAAATTAAATAAAATTAATGCTGTATTGATTCAATTTGATTCGATACCTGATGATGGTTTAGAATTAGACTTAGATGATAGATTTGCATTGTTCTCAGAAAATAAAACTAATTCAATTCCAGATTATTTAGCTGCAATAGAGGCTAGATCATGGAATGATGAGACCTACGAAAGTCTTCCCTATAATTCAAGAATATTCATAAAGTCAGAAAAATATAATTTTCTATTTAATTCCAAAATTAAAAGAGCACCAACGTGGTTAAAAAACAAGTGCAAAATCCAAAATGAGAGAAATGGTTTCATTTGCTTACATTTAGACAATCCTATCGAAAGCTTAATAAAAGATGATTTTTTGAACAAATATTCCAATAATATACATTTTATTAGAGAATATGAAATTGATTGTTTATATGAAGGAGATCAAATCTTAAATAATCTCTTCCAAAAATATATTGGAGACGATGTAATTATACCATTTTCTTTAGAAGAAAGAAAAAGAAAATATCCTTTAGCTTTTAAAGAACTATCTAGATATATGGAAAAATATTCTAATGTCAAAAATATAGAAGAAGAAGTTTAATAAATTTGCTTATTTTTCAAAATTAAAATACAACCTTAAGTAGTATTCCATTTTATTTAACTTCCAGTTAACACAAGCGCAGTACTTGTAATAGCAATAGAACAAAAAAAAGAGACCTCATCAAAGGTCTCTTCTCAATTTAATATATCTTCAAACGTTTATTTCCCATTCAATAATTTCTCCAAATATTCCACTTTATCTTTTTCAGCTTGCACCAAACGTTCGTAAAGTTCAACAACTTTATCTAAAGGATTAAAAGTACAATTGTAATCACCTGTTGTAATAATAGGAATAGTACCGTGATCTTGGAAAGTATTTCCAATAATATTAAAAACCGCTTCTTCCGAAAAGTTTTTAATTGCTTCAACAGAAACTCCAAGGGCTTTTGCAATCTCAATTAATCTTTGCTCGTCAACCGTTTCGCTGTTTTCAATATTCGAAACCATCTGCTGGCTTATGCCTAAAGCCAGTGCCAGGGCATCCTGTTTCATATCTTTAAGCTCTCTGATACGGCTTATATTTCTGCCGATATGTTTTGGTTTTGTTGCTGTACTCATAATTCAAAGATATTTAAAATTCTTAAACAAAAATAAATTCTTGTAAAAAACAAAAGCATTTTTGTAAGATACTTTTTTAGGAATTTGTACGAATTTACAAAATCAAATTTAGTCAAAAAACACAAAATATTAGGTTAAAGCTATTTTATAATGCAATTTATACATTTCTTCAACCAAAAATTCCTTACAAATATAAATTAGAAATGAGTCCTTTTTTTGTAGCTTCGTTTTCGTTCAACTTGATATTTAAAACTATGCTCAAAAAAATCGCTTCCCTTTCATTAATTCTCTTGATATCTTGTCAAAAAAATGAAACCGTTCATAGAAATAATGAAGAACCAAAAGCTTTCGAAGAAAAATCTATTGATTTAGGAAGACTTAAAAGTGGTAATGATTTAGTTGAAGACTTGTTTCAGGAACTTGTAGACAAATCTCCTGAACTGAAAAATCTAGAAAATGAATTAAAAGAACTGAAAACAAGAGATACAACAGATATTTTTTATAATTATAATCAAAAATCTGAAGATTATTATGCATCGGCAAACAGACATATTAATAGTATACGAGATAGTGTAATGAAGCAGAAAATCTCAAATCTGATTGCAAAAAGTGAAGAAAAATATAGCATTCAAAAATCTAATGTAGAGAATTTAACCAAAACGATCAATCAAAAAAGAACTGAAATCAGTGATTATTATAACACCTTAAAGATTGTTTTAACGATTCCGCTAATTGAACAATATCAAAAGCAACATCTTCCAAATAAAGCTCCATTTGAAAAATTAATCGAAAAAGAAAATAGCTTAATTGAAAAAGTCAAACAAAATACCCTAAGTTATTAATTAAAAATAAACAACCTCCCGCGCTAATTCGAGCGTCACGTTCGTGAACACAAAGAAATTCAAAAACCAATTGGAACGGGCACGAGCGGGACGCTCGCGCTAGCAAGGGGAATGAATTTAAATTGGCTTGACGAGTCAAGAATTACAGACAACAATAATATTATAATTAATTTTAAAAGATAAATAGAGCCAAGCATATCTTAACTTTTTCGCTAGTGCTAGCCAGTGACTACAAATGGTTTTAACAATAAAAACAAAATAATTATGGTAATTATATACAAGAATTTTCTTAATGAATCAATTTCAGAAAATCAGGCATTAAAAATGAATGCTTATAAGAAAGAGTTTCATGCTAATAACATTGTTAAGAAAATAGAAACTAATTATGCAAGCGGAAAACTTTATGTTACTTATTATAAAGAGAGTAATGAAAATAATATTTTAGAAAATCTGTCTAAAGAATATCCTGACACAAATGTTTTTAGAATTAGAACTAGACAAAATTCAAATAATTTTACTATAGAAAATGAAGATTATATTGAAGATGGGATTCTAGAATTAAAAAACACTCTGTTAAGGGATAATCGAGGAAGAGTAATAGCATATAATCAAATTGACATCATTAGCAACCAACCTTTACATGATGGCTCGGTTAAATATTTCTATAGTGAAAATATTTACAATAATTATTGTGTTCCAAATTTAGAAGATGGTACAATTCTCGACAAAGATTTTCAAGTCTTTAGCGCTTCATACAATGAAGACGGTAATTTAACTGAAATTGAGTTTAATTTTGCAAGTACGTACGATAAAGAATATTTCTTCCCAAATCAACCTGCTCCAAATGACATTGAAACATGCAGACAAATTTGTAATCTAACTAATGAGCAAATGAATTATTTCCTTACAGACGAGTTACTACCAATTCCTAATTTTTAGTTTCCTCTCGCTAGCGCGAGCATCCAATTCGTGAACACAAAGAAATTCAAAAGCCAATCAAAATGAAAAAAAAAGTTTATTATGTTTTAGTGCTATTTACAATAAGTTTTTCGAGTATTGCTCAACATTCTTTAAATAGAATTTGGATAACCGATAGCATTTTACCAATTCCTGAATCGGTATTATTCGACAAAGCAGATCAGATTTTATATACCTCTTTAATGGATGGTTCGCCAGCTGAACGTGACGGGAAAGGAAGCATAGGAAAATTAACTGTCGATGGAAAAATCATTAATTTAAATTGGATATCAGGTTTAAATGCTCCAAAAGGAATGGCAAAATTCAATAATAAGTTATTTGTAGCCGACCTTACAGAAATTGTAATTATAGATATCAAACAACAAAAAATACTGAAAAAAATAACCGTTGATGCTGCCAAAATATTAAACGATGTGACTGTTGATAAAAAAGGTGTTGTTTATGTGTCTGACCCAAAAGTGGGTAAAATTTTCAAATTAGAAAATGATATTGCAACTGTTTACTTAGAAAACCTAAACAAGCCTAATGGCCTAAAAGCTATCGATACCGATTTGTATTTTTTAGACAGCGGATCATTATACAAAATAGATCCTAAAAAGAATAAACAGCTTTTGGCAGAAGGCATGGATGAAAACACAGATGGAATTGAGCCAATAACAGACAATGCGTTTATTGTGAGCTGCTGGACTGGAGTTATTTATTACGTACATAAAGATGGCTCAAAAGAAATCCTTTCAGATACCAGAAAAGAAGAATATTACACAGCCGATATAGGACTCGACAAGGAGAAAAAAATAGTCTATGTCCCTTCTCTTTTCAAGAAAACCATCGCAGCATATTCGCTTAGATAATTATAGCAACCATTTATTATATACTAAAAGCTGCAATTATAATTTTGCAGCTTTTTTTATCTTTGAAAAATTAATTTCAGAATATATTACTCGTGATTACAAAAGCATTACTACAAGACATTCCTGCATTAACCATCTTAATAAATTCAGCATACAGAGGTGAAACTTCTAAAAAAGGCTGGACAACCGAAGCGCATTTACTAGAAGGAAAAAGAACCGACGAACAAGAAATGACTGAAATATTTCTTGATCCCAAAAATACGATTCTAAAATTTACAGAAAATGACAAGATTATTGGTTCGGTTTTATTGGTTGAGAAAGGTCATCAATTGTATTTAGGAATGCTTACCGTTTCGCCAGAACTTCAAAACAGCGGCATCGGGAAAAAGCTTTTGGCAGAAGCCGAAAATCATGCAAAATCTTTGGGATTAACGAGTATTATTATGACGGTAATTTCAGTTCGCGAAGAGCTTGTGGCGTGGTACAAACGTCATGGTTATGTGGATACTGGAAAACGTGAAGCTTTTCCTGAGAGTGAAATTCATACTACTGTTTCTGCTGAACCTTTGGAGTTTATTTATTTGGAGAAAGTGTTGTAGGGTTATACCACAAAGATTCGCAAAGAACTACGCAGAGATTCGCTAATTTTTTTTAATCTCGCAATCCCGATAGCTATCGGGAGCAGAGATGCGAAGTTTTTTTTTTATACGGTTTGTCTTCCTGAGCGAAGTCGAAGGATCGCCAAACTATTCAGCAAAGTTTTTTTTCTTTGTCGAGCTACTTATAATCCTTCGACTTCGCTCAGGAGGACAAAAAAAGAGAATAAAATTTTTAAAATATTCAATAAATGAACATACAGCTTGTCTCTAAAAAAAAAACTAAACCCTCTATTTGGAGTGGCGGATTGACATACGAATATATGATTTATCCAAAAACAGCCATTTATGCCGATAGAGATTTTGGGTTCAGGATAAGCAGTGCTACAATAGAGGAAGTGCCTTCAGAGTTTACCAAATTTAAAGGTTATTATCGATATCTGGTTATGCTTGATAATGTCTTAAATGTTGAGGTAAACAAAGAAAAAAAGGCATACGAGAAATATGAAATCATGGAATTTAATTCGGATGATGAAGTAACTTCTTTCACAAAAGGCACTGATTTTAATTGGATGGTTTCTGAAAAAATATCCCATCATAAACTGGAAGTAATTAATAGTAACCAGAATTGTAATGCTGAAGTCGTAATTGTATTTTCTTTAGATACAACCGTTATTACAATCAATGAAAAGCCGTATCATGTAGAACCTTATGATGTATTGGTTATTGAAAATGAAGAAAAGGAAAATGTAAGGCTTCATTTTTCTACTGAATGTCTTTTTGGAGTGTTGAATTTTTAATACTTGCCACGAAGGCACAAAGACTCGAAGTTTTTTAATCGCGCAATTCTGATAGCTATTAAGAGCAGAGGCGCAAAGATTTTTCACGCAGATTTAAAAAGATTTAAGCAGATTTAAAATAGATCATTTATTAAATTAAATCTGCTTAATCTGCAAAATCTGCGTGAAACAAAAATCATTTTAATCTCTTTAATCTGTGGCAAATACCTAGACGCACCGCAGTGCGTCTATACAGAAAAACCTTTGTCACTTTGTTACTCTGCATCTTTGAACCTAAAAAAATCAAGAAACCGTTCTCTTTATCTTCGATAAAAACTCGTGCGAAACGCCCAAATACGACGAAAGATTCTTATTGTTTATAGAACTTACCTTTTGCGGATAACGTTCTTTAAAATCCAAATAACGCTGTTTGGAGGTTTTGTTGAGCACATCTAAAAGCCGTTGCTGAATGGCGACATTAGCGCGTTCAATCATCAGGACATGAAACTTAATGAGTTTCGGAATTACGGCAAACAAATACGCTTTTTGCATTTTATTGATGACCACTATTTCACTGTCTTCAATAGCTTTGATGTTGTACGTTGTCGGCTTTTGATGATAAAAACTTTCCAGATCACACATCCATTCGTTTTCGAAAGAAAAGAAAATAACCGTTTCTGTTCCGTTTTCGTTTAGAATGTAGGTTTTAAATGATCCTTTTAAAATGAAACCCTCATAACTATTCTGAGAATTTTGAATTTGCAAAAACTGATTCTTTTTCAGCTTTATCAATTCGGCTTTAGAGACAATAATGTCCCATTCTTCATCCGTGAGCGGAATTTTCCTTTCAATGTTTTTTCTTAGTAGGTTGTACATTTTTTTGTGGTTTTTGTTTAAGGAATAAGTTTGTTTTTCGATTCATCATTAATTAGGGGCTTAACCAATGTAATCGATTACGTAAAAATACGCTATTTGTGCATTTTTGTAAATTTACAAGTGTTAAAAAAACACATTTCGTAGATTTTTTTGTAAAAGTTTGAACTTGTTCAACTTTTTTCCTACAAATAATACTGAGTTTTGCGCTGTTAAACTTTTTTAAATAACCAAACGTATATGAACTTAAAATCAAAACTTTCAATGTTCGCTGCAACATTGATTTTCGGATTTACAGCATGTAATTCTGAAGAAATCGCTTCAAACACTGAAGCAGGGATTCAAAGCAATGAAACAACCGTTGAAACAGCTGCAACCAACCCGACGGGTAAAATTGGAAACTGCGCTGAGGTTCCAGGATGGGCTTCTCAAAACGGAGGTACAACTGGTGGTGGCTCTGCTGCCGAAACTACAGTTACTACTTATGCTCAGTTAAAATCGGCTATTGAGAACACATCTGTAAAGGTGATTAAAGTCTCTGGAACCATTACAATTACAACAAGATTGTCTTTTCAAGATCAAACTGGGAAAACAATTTATGGCGCAAGTGGAGCAAAATTGGTTTCGACAAATCAAACCAAAGATGGTTCTGGAATCATCAACATTAAAAGATGTAAAAACATCATCATCAGAAACTTGATTTTTGAAGGTCCAGGCGCTTATGACACTGACGGATGGGATAATGCAATCCTTGACGAATGTACAAACGTTTGGGTAGATCACTGCGAATTTAGAGATGGTGTTGATGGAAACTTCGACATCAAAAACAAATCAGATTATATCTCGGTTACGTATTCTAAATTCCACTACCTAAAACCTCCTAAAGCAGGCGGTTCTGGAGGATCAGATGATCATAGATATTCAAATTTAATTGGTTCAAGTGATGGTGCAACTGGTGATCGCGGTAAATTGAGAATTACTTTTGCAAGATGCTGGTGGGCTCCAGGCTGTAAAGAAAGAATGCCAAGAGTTCGTTTTGGAAAAGTGCATATTGTAAACAGTTTATTTAACAGCACCGTAAGTAACAAATGTGTTGCTGCAGGTTTTGAAGCTAATATTCGCGTAGAAAGCAATGTTTTTGAAGGTGTAAAAAATCCAATCGATTTAATGTCTGGTTTTACTGCCGTTACTTCTACTGATAACGTATTTACGAATGTAACAGGAACTCAGGCTGGAAGTGGTACTGCTTTTACTCCGCCTTACTCCATCGTAAAATTGAATAAAACTGCGGTTAAAGCTGATATTTCTGCAAATGCAGGACCTACTTTAGGTGGGAATGTTTGTGGCTCTTTTTAAATTGAATTAGAATAAAAAGTAAGTTAGTTTTTAGTTAGAACCACGGATTGCAGCGATGCAGTTCGTGGTTTTTTATTTTTTTATTTTGCCACGAAGACACAAAGGCACAAAGTTTTTTTTAATCTCGTAATCTTTATAAGTGTTTGCAGGGAAGATGAAAAGATTTTTCACGCAGATTTAAAAAGATTGAAGCAGATTTAAAATTAGATTATTAATTAAATCAAATCTGCGTGAATCTGCAAAATCTGCGTGAAACAAAAATCATTTTAATCCTATTAATCTGTGGCAAACAAATAGACGCACTGCAGTGCTTCTCTACAGAAAAAACTTTGTAACTTTGAACCTCTGCAACTTTGAACCTTTCCCTAAAGCACCAACTCCTCAAACAAACGCTGAATGGTTTTCTCCAAATCCTGACTTAAACCAGGATGAGGTCTTGAGGTTTGAATGGCCGAGCTTCTAATGGCGGTTAACCATCTAAAACGCTCTGGAATCTCAAACTCAGCAATTGGACCGCCGTCTTTTGCTCCGTTGGCGATTTTTACTAACGAAGTCAGATTACATTCTAATTGTTCGATGTCAAAATCAGAAGAAAGGGCTTGTATTTTTTCTTTATTTAAATGAAAAAGAACCTTTATAAATTTGGCTTTTTTGCAAAACAAAATGATTCCGATATTCAGGAATTCTTCGCGTTCTACCCTTGGCACAACACGAATCACAGCATATTCGTATAGGTGATTATCTTGCATTTTGAGCCTGATTTACAAATATTTCTGAATTCTCTAATCTTGTTTTTAAAAACTGCAAATAAACATTTCGCAATCCTTCTGGAGTTTCGTCTGCGTCTTCCCATTGCAGCCAATCTACTGGAATTGTATTGACAATTTCTTCTAAAATTTCTGGCGTAAGAATCGCTTTAAACTCTGCATCAACTTCTTTTAAAAGTGAAGCTTGTGGCAATAAAACGTGATCTTTTATCAGCGCAAACGGACTTTTGGCATGCTGTTCCCAATTGTTCCAAGAATGATGAAAATACAAACATGCACCGTGATCAATCAGCCATAATTCTTTATGCCAAATCAGCATATTGGTATTTTTGAAAGTTCTGTCTACGTTTGTAATATAAGCGTCTAGCCAAACAATTTGTGAAGCTAATTTAGCATCTACAGTGGTTACAGCAGGATCAAAAGTAATGGCGCCAGATAAGAAATGAAGTGCCAGATTTAATCCTTGGCTTCCTTGCAGTAAATCCTGGATTTCTTCATCGGCTTCGGTTCTTCCGAAAGCTTCGTCAAGATTAGCGAATACTAATTCTGGTAATTGTAATTTTAAGGCTTTTGCTATTTGTCCGCCAACTAATTCGGCTATTAAGGCTTTTACGCCGTGTCCGGCTCCTCTAAATTTTAATACATATTTAAAATCGTCATCGGCTTCTGCCAAAGCGGGTAAAGAACCGCCTTCGCGCAGTGGCGCTATATATCGCATGACGTTTACTGTTCTTAAGTCGAAATTTTTCATATTACAAACTTACTAAGGTTTTGCCACAAAGGCACAAAGACACGAAGTTTTTTTAATCTCGCAGATTTTACAGATTAAGCAGATTTATGTTCGCTTTTTTGTCATCCTGATTTCTATGATAAAACCAAATCTTTTTCATAAAAGGTTTGGTTTTTTATTACCGCAAAAACTCGATGGATTATTTTGTTTCTCACGGCATTTAAAACACTCATTTTATTTTT
>NZ_JBHSFY010000024.1:0-51064 GCF_042654045.1 Flavobacterium chungangensis
AAAAATAAAATGAGTGTTTTAAATGCCGTGAGAAACAAAATAATCCATCGAGTTTTTGCGGTAATAAAAAACCAAACCTTTTATGAAAAAGATTTGGTTTTATCATAGAAATCAGGATGACAAAAAGAGAAACCTTTGTCCCTTTGAATCTCTGCTACTTTGAACCTTCAGAAAAAAGAAACTCAATTACCTTATCATACAATTCATCATCATGCATTCCGTGGCCTAGACCTGAGGTTTCAATAAACTGACTGTTTTTCCAGCTGTTGGCTATTTTTTTTCCTTCTTCAAAAGCTACGATTTTATCTGAAGTATCATGAGCAATAAAACCTGGAATAGTAAATTGAGAGGCAAATTTTTGTCCTGAAAAATCTTCCAGCTTAAAGTTGAAACGATTTACAAATTTAGTTTCTAGAAGAGGTAGCATTTTTCTGTTCAAACTAAGCATCGCAATATAATTGTCGATCAAGGTCTTTAAATCAGAAGGTGCACCAAGAACAACCATTTTTTTAATGCTGCTATTCGGAAACAAATACTGATGATAAACGCAGGCTGCACCGCCAATAGAATGTCCTATAATAATTTCTGGCTGGTATTTTTCTACTGCTTTATTGATAAATTCAGCATAAAGCGGCACATTAAATTCTTTTCCGCTGCTTTGTCCATGAGCTGGAGCGTCAATGGCAATAATAGTGCTTCCGGATTTTTGAAGGTGAGGTAATGTTTTTTTCCATCGCGCAGCATTGCTTTCCCAACCGTGAACTAAGAGAATTTTGGTTTGATTTCCTTTCCAGATGTAGGTTTGAAAATGATGTTCGTTATGATGAAACGTTTCTGTTTCTGTATGTCGCAAAACTTTCGGAAGTTCTTCTTTTTTCAATCGGCCAATTCGCGGTTGGCTAAAAAGAGCATAAGAAAGCTCCATTGCTTTTTGCGGACGCACATAACTCAAAAAATTAATATAAGATCCGACTGATTTTAATGTAATAAAACGAATGCCTTTTTTAATTCCCAAAACTTAAATTTTTTCTAAAGGTAAAAAATGTTTTGCCACAGATTAAAACGATTAAAAAGATTTTATTCAGCATAAGAATAATTTAATGTGTGCTATTCCTTTTATCCCGATAACTATCGAGAGTAGCAAAAGTAAAGGCAAAAGTAAAGGCAAAAAAAAAGTCCCGATTTAATCGGGACTTGATATTTAGAATTTTGCGAACAATTGTTCCATTTTTTCTTTTTCTTCTTCAGCTAACTGAGTATCAACTAAAATTCTTCCAGAGTGCTCATCAGTGATGATTTTCTTTCTTGAAGCAATTTCAACCTGAGTTTGTGGCGGAATTGTAAAGAAAGATCCAGCAGAAGCTCCTCTTTCGATAGAAACTACAGCTAATCCGTTACGAACACTGCTTCTGATTCTGTTGTAAGCTGCTAATAATCTGTCTTCGATTTGTGAAGCAAATTCAGCAGATTTTTCAGTTAAGAATGTTTCTTCTTTCTGAGTTTCAGCCATGATAGCATCTAACTCAGATTTTTTATGTTTTAAATGAGAGCTTTTAGCATCAAGTTTTTCTTTTAAATTAGAAATAACTTCTTTTTTGTGCTCGATAGAAGCTTTCATTTCTTTGATTTGCTTTTCAGCCAATTGAATTTCTAATTCTTGAAATTCAACTTCTTTTGTCAAAGAATTAAATTCTCTGTTGTTACGTACTGATTCTTGTTGTTTAGTGTACTTCTTGATAACCTCTTTATGCTCCTCAATAGCAATTTTCTTTGCTTTGATTTGCTCCTCAATCACTTCAAGTTCACCTTTCAGTTTTTCTGAACGAGTGCTCAAACCTGCAACTTCATCTTCTAAATCTTCAACCTCTAAAGGAAGTTCTCCTCTAACGTTTCTGATTTCGTCAATTCTAGAGTCAATAAGCTGTAAATCGTATATTGCTCTTAACTTGTCCTCAACACTTAATTCTTTCGTATTCGTCATATTCTATAAGTACTTAACTGGATTTGTATTTTCTTCCGATAAAATGATTGCAAAATTAAGAATTTTTTTTCGAAGATAATCAACAATATAATTTTTTGTATAGCGTTCGCTCTCAAAATGACCAATATCTGCCAAAAGTAGCTTGTTTTCAGCTTCATAAAACTGGTGATACTTCAAATCGGCAGTCAAAAAAGCGTCGGCTCCAGCCTGAATTGCATTTTTTATGGCAAAACTTCCGGATCCTCCCAAAACAGCAACTTTTTTTATTTTTTTACCTAAAAAAGCAGAATGTCGAATTCCGTCGGCAATCATTTTTTCTTTTACAGAAACAAGGAAATCTTTTTCATCCATTTCAGTTTCAAACTCGCCAATCATTCCTAAACCAATATTTTGGTGAGCATTCTTTAAATCGTAGATCTCATAAGCGACTTCTTCGTAAATATGATTCGCAAAAAGCGCTTTTAAAATTCTGTACTGAAGATGTTTTTCAAAAACTACTTCAATTTTAATTTCTTCTCCTGTATGCAGTTTTCCTTTTTCTCCAATTACAGGATTGCTGTCTTCATTTCCTTGAAAAGTAAAAAAGCCCTGCGTGTTGAAACTGCAATTGTCATAGTTCCCAATTGTTCCGGCTCCAGCTTCAAACATGGCATTTCGAACTTTATCAGCATTATCTGGAACGGTAAAAGTGACTAATTTTTGAATGAAATTTTGTTTCGGAATCAAAACCTTAGTATTTGTCAATCCTAATGCATCGCAGAAAATTTTATTTACGCCTTGCAAATGATTGTCAAGTGCGGTATGAACAGCATAAATAGCAATATCGTTTTTGATCGCTTTTAAAATAGCGCGTTCCACATAATTTTTGCCTGTAATTTTTTTAATTCCAGAAAATAATATCGGGTGAAAACAAACGACTAGATTACAGTTTTTAGCAACAGCTTCGTCAATAACACTTTCTAAGGCATCATGACAGACTAAAACTCCAGTAGATTCGGTTTCAGAATCTCCGACTAAAAGTCCAACATTGTCAAAATCTTCGGCATAAGCCAAAGGAGCCATTTCTTCAAGAGCCGATATAATATTTTTGATTTTCATTTTTAATTTTGTTTCAAGTTTCAAGTTTCAGGTTTCGTAGTGTTGTGCAAATTGAAACTTTAAAACAAATTAACGAATAAACGTATTAACCTTAAAATATTTCAGTGATATTGTGTTATGAAAATTAGTAACGCAAATAAGATCATATTACCAGTACTACTTATTTTGTATCTTTGTGTTTAAATTAAGAACTATGAAAACGCTAACTGTAAAAATAAACGAACGTACTAAGATAGGGAAAGCTTTTATCGCCATGTTTGATAGTTTTAAAGGTTTTGAGGAAATTGAAATTATTGAAACAGATTCTAAAGAGCTTAAAACGGAAAAAAGTCCCTATAATCCCGAATTTGTAAATATGGTATTAGAAGCAGACAAAAGAGGTGAATATAAAGAAGTTGATCCAAAAGATGTATGGGGAAGTTTAGGCTTAAAATAGAAAAATTAGCAGAGTTACATTTAAAAAAACATTTCAAAGCAGGTAATCAGGCAAGTATTAAAAAAATTAGTCAAATTTTAGAAGAGCTTAGCGAAACGCCTTTTGAAGGTGTTGGGAAACCAGAAGCATTAAAATATGGATTGAGCGGGTTTTGGTCTCGAGAAATAAATTCTAAAGACAGGATTATATATAAAGTTCAGGAAGATATCGTAACCGTTTTTGTAATCTCTGCAATGGGGCATTATTCAGATAAATAATTCTATGAACTTACTTCGAAAATTACTTTTCCCTTTCGCCATTTTATACGGATTCATTACTTCAATCCGTAATTTTCTTTTTGATAAAGGAATTCTAAAATCCACTTCATTCGATCTGCCAGTTATTGCTGTTGGAAATTTAAGTGTTGGCGGAACCGGTAAAACACCACAAATAGAATACTTAATTCGATTGTTGTCTGATAAATATAAAGTTGCCACTTTAAGCCGCGGTTATAAACGAAAGTCAGAGGGGTTTGTTTTGGCTAATGAAAATTCGAATGCCGAAATTTTGGGAGATGAACCTTTTCAGTTTTATCAAAAATTTCCAAATATAATGGTTGCCGTAGATACCAATCGCACAAACGGAATTCAGCAATTACTTTCTCAAAACGAAAAGCCAGAAATTGTGCTGTTGGATGATGCCTATCAGCACCGAAAAGTAAAAGCTGGTTTTTATATTTTACTGACTTCTTATGGTGATTTATATGCAGACGATTTTATGTTGCCAACAGGGAATTTGCGCGAAAGCAGGAGCGGAGCAGAAAGAGCGAGTATAGTAGTTGTTACAAAATGTCCTAAAATTTTAACAGAAGAAGAACAAACGGAGATTAGATTAAAGTTGAAGTTGAAAAGCAGTCAGAAAGTCTTTTTTACTTTTATAGATTACGATATGGTCATTTATGGTAAAAACGAAAAAATTGCCGTTAGCGAAATCAAATCTGAATCAAAATTGCTGCTGGCTGGAATTGCAAAACCAAAACCATTTTTTGACTACCTGAAAAATGAAAGTGATGAATGCTTGACTTTTCCAGATCATCATCATTTTTCTGATGCAGACTTAAATTCAATTCGAAATAAAGCAAACGGAAGAAAAATAATCACCACCGAAAAAGATTATGTAAGACTGAAAGATTCTGAGTTAGTAGATCAATTGTATTATTTGCCAATAAAAAGCTCTTTCATCAACCATCAGCAAGATTTTGATGCAACGATTTTAGAGTATGTAAAAGAAAACTCAAAATCTTAGCATCTCAGAAACTTAGTGTCTCAGTTAATCAAAAAACTTTGCAATAGTAGTATAGAAATCATCTGGAACAAAAGGTTTTGTAATGACATCATCCATTCCGAAAGAAAGAAGCATATCTCGGTTTTCGTCAAGCGAAATAGCTGTTAATGCGATAATTGGAGTCGCTTTATCAAATTCGCGAATCAATTTGGTAGCTGTCGTTCCGTTAATTCCAGGAAGATGAACATCCATTAAAATCATGTCAAAGCGTTTAACTTTTAAAAGTTCGACAGCATCTTCTCCATTGTCAACAATTTCGCAAGTGATATTTTTGTTTTCCAACATTTTGCGAGTGATCATTTGATTGATCTTGTTGTCCTCAATCAATAAAATAGATTTGTTTTTCAATTGTTTGTCATTATAGGGTTTTACTTCTTCGATTACTTCCAATGGTTCATTATTGATTTTGAAGTTTAGCTTGAAGGTAAATGTAGAACCTTTACCTACTTCACTTTTTAATTTTATTTCACCTCCTAAAAGTTCTATTAATTTTTTTACAATTGTAAGACCAAGACCTGTTCCTCCATATTTTCTGTTTACCTCGATAGAACCTTGAGAAAAGCTCTCAAAAACAGATTGAAGTTTGTCTTCAGGAATTCCGATTCCAGTGTCGACAATTTCGAAATAAACCGTTGCATTTTCTTCTTCCTGAGAGTACAGTTTTGCGATAACATTTACGTGGCCGTTCTGAGTAAATTTTAAAGCATTGTTGATTAAGTTTAATATAATCTGAGATAATTTGGTTGGGTCTCCAATTAGATTATCAGGAATGGTTTTATCTATTTCTAGATTGAAGTAATTCTTATTGGCGGTTGCCAATTCTTTTAATGAACTTTGAATGTTAAAAAGCAGTTCTTTAAGATTAAAACTGATATTTTCAACTTCGACTTTAGTCGAATCAATTTTGTTGATCTCTAAGATTTCGTTGATAAAAGTGGTCAAATAATTCCCAGAGAATTTTAAAGATTCTAAGTATTTTAATTGTTTTTTCTTCGGTTTGTCTTCCAGTAGAATATGGGTAATTCCGTTAATTGCATTCAAAGGTGTCCGGAGTTCATGGCTTACTGTAGACAAAAATTCAGATCTTGCTTTTGATGCTTTTTCTGCTTTGTTTTTGGCCAGAATCAATTCTTTATTCTTTTCCCGAAGCAATAAATTGTTCTGGTTTCTGATGATATTGTTTTTGTATAGCGCTAAACTCAAAAGGGATAAAATCGAAATCAAAGCAATTGCCAAAATACTAACCAATTTAGAATAGCGATATGTTTTAAGTTGAAATTTTTCTTCGCTTTCTTTCTTAATTGTGTTGCTTAAAGATTGATTTTTTTTGAATTTTTGAAATTCATCCAAATCAATTTTGGCATTTTTTAGTTTTAGCATATAATTTTCCAGCTGATAATGCTCGTCTAGATAGGAATATGCCAGATCATAGTTTTTATTTTGTTTGTAGTATTGGCTTATGGCTAAAACGATTTTCGATTTCTTCGGGAAATCATTGATTTTGTCATTGTAATCTAAGGCTTTGTTAAAATATATAATTGCAGAATCGTTTCTTTTAAGTTGCCCTTCAATTAAACCAAGCTGATAATAGGTATCTATTTTGGTTTTTATAATTGCATTGTTGTCTGGTTTTTTAGTGATCGCTTTAAAAGTCTTTATAGCCGATTTAAGATCGTTATTGGTTTTAAATGCTAAAGCTTTCTGATAATTTAATGTTTCTGCGTTGTCATTGATGTTCAGATTTTTGAGTAAATCTTTGGCTTTTGTGTAATAAACGTTAGCCGTTTTGTAATCACCTTTTGCGGTATTGGTTACGCCAATATAATGCAATGCCAAAACTTTTGTACAGCTTGGTTTTAAGGTGTCAAATAAAGAAACTGTTTTATGGAAGTTTTTTAAAGCATCTTCAAATTTTCTCTGGTTGTAATAGATTTTTCCGAGCTTAAAAGTCTGATTGGCCAAATTCTCTTTTTTGCCATTTTCTTCGCAGAAATTAATAGACTTTTCGGTGTAATAAACCGCCTGATCAAACTTTTTATTGTTAAGGTTGGAATTAGCCAGCTTGTTATAATAGGTAACACTATCCGTATTCTTTTTAGCTTGAGAATACAAAAATGAGTTTAAAAAACAAACAACAATAAAAAGATAGTATTTCATCATGTATGGCAACGCTATTACAATGAATCTTATTTTTTTCTTATCAGTAAAATTAAATCAATCAATCTTGATGAATAGCCAATCTCATTATCATACCAGCCTACAACTTTTACCATTTTATCGATAACCGAAGTTAGCTGTGCATCAAATAAACAAGAATGTGTGTTGCCAATTACATCAACCGAAACAATCGGATCTTCGGTATAATCTAATATCCCTTTTAAATTTGTCTTTGAGGCTTGTTGGAATGCTTTATTTATTTCTTCAATGCTTACGGCACGTTTTACATTGAAGGTTATGTCTGTTAATGAACCGTCTGGAACTGGGACTCTAATACCACAGCCACCCATTTTATTGTGCAATTTAGGAAAAATTTTTGTTAATGCCTTAGCTGCACCTGTAGTTGTTGGAACAATCGACTGGCTGGCACCTCTCGCACGGCGTAAATCCTTATGTGGCTGGTCATGAAGACTTTGGTCTGTCGTGAAAGAATGTATAGTGGTAATGTAAGCTTGCTCAATTCCGCACAATTCTTCGATAATTTTGATCATCGGAGCAGCATTATTCGTTGTACAGCTTGCATTAGAAACTATATCTTCGTTTCCATCCAAAATATGTTCGTTTACACCAAGAACTACCGTTTTGATCGTGTCAACTTCTGATGGAGCCGAAAGAATTACTTTTTTTGCTCCAGCTTCCAGATGCGCATTTAATTCTTCATGCGTTTTATATTTACCTGTCGATTCAATCACAATGTCAACCGAATGCGACTTCCAGTCTATGTTTGAAATGTTTTTTTCATGAAAAAAGAAAAAATGCCTTCCGTCTACAATGATACTATTTTCGTCATGACTTACTTCGGCCTTCAAAACACCGTGAATACTGTCATATTTAATTAAATGCGACATGGTTTTGTTGTCTGCAATGTCATTTATAGCAACGACTTCGATTTCGGGGTGATTTAAAAGCAATCGAAATAAATTTCTTCCAATTCTTCCAAATCCATTAATAGCAATTCTTGTTTTCAATTTTTTATTTATTCGTTTAACTGTTTAATCGTTTAATCGGTTTTACAATTAAACGATTAAACGATTAAACTTTTTTATAAAATATGTTTTTGAGCTTTATATGAAGAACGAACAAGAGGTCCGCTCTCAACATGTCTGAAACCTAACTCAAGACCAAATTTTTCATATCTGGCAAATTGTTCAGGTGTAATGAATTCTTTTACAGGAAGATGTTTTTTGCTTGGCTGTAAATACTGTCCAATTGTTACAACATCAACATTTGCATTTCTTAAATCTGTCATAGTCTGGAAAACTTCTTCTTCAGTTTCTCCAAGACCAAGCATAATTCCAGATTTTGTTCTGTTGATTCCTTTTTCTTTCAGATAACGAAGTACTTCTAAACTTCTGTCATATTTAGCTTGAATACGAACTTCTCGAGTCAAACGTCGTACAGTTTCCATGTTATGCGAAACAACTTCAGGATTTGCTTCTACAATACGATCAAGGTTTCTTTCAATTCCTTGAAAATCTGGGATCAAAGTTTCAAGAGTAGTTTGAGGGTTCATTCTTCTGATGGCTCTCACGGTTTCCATCCAAATGATAGAACCACCATCTTTAATATCGTCTCTGTCAACGCTAGTGATAACAGCATGTTTGATATTCATGATTTTAATAGAACGAGCTACTTTTTCAGGCTCATCCCAATCTACCGTTTCTGGTCTGCCTGTTTTTACACCGCAGAAACCGCAAGAACGCGTACAAACATTTCCTAAAATCATGAAAGTTGCCGTTCCTTCACCCCAACATTCGCCCATATTAGGGCAACTTCCAGAAGTACAAATGGTATTTAAACTATATTTATCAACTAAACCTCTAAGTTCAGTATATTTTTGTCCAATAGGTAATTTTACTTTTAACCACTTTGGTTTTGTGGTCTGTATATTTTCAGTGACTGTTTCCATATATCAATGTTCAAAGTGCAAAGATACGGAATGTAGTTTATTTGGAGATGTTTATTTGCTTTTCGTGTATGTAAAATATTATTTAAGATTGTTAAAATCAATTGGTAATGATCATTTTTAGATGATATTTAAAATTTGTCTTTTAAATCTTACCTAATCATTTTGTTTTTCTCTTTTAAATTCTACCGTATTCTATTATAAATGTAGCTATTTGGGACAATGATGTTTTTGTGTCCGAACTACTTTTGCATCTAAATTTAATTATTTAGAATAGAATGAAAAAGGTTGTTGTTTTAGGAATTTTATTAGCGATGTTCAGTTTTACAACGATGAATGCGCAAGATGATTCGAGTAAAAAAGAAATGAGCACTCTTGACAAAGCTCTTATAGGTTTAACATTTAGCGATGCAGATGCTGCAGCAATAGCGCAGCAAGCAATTGTTGAAATGGACGCCGCTAATCCAGTTGCAGACCCAACGAGTGGTTATGCAATTCGATTAAATCGATTATTTGGAAAACATGTTTCAAGTGAGGGAGTTAATTTAAATTATAAAGTTTATTTGGTAAAGGATATTAATGCTTTTGCCATGGCAGATGGGAGTGTTCGCGTTTTTGCTGGACTAATGAATATTATGGATGATAATGAATTATTAGCTGTGATCGGACACGAAATTGGCCATGTTGTTAATCACGATACGAAAGATGCTGTTAAGGCGGCATATAAAAAAGATGTTTTAATAGATGTGGCTAAATCGCAGTCTGGCACAATTAATGCCTTGTCTAAAACTCAAGTAGGGAAATTAGGAAGAGCAATGATTGATAGCAAACATAGCAGAAAGCAAGAATCTCAAGCAGATTTGTTTTCATATGATTTTATGAAGAAAAATGGCTACGATGTCAATGCGGTAGAATCTTGTCTTAGAATTTTACAAAAATTAAGTGAAGGAGGAGAGTCATCTTTCCTTACTAAAATGATGAGTTCACATCCAGATTCTGGTAAAAGAGCTGATGATGCTAGGAAGCGAGCAGTAAAAGATGGGTTATATAAAGAGTATGTGCAACAGAAAATTGTAAATACTGCACCAGTAACACCTACAACTAAAACAACTACGACTAAAACAACTGCTAAAAAAACAGCAACTAAAAAAAAGTAAGTATTTTATAAAATTTTAAAAACCGATAAATTCCTAAAAGAGTTTATCGGTTTTTTGTTTGTTCTTATTCTGGATAATAGTTAGAATATTGTTATTGAGTTTGTTAAAATTTTATACCTTTAATTGATGAAAAACAAGTCTGATGTGAAATGAAATAGCATTTTTGTTATTTACATTTGTTGTTAAATTGTAATTGTAAAAAATATGAAAAAGAAATTTATAATAGCGGGACTTTTATTTGCAGCATTTGGTTTAACTAAAATGACTGCGCAGATTAATTTTGGTGATAAGGCAATTGGCGCAGTTCAGAAAGGAGTTACAGGTTTTACTTTTAGTAATGCTGATGCAGCAAAATTGTCTAAAGAAGCAGTTGATAAATTAGATGCAGAGCATGAAATTGCTGGGCCATCAGATGGTTATACTTTAAGATTAAATCGAGTTTTTGGAAAACATGCTTCTGGTGACGGATTTACTTTAAATTATAAAGTTTATAAGTTGAAAGAAGTAAATGCTTTTGCAACTGCAGATGGAAGCGTTCGCGTATATTCAGGTTTAATGGATATTATGGATGACAATGAATTAATTGCTGTAATTGGGCATGAAATCGGACACGTAGCAAACAATGATTCGAGAGATGCTATTCGCGCGGCTTACCAAAAAGAAGCTTTAATGGATGGAGTAGCTTCTCAGTCAGCAACAGTGGCGACAGTTACAGATAGTCAGCTTGGGAAAATTGGAAGCGCAATTATTGATAGTAAATACAGCCGTAAACAAGAATCTGAGGCAGATTTATTTGCTTACAATTTTATGAAGAAAAATGGTTACGATGTAAATGCTGAAGAATCTGCTTTTAGGATTTTGGCAAAAATGAGCGAAGGATCTCAAGCTTCTTTTATTGATCAAATGATGAGCTCGCATCCAGATTCACAGAAACGAGCAGATGAAGCTAAGAAAAGAGCAGAAAAAGATGGTTTGTATAAACCGTATGTGCAACAAAAGATTGTAAATACAGTTCCTGCAGCCACTACAACTAAAAAAGCAACAACAACCACAAAGAAAAAAACTACTACTGCTAAAAAGAAATAATATTATTTCTGGATAAAATAAAAACCCGATAGTTTCTTCAAACTTATCGGGTTTTTTGCTTTTCTGTAGTTGCAGAAAATTTCCGTATGAGTTTGAAAATTACCTTGATTTAACACAATAATGTCTTCTAAGGACTAAAAAAGGTTGGCCGTCTAAATACTTTTGCACTCTGATTTAAAGGCATTTCTGCTTTTAAAAAACAATAAGTAAAATATTTAATTTCAAAAAATAAGTAAAGGATGAAAAAAGTAATTTATGTGCTATTATTAGCTCAAAGCACATTTTTGATGGCACAGAAAACAGTAGTGACAACTTATGGTGAAAAAATCACGGTTAATACTGGTACAAGTAATGGTGTATCTGCCGTTGGTGGAGACGTGCAATTGGGTGGGACTTTAATTAAGCCTACAAAAATAACAACAGATGCTACAAATACATTAGAGATTAATAGTGGTGGTACTTTGGCTACGCCCATTTCTGCTATTAAAATAGTAGATGGAAATCAGGCTAAAGGGAAAGTGTTGACAAGTGATGGAAATGGTGTGGCAACTTGGCAGCCAAGTAAGTTAACCGTAATTAATGGTTATGTGCCACAGGCAGCTTTTGCAGCAACTCCAATTATGGTTGGAGGTAATGGAGGTGATCAGTTTGTTGGGTATACAGGCTGTACTATCACCTTAGCTCCAGGAAAATGGAGGTTAGAATTTGGAACCTGGATTCAGATTGGAGGTTCATCAAATCCAACAGGAAAGTTTTCGTCAATTTTTTTCTCAACAAGTAGTACAAATCCAAATGCAAAAGTTCCTCTTGCTAATGGTATAACATTAAATTCTATTATAATTCCTGATCTTTATTCGGATACTGTAATGGATAAGTATGGTACCGGTTCGGTTTTTATAGATCTGTCTGGCGCCTCTGGTAATACAACTATTTATGAATGGGCTTATTGTTATGTCGGTCTTCCTCCTAATGTTAAAGCTTCTCCCTCAACTTTCTCAATTACATCCATGAATGGATATACTGGAGCTTACGGACCTTATACTTACATTGTGGCTACGAGTGTAGATTAATTTTAAGGTTTTAGTTCTAATCTTATAATAGAATTATATTTTAAATAAAAAATCCAATAAGCTGGAATTTCCTGCTTATTGGATTTTTTTATTGTCTTATCCTAAAACGTGATGTGCTAATATTTTTTGCACTTCATAAACATTAACCGATTTAGTAAATTGTTTTACAATACTTGGATGTTGTTCGCTTGAAACCCAAATTTTCAATTCGGCATCCAGATCAAAAGTTCCAGCTGTTTCTACGCTAAAGCGAGTAATGCTTTTATATCCAATAGATTTGTATTCTGTTTTGCTTCCTGTAATTCCTTGTACATCAACTAAGATTAATCTTTTGTTGGTAAAAATAAAAGTATCGCGAATAAGTTTAAAACCCATTTCGATTTCTTCATTTGTAGTTAAAAGCTGTCCATATTTTTTAATTAAATCTTCTTGGCTTACAGCACCTGCATTGCCAAGAATTGCTGAAAATATTCCCATTATTCTGTTTTAATTTAGTTAAAATGATTTCTATTTTGAAGTAGTAAATGTAGTCGATTTTGTTATTTTTTTTGGTTGGATTTAAATTTTATTATTAACGGGACTACTGTTATTGCAATTAAAAAGGACGCTATAAAAGTGACAATTAAATTTCCAATATTTAAAGCTTTTGGATTTAATGCAAATCTCATTGATATAATTGTAGCAGTAAATAAAATAACAGCACTCCAATATAGTTTGTTAATGGCGGCTTGGGGATAAAAAACTTTTGGAAGTTTAGAGAAGGCATATACTATAACAATAATTCCAAAAAGAGTGCTTGAATGCTGAGCTATTTTCCAAAACGGAATTTCTACTCCAAATACTGATACGATGTTTTGAAAAGCATCTAATTGATTGACAAAATAACCGTGTTTGTGTGTAAAAGCATCCCAGAAAAGATGAGAAAATATTCCAATTAACAAAGAGGTTAGAACGATAAACCAATTTCTTTTAAAATAAGTATTCCAGTCAAAATCTGTAAAAATTATAATTCTGTTTTTTATAAAAAATGGCAGATTTTGAAATAAGAGATTTCGAGTTAAATTATGAAAGAGAAAAGTTAGTAAAAGAGCAAAAGGTAAATCAAACCAGAATACACCATTTAGAGTATGGCTGTAATCGCTTTTAACCTTCATGCGGAGAAAATATTCGAAATCAGGAGTAAGACTTCCGATTATTAATGCTGTTAAAGAAAACCATGATTTTGGTAAATATCTTAAAGGAAGAATTATTGCAGGGTGCGAAAATGTAAAAGGCATTAAAGTTGAATTTTAATTAGCTAGGGTTTGATTGATGAATTAAATGTAAACAAAAAAGCAGAACCTAAGTTCTGCTTTTTCACTTTTCAAAATATTTATATTATTCGACTTCTGTTTTTATTGTGATAGGAAGGTTGTATGCAGTTCTCACTTGTTTTCCGTCTAGAATTCCTGGAACCCATTTTGTTTTCAATGATTTAAGAACTCTAATCGCTTCTTTTCCCACTCCGTAACCAGGATCATTTTTTACCATAATGTCAGTAAGTGATCCGTCTTTTTCAACTACAAACGATACATACACTCTTAATGTTTTTTCTACATCAAGTTCTGGTCTGCGGAAATTGTTTCCAACATACTTGTAAAACTGTGCGATTCCACCTGGGAATTCTGGAAGCTTATCCAGAACCGCAACAGAAACAGGATCGTTGGTTGGCGGCGCAACCGAAGCAACATCTCCATTTCCTCCAGAAGAAGGCATTGCATTAATTGCAGGCCCATTTCCAGTTGTATTATTGTCTGTAGCAGGCACATTTTCTGTATTTGCTGCAATATTTTCAACTGCATCTTGTGTTCTCGTAACTACAGGATTTGTTAGCTGTATTGCATCTGTTTTTGGAGCTGAACTCTGTTCAACCACAGGTGCAGGCGGAGCTGGCGGTGGCGGCACAACAATTGGATCAACATGTACAATCGTTGGTTCGTAGATCTTAGGTTCTGGCTCAACTTCGACAGTTGAAGTTGTAATTTTGCTAATAAGTACCGGTGCACTTCCTAAAGCCGTTATTAACAATAAACCCATAAAGAGAGCTGTAACAGAGTTTTTGGAATTCTCCTGACGTAGCTGATAAGCACCGTATTCTTTGTTTTTGTTCTCGAAAACAAGATCGGTCCACTTGTTTTCATAAATGCTTAATTTAGACATAATTTTTGGGTTTTAAGGTTAAGTAACTTTAAATCATACGCAGAAAAGGTTTAGGTTTGAGCTAACAACGTAAAAGTTGCAGTTTTAGTATTATGGAAATCTGTTTATTTTAAGAATAAAACGAGTAATTGTTTATTCTTTATTTAAAGATAATAAATTATCTGTTACGTTCGATAATTTCGGCTAATAATTTTTTAGCTCGCAAAAGTTTCACTTTAACGCTACTTAAGGGTTCGTTTATCTTAACGGCAATTTCCTGATAAGACATTTCCTGAAAATAACGAAGCTGAATTACTTCTTGGTAGTGTGGTTTAAGCTCTTTGATGCATAGAAGCAGACGAGAAAGATTCTGTTCTTTAATTAAAGCATCTTCTGCAGATGGAGTAGGGTCGGCAATATTATATGCCTGTTGGTCTTCATTGTCTGTGATTTCTATAAAAAGATTGGTTTTCTTTTTTCGAAGCAAATCAATATAGACATTTTTTGCAATTGCAATAAGCCAGGTGTTAAACTGAAATTCTGAATTATAAGAAGCTATTTTGTCAAAAGCTTTAGAGAAGGTTTCTATGGTAATATCTTCTGCGGTGGTTTCGTTTTCGGTTCGTTTGAGCATAAACGAATACACCTCATTCCAATAATGATCTAATAAAAAAGTAAAGGCGATCTGATCGCCTTTTTTTGCTTTTTCTATTTTAGAATTTATTTCCAATATACGGGTTTTGAAAAGATATTAGTTATAAAGATATTAATTTGCGTTAATATAAGCGCTATCTCAACAACTGGAAACCAAATTTTAATATCTTTTTCTTTTAATTTTCCTGCTGAAAATCCAATTACGGTCCATACAACCGTATAGCGTGTTGCTAAAATTGCTAATACGGCAATCCATTGGAATTGAAATGCTAATAATACAATAACTAATAAAAAGAAAAATAATTGTGAAATGAAGAATAATCCTAACTGCATTTTATCAAAGAACTTATAATGTTCTGCGGTAGAAATATGTCTTCTTTTCTGAGTAAACCATTCCTTGTAAGTGGTCTTAGGTTTTGAATAGGTAAAACTTTCAGGTGTATAAGAAATAGTCGTATTTGTTTTATTTGCGGCCTGATTGATGAATAAATCGTCATCGCCAGAACGAATCTGAATGTGGTCAATAAAACCATTTACATTAAAAAACTCTTCTTTTTTATAAGCAAGATTTCTGCCAACTCCCATATAAGGAAGTCCCATTTTTGCCCAAGAAAAATATTGTATTGCAGTTAAAACTGTTTCAAAGCGAATAATTTTATTTAAAAATGAACGCTCTACTTTTTCATAACCTCCATATCCTAAAACTATTGTTTTGTTCATGGTAAAATGAGAAGTCATAGAAGTAATCCAGTCTTTTGAACTTGGGAAACAATCTGCATCTGTAAAAAGCAAATAATCTTTCTTTGCCGCTTTTATTCCAAGCGTTAAAGCGTATTTTTTATTTCCCCAGAAAGCCTCGTTATTTTCGACTTTTACCAAACGGATATTAGAGAATTCTTTTTCAAATTCTTCAAAAACTTCAAGAGTTTCGTCGCTAGAGGCGTCGTCAATTAAGACAATTTCAAAATCTGGATAATCTTGCTGTGCCAAAATCGGAACGTATTTTTTTACATTCTCTTCTTCGTTTTTAGCGCAAACAATTACAGAAACTGGAAGATTTTTAGGCTTAATTTGCTGCGGCTTAGCAAAAGCAAATTTCCCAAAAACTCCTAAATAATAAAATAATTGAACTACGACAATAGCAATAAAAAAGTAAAATATGTATATAAGCATCTGATTTATTTGATTCTATTAATTTTCACGTTCTGCGACTGCAAATGTACTTATCAATTCGATAATTTCAATGACCAAAACCGATTTACTTTCGGCATTTTGACATTTCTTTTGCAACAGCAATAGACTGAGGGTTTTCGGTTTTTTCCAATTCCGAAATTATGTTTTTGTAATTATGATCGTCGCGGTTTTGAGAGAGTTTTTTTGTGGCTTGAATTTCGTCAATTTCGATTTCAAAACCAAAAATCCCTCTGGCTTCGCGCATTGTTTTTTCAGATAAATCTTCAACTCGTACTGGATTTTTAGAATTTGCTTCGTATTTATCTACAAGTTTTTTCAGTTGTTCTACAGAAGTTTCGTAATCCACAATTTTGATTCTTCCGTAAACATGTACAGCTATGTAATTCCAAGTTGGCACATTTTCATGATCATACCAAGAAGAAGAAATGTAACTGTGCGGACCTGTAAAAACGGCCAAAATCTCATCGTTTTCTTTAAAGCCTTCCGCTTGTGGATTCAGTTTTGAAATATGTCCTTGCAAGATTTCTTTTCCGTCAGCATTCACTTCCAATTCTATCGGAATATGAGTAGCGCATAATTTTCCGTTGGTCTGATTAATCAGGATTCCAAAACTATTTTCTTTCAAAAAAGCTCTGATTTCCTCAGGATTTTCATTTTTGTATAAATTGGGTGTATACATCTTTATTTTGTTTTATGTCAGAGAATTTAAGGAAGTATTTTAATGATTTAATGATCAGTCTCTTCTTTTTTTAAATTAAATAATTTCGAATTGACGCTAAAGTAAATAATAGCAACGCCAATAAGTGTAAAAATAATTCCTTCGATTAAGCATTGTGTAGCAAAATCATCTGAAAGCAAAACTCTAAGTGGTCGAAAAAGATGTGAAAATATTTCTCTTCTAAAAAATTTTAGTCTCAAAAGAACATATAAAGCTATTGCTAATAGAATAGTATTGATAGACGAAAGTTTACTTTTCCAATTTAGAAAGGTAACATAGAAAATTCCAATTAATAAACCGAAAAATATCCAAATGTAGATACTTGGCCAGAAATTTAGAACATCTTTATTTGTAGGGAATAATGAATCCCAGTTTTCTGATTTTTGAAATTGAAATTGATTTTTTATACAAATAACTTTTTCGGCGGCCGTATATAATCGCAATTGGTAAATGCCGTTAATTAGGAAGATCATTCCTAAGAATTGAATAAGAAGAATTCCTAAATTTAGTTTTTTCATTAAAAAATTTTAATTAATGAAGTTTTCAAATCACATTTACTTCTGCTTCAATTTGAATGCCAAAAGTTTCAAAAACGGTTTTCTGAACTTCTTTTGAAACAGCTAAAATTTCCTGTCCTGTTGCGTTTCCGTAATTTACTAAAACTAAAGCTTGGTTTTTATGAACTCCAGCATCTCCAAAACGTTTTCCTTTAAAACCTGCTTGTTCAATCAGCCAGCCGGCAGGAACTTTTACTTCGGTTTCTGAAACTTCGTAAAACTTCATTTCTGGGAATTTTTGGTGGATTTTCTCAAAATCAGATTTCAATAAAATCGGATTTTTGAAGAAACTTCCACTATTTCCGAGTTCTTTCGGATCTGGCAATTTACTTTGTCTAATAGCGATTACAGCATTGCTTACATCTTTTAATGTTGGTTCTGTAATGTTGGCTTTAGCCAATTCAGCCAAAATATCTCCGTAAGAGGTGTTGATTTTATGATTGCGTTTGGTCAATTTAAAAATAACCGAAGTAATAATATATTGGTCTTTTACTTCATGTTTGAAAATGCTTTCGCGGTAGCCAAAATTACATTCAGCATTGTTGAAAGTTCTCATTTCCTGAGTTTCAATATTCATGGCTTCGCAAGAAACGAAAGTGTCTTTAATTTCCGTTCCATAAGCGCCAATATTCTGAACTGGCGTTGTACCGACATTTCCAGGAATAAGAGACATATTTTCTAATCCGCCAAAATTATTGTCGATTGTATAAAGTACGAAATCGTGCCAAGTTTCACCGGCCTGACTTTCAACCCAAACAAAATCGTCGTCTTCTTTAATTGTTTTTTTTCCTTTTAAATCAATATGAATAACCAAAGCATCAATATCTTTTGTTAAAAGCATATTGCTTCCACCTCCTAAAATGAACTTTTTCTCGTTTTGGTTTGCTGCTAAAACTGTTTTTAATTCAGCAATAGAATGAACGGCAACAAATTGTTTGGCATTGGCTTCAATGCCGAAAGTATTATATTTTTTTAAAGAAAAATTGGATTGGATTTCCATAAATAAAAGGCTTTTTAATATAGTTCAAAAGTATGAAATTACAAAGTTATAAAAGCCTTTAGATTAATTTTTCAGCAAAATTAAATGTTTAAGTGAATTTAGGTCGAAAATTAATGGAATGAATATAGATATTAATTTAATTATTATCCCAATAATAGAATCAAATATATTCATGCCATTTTTACCTCTTTGAGGCCAGCTACCTCGTGTTACAATAATGATGTCCCGATTGTATAATATGTGGAAAAAAGGATTGAATAATTTGATTAGAAGAATAAATAGTAATGGACCAAAATAAGATAATTGTATTGTACTTGTGTATAGTTTGACTATTCCTAAAATTGTAAAAAAAAAGGCAAAAGCTAAGTGCTTTATTAATTTATTTCTATTAAATAAATCATTATATCTAAAGCTTTTTGGATTATTGTTTTTTCCCGATAAAAGATAAATCCAATATGCAAGAGTGATTAAAAGAATTAAAATAAAGAGAAAAGTTTCCATATATGCTACTTTGTTCTAAAATTGAGCAAGTTATGATATTTGTAGGAAATAATTTTCATATTTATATTGTAATTCGCATTTTCCTCCACAAATTTTCTATTTCGAGTAATAGCTTCATTTCGCAATTGGGGATTTTCAAAAGACCAGATTAATTCATTGGCTAACATTTCAGTGTCATCAATTGTAATTAATTGACCATTTTCTCGGTGTGTAATCCAGCTTTGGTTTCCAGGAATATCAGAAACAACAGGAAAACAATTGGAAGCCATTGCCTCAAACAAAGAGGCTGAAACACCTTCGGTAATTGGCATGCTAATATAAATATTTGATTGCTGTAGTAATTTCGGAAGTTCTGTGTTTGGGATTCTTCCTGTAAAAATTACTTTGTTTTCGATTTGCAGCTTTCTCGCCAAATCTTTTAAATATTGCAGTCTTGTTCCGTCTCCAACAATCGTTAATGAAAAATCAATTCCTTTTTGGTTTAAAATTCCGAAAGCTTTTAAAATAGAATCGTGTCGGTATTCTGGCTGAAGCGAGCGCGTAACAATCGCTTCAATTTTGTTCGAATTATTTGTTGATGGAGTAAAAAGTGATAAGTCAATTCCTTTTGGAAGAACCAGAACCTTGTTCATGTCAACTCCAGATGCTTTCATATGAATTGCCATGACAGGTCCCCAAGCATGAATTAAATGCGCTTTTTTGAAAGCATATTTTTGAATGAATTTCTTAAAAGGATACAATTTAGATTCTTCTGGCCATAAGTCGGTTCGCCCTTGCTGTGCGATTGCAATGGTTTTAGAGCCAGAAATCGCTGCAAGAAAGCCATAACTCGTAGTTCTTTCAGCAATTACCATGTCTGGTTTTTCTTTCTGGATTGTTTTTCGAATAGAAAGAGGAGAAAAGAAATACTCTAAAATACGTTTGAATCTATGGTTGTTAGAAGTTTGAAGTTCCCAAGTAATAATTTCAAAATCACCAAATTCTTTCAGGCCTTTCATCCAAGTGATGGCATCAGCGCGATAAGATTCTCCAAGAAAAAGTATTTTCCTTTTCATTCTGTTGTTGTTTTTTGCCACAGATTAAAAAGATTAAAATGATTTTGCAATTGCGAAAAATTAATCTGTGAGAGTCTGTGAAATCTGTGGCAAATAAAACTAAAATTCTTCAGTATCCAAAGCGCGGTTGATGAATTCGTTTAGAGGTTTTAAAGCGATGAGTTTTTGGCTCATTTTTTTTACGAAATCTTTTTCCATCACTTCAGAAACATTATAAACCTGAGTTGCGGTGAAACTTTTTAATTTTAAAAACTCAATTGCAGGATGGTCTTTTTCGTAACCGCGAGGCATGCTTTTAAGTGAATTGTTTTCGTTGATGTCTAAACTTCCAAATTCTTTCTTGAAGTTTTTGTCGTTTAAAATTTCCTGTAAATCTTCGTAGAAAAAAGCGATTTCTTTACGGACTTTCTTTAAGTCTTCCGCTTCAGGCGAATAAAATCCGCCGGCAATAAAACTCGCACCTTTTTCTATATGAACATAATATCCGGAACGATTTGCGCCTTTTGCGCCAGCCGACATCCAAACGCCCAAATGTGCTTTATAAGGAGATTTGTCTTTAGAAAAACGAATGTCACGGTTTATTCTGAAAGTGCAGTTTTTAACTTCCAATAATTCCAATGAAGGATCAAGCGGTTTCATGGCATCCAGAAAATCACTTACCAATTGATGGTAATCTTTCTTAAAAACTTCATATCGCTTTTTATTTTCCTGAAACCATTCGCGGTTATTGTTCTTTTTTAAATCGTCTAAAAATTGCAATGATTCTTTCGTTAACATAATCCTTATATATTTTATTGCAGTTGTTTTTAAGTTTTTTTGTTCAGGCTAATTTACTGATTTCTATTTTGTGATTACTTCTGAAAACTGATACAAATTGTACCAAATTTCCCGAATTACAAATTGAATATCTTGTAAGTCTGATGTGTCGATTTTACAATCGCTTCGGTTCTTTCTGGATGCGTGTCCGAAATAAAAAGCTGTCCAAAGGTTTCACTGTTTACCATTTCTATAATTTTGGCAACACGCGTTTCGTCTAGTTTATCAAAAATATCATCAAACAAAAGAATAGGTTTTACCCCGCTTTGTTTTTTCAAAAACTCGAATTGCGCCAATTTTAAAGCAATTAGAAAAGATTTCTGCTGACCTTGAGATCCGAATTTTTTTATCGGATGCAAATCAATTTCAAAAGACAAATCATCTTTATGGATTCCAACAGAAGTATAATGCAGCGCTCGATCTTTATTGATGTTTTCCTGCAAAAGTGTTAAAAGGTCTTTTTCGAACAAATGACTTTCGTAAACCAATTGCACACTTTCTTCAGATCCCGTTATTGCCTGATGGTGTCTATTAAATATAGGTATAAACTGTTCTAGAAAATCTTTTCGTTTTTCAAAAATCGATTTTCCGTAGCCTTGCAGCTGTTCGTTATATATAGATAAGGTATCATTGTCAAAAACATGATTCAAAGCAAAATATTTTAAAAGTGCATTTCGCTGTGTGATTACCTTTTGATATTGTATTAATTCGTGTAGATAAGTAGCGTCTAATTGCGAAATCACACTGTCCATAAATTTACGGCGCGTTTCGCTTCCTTCAACGATCAAATCTCTATCTGCCGGCGAAATAATAACTAGCGGAATAAAGCCAATATGATCTGAGAATTTGTCGTATGCTTTTCCATTTCGCTTTAGAACTTTTTTCTGTCCTTTTTTTAAACTGCAAACAATCTGCTCGGTTCTCTCATTTTTTTCGAGTTCGGCATCAATCACAAAAAACTCTTCTCCATGTTTGATGTTTTGAACAGCAAGCGGATTAAAATAACTTTTTCCGTATGCCAAATGATAAATAGCATCGAGCACATTAGTTTTTCCAATGCCATTTTTTCCAACAAAACAGTTTATTTTGATGTCAAAATCAAAACTTGCTTCAGAAAAGTTCTTATAATTAAATAATGAGATTTTGTTTAAATGCATTTGTAAGTACTCCAAGTGTAATATTTACGGCTTTTGAGCAGTAAAAATTTGAGGCTGCAAATTACCGAAAATTATCGATATAATTGGCTTTAGCCCTTTCTTAGGCTTATTTATTTTACCGCTTTTGCGAAAGGATAAGTGAATCGTGAAAATATTTCTTTTAAAATAGTGATAAAATTGAAATTTTTTACCTCAGTTTCAATAAAAATTTTATTTTTGCCGTTCACTAAATAAATTTTAAATGGCAACTTACAATAAAAGAGGATATAAGACACCAAAAGAAAAGGAAGTAAAAGAAGTGGTTACTGAAGAGCAACAAGTAGTTATTGACGAAAAAGACAGCACAACAGCTGGAGTTTTCTCAAAATTAGACGAAACAGCTTCAAGAACTGAGGATTGGGTGGCTAAAAATCAAAAAATCATTATTGGTTTAGTTGCTGGTATCGCGGTTGCTACAATTGGATATTTGGCTTACCAAAAATTTATAGCAACTCCGAAACAAGAAGAGGCTGCAAGTGAAATGTTTGTTGCACAACAAAACTTTGAAAAAGCTGTAAACGGTGTTTCTAGCGATTCATTATTCAAATTATCATTAAACGGTTCAGAAGGTAAATTCGGATTTATTAAAATCGCTGACGAATATTCTGGAACAAATGCTGGAAATTTGGCAAATTACTATGCTGGTATCGCTTACTTAAATACTGGTAAATTTGATGAGGCAATTAAATATTTAGGTGAATTCAAATCAGAAGATGTAGTTTTAAGTGCTTTAGCTAAAGGTGCTACAGGAGATGCTTATTCTCAAAAAAATCAGCAAAAAGAAGCTTTAGATTTTTATGTAAAAGCTGCTGAGTCTAACAAAAACGATTTTACAACACCTCGTTTCTTGTTAAAAGCTGGAAAAACTGCTTTAGCTTTAGGGCAAAAAGAAGATGCTTTGAAATACTTTAATGATATTAAAGATAATTACGACAATACTCCAGAAGCAGCTTCTGTTGATGCTTTGATTGGATTAGCACAATAAAAATTTTAGACTTTAGATTTAAGATTGTAGATTTGTAGTTACGAATCTAAATTCTAAAATAAAAAATCTAAAATATTACAGATGGCTACTGAAAATAAAAATCTATCAGAATACGATAAAAACACAATCCCAAACGCGAAAGACTTTCGGTTTGGGATTGTTGTTTCTGAATGGAATGACACTATAACAGAAGGACTTTATAATGGTGCTTTTGATGCTTTGGTGGATTGCGATGTTCCTGCCCAACAAATTATCCGTTGGAATGTTCCAGGAAGTTTTGAGCTAATCTACGGCGCTAAAAAAATGCTTCAGACACAAAATGTTGATGCGGTTATTGTAATTGGATGCGTAATTCAAGGAGAAACGAAACATTTTGATTTTGTTTGTGAAGGCGTTACACAAGGAATTAAAGATTTGAATGTTCAAACTGATGTTCCAGTTATTTTCTGTGTTTTAACAGATAATAATATGCAACAATCTATTGACAGAAGTGGAGGAGTTCACGGAAACAAAGGAACTGAAGCGGCAATTGCGGCAATAAAAATGGCTTATATTCGTCAGCAGGCTTCAATAGCTCACGTTTATAATCAGCCATTATTAGCTTCGGGAGCCATTCAAATTGAAGATTCTCCGAAAAAAATAGAAAACGAATAAGCACTTTTGTTTTAAAAAATATTAAAACCTATACTGTTAAAGTATAGGTTTTTTTATGCTTTTTTTGTGATTGTGTTAGGTCGCATCGAATTTGGAATTATATTATATTTGAGTTGATATCAAATTTTGGAATTATGAAAAGACCTTTCCTTCTTATTTTATTGTTATTATTTTTTGAGGTTATTTTGGCTCAAAATAAAATCAATCAAAGTTTAAAAATAGAATTGGATTCGATTATGAAATCAGATCAGATTCTTAGAGAATATCTAGATTCTGAAACAACAGAAATTAGAAAAAAAGAAATTTTAAAGGAAATCGGTAAGGAGGACGATAATAATTTCAAAAATAATATATGGATGTATATGAATGCGCAGGATTCTGTGAATATGAAGAAGGTTGAAAAAATTATTCTGGATTATGGTTATCCCGGGAAAAGCTTAGTAGGCGAACCAACAAATGAATCTGCATGGTATGTTATTCAGCATAGTAAAGAAATATCAAAATATTTGCCTTTGATTGAAGTTGCTGCTAAAAAAGGAGAAATTGCGTTTACTCGTTTTGCAATGATGGAAGATCGTTATCTGACTCAGCAAGGTAAAGAGCAGATTTACGGAACTCAAGGGCAAGGAAAATTAATTACAAATAAACAGACCGGAAAGAAAGAATTTTTTAATTACGTTTCTCCAATTCAAAATCCAAAAAAAGTTAATAAACTGCGAAAAGAAGCTGGTTTTGCTACAACAGTTGAGGAAAATGCAAAGAGAATGGGGATTGAATATAAAGTTTATACACTTGATGAAATTGCAAAAATGAATTAATATAAATTGCAATTCTTCTGTTTTGTAGACTGTTGTAGTTTTTGTTTTTTTTATGATTATTCTTATTCTAAAAGCCAATCAAAATTCACTAAATTTGTACTTCTTGGTTTATAAAAAACCTAATCTAAACTTTAAAATTATTTTTGCTTAATGTCGAGTATTATTCAATTGCTTCCTGATCACGTTGCTAACCAAATTGCTGCTGGAGAAGTGGTTCAAAGACCAGCTTCAGTTGTAAAAGAATTGTTAGAAAATGCTGTTGACGCCAAAGCAACTGATATAAAATTAATTATAAAAGATGCTGGTAAATCACTAGTTCAGGTAATTGATAATGGTGTTGGAATGACTGTTACAGATGCCCGTTTGTGTTTTGCCCGTCATGCTACTTCCAAAATCCGCCAGGCAGAAGACTTATTTTCGCTTGGAACAAAAGGTTTCCGTGGAGAGGCTTTGGCTTCTATCGCAGCGATTGCGCACATGGAAATGAAAACCAAACAAGATCAGGATGAACTTGGAACGCATATTGTAATTGAGGGAAGTAAATTTGTTTCGCAAGAAGTGGCTGTTTTACCAAAAGGAACTTCATTTGCGGTTAAAAACTTGTTTTTTAATATTCCGGCTCGCCGTAATTTCTTAAAGTCCGATACGGTTGAATTTCGTCATGTGATGGATGAGTTCCAGCGTGTAGCATTGGCACATCCAAATATTCATTTTAGTTTTTATCATAACGGAAGCGAAATGTACAATCTTCCTGCAGCAGGATATCGCCAGCGAATTGTTGGTATTATGGCAGGAAAAACTAATGAAAAATTGGTTCCTGTAAACGAGGATACCGAAATTATAAACGTTCAAGGTTTTGTATGCAAACCTGAATTTGCTAAGAAAAATAGGGGTGAGCAGTTCTTTTTTGTAAACGATCGATTTATAAAAAGCAGCTTTTTGCACCACGCTGTAATGTCTGCATACGACGGATTGCTGAAAGATGGTTCTCAGCCAAGTTATTTCTTGTATCTGCAGGTTCCGCCAAATACCATAGATATTAATATACATCCAACTAAAACAGAAATTAAGTTTGATGACGAGCAGGCCTTGTATGCTATCTTAAGAGCGTCTATCAAACATAGTTTAGGGCAGTTTAATGTTGCTCCTGTTTTAGATTTTGACAGAGATGCCAATTTAGATACGCCATACCATTATAAAGATATGGAGGTGGGAATTCCAACGATTCAGGTAGATGGAACTTTTAATCCTTTTACTGATGATAAAACCAATCAGCATTATAGTAAAGCCGCTTCGGGATCATCAGGATATAGTTCGGGGTCTTCTTTTTCATCTTCGTCGGGATCATCTTCTTCTGGCGCATCGTATTCGGGTTATTCCAAAAGGGTAGAACCAACCACAAGCTGGGAAAGTTTATATGTTGGTTTAGATGTCGAAAATCCGGAAAGCATAGAAAGTTCGCCATTTACATTCGAAAATGAAGAAGTGACTTCTTCTTTGTTTAATGATGAAGATGTAGAACAAGCTACTCAGAAAACGTATCAAATTCATAAAAAATATATTGTATCGCCTATAAAATCAGGAATGATTATTGTGGATCAGCAGCGTGCACATCAGCGAATTTTGTACGAACAATTTTTGCTGAATATGACCGTTAATCAAGCTTCGAGCCAGCAGTTGCTTTTTCCTTTAGATTTGTTTTATTCAGCATCTGAAATGGAATTAATTGAAGAATTAAAACCTTCTTTAGAAACTACTGGATTTGTTTTTGACGAAAGCAAAACCGATCATGTTGTAATTTCTGGAATCCCTGTAAATATTACAGAAAGTGAAGTCTCGCAGGTAATCGAACAACTATTAAGTGATTTGCAAGACGGAATCCCGGCAAATAGTTACAGTCAGAACGATACAATTGCCAAGTCAATGGCCAAAAGTTTAGCGGTTAAAACAGGATCTTATTTAACCGAAAAAGAACAAGATAATTTGGTAAACGGATTGTTTGCTTGTAAAGATCCGAATATTTCACCTTTTCAAAAACCTACCTTCATCACCATGCGTGTTGAAGATATAGATAAAAAGTTTGCTTTATGATGAATATGACTCCAGTAGTTAAACAACTGCTTATTATTAATATTATATTTTTTATTGGTTCTCAGTTAGTGCCAATGTCTTACGAGTATTTTGCGATGTTCTTTCCAGAAAATCCAAGTTTCCGAGTATGGCAGCCTATTACGCATATGTTTATGCATGGCGGGATTATGCATATTGCGTTTAACATGTTTGCATTGGTTTCTTTTGGATCTGCTTTAGAGCATTTTTGGGGAGGTAAAAAGTTTTTATTTTTTTACATCTCTTGTGGCTTAGGTTCAGCATTGCTTCATACAGCGGTAAATTATTACTTTTTTGAGGATACAATTAATGTATTGACAGCAAACGGGTTTCATAAAGCGGATATCTTAAATATTTTAAGTCAGGGAAAAATCGATACGAGATGGCAAAGCTTAGTAAGTTCAGCTCAATTTGACGGATTTACAAGTGCTTACATTGGAACTGTTGTTGGGGCTTCAGGTGCTATTTACGGTTTGCTGACTGCTTTTGCTTTTATGTTTCCTAATGCAGAATTGGCACTTTTGTTTATTCCAGTTCCAATCAAAGCTAAATACTTTGTTCCTGGGCTTTTATTAATGGATTTGTTTTTAGGTGTTAAAGGTACTTCTCTGTTTGGGGGTGGCGGTACAGGTATAGCGCATTTTGCCCACGTTGGAGGTGCAATTACTGGTTTTTTAATGATGTGGTACTGGAAAAAAAATCAGTTTAATAACAACCGTTGGAATTAATTTTTAACTTTAAAGTACAAATTCTAAAACAAAAGAGTTTCTATGAATATTTTAGACGATTTAAAATTACAATATAGATTAGGAGGTATTGCCATGCGTGTCATGTACTGGAATATAGCATGTTTTATTGTATCGCTTATTTTCTTCTATAACTATTCAAATGGTTTTTTTAATTTTCCGAGTTGGATCGCTTTGTCTTCAGATCCTCAGGTTTTTATGTTTAAACCATGGACTTTTTTAACGTACGCTTTCTTTCATGATGGATTTTTGCATTTGTTGTTTAATATGATGGTGCTTAATTTTGCCAGCTCTTTGTTTCTCACGTATTTTACTCAAAAGCAATATTTAGGATTGTATCTTTTAAGCGCTCTTTTTGCAGGAGTGGCTTTTGCGTTGAGTTTTTATCTGTCTAATATTGGTGGTTCCATTGTTGGAGCGTCTGCTGCCATCATGGCAATTTTGGTCGCTACAACAACTTATTCTCCGCTAATGAATGTTCGCTTGTTTCTATTTGGAAATGTAAAACTTTGGCATATTACTGCTGTTATTATAATTTTAGATTTGATGCAGTTTCGTCTTGGAAACATGGGCGGGCATATTTCTCATCTAGCTGGTGCCTTCTTCGGATTTGTTTATATTAAATTGCTGCAAAATGGTACCGATTTAAGTACTATCGTTTCTAAAACTTTAGATTTCTTTGCGAATCTTTTTAAAAAATCTCCTACGACCCCATTTACAAAAGTTCATAAAAATTACAGAAAACCTACAGAAAAAACCACATCAAGAATTGTTACTAAAGATAAAACGCAACAACAGATTGATGAAATTTTAGACAAAATAAGTCAGTCAGGATACGACTGCTTAACAAAAGAAGAAAAAGAGTTTTTATTTAAAGCTGGAAAATAAACTTGTAGGAGATAAATATGAAAAACCTTTCTTGGTTTAATAAAATAATGTTCTTTTTGAACATAGTGCTGACTGTGCTTACATTTAGCGTCTATGTTTTACCTTTTTTAGCACCTAAAAGTTTTCCGCTTTTATCGGTGCTTACTTTGTTTATGCCAGCCTTTTTTGTGGCCAATATATTGTTTTTTATCTATTGGGGAATTCAGTTTAAAAAACGTCTTATTTTGTCTGGTTTGGTTTTGCTAACAGGAATTACATTCATTAGTAAGTTTTATAAGTTTTCTGGGAAAGAGTATGTGAAAGACGAAAAGGATTTCTCTGTAATGAGTTATAATGTTCGTCTGTTTAATGTTTTTAAGTGGCTGGACCGTGATGATATTCCGGCCAATATTAAATCTTTTATCGACGAAAAAGACCCTGACATTTTGTGTATTCAAGAATATTCAAATTCTGCACATTTAGATTTAAAAGTATATCCGCACCGTTATATTTTTATTGATGGTAAAAAAATTAAAACGGGACAGGCTATTTTTTCTAAATTTCCTATTATAGACGAAGGAAAGATTGTTTTTCCGAAATCAGATAATAATGTTGTTTATGCTGATATTAAGCGCGGAAAAGATATTATTCGTGTCTATAATATGCACTTGCAATCCATTAAGATATCTCCAGATGTAAGCGAGATTTCTGATGATATTGATAATGTAAATCAGAAAAAATCACAGCGTATTTATGCTAGAATCAGTAAAGGATTTACACAGCAGCAAGAACAGGCTGAAATTTTTAAAGAGCATATTAAGAAATGCAATTATCCGATTATTATTTGTGGCGACATGAATAATAGTCCGTTTTCTTATGTTTATAGAAGTATTAAAGGCAAGCTAAAGGATGCCTTTGAAGAAGCGGGAGAAGGTTTTGGAGCTACTTATAAGTTTAAATATTATCCTGCAAGAATTGACTATATTTTTACAGACAGTAAAATGAAAGTAAAGCAATTTGAAAGTTTCTCTGATTTCGAAAACTCAGATCATTATCCTATAATGACAAGGCTTTTGGTGGAATGATTTATTAGCAGAAAGTGAAAAGTGAAAAGTTAAGAAGATATGAGAATTCATAGCTCATGACTTTTAACTCATAACTCATAAATCATAGCTTATATGATTTTCTGTGTTTTTAGATAATCCATTGCAAACTTACCTTCATTAAAAAGTAAATCCAAAACACTTAAATTGTTGATGAAGCCATGTTTGTCGTCAAAAACCTGAGTGTATTTTTCGAAAGAATTTGCATCTTTTTTACCATTTGCCAAATATCTGAAATCGGTAAAATCATTTACTTCATGAAAATATTCTGTTGTTTTTCCAAATTCTAATTTCATTCTAAGACATTTCGTAACAATGTCTAAAACCTCGAAGTTTAAATCCATCAAAAAATGGTGTTTTTTCTCAAAAATAGGGGCAATATCGTCTTCAAAGTACTCGAAGAACGGAGAGCTTCTATATGCCGCTTCAAGCGATTTAAAATGCTGTTTCTGCCAATCAAATTCGTTTTCGATCAAAACGTCTTTTGTTTTCTGATGTGTCGCTTTAGAATGCTTAACAGGAACGTTTAATAATTGAATTCCATTAGGACTATAGATGTAAGTTCTATTTCTATTAGTTTGTTTCTGAAAATTATCTTCCATTTCAAAAGTGATGCTGTCAGATTGCGCAATTACGGCAAAATGACTGATAGATGGAAAATAAGTTGGAAGTATTAAGGAATTCATTTCGTTTTGTTTCAAGTTTAAAAGTATCAGGTTTCAAGTTGACGTAAAAACGTGAAACTTGAAACCTGGTACAAAAATAACTTTTTTTTAATTATGCTTTATTCTCTCTTCTTTTTTTCCAAATAAAATCTCCTACAAAATAGATAGCTAAAAGGATTAAGAAGTATTTGAAATAAGATTGAGGCTGACCTTTACCATCTACAGTTGTAAATACTCGGCTCCAGCGAACTTTATTGATGCCTTTTCCGTTAGTATCCCAGCTCATCCAAATGAAAACTGGTTTTCCTACAATATGATCTTCTGGAACATAACCCCAGTAACGGCTATCTTCTGAGTTATGACGGTTGTCTCCCATCATCCAATAATAGTTTTGTTTGAAGGTATATGTTGTTGCAGGTTTCCCATTAATTATAAATTTTGAACCTTGCAATTCTAATGTATTTCCTTCATAATTGGTGATGATCTCTTTATAGAAAGGAAGAGATTCGTTTGTTAGAGCAACTGTTTTTCCTGCTTCAGGAATGTAAATAGGCCCCATGTTATCTTGGTTCCATTTGTTGATATGAGGGAAAATGTCATTGTTGTTTCCTGTATCAACTTTTCTAATTACAGCAGTAACGCCTGGAGTGTGTTTAAACCTTTCTGCTCCAGCTTCTGTTAATGCGCCTAAATAAAGAGTGTCTCTTTTTTCAGTTCTAAAACCTGCTGGATCTGTAATATCTAATTCTTTGAAAATAGTTTCAAAGTCAATAGGTGTTTTTCCGTCTAAAGCTACAGCGTATGAGTATTGAGGTTTTGCTCTTTCAGGTAAAACTAATTTTTTTCCGTTAATAAAAACGTAACCGTCTTTTATTGATAAGCTGTCTCCAGGAATACCAACACATCTTTTTACATAGTTTGATTTTTTATCAATTGGCTTGATGACACCTGGTCTTCCTTTTGGTTCAAAGAAATAGTGAACTGTATCGACGGGCCAGTTGAAGACGACAATGTCGCATCGGTTTATTTTCTGAATAGCTGGTAATCTAAAATAAGGTAATTGTGGCCAGCTTAAATAAGATTTACTTTTAGTTAAAGGAATAGAGTCATGAACCATTGGTAATGCAACAGTTGTCATTGGAACTCTAGGGCCATAGTTTAATTTGCTTACAAATAAGAAATCACCAATCAATAAAGATTTTTCTAAAGATGATGTTGGAATTGTATAAGGCTGTACAACATAAGTATGCACTAAAGTTGCGACTATAATGGCGAACAATAAAGAGCTAACAGTATCTGCCGTTTTATTTTCAGGAGTTAATTTACGGTCTTTATGGTATTCTAATTTTTGAGTATAATTAACAACATAGATGTAAAAACCGAATGTGAAAAGTCCTAAAATAGTGTCTAAGGTTGATTTTTTGCCAAAGGTTCTTAGTGTTTCCACCCAAATAACTGGAAACATAATCAAGTTGATAATCGGGATGAAAAGTAGTAATGTCCACCATGTTGGGCGCCCGATAATCTTCATTAAAACGATAGAATTGTATACCGGAATTGCTGCTTCCCAGCTTTTTCTTCCTGCTGCCTGATACAATTTCCATGTTCCAAGAAAATGAATAATTTGAACGGCTAAGAAAAATACGAACCAAGAGTAAAGTGTCATAATATTGTATTTTAAGTTTCAAATTCAAGTATTTAATAATCCTGAATTTTGGTCAATTATTGTAAGTTTAGTACATCTTTCATAGAGAAAATTCCCTGTTTTCCTGCTAGCCATTCTGCTGCAACGACAGCGCCAAGGGCAAAACCTTCGCGGTTATGAGCAGTATGTTTAATTTCGATGCTGTCAATAGCAGAATCGTAATTTACAGTGTGTGTTCCAGGTACTTCTCCAATTCTTTTTGCTTCAATATGAATTTCATTCTTTTTTGCTTCATCCATAGTCCAACTTGCATAGTCGCTGTTTTGAATAACGCCTTGAGCTAAAGAAATAGCTGTTCCGCTTGGAGCGTCTAATTTATGGATGTGGTGAATTTCTTCCATCGAAACTTTATAAGAATCGAATTGCTTCATGATTTTAGCTAAATATTCATTAAGTCCGAAGAAAATATTTACTCCCAAACTGAAGTTCGAGCTTGAAATAAATCCTCCTTTTTTCTCATTGCAAAGTGCAATCATTTCGTCATAATGCTCTAGCCATCCTGTTGTTCCAGATACAACAGGGACATTAGCGTTAAAAGATGCAGAAATATTGCTCACCGCTGCTGATGGAACACTGAAATCGATGGCAACATCGGCTGTTGAAAGCCCGTCATAGGTGTTAAATTCATCTTTTCTTAAAACTATTTCATGACCTCTTTCTAAAGCAATTCTTTCAATTACTTTACCCATTTTTCCGTATCCTAAAAGCGCAATTTTCATTATGATTTATTTTTTTGATTTTTTAAATAGAATTCAATCTATTAAAACTTATAATTAAAAGTTAGACCGACGTTTGGTTTGAATGTTACATCGGCAGGATAAATTTCTGGACGCATCGAAAGTCTCTCGTTTACGTTAAATTGTATCAACGCGGCGTCAACATTGGCGTCGATTATATTTAAAACATAAAATCCGACAACGAATAAAGCAGATAAGTCTCTATTTCTTTGGTAGAATTTTTGTCCAGCAATAAGTCGGCTGTCATCCAGATATTTGTAATTGTCATCGTTATAGCCCTCTAATCTTCGTTTGTAGGCGTCACGATAGTCGTGGTATTTTTTATTATTGTCTATGTAGAAATACAAACTTGTTCCGATTGCTCCGTAAACCAATGGGATTTTCCAGTATTTTTTGTTGTATGCTTGACCTAAACCAGGTAAAACTGCAGAGTAAAAAGCTGCTTTTGCTGGTGTAAGCGGGTCTATTTCTTCTAATGATGTGGTGTCTTTTACGACCAAAACCGTGTCTTTTTTTACCTGGGCAAAAAGAGAAACGGTTCCTGTTAGAAAGAACAATAGACCAATGGGGACAATTTTATTCACTATCCGTTTATTAATTTCATAATTCTATTAAAGTCAGCTTCGGAATTAAATGGAATTGTAATTTTTCCTTTCCCGTTACCAGCGACTTTTATATCAACTTTTGAACCAAAATAATCGTTGAAAGAATTTTTTTGAGTTTCTCTAACTACGAATGCAGCATCAGCTTTTGGCTTTCCGTCTGCTTTTGGCTGTAAACCTTCGTGGTAATTTTTAACTAAAGCTTCTGTTTCGCGAACTGATAAATTTTGACTAACGATTTTTTGATAAATATCGGTTTGAACGTCTAAATCTTCAATGTTGATAATTGCTCTACCATGTCCCATACTGATAAAACCGTCACGAATACCTGTTTGGATAATCGGATCTAATTTTAAAAGACGCAAATAGTTGGCAATTGTCGAACGTTTTTTACCCACTCTTTCACTCATTTGTTCTTGAGTTAATTGAATTTCGTCGATTAAACGTTGGTATGATAAAGCAATCTCAATTGGATCTAAGTCATGACGTTGGATGTTTTCAACCAAAGCCATAACCAATGATTCGTTGTCATTTGCAATACGAATATAAGCAGGAACGTGAGTTAAGCCTACTAATTTAGACGCACGAAGACGACGCTCTCCAGAGATTAACTGGTATTTATTAAAATCTAATTTACGAACAGTAATAGGTTGAATCACACCAAGTTCTTTAATAGAAGTGGCTAACTCGCGTAATGATTCTTCATTAAAATTGCTTCTAGGCTGAAACGGATTTATTTCAATTGCACTTATTTCAAGTTCAATGATATTTCCAACAACTTTATCAGCATTTTTGTCTTCTACTGATTTAATGTCGTTTTCCGGATCTTTTAATAAGGCAGATAATCCTCTTCCTAAGGCTTGTTTTTTAATTACTTTTGTCATAAAAACTATTTACTGTTTTTCTTTATAATTTCTTGTGCTAAATGAATATAGTTTACGGCACCTTTGCTTGTTGCATCATAATTAATGATGCTTTCTCCAAAACTAGGAGCCTCACTTAGTTTTACATTTCGCTGAATTACAGTATCAAAAACCATATCGTTAAAGTGTTTTTGAACTTCTTCTACAACCTGATTTGATAAACGTAATCTTGAATCGTACATTGTTAATAATAAACCTTCAATGTCAAGATCTGGGTTGTGGATTTTTTGAATGCTTTTAATAGTGTTCAATAATTTTCCTAATCCCTCAAGTGCAAAATATTCACATTGAATAGGAATAACTACAGAATCTGCTGCTGTTAAAGCATTCAAGGTTAACAAACCTAAAGAAGGTGCACAGTCGATAATGATATAATCATATTCTTCTTTTGCTTCTTCCAATGCTTTTTTAAGCATGTATTCACGGTTTTCTTTGTCAACCAATTCAATTTCGATAGCAACAAGGTCAATGTGAGCAGGGATCACGTCAACGTTTGGAGCTGTACATTTTAAAACGGCTTCTTTTGGTGTTACAGTATGCTCAAGTATTTGGTAAGTTCCGGTTTCAACTGTTTCTACGTCAATTCCAAGACCAGATGTAGCATTGGCCTGTGGATCAGCGTCGATTAATAATACTTTTTTCTCTAAAACACCTAATGAGGCAGCAAGATTTACTGATGTAGTAGTCTTTCCAACGCCTCCTTTTTGATTAGCAATAGCAATGATTTTGCCCATTTATTTTCTGAATTTTGAACCGTAAAAATACAATTATTTATGGTTTCTGAAAATCTATTTTGTTAACATTTGTGAAAGTCTGCCTAATCGGGGTTTCATGGGTGTTTAATACAAAATAATTTTAGTTATAAATAAAATTATTAATAAGTTTTTGGGACAATTTGGTGCTATTCTTGCCTCAAAAAACCAAGAATCTAATTTTGGTACGAGAAAAACCTTTTATTTTAAAACCTCGATCGTGACATAAACTAAGCCACTTTTTTTATTAGATGCAATATCCATAAAAGCTCTTTTGCTGAGATCAATTTCTCTTCCATTAACAAAAGGTCCTCGATCCGTAATTTCTACGATTGTGAATTTATTGTTTGCCTCGTTTGTTATTTTTAGTATTGTGCCAAAAGGGAATTTTTTATGTGCAGCAGTAAGTTCGTTATTATTGAATCTTTTTCCGCTTGCTGTTTTTCTTCCATTAAATTTATCATGATAATAAGAAGCGTGGGCATTTTTTTTATATAAGACACTTTCTTTTGCTAATGAACATGAATCTATTGAAATGATGTTTTTTTCTTGCGCGATTATAGCAGTAGAAAAAACTAAAGCAATAAATAATAGAATCTTTTTCATTTTGTTTTCTTTTTTTATTTGGGGGCAAAAAAAAGCTATTAAAGAAAAAGAGATGTCTTGGATAAGGCATATTTGTGTTATAAAAAGACAAAATTTGCTGGTTTTGTAGTGTTTTTGATAAGAAAATTGCATTCAAAAACGGACTCGAAGGTTGAAGATTATTGCTATTTTGGGCTTTCTTAAAATTACAATTATTACAATCTATCAAACCACAAAATGAACATTCTTATGAGTAAAAAAGCAATTTCATTATTTACAGCATTTGCATTTATGCTGCTTTTATGCAGTTTTACTTCGTCGTTTTCGAATAACGAAAAAACAGAAGGAAATAAAAAAATTGAACGCAAAATTGTCTACAGTAAAAAGAAACATAGTATTACATTATCATGGTCGGCTTTTGGTACTTCTGGAAATTATATAATTAGTAGAGGGGGCAGCCGTTTGGCATCTGATTTTGTTTCAGTAGGATCAACTTCTAAATTGACTTTTACTGATAATAAGCCTAATGCAACTAAATATGAGAATTACTATAAAGTTACTCGCAATGATGTTACCATTATAATTTCACTCGAAAATCAGATTTTTGGAGATAATATATATATCTATGATAGAAAGCATGAAAAAGCTGAAACAGCCCGAAATGAAATTAACGCACAGTTTAGCAGTATCGGTTTAGGCGGTGCAAATGGAGAGTGGACAACAAAACGGCAAGCTTATTATTTTAAACCAAATGTGAATGGACAAACCTACGATGTTGGCGGATCGGGTTCTGCATCGTCTGCAACATCTAATGCTATCGAATTAGGATTTTATTCTCATATTGGAGGTTTAGGGAAAGTGCCTTCAGATGTTAAATTGGGAGCAATATTTACAAGACCTCATCTTTCGGGTGGAGCAAATGCGACTTGTACATTTTGGCGTTCCGTTGAAAATGTAGAAGTAATGCGTGATTTTTCATGGACGGTTTCTCAGTCAACTAGCGCCCGAAGATTACTGATTGAAAATACTTCAAAGTATATTTCGGATATTGGAGATACTAATTTCTGGGGCAGCGGAGGTTTTATTGCAGATACTCATTATACATCTGCAAGACCGAACTGGGGTGGACAGCAACAATGGTATACTAGAAATACTGTTTTTCCTTCCGGTTTTGGGGCTATGGGAGGATCGTATAATATGGTTTGGCAGGGTTGTGTAAATCCTCCAAAAGCAGATGATAGTAATTCTCCAATTTCGACAACTCCTATTATACGAGAAAAACCTTTTCTTTTTATCGATAATGACGGAGAATATAAAGTTTTTGTTCCGGCTTGGCAAAAGGATAGAGTTGGAGTTTCATGGTCGGCAACAGATATAGGAAAAGGTGAAATTCAAGATTTGATTGCAAATTGGTATGTGGCTAAAGAAGGAGATACTGATGTAGAAATTAATGCTGCATTGAAAGCGGGTAAAAATATATTTTTCACTCCGGGACATTATGCTTTAAATGCTCCGATTCAGGTAAACAGAAAAGATGCCATACTTCTGGGGGCTGGTATTGCTTCTGTGACGCTAGAGCCAACAGAAAAAAATACTTGGGGATGTATTTATGCTGATGATAAAGACGGAATTATCATTGCTGGACTTTTAATGGATTCATCGAATAGTACGACTTATCAAGTTAGAATTGGTAATGAAGGAGCAAATGCAGACCATAGTGCAGATCCTATTTTGCTTAGCGATATTACTTGCCGAGTGGGCGGGGTTCAGTCAAAAAATATTCAGATTCAGGCTTCTATTCAGATAAATAGTAACAATGTTGTAGGAGATCATTTCTGGTTGTGGCGTGCTGATCATGGTTCGCAGAAAGGTGGCGACGCACGTTGGAAAAGAGACAGATGTAAAAACGGACTTATTGTAGCGGGAAATGATGTGACGCTTTATGCCTTGTTTGTAGAGCATTATCAGGAATATGAAGTATTATGGTTAGGAGAACGTGGTCGAACTTTCTTCTTTCAAAACGAACCTCCTTACGATGCACCAAATCAAGCAAGTTGGAGCAGTCAAGGAGGAAGAGTCGATGGTTATGCTGCGTTTAAAGTAGCAAATTCGGTAAAAGAGCATCACACTATCGGAATGGGATCTTATGCGGTTTTTACAGGGACCGATGGTAATGTAAATAAGAAAAATGGTTTTGAAGCACCTAATAATCCAAATGTGAAATTGGAGAAAATGTGTATTACTCGTTTTGCAGGTTCAGGAAATATTCAGAATGTTATTAATGGTACTGGCGGAAGCACGGCAACTGGTGTAAAACGTGTGGCATCATATAGTAATGGAGAAGGCGTACAGCCTTTTGATGAAGAATTTGCTTTGCCTAGTGAAGAATCTTATCCTTCTTATATAAGTATGGAAAAATAAACTTAGATATTGATATTGATGTTTTTTGAAGATAAACCTCTAGAAATCGATTGATTTTTAGAGATTTATTTTAATATAGCCCGCGGTTTCAACCGCGGGGAACGTATTATAATCACGATGCGTATCCCGTGGTTGAAACCACGGGTTATGTTTTTAAAAGGATATTTTGAGAATGTCGAATTAAAGAAAAACAAAAAAGCCGAACATTTCTGTTCGGCTTTTGTCGGGGTGGCAGGATTCGAACCTGCGGCCTTCCCGCTTTAAGGCGGGACGCGATAATCGGGCTACGCTACAAATGATATATGAAATCTATGTCTTGTAGGTATCTTTTTGCGCCACGTTTTTTTATTTTAGTTTCTAAAATCATCGCTTCAGATCTTGAGTCAAGTTGAATTGTATAAATGATTTTCCAAGGGACGCCGTTTTTTTTAGACAAGGATTGTCCATTATTGTGTCTATTAAGTCTGTCTTCTATATCATTAGTTTGACCAATGTAGAACTTTTCTTTTTTAGCGCTGTAAAGAATATAAACGAAAAACATAAAGTGTAAAATTAAAGAAAAACAAAAAAGCCGAACATTTCTGTTCGGCTTTTGTCGGGGTGGCAGGATTCGAACCTGCGGCCTTCCCGCTTTAAGGCGGGACGCGATAACCGGGCTACGCTACAAATGATATATGAAATTTATGTCTTGTAGGTATCTTTTTGCACCACGTTTTTTTATTTTAGTTTCTAAAATCATCGCTTCAGATCTTGAGTCAAGTTGAATTGTATAAATGATTTTCCAAGGGACGCCGTTTTTTGTAGACAAGGATTGTCCATTATTGTGTCTATTAAGTCTGTCTTCCATATCATTAGTTTGACCAATGTAGAACTTTTCTTTTTTAGCGCTGTAAAGAATATAAACGAAAAACATAAAGTGTAAAATTTTAAGAAAAACAAAAAAGCCGAACATTTCTGTTCGGCTTTTGTCGGGGTGGCAGGATTCGAACCTGCGGCCTCCTGCTCCCAAAGCAGGCGCGATAACCGGGCTACGCTACACCCCGAAGATGTAATTTTGTTGTAGTGCCCGAAAGCGGATGCAAAGATATAAATAAATTTGATTTGTAAAAGAAAAAAATGAAAATAAATAAAACTTATTTCCACATAGCTATTTCAGATTTATTTTAGACGTTATTTTTTATAATAAAGTTTACATTTGCAACTCAAAAATACTATTACTATGTCAAATACAATCGAAAAAATTAAATGCCTTATTATAGGTTCTGGTCCTGCAGGTTATACTGCTGCTATTTATGCGGCTAGAGCTAACATGAATCCAGTATTATATCAAGGAATGCAGCCTGGTGGTCAATTGACAACTACTAATGAGGTTGAAAACTTTCCTGGTTATGTTGATGGAGTAACAGGACCTGAAATGATGATTCAGTTACAAGAACAAGCAAAACGTTTTGGTGCAGACATTCGTGACGGATGGGCAACAAAAGTTGATTTTTCTGGAGATATTCATAAAGTTTGGATTAACGATACAATCGAATTGCACTGTGAGACTGTAATTATTTCTACAGGTGCTTCGGCTAAATATTTAGGATTGCCATCAGAACAGCACTATTTAAATATGGGTGGTGGAGTTTCTGCTTGTGCAGTTTGCGACGGATTCTTCTACAGAAACCAAGATGTTGTTATTGTTGGAGCAGGAGATTCTGCTTGCGAAGAAGCACATTACTTATCTAAACTTTGTAAAAAAGTAACGATGTTGGTTAGAAGCGAAAAATTTAGAGCTTCTAAAATCATGGAAGAGCGTGTTCGTAAAACTGAAAATATCGAGATTTTAATGAATCATGATACAGTTGAAGTTTTAGGAGACAACAATGTTGTTCATGCTATTAAAGCTTTAAACAAAACAACTGGCGAAACAATCGAAATTCCTGCAACTGGTTTCTTCGTGGCAATTGGTCACAAGCCAAATACAGATATTTTTAAAGATTACATTGCTCTTGACGAAACAGGATATATTGTAAACACTCCAGGAACATCTAAAACAAATGTAGATGGTGTTTTCGTAGCTGGTGATGCTGCAGATAATGTATACCGTCAGGCAATTACTGCTGCGGGTACAGGATGTATGGCGGCTTTGGATGCTGAAAGATATTTGGCTTCAAAGGAGTAAGTTAAAAAGTTTCAGGTTTCAAGTTGTTGGAACTTTGAAATCTTTGTAATAAAAAATCCCAGTCTAAAATTTTAGACTGGGATTTTTTCTTTTTCATTATATTTTAAACTTTAAAAAGTTTACAATGTCGTTGTTTTTGCTTTTGTTGCGCCTGGCTTTTTAATTAGTTTTGCTTCTTCGCTAAAGCGTGTAAGGTCTATTTTGGGGTCGCCATATAATGAAATTTCAGACTTATCTCCAGCGGCTATTGCAATAGTAGTATCTGCTAGAATAGTAGCAACGGCAGAACCTTCAGTGGTAACATTTGCATCTTTCAAAGTAAATTTTGTTCCTGTAAAAACAGAATTATTGTCTAATCTAATAGTTGCTTTTTCGGCAATGCCTTCAATTGCAGCAGTCGATTTTTGATACAAATCACATTTGAATTTTACAGCAGAAACCAATGTTTTAACCACGGCATTTTTACTCAATTGTAAATTTCCGTCCTCGGCTTTTAAGTTTAACTCTGTTCTAGATTTATCATCGGCAATTAAAGTAAATTTCTTTGCATTTACATTAAGATACAATTTAGAATAATCAACGCAATTCATTGTAATATCATCTAATTGCAATTCCTGAATAGCATATACTATAGCTTCATTTTTAGTGATTACTTTATTTAATGATTTAGTATAAGTAACCTTAACAGATAATTTCTTGAATATAGAAGATTCTTTATTGGTATATAATCGAAGTGTTTTTTCTCTTAAATCCATTCCAATGATATCGTGAAGATTGTCATCGGCTTCAATTTTAATTTCGTTTTTTTCTCCTTGTTCCAAATAAACTTCAATATTATCATCGACTTCAAGGGCATCAAAACTTCCAACTTCTTTTACTGACGTTGTCACAATTTTAGAACCTTTAATTTTTTCTCTTTTTTGAGCGAAAGTCAGTGTCGTAACAAATACTAATAGGAGCAGGGCTGTACTTTTTTTCATTAATTCTAGATTTGATTTTGACAAATATAAAAAAATCATCCACTTTTGATGAATGATTTCGTTTATATTTAACAGTTGCTTTTTTAGCTTTTATTTACACTTCCGCCAGATGTTGCCGATTTTTCAATAGTTTTTGGAGTGCCGCTATAGTTAATATTTCCTCCACTAGAAGCATCTGCTTTTAAGCTTAAGATTGGTTTTACAGAAACTGTTCCTCCGCTAGAAGCATCTGCCTGAACCTCATTAGCCATTAACTTTTCGGCATCAATGCTTCCTCCGCTTGAAACAGAAGTAGTAAGGCTTAATGCTTTACCTTCAATATCGATAGAACTTCCGCTTCCAGCATCTATTGCAATTCTATCCGATTCGATTTTAACATCCATTGACGCTGCGCTTGAAGCTTCTAAAGTAATATCTTCGCCCTGAACAAGTCCTTCAGTTTCAACAGTTGAAGCACTTGAAGCTTCAATTTTATGAACAACAGGCATTTTTACCGTTACTGTTTTTGATGTAATGTTACGGAAAGAGCTGTATTTGCATTCTATAATAAGTGTTCCGTTTTCTACTTTAGTTACGATTTCTTTTTGAAGATTGTCATCAGCTTCAACGGTAATTTCTGTAGCGTCAGATTGTACAATAACCAAATCGATAGCATTGCTTACAGAGATGTTTTTAAACTCTCCTTGAACGGTTCTTTTTTCTGTTGTAACATTGCCGCTTCCTTCAATTGCATTCATGTTAAAATTACACGAAGCAAACAATAAAGCAGTTATAGTTATGATTATAAATTTCGTAATATGAATGATTATTTTTATCATGGTTTAGTTAATTTTGATTATTACTCCGTTTTTATCAGTGGTTAGTCTTCCTTTAGTTTTTTTTCCGTTAATAACTTCTTTTCCGTTAATTTTAACCGAAACTTCTCTTACCGTATCATTGGCTTCAATTTGAGCATCATTAATGGCATTATTAACTTCTTCGTTTATATTCTCGTAGTCAGTTTCATCGTTATCATTATCCTCATCAGCAGGACAGTTTAAACATTTTACTTTAGAACCGATAACTTTGTAATTGTAATCTCCGTTGTAATTTAATTCAAAGAAATTGTCATCTGAGTTATAGTAATCTCTTACAGAAGAATCTGGTTTAACTAATTGCCCTTCTGGTAAGTAAAGATAGATGTCAACTTCTTGGCCTCTAAATTTGTTTTTTACATCTGTCAGAAAATAGTTATCCAAAATTAAATGATTTCCGTTAACTTGAAACTTATAATCGATTTTTTCTGCTCTTTTTTTAGCATTTGTAAAAGAGTTTCCTCTTGCACTTTTTTCAATCTGCATAAACGGAGCTGATTCGTCTGTGTGTAATACGTGTATACGTACATCATTAGAATAAATCAGTTCTTTGTTTGCAGAATCTTGCACAAACTCAAATTCTCTATAGTGGTTTAAGCTTTTTGTGTAATAATCATTGTACTTGAACTTAATATATAAAGTATCAGTAGGTTTGATTGCCAGAACTTTTTTCTCTACTACTTTATTATCGTATGAAATTTCAGTTGCCTGTTTGATTCCAATACTAGTAAGAATTGCGATAGAAATAATCCAAAGAGCTAAAAGCGTATATTTTGTGATGTTTCCGATTGATTTTAAATTTGGAGATAACAGTTTAAATCCTAAAAGAGTTAAGAAGAAAAACGGAATTCCAACAGCAAAGAACATTAACAATCCGAATGACCAAAGCGGGTATTCTGTAAAGTTTCCAGCTTCAACAAAATTCTGCCAAGGGAAATCGATAAAAATATTAGTTCCTAAAGTAAATACGCCAATCAATAACATGATTAAGGTAGAAATCCCTGAGATAATTAGAATTACTCCTAAAAATTTAGCAAAGATTTTAAAAATCGTCATGACAAAGTCTCCAAATGAACTACTTATTCTCCCAGCTCCCGACTTTACCTGGTTTCCCATTTTGTCATAATCCGCATTTTTGAATTTCTCAGAAAGCGAATCAATTTCTTCTCTAACTTTTTTTTCGATGTTAGAAATCGTTACTGGTTCTCCTGTCATTTCCAATTTTTCAGATGTTGTAACGGCTTCAGGAGTTACAATCCAAAGAACGAAGTAAGCTAAGATTCCTGTTCCAAAACCTGCAAAAACGAAGATTAAGAATATGATTTTAATCCAAACCGCGTCAATTCCGAAATAATGTCCTAAACCTGTCGCTACACCGCCAATCATACCATTTTCTTTGTCACGATATAATTTTTTGTGTTTTCTTGCACTGTAGTTATTGAAAGATTGATTTGCATTTTCTTCGTCTTCAATTCTATAATCTTCTGGTTGACCCATTACCGCAATCACTTCGTCAACATCTTTCAGTCCAACAACATGTTTTTCGCTTTTTTGTTTTTCTGTCAACAATTCAGAAACACGCATTTCGATATCTTTAATAATTTCGTCTTGTCCAGATGAGTTGTTAAGTGATCGTTTTATAGCGTCAAAGTAGCGTGTCAATTTTAAGTATGCATCTTCATCGATGTGAAAAAACATCCCGCCTAAGTTAATATTTACTGTTTTGTTCATGACTTATTGATTTTGATTGGTGATTAGATTTACGGCGTCAGATAATTCTGTCCAGGTGCCGCTAAGTTCGTTTAAAAAAGTTTGTCCTATCTCGGTTAACCCATAATATTTTCGTGGTGGCCCAGAGGTCGATTCTTCCCAGCGATAATTAAGTAAACCGTCATTTTTTAATCTAGTTAACAACGGGTAAACGGTTCCTTCTACAACTAGTAATTTTGCGTTTTTTAAAGTGTCTAATATTTCAGATGTATATGCGTCTTTTTCTTTTAGAACTGATAAGATGCAAAACTCAAGAACACCTTTGCGCATCTGTGCTTTTGTGTTTTCAATGTTCATAATTTCATTTTGTTTTTTTTTGATTGAACAATTCGTTTTTTGATTGATGATAATTTGATTGATGATTGATTGCGAAACTTATTTGATTTGATTGATGTTTCGACTATAACTTTTAATTTTTTAGTGTCACTTTATAAAAGGAATCGTAAGCGGATATTTATATAATTCTCCGTTTGAAGCTTTTATTGAAGCATAGATCACTAAAAAGAATTCAACAAATTTTAAAACTCCAAAAAGGACCACAGCGGTAATTCCGACACTTAAAAGTCCAATGTTTGCTTGAAAGTTAAAGTTTCTAATTACAAAATCGTCGTCATTAAAAACAGCTTCTAACGGAAGATTCTGCAAAAAAACAGTAACGAAAATCGGAATAGCAATAAGCGCTAAGATCAAACTGTAAAGCAAAATGCTTAACTGAAAATTTAAAGCTTGTTTTCCGTGATGATCTGCAAATTCAGACTTGTCTTTATAGTTTGTCCAAATGATTAGCGGAAAAATATAGTTCCCAAACGGGATTATATATTGGCTTAAAGTACTCAAATGAGTAAATGATGCTGTATTCTTTTCTGATGTTTTTTCCATGATTAAAAGTATATAGTAATTTCTTATGCAAATATATGTCTAAAAGACAGTATCTTGTTTTACATAGTACCAAATATTAACAAAATATTAACAAATTTAAAACTGTTAGATAACTTTTAAAAGGCTGAAAAATCATTCCGAATCCACGTCTTTATTGGGTTTCTTTTGATATATGAATAATTTATTGTGCATGCATAGTTTTTTTGTATTTTTACAAGAAAAAACAAAGCATATGGCACTTTCGGTCTCAAAACTTAACAAATTCGTCTTATTCAAATTACCTTCTGCATACTTTTGTGGTGTGCGTGTAAAAGCAATTGATAGTGATAGTTGCATTGTAAGTGTCAAGCATCGCTGGATCAATCAGAACCCGTTTAACTCCATGTATTTTGCTGTTCAAGCTATGGCGGCAGAGCTTACAACGGGAGCTTTAGTGATTTCTCAGATTCAGCAAAGTGGAAAAAAGATTTCGATGTTAGTAGCCAACAACAAAGGAAACTTTACCAAAAAAGCGACAGGAAGAATTACTTTTGTCTGCAATGACGGACATTTAATTACAGAGGCAATAAAGAAAACCATAGAAACTGGAGAAGGGCAGACGTTCTGGATGAAATCTATTGGAACAAACGAAGAAGGAGTTCAGGTTTCTGAAATGGATTTTGAATGGAGTATTAGGGTGAAATAAATGTATACATATCAGTTAGCAAAAAAAGCAGTAATTTTTTTACTGCTTTTTTTATTGTAACTAATTTATAATCAGTATTTTTATGGTGTAAAAATAGAAGTCCTTAAATTTAAGGACTTCTATTTTTCAAAATGTGAAAGAACATGATCTTTTTGTGTTTTTTATTATAAGCCTTCCATTCTAATCTAACTTTTTTCTTTCTCGGTTGTTAGTATAACGAATTGTCCCCAATTCTTAACAATTATCTGTTACAATTAGCCTGCAAGGTTAAAATTGTTCGTGTTTTTTAGTTGCATCCACAAATATTAAATTGTCTTTATCTGTTGTTTATTAGTCTTTTAGCGGTAAAATTTTATTTCATTAAAATGAATTTTGCCCGCCCAATTTTATAAGGGGATAAATTTTAAACATAAAGAAAATTAAACTAATAAAATACGGCTAAATATCTTAAAGTCAATTGATTTATGAATATGCAAGTCTCATTATTTGTTTAATTAAAAAAACAATTTATGAAAACAAAAATTACTTCGCTTTTTATCTTTATCTCCACATTTTTACTCAGCATTAATTTGCATGCGCAAACCGTAACAGGTATTGCCAGCAATAATGGCTGTCAAAATAGCGGAATTGTAACTGCCAGCAGCACTGGTTTGGGAGCAACACCACAGTATCAGCTTTTAAGAGCAGGTGTTGTTGTTTCGCCTGTACCTGGAGATAATACGCAGTTTACTAACAATCCTGTATTTACCGGATTATCCTCAGGAACATATGTCGTAAATGGCAGGGCAACATCTGGAGGAACAGTTTTTTCAAGCGCTAATATTGCTGTTACAGACGGCTATCTAGCTCGAACAGTTACTACCCCTACAAAAGTAGCCGGTTGTGTTGGAGGAACAGCTGTATTGACTACCACAACAACTAACGGACAGCCACCCTTTACGTATACGATTGCTGCGCAGGCTGCTCCCGGAACAATTCTACAAAATAGCGGGCCAATTAGCCTCCGAACTTTTACATTTAATGTGCTTCCTAAAGATAATTATTTAGTCAGTGTTACTGATAATTGTGGACAGACTATAACGGGAGCAACTTCTATTTCTGATCCAACAGTTAGTTTGGCAGATATTAAGTTGGGAACTTTTGCTTTTCCAAGCCATTCAACTATTTTTAATTGCTCTACTCCTCTTATAATTGATAATCAGGCACTATTTCAATATATTGCAAATAGTACAACATTATCACCAGCAGATGCGGCCAATTTTACTTGGAAAGTAAAATACCAGGGGCAATTGTATGGTAAAGATATTGACGGAGATGGGTACAGCGATATAGGAGGTGATGGTTATTCTCCATTGTTTGAAAAAGTAACCATGCCTGTAACTGCGACAAGAGCAGATATGGAAGCAGATATGTTAAATATGAAAGTTGTCTTAATCGATAATTGCGGTAACACTAAGGAATTTCCGATTACTCCAATATTAGGATATATTAGACCTTTCAATTGCAGTGGTGCCGGAATTGTTTCTGTACAGGCTAACAGAATTTCCTGTTATCCAGTAAATATGACATTTACTAATATTGCTAACCCATCAGATGTTATTACAAGATCGGTATCAGATGTAATAGAAGCTATTAGTGGTTTTACTGCAGGTGCAACTTATCATGTTGATTATATTGATGCCCAAGGTTACACAACAGGTAACTTCCCCCTTCCAGCTTCACAAAACATAACAATACCTTCTAGTCCGTCAGTAACTATTAATCAACTTGTTTCAGGTGTTCAGCCAAGCTTAAATTATTTAAACTATGGCAGATTGATTCTAAATATAAACCCATTTGAAACGGGAGATACTATAAACTATACTGTAATGGCATCTACTAATCCTTTGATTCCAGTAGGATATACCGGAAGTACTGCATTAAATGCTAGTGGTAATGCATATCTGCAATTACCTGCTGGTCCTTCTGGATATTTTCCAAAAGGAAATTACACATTGCAAGTTCAAACCGATTGCGATACAAAAACATTAAATGTAGTTGTTCAAGGGTATACAGCATCTTTATCCGGTTACACGACTACCCCAGTCTGCGGAGGCTTTAATTATGTGATGAATGGAAATTTTGATGTGGCAAATGCCTATCAGGTAATTATCGTTTCGGGACCTTCAAGTGTTGGTCAGGTTAGAGATTTAGCGAGCACAACAGCTTCGCTTCCTTTCAATGGTCTTAGTTACGGCACTTATGTTTTTGGTCTCCGTATAAAAGGAGGAACTTTAAACGTTCTTACTCAGACGGTCACTTATGATGCCAGCAATGCTATTATTGTAGATAAAACTAATACCGGAGGTTATGTCTGCGCTACAGGTGCAACTAACGGAGTGCTGACCATTACGGCAGTGTCTAATTCGCCGTCGCCGGGAGATGTATTGCAATATGCTCTAAGTACGGATGGAGGCAATACATATAGTGCTTACCAAAGCGGCAATACTTTTGGCGGGCTTACAGATGCTACTTATTATTTTAAAATACAAGATGGATGCGGGAATGTTATTACCCAGTCTGTTCAGATTGGTGTAGCTGCTGCTCCGGATGCGACAGCAGATGGCTTAACAACTCCTGCCACAATATGTAATCTCACATCGGGTACTGTACAGTTAGATGTTGACATATTGGGTGCGCTTTCTTATTTATGGACAGGTCCGGGAATTAATGCCTCAAACCAAGCATTAAAAGATCCTTTAATAAATTACGCTGATCTTGCGGTTGGCGCAAATAACTATACCTGCACAGTAACGCTTGGAGCACCATGTAACAGCAATACCATTTCTAATTTAACAATAAATGTCAATCCGGCTCCTGCAATTGTTATTACAGATCCAGCTTCGGTCTGTACTCCAAATGCAATAGATATTACGGCACCTTCAGTTACAGCAGGAAGTGATGTAGGGCTTACTTACACATATTTTTCAGATGATGCCGCCACTGCTGCCATTGCAGTTCCTTCTGCAATAACTACTCGCGGAACTTACTACATAAAAGGAACCAATACTAACGGATGCAGTACAATTGTTCCCGTTAATGTGACTGTTAATGATCTGCCTACGGCATCAATATCATATTTGGACAATCCATATTGCCAGATAGGTACAGCTATACCTGAGCAGCTTGAAACAGGTGGAGGAACTTATTCTTCTGATCCAGGTTTAATTATAGATATAAATACAGGAGAAATTGACCTTGTGGCTTCTACAGCAGGAGATCATACAATCACTTATACATTTAGCGACGGCAGCTGTTCTAATACTACAACTGCTATTATAACTATAAATCCTCTTCCTGTAGCTACAATTAGTTATCCTAATGGGCCTTATTGTAATAGAGGAACTGTAACTTCTACTGAAACAGGTGTAGCGAATGGTATTTATACATCAGATACTGGGTTAAGTATTAACCAGACAACAGGAGAAATCAATCTAGAATCATCAACACCTGGAACTTATACTATTATTTATTCTTTTAGTAATGGTAGTTGTTCTGATGCTACCACTAGTACTATAACAATAAATGAAACGGTACTTCCAACGCCTCTCTCAGATGTAACGGCTGAATGCTCTATTATACCGACAGCACCAACATTAACAGATCCTTGTGCAGGAACAATCATAGGTACGACATCCACGATACTTCCAATTAATACACAGGGGAGGACAGTTATAACCTGGACTTTTGATTATGGAGATGGATTTTTACAAACTATCGATCAAAATATAATAATTGATGATATAACCCCACCAGTTGTGCCGATATTGGCGGACATAACAGGAGAATGTTCCGCAATGCCGACAGTTCCAACAGCAACAGATGCCTGTGTGGGAATTATCACAGGAACAACAGCGACAGTTTTTCCAATAACGGCACAGGGAACAACTGTTGTGGTTTGGACATTTGACGACGGAAATGGAAATATTTCAACGGCAAACCAGAATGTAATTATTGATGATGAAACACCGCCTTTGGTACCTATACTGGCGGACGTAACTGGAGAATGTTCCGCAACGCCGACAGTTCCAACAGCAACAGATGCCTGCGCGGGAATCATCACAGGAACAACAGCGACAGTTTTCCCAATTACGGCACAAGGAACAACGGTGGTAACTTGGAGTTTTGATGACGGAAATGGCAACATCTCTACGGCAGACCAGAATGTAATTATTAAGGATATAACTGCTCCTGCAGTTCCAGTTTTGGCTGACGTGACAGGCGAATGTTCGGGAGCCCCAACAGCACCGACTGCCACAGATAATTGTTCTGGTACGATAACAGGAACAACTACAACACTATTTCCAATCACAGCCCAGGGCACAACAGTTGTGACATGGAATTTTGATGATGGAAACGGAAATATTTCAACAGCGAACCAGAATGTAATTATCGATGATATCACCCCTCCAAATATCCCTATTTTGGCGGATATTACTGGACAGTGTAATGTTACACCAGTAATACCAACAACAACAGACGCGTGTGCTGGAATAATTACAGGAGTTACAACATCAGCTTTCCCAATAACAAATCCAGGAACGACAGTTATTACCTGGACATTTAATGACGGTAATGGTAATAGTGTAACGGCAAATCAGAATGTGATTATTAGCCAGATTGTTTTGGCAGGAGCAGAAACTGCGGCTTGTTCTTCTACACAGCCTGGATATAATATTACTTTATCAGTAACAGGTCAGGCGCCTTATACTGCTACTGGAACTGGAGCACCGGGAACGTGGTCGGGAAATGCGTGGACATCAGGACTTATCAGTTCGGGAACCAATTATAATGTGAACTTTCAGGATGCAAGTGCTTGTAATACAGTAAATATAGCTGGAATTTCGCCAAACTGCTGCCGTTTCAGTGTGATCTGTCCGACTTTCCAGCCAACTTCAGTACAATGTTACGAGGAGCTTCCTTCGGCAGTGAATCTGACAGAAGCACAATTCGAAGCCTTAGGAAATGGAGACGGACGTATAGCAGATACCCGATGTGGAGTGGTTGAAATTACAGCATCAAATGGAGCGGATCCAGGTTGTAATGCCAATGTAACAAGAACTTATACGATAACAGAATATGCGGATGCCAACAGCAACGGAGTTCGCGATGCAGGAGAAAATACTGTTCTGGATGCAGCAACGTGTGCACAGACGATATTAATTCATGATACTACAGCGCCAGTATTTGCAGAAACACTGCCGCAGGCAACAATAACAGCAGACTGTGATACTATTCCTCCAGCCCAAACTTTTACAGCTACGGATAATTGCGGCAGTACAACAGTAGCTTATGACGAGCAGAGAGTTGAAGGGGATTGCGCTAGCAGATATTCACTGATCAGAACTTGGACAGCATCAGATAATTGCGGAAATCAGAATTCCTTTGTACAGACAGTAAATGTCTCTTGCGTAGAAGAAGTTTACAACGCTGTATCAGTAAACGGTGACGGATTAAATGACAGTTTCTTTATAAAAGGAATTGACTGCTATCCAGACAATAAAGTGAAAATCTACAATAGATACGGAGTAATTGTCTACGAGAAAAATGGCTATGACAATGTTACCAATCCGTTTCAGGGATTCTCAGACGGACGTGCAACTGTTGCGAGAGGGAACAAACTTCCGACAGGAACTTATTTCTACACATTAGAATATGACAGCAATGGAAAAAAAGTCGAGAAAGCAGGATATCTGTATGTAAATAGCCAGTAATAAAAATATAATTCTATAAAAAAAAGACCTCAAGGAATGCACTGCCCCCAAAAAGTTAGACGCTATTTGGGGGCATTTTTATGGAAAGAAAAGTCAAGCACAGCTATGAATTCAAACTTGAGTGTGTAGAATTAGTAGTTGTTAAACATTATTCATTTGCA
>NZ_JBHSFY010000025.1:0-42885 GCF_042654045.1 Flavobacterium chungangensis
TTATTGAGTATATTAATTATTATAATAATGACAGAATAAAACTTAATCTAAAAGCAATGAGCCCCATACAATATCGAGCTCATTATTATAAAACTTAGTTATTAATTTGTCTAAACTTTTGGGTGCACTCTAGTTTTACTTCAACCCTTTTTTAAAATCTTAGAAACTTAGTATCTCAGAACCTTGGCATCTTTAATTAATGCTATTCAACATCTCCGCAATCTCATCTAATCTTGGAGTTAAGATAATTTCGATTCTACGGTTTTTTGCTTTTCCATCTGGAGTTGCATTGCTTGCCAAAGGAGAAAACTCGCTTCTTCCTGCTGCCGTTAATTTTTGTTTATTGATTTTTGGGTTTTCGGTTAAAATCGCTACGATTGCCGTTGCTCTTTTAGTCGATAAATCCCAATTGTTTGCGATTGGCCCCGAACCTGCGTACGGATCATCATCTGTATGTCCTTCAATTAAAACAGAAAGATCTGGATTGTCGCCTAAAACTTTTCCAAGTTCGACAACCGCTTTTCTACCTTCTGTTCCAACAGCCCAACTTCCTGAATTGAAAAGTAATTTGTTTTCCATAGAAACATACACTTTTCCGTTTTTATGTTCTACTGTCAAACCTTTACCTTCAAAACCAGTTAATGCTTTAGATAAAGTTTCTTTTAATTTACGCATTGCTTCTTCTTTCGCCGCAATCATATCTTCCAATTCTTTTAGACGATTTGCTGTTTTGTCCAAACGAGCTTGTTCGTCTGCAAGAGCTTTACCTTTTGCTTCTAACTGCGCCAACAATTCGCGGTTTTTAGCCATGTTTTTCTCTAGTGCATCATTGCTGTTTTTCTCCAATGCATTATACGAATCTTGTAAAACTTTATATTTATTTTGAGCCGCAGCTAAATCTGCTTTTTGTTTTGCCAAATCATCATTAGCAGTTGCTAAATCTTTAACCAGTTTATCACGATCGGTTTCCAATTGATTCTTTGCTTTCTTCAAATTTTCATTTTCATCAGCAATAGAACGATTTTCTTTTTTCAAATCTGAATATTTTGTTTCTAGATCATTGTAAATTTTCTTAGAAACACACGACGTTGTGGACAAAGCTAATGCTAGTAATCCGATGGAGGCTTTTTTAATCATCTTTAATCAGTTTTTATTTTAGGCATTTAATAATTTAATTTCAAAATTCAATTCCAATTGCAATATCAATTTTAAAATTTAAATCTTTTTCAGCAAGAACAATACCAAAAATTAATCAATCTCAACTAAAATCGGACAATGGTCTGAATGCATAGCGTCTGGAAGTATAACCGCTCTTTTTAATCTGTTTTCCAGCGCATTGCTCACCAAATTATAATCGATACGCCAGCCTTTGTTATTCCCTCTTGCTCCTGCACGATAACTCCACCAAGAATAATGATGTGGTTCTTTATTGAAATGACGGAAACTATCTATAAATCCAGATTTCATAAAAGTATCTAACCAGGCACGTTCTGCTGGAAGAAATCCAGAAACTGTTTTGTTACGAACTGGATCGTGAATATCAATTGCTTCGTGACAAATATTATAATCACCACAAATAATAAGGTTCGGAACCGTAAGTTTCAATTCGTTGACATAATTCTGAAAATCATCCATAAACATAAACTTATGATCTAATCTTTCAATGTTTGTTCCAGATGGAAGATACAAGCTCATTACAGAAACATCGTCAAAATCTGCACGAAGGTTTCTGCCTTCAAAATCCATATGATGAATTCCTGTTCCATAAACAATATTATTCGGCTTTGTTTTAGAAAGAATAGCTACTCCGCTATATCCTTTTTTGGTTGCAGGATAGTAGTATTGAAACGGATAGCCAGCAGCTGTTATATCATCTACCGGAATTTGATCTTGCGTAGCTTTTATTTCCTGGAGGCATATTACATCAGGATTTGCTTGTTGCAGCCAATCGATAAACCCTTTGTTTATTGCAGCTCGAATTCCGTTTACATTATAAGAAATAATTTTCATCAGTGATTTTTTTAAGGATTTCAAATGTAATAAAAAAGTGCAAAGTTTGTCTTGGAAACAACGAAAAGTAGACTTTTTTGTTATCTTTGTTCGCTGTTCTAATAAATTAAAAGTAGTACATGGGGTTAGTTACCGCGAAAGAAGTTGCAAAGGCAATAAATGTTGAAAAGTACGGAGTTTTCGGTACCTTTTCTGGCTGGATTCTTATGAAGGTTCTTAAGATCTCGACCCTTAATAAAATTTACGATCGTAATAAACATTTGGAAGACCTTGACTTTTTGAATGGAATTTTGGATGAAATGGAAATTAAATTCGAAATCCCAGAAGAAGATTTGAAGCGTCTACCAAAAGACGGTGCGTATATTACCATTTCAAATCATCCGCTTGGAGGAATTGACGGAATTTTACTTTTGAAATTAATGCTTGAAAGAGAGCCGAATTTCAAAATCATTGCCAATTTCTTATTACACAGAATTGTTCCGATGAAAAAATACATTATGCCGGTTAATCCTTTTGAAAACCATAAGGATGCAAAATCGAGTGTAATTGGTATTAAAGAAACTTTACGCCATTTAAGCGACGGAAAACCTTTGGGTATTTTTCCTGCCGGTGAAGTTTCTACCTATAAAGATGGCAAATTAGTAGTGGATAAACCTTGGGAAGAAGGCGCTCTTAAACTAATTAGAAAAGCAAAAGTTCCTGTAGTTCCGATTTATTTTCATGCCAAAAACAGTAAATTATTCTACTGGCTTTCTAAAATTGACGATACTTTACGTACTGCAAAATTACCTTCTGAATTGCTTACGCAAAAAGATCGTGTAATTAAAGTTCGTATCGGGAAACCAATTTCTGTAAGTGAACAAAACGAAATTGAATCTTTTGAAGAATACTCAGAATTCTTGAGAAAGAAAACCTATATGCTGGCTAATCCGTTTGAGAAAGACACCAAACTGATTGATACAGCAAGTCTTAAAATACCAAAAGCACCTAAAAAAATTGTAACAGCCGCAAGCGAATCAAAATTGATTGATGAAGTTCAGTCTTTAAGAGATAGCGACAGCCGATTTTTACAAAGTAAAAACTACGAAGTTTTCTTTGCAAGCGCCAAAGAAATCCCGAACATTTTACATGAAATAGGGCGTCTTCGTGAAATTACTTTCCGTGAAGTTGGAGAAGGAACAAATGAATCTATTGACTTAGACGAATACGACCAATATTATCACCATATGTTTTTATGGGATGATGAAACCAAGAAAATCGCTGGAGCATATCGTATGGGATTAGGTTCTGAAATTTATCCAAAATACGGAATTGAAGGTTTCTACTTAACGGATCTTTTCAGATTCGAGCCGGAACTTCATGATATGATGCACAAATCGATCGAAATGGGTCGTGCATTTATCGTAAAAGATTATCAGCAAAAACCAATGCCTTTGTTCTTATTGTGGAAAGGTATTATTCATACCACTTTGCGCCATCCAGAACACAAATATTTAGTTGGTGGGGTAAGTATCAGTAATCAGTTTTCAGATTTCTCTAAATCGTTAATGATTGAGTTTATGAAATCTAACTATTACGATCCGTATATTGCGCAATACATTCACCCGAAAAAAGCGTATAAGGTAAAACTAAAAGACGCCGATAAAGATTTTATCTTCGACGAAGCAGAATCTGATTTGAATAAGTTTGATAAGATTATTGACGAACTAGAACCAGGAAACTTACGTTTGCCCGTTTTAATTAAGAAATACATCAAGCAAAACGCAAGAGTTGTAGCTTTTAACGTTGACCCATTATTTAATAACGCTATTGACGGTTTAATGTACATTAGAATCGCAGATATTCCAGAAAGCACCATGAAACCTGTTATCGAAGAGTTTCAGATTGAATTGGAAAAGAAATTGTCTGAGAAGGAAGATTAATCTTTTTTTGATATTTAAAAATCCCATTTGCAATGCAAATGGGATTTTTTAGTTACAACTTTTATTTAAAACTATACTGACGATTATTCTTTTCCAATCTCATCAAGTTCTTCTAATTGATTTTTTGGATCAGCACCATATTGATTTGGTCCTTTTTCGCCTTCTGTGCAAACCAATACTAAGTTGTAAAATGGAATAAGAATAAACCAACCACTTTTACCAACATCATGCATTCTTCTAACAGCAACTGCAATTGAAGGGACAAGAATAGCCAAATTATAAATATTTGCAACAATCAACAGTTTTTCTGAGATCAATGCTGCTAAAATACCAATTACAACTCCAGTTATGATGTTTATCAAAAAAAACATCCAATATTCTTTTCTTCTTGCTCTTCCATCAAAATTTGCGTAGTTCTGCATAACTACTTTTTTGTACACTTCTAACATAATATAAATCTTTTAAATTCCCTACTCTTAAGGATTTTCAGTTACTCCATTACCCGTTTCTATCAGAGTGCAATACTACTCACTTTGAAAATCGTCAACAGCCACTAAAAGTTTTTATTATATCAGAAAAAGACGTTTTAAACATAAAAAACATCCACTATCGAAATAAAAAAAATCCCATTTGCAATGCAAATGGGATTTTTTAGTTACAACTTTTATTTAAAACTATATTGAAGATTATTCTTTTCCAATCTCATCAAGTTCTTCTAATTGATTTTTAGGATCTGCTCCATATTGATTCATTCCAGCTGTTCCTTCTTTGCAAAATAAATAAAGGTTATAAAATGGTATTAGAATATGCCAGCCACTCTTATCCACATCATGCATTCGTCTAATAGCAACACCTATTGTAGGCAAAAGTATCAACAAGTTAAAAATTAACTCTGATATTCCCGCCTCTGCTCCATAAGTCCAATTAAAACTTTTATCAACAATCTTAAATGGAATTGAAATAATAACATTTGCCAGGACAAACATCCAATATTCTTTTCTTCTAGCTCTCCCATTAAAATTTGCGTAGTTATTTAAAACTATGTTTTTGTACATTTCTAACATAATAAAATCTTTTAAATTCCTTACTCTTCTGGATTTTCAGTTACTCCATTATTCATTTCTATCAGAGTGCAATATTACTCACTTTAAAAATCGTCGAGAGCCTTTAAAAGTTTTTAAAATATCAGGAAAAGACATTTTTAGACATAAAAAATCCCATTCATTTCTGAATGGGATTTTAGATAATATCTTTTTCCTCTTAGAACCAGCCTTTTTTACCAACTTGGTACGTTTGGTAAAACTCTTCATCTGATTTTGTCAAGTAGATAATTCCTTCAATAAATCCAATTATACTACCTATACCGCAAGTAACTACGCTAATTACGATTTGGATAATTCCCTCTTGAGTATAACCTAAGACAAATTTATGAATCCCTAAAGATCCAAAAAGAATACCCATAAGTCCTGCTAATACTTTTTTATTCTCTTGTCTAGGTTGAGATGGTGTATTCCAGCTTTCTGGTTTTGTAGTTTCCATTTTTATAGTATTTAGTTAATTATTAATTCCGATTTCATCAATTTCTTCCATGGTACTTTTAGGATCTGGACCATAATAGTTTTCTCCGTGTTCTCCTTCTGTTGCTAACAAGACAAGAAACCAGATAGGACCAACCAACGGAATGAAAGAAATTAAAACATTCCAACCGCTTTTACCCAAATCATGCATTCTTCTAACTGTTACAGCCAAAGATGGGATTAAAGCAATAAGAGAATACAAAGCGATTAATCCTATTGCAACTGGAAAACCTAAAAATCCTCCGCCAATTATGGATACTATTATAGCTAAAGCAATAAACACGAAAAAGATTACAGCGGTTGCTAAACGAAAATACCAATATTCACTTCTTCTAGCTCTTCCGCTAAAATTCGAATAGTTCTGGAACATGGCAATTTTATACCATTCAATCATACTTAGGATAATTTGTTTTTGGGCCTACTCTTGGGATTTTCGGTTTTCTCCGAACTTCAAAAAACGAATCTATTTAGACTCATTCTTTTAAATTCGGAAACAATATTATTAAAAATTAACAAATAAAACTAATCTTGCCAAATAAAATTTACAGGAAAAAACTCGTTATTAAAACCTAAAGGCTGTGGGCTATTATTTACCGTAAACAGCTTTAATTTTATCTACAATTACCTGAGCCAAACGTTCGTGACTTTCAAAAGTCCAACCTGCAATATGAGGCGTTAGCAATACATTTTTTGCCTCCATAAGATATTGAAGTGCTTCTGGCGTATTATTTTCTTGGAATAAAGTTTCAAACGAAAGCTTTTCGTATTCCAAAACATCCAAACCAGCACCTAGAACTTTTTTAGACTTCATGGCTTCAACCAAATCAGCTGTAACAATATTTTTACCGCGCGAAGTATTAATGATCCAAAAAGGCTTTTTAAACGCATTTATAAAGTCGCTATTCACCATTTTATCTGTTTCTGGTGTCCAAGGAAGGTGAAGGCTTAAAACGTCTATTTTTTCACGTAATTCTTCCAACGAAACTTGTTTGGCATTTTCATCGCCAACATTGTCCAAAATATCATAACAGAGAACTTCTGTATCAAAACCTCTCAGCTTTTTAGCAAAAGCTTTTCCCATATTTCCGTAACCAATAATTCCGACCGTTTTTAAATTCAGTTCATGGCCGCGATTGCTTTCACGATTCCAATGTCCGGCTTTTACTTCTGCATCAGCTTGGTTGAGATTATTAAATAAAGATAAAATTACGCCAAGCGAATGTTCTGCAACAGCGTTGCGGTTTCCTTCTGGAGCGGCAATAAGATGAATTCCTTTTGAAGAAGCATACTCACAGTCAATACTTTCCAGACCTGCGCCTACTCTCGCAATAAATTGCAACTTTGTTGCAGCGTCTAAAAAAGTCTGATCAATCTTGAAACGGCTGCGAATTACGATTCCGTTATAGTCTTGAATTTTCGCTTCAATTTCTTCTTTTGAAGATTTGAAATCGGCGTGATTTTCGAAACCTGCTTTTTCCAATTGATTCCACAGAATTGGATTATTGCTGTCGATATGAAGAATTTTTATACTCATTTTTTCTGAATTTTATAAAAAACAAAAATACGGTTAATTTGATCTCGTCAAGTCACAAAGCCCCAAAGTTTTTCCTATTACAATAAACTTTGAACCTCTGAATCTTTGCGCCTTTGCTCCTAAACTTTTTATTAGCCAGATTTTTTTTTAACTTTGAAAGAATAAGGATTTTGCAATCTATCATATCAATCTTCAGAAAATCTTCCCAATGAAATTAACCAAGACTTTTAAAGCCTTTTTTGAAAACGAAAAATCGGGAGGAATTATCTTGCTCGTGGTCACGATTTTATCTCTTTTTCTCGCTAACTCTTCGATTCAAATTCCGTACGTTTCTTTTTGGGAAAAAGAAATTGCAGGACATTCTGTAACCGATTGGATCAATGACGGATTGATGACCATCTTCTTTCTTTTGATCGGTTTGGAACTGGAACGCGAGATTTATCATGGTGAATTATCCAATATTAAGAATGCTTCATTGCCCATAATGGCTGCTTTTGGCGGAATGCTGGTTCCTGCCGCAATATTTCTGGTTTTAAATTACGGAACAACAACTCAAAACGGAGCCGGAATTCCAATGGCGACTGATATTGCTTTTGCAATCGGGATTTTATCGCTTCTAGGAAACAAAGTTCCTGCTTCTCTAAAAGTATTTTTAACAGCTTTGGCTGTAATAGATGATTTGGGTGCCATTATCGTGATTGCGATTTTTTACACCACTTCCATTTCATTTTTAAACCTCGGAATTGCACTTGGAATTTGGTGCCTTCTTTTCGTTTTAAACCGAATGAAAATTCACAATCTCATTCCGTATCTCATTGGCGGAGTCATAATGTGGTATTTTATGCTTAATTCTGGAGTTCATGCCACAATAACGGGTGTAATTTTAGCATTTGTTATTCCGTTTGGAGATGGTGGCGAAAAAACGTCTTCCTACAGGTTACAGCATTTTTTACACCAGCCTGTTGCTTTTTTCATTTTACCTTTGTTTGCAATTGCCAATACTGCTTTACCAATTACCGAAAACTGGCACGAAGGCTTAAATCACGCCAACACTTACGGAATCATTCTCGGACTAGTAGTCGGAAAACCACTTGGAATTTTACTTTTCTCTTCTGTTGGTGTAACGGCAGGTTTATGCACTTTGCCGAAAAATTTAAAATGGGCGCATATCTTAGGTGCAGGAATGCTCGGCGGAATTGGTTTTACAATGTCGATTTTCATTACCGTTCTTGCTTTTAAAAATCCTGAAATTATTGTTTTTTCTAAAATAGCTATTTTGATTGCCTCTGTATTGTCAGGAATTTTAGGGTTTGTATATTTGCGAAATATTCTTACAAAAAAATAAAAAGCATCAATTATGGACTTAGCAAATAAAATTACAACTGCGATTTTAGTTATCGCTATAATTTCGTCCTGCAATAAAAAACTTGAACCTGCCGCAGAGATTACCACTATCAATGATACTATTGCTCTTTCTAAAAATAGTAAAGATGTAATTGAAGGAATCTACGAAACAAAACATGAAGAAGATGGTTCAAATGATTGCAAAATCACTCTGGAAATAACCAAAAACAAAACTGGTTATTCATACTTTTAAAAACAAAAACAAGACAATTGAAAGGCATAGCTAATTTTACCGCAGAAGATTCCGGAGATCAATATTTAATTTTGGAAGGAATTAAATGGGATGAATATGAGGGAGATATTAGCAATGATGAAGAAACTGATTCAATTTCTGATTCAAAAAAACAAAAAAAGAAATTGGAAATTCCTGTTGGGATCGACGCCTCTTACGTTAAAGACACTTTGACCATTGAAAATTATGGAAATGCGATGAATTCTTATACGAAGCTTTCTGAATGCGGGGAAAAATATATTCAGCTGATAAAATCAAATTCCAAAAAATAAAAATCCCAGGTTACTTATCATATTGTCATTCTGAGGAACGAAGAATCACACTAGAAACTCCGCAATCAAAATCGGCAATCTTTGTCGAGTTACTCGTGTGATTCTTCGTTCCTCAGAATGACAAAACTGGGAGTTTACTTCGTAAAACTAAAAATCCCAAACCCCAACAAGAATTGGAATTTGGAATTTAAAACTATTTGGAATTTCTTTAAAACCTAACCTTTGATCTGTTTCAAAGAAGTCTTAATTCCTTTAATTAATGATGAACTGAAACCATTATGCTCCATTTCATTTAAACCTACAATTGTACAGCCTTGTGGGGTCGTTACACGGTCGATTAATTGTTCTGGGTGTACTCGTTCTTCTAAAAGCATTTTTGCTGCTCCTTTTACCGTTTGCGCAGCAATTGCTAAAGCAGTATTAGAATCAAAACCAATTTCGATTCCTGCTTGCATAGACGCACGAATATAGCGCAACGCGTACGCAGTTCCACAAGCACCTAAAACGGTCGCAGCATCCATCAATTTTTCGTCGATTACTGGAGCCGTTCCTAAATCCTGAAATAAATCAACAATTGGCGAAGCATTTACTGCATATTTTTCTGGGAAAGAAATACAAGTTGCCGACTCTCCAAACTGTGCTGCAATATTTGGCATAATGCGTACAACTGGATATTCGTAGTTTGTTTTGGTTTGAAGCACATCCAAAGACAATCCGCTTACTGCTGAAGCAATTGTTTTGTTTTGAATAACGGGCAAAATTTCGGCCAAAACAGTATCTACCTGATACGGTTTTATAGTTAGAATTACAACATCGGCTTCTTGGATGTTGTGTTTATTATCGTTAGAAACAGCAATTCCATATTCAGATAAATATTGAATGCTTGCTATGTTTCTTCTTGTGACAGTAACTTGGTTGTTTTTCGAGAATTTAGCAATTCCCAAGGCAATAGAAACCCCAAGGTTTCCTCCTCCAATAATGTGTACTTTCATTCTGGTTGGCTTTAATTATTTGTAGCTGATAAACAGCGTTTTTTCCGCCTGTAAATTACGTAGATTTTGGAGATCTTAAATCACTGTAATCTACTAATTTGTGGCAAAAATCTAAAATCCAAGAATTAAGTTTGCTACTCCAAAGTAGAGCATAATTCCGAATACGTCGTTGGTCGTTGTGATAAACGGACCAGTCGCAATTGCGGGATCAATTTTATTTTTATTTAAGAAAAGAGGGACCAAAGTTCCTAAAGTCGCCGCAAACAAAATCACAACAATCATCGAAATCGAAATTGCAAATCCTACTAAATACTGTTGGTACATAATAGAATGATAGCATAACAAAAGAAACGAAATGATACTTCCCGAAATCATAGAAACGGTAATTTCTTTAGTAAAATAAGCACGGCTGAAATCTTTAAGCGTTCCGTTTGCCAAACCTTGCACCACGATTGCCGAAGCCTGAACTCCGATATTTCCAGCAGTTGCAGAAAGTAAAGGAACAAAAATGATTAATGTAGAATATTTTTGAAACGTTGCTTCATTGCCTTTTAAAACAAAAGACGCTACAATTTCGATCACCATTCCGATCAAAAGCCAAGGCAGACGCGCTTTGGTCAATTCGTAAACGCTGTCATTCGATTCAACGTCTTGGGTAATACCGGCAGCTAACTGGTAATCTTTATCGGCTTCTTCTTTGATTACGTCTACGATATCGTCAATGGTAATTCTTCCTACCAAACGGCCTAATTCGTCAACAACTGGAATTGCTTCTAAATCGTATTTCTGCATGATACGAGCGACCTCTACGTCTTCTGTATCAACATTTACAAAATTTAATTTTCGGATATAGACTTCACCAATCTGAGTTTTGGTAGAAGAAGTCAGTAAATCTTTAAGAGACAATCTTCCTTTTAAACGGTTTTCATCGTCCACTACGTAAATAGAATGTACTCGAGATACATTTTCAGCCTGAATTCTCATTTCTTTAACGCAGGTCAAAACGTTCCAGTTTTCATTCACTTTTACAAGCTCTTTACCCATCAAACCACCTGCAGTGTTTTCGTCGTAACGCAAAAGATCAACAATATCTTTGGCGTGTTCAACGTCTAATATTTCAGAGATTACTTCTGCTTTGATTTCCTGCGAAAGCTCTGCGATAATATCGGCAGCGTCATTGGTTTCAAGCTCGTCAAGCTCTTCTGCGATTTCCTTTGGTGAAAGTCGGCTTAAGATATTTTCACGCAAATCCTCTTCCAATTCCAGAAGAATCTCTGCTGTTTTATCACTATCTAAAACCTTAAAGATATAGGTTGCCTCGTCGAAATCTAATTCGTCTAAAATTTCGGCAATATCAGCGTGGTGCAGATCATTAAGTAAAACTTCTAATTCACTGTCGTTTTTCTTATTGATCAGCTCCTCTAGCTGGTGTATAAATTCTTTACTAACTTTGAACTCCATCGGTTTCTATTTTTAGAGTTAGTTCAATAAATTCATCGACGCTAAGCTGCTCCGGACGTTTATCAAAGATAGTGTCTTCTCGCAAATGGTCTGATAAATTTAATGTTTTCAAACTGTTACGTAATGTTTTTCGTCTCTGCTGAAAAGCGGTTTTTACAACTGTAAAAAATAACTTTTCGCTGCAAGGAAGACTGTAATCTTCCTTTCGGGTCATTCTCATCACACCCGATTTCACCTTGGGCGGAGGAATAAAAACGTTTTCATCAACCGTAAACAGATACTCTGTAGTATAGAAAGCCTGGGCTAAAACGGATAGTATTCCGTAGGTTTTCGAGCCTTTCTTTTCGCAGATGCGCTCGGCTACTTCTTTCTGGAACATTCCTGAAAATTCAGGAATCTGATGTTTAAGATCTAATGTCCTAAAAACAATCTGAGAAGAAATATTGTACGGAAAGTTTCCAATTATGGCAAACTGTTTGTCTTGGTAAACTTCATTTATATTATACTTCAGGAAATCCTGAGAAATAATCTTGTCTTTTAATTTTGGATAATGTGCATCCAAGTACGCTACAGATTCGGTATCGATTTCTATAACATGTGTAGTAATTGGCTTTTCAAGCAAATACTTAGTAAGCACACCCATTCCTGGTCCTATTTCTAAAACCTCATCGTACCCTTTCAGACTTAAAGTGTCTGCAATAGCTTTTGCTACGCTTTCGTCTTTAAGAAAGTGCTGTCCTAAATGTTTTTTGGCTTTTACTTTTTCCATTTCATTTCTTGTTTGCCACGAGGGCGCAAAAGTATTCTTTTTTTTGCCACAAAGGCTCAAAGACACAAAGATTTAATTTCTTTTGACTGAATACTAATTACTAAAAAGTATCCTTTCTTTTGCCACAAAGGCTCAAAGACACAAAGATTTAATTTCTTTTGACTGAATACTAATTACTAAAAAGTATTCTTTCTTTTGCCACAAAGGCTCAAAGACACAAAGATTTAATTTCTTTTGACTGAATACTAATTACTGAAAAGTATTCTTTCTTTTGCCACAAAGGCTAAAAGACACAAAGATTTAATTTCTTTTGACTGAACACTAATTACTAAAAACTGAACACTAAATATTAGTGTTCCGAAATAACTTCCAATTCTGTTCTAAAAGAAAGCATTTTATCTGCAAATAAACCTAAAGCCTCTCTATGAAACTCTGGTTCGTCTTCGATATAAAACTTCTCTAGCGTTTCCTTGCTGTCTGTTATGTATTGTACAGAATACGTAATTCCGCCCATTTCTTCTTCAACCAGAACTTTTACAATTCTTGCTGATGAAAATTTATTCGTAGCCAGAATTTCTGGTATGTGTTTTTCTTGCATCCATTTTAACCATTGGTCATGAACGCTTTCGTGTATGTTTGTTGTAACGTTGTAAATAATCATTTTTTCTAAGGTTCTGAGATGCTAAGATTCTAAGGTTCTGAGTTTTTCCTCTTGCCTCTTAAATCTTTTCAAATCATCATTTTACTAATTTTTATTCTTGGAATTTGGAATTTAAAATATTGAAATTTATAAATTCTTATCCCCTCTTAACTCGCGGTATTTTTTTCTGGCATCGACAAAGTAAATACTGTCTTGATGATTAAAAATTACCTTTTCATATAAAGGCTTTGCCTTTTCTGGATCTTTTAGTTCGTCGTTGTAAATTTCGGCTGAGAAAAACAGCGCTTCATCAACATAAATTCCGTCGCTGTGATTGTCAATGATTTGCTGGTATTGGCTTAAAGCCGAAGCAAAATCTTTCTGGCTTTCGTAAACTTTTCCTAAACGCAATAATGTTACGGCTTCTATTTCCTGTCCTTTGTAGGTTTTTAAAATATTCTGAAACTGTGCAATTGATTCTTGCTTTTTATTCTGATAAATTAAAAAATCACCTTTTGCAAATTGTTTCAGCGCCACTTGAGTTGAATCTGCCGCGGTATTATCATTAATTAAAAGAAAATATTCTAATGCATCATTGGCAATTAACTGCGTATTGGCTGCTTTTAATTCTTTAAATTGTTTATTCGCCCATTCGAAATCGCCTTTGTAATAACTCGTTTTTGCGGCTTTCAAACTCGCTTCGTGCGCCATTACATCATTCTTTAAATCCAATTGAATCTGCGAATAGTAAATAAGCGCCTGATTGTACTTTTCTTCTAAAAGCAGAATATCTGCCAGCTCCATTTTGGCATCGGCTTTTTGATATTCATTTAAATTTAATTCTAAAGCTTTTTTAACAACTGCCTTTCCTTCTTCTGTCTTTTTCAAATTAAATGCCAGAAAATGGGCTTGAATGATTTGCAAAGATAAGGTAAAAGGACTGATTTCGTAAGTTGCCAATAATTCCTGTAATTCTTGATTGATGGCTGGATAATCTTTTTCCTGTGCTTTATCGATCTTGATTTGCATTAAATAGGCATTACACTGAATCAGTAAATCACGATCTTTTGTGTTTTGGAGAATAAAATTCAGAATTTCCTCCGCCGTATCCGTGTCTCCTTCATTCATTGCAAACTGACTCAAATTGACAATACTCATCAACGATTCTGGCTCACGTTTGTAAATGGCTTTTTCCTGAATAAAGGCTTTTCCGAATTCTTTTTGCTGCACATAAAACCAGCTCAAATAATGATTCCAAAAAACATCCTGATCTTTCTGGGTTTTCAAGATTAAGGCTTTTCGCATTGCATCTTTAAAAGCCGTATTATCGGTTTCGCCATTCATAAATCGCGACAGTTGCGTCTGAATCAAATTGGTGTTTTGCGGATTTGTAAAAGATTCTGTCAATAACAAATCAATCATTAAATCGGTTTTACCTAACTGTCCGTACAACATTCCAATTTGAAAATTGAAATTGAAGTTTGGCTGAATCTGCATTGCAGTCTGATACGCTTTTAAAGCATATTCTAATAATACTTTTTTCTCAAACGAACTCGCAACTCCATAAACATCGTTTGGATTGACCTTTATTTTCTCGATCGCCTGTTCGTAGTAATTTTTAGCTTTTGAATCGTTTTTTTGCAACTGGAAATTATATCCTAATTCAACCAAAAACACTCCTTGTTTGTAACGATTGTAACGCTCTTGAATAGCTTTTTCGGCATTGGCAAACTGCTGTAATTGCTGATAGCAATCTACAGTTCGTAAAAAATACTGCGTATTGGATGGCGCGCTTCTTAAAAGCTCTTCATAACTGATTTTAGCTTTATCAAAATCACCTTTGTCATAATAATACTGAGCCAGCTGCTCGTTTTGACCAAACGCCAAACCAGAACATAATAAAACGATTCCGATCAATATGTTTCTCATACTGCCTTTTTATTTAGTTTTTCAGTCGCAGTTGCAGTTTTCAGTCATACCTCAACTGCAAACTGGAACTTTTTTAGTTTTTAGGTAACTGTAAACTGTCACTGTATACTGAGACTTTCTTAGTTTTCCAAAAAATCAATCCTAAACCAATTAAAATAAACGGGACACTTAAAATCTGTCCCATATTAATCAGCATATTGTTCTCAAAAGCTTCTTGATTTTCCTTGAAAAATTCAATTATAAAACGAGCTGTGAATAATAAAGTTAAGAAAGTTCCAAAGATTAATCCTTGTGCATTTCTAATTTTTTCTGATTTGTACATATAAAACAGAATTCCAAAAATCAACAAATAAGCAAAAGCTTCATATAATTGTGTTGGATGTCTCGGGATTAAATCGTCTCTTTCAAAAACAACTCCCCAATTTCCGCTAGTTGGTTTTCCGTAGATTTCAGAATTCATAAAATTTCCCATTCTGATAAAAGTACCCGTTACAGGAACAGCAACTGCCATTTTATCTAAAAGTCCTAAAAACTGAACTTTATATTTTCGGCAGTACAAAATCATTGCCGTTATAACCCCAATTGATCCTCCGTGACTTGCCAAACCTTGGTAACCTACAAATTGATAAACTCCTTTTATTTTCTGAATCGGTAAAAGAATTTCTATCGGATGTTTCAAGAAATACTCTGGTTCGTAAAAGAAACAATGTCCAAGTCTAGCACCTAAAACGGTTCCGACAATTACATAAATCAATAAAGTATCGAGATTATCTAGCGAAAGATTTTCTTTCTTATAAATATTTCTAACAATGTAGAAACCTAAAAGAATTCCGCAGGCAAAAAGAGCTCCGTAATATTTTAAAGGAAAACTATCTGTAATCCAGAAAATAACAGGATCTACGTTCCAGTTTAAAATTCCATTCATCATGCTCCGTTTTTTTAATTTCTATAAATTAAGAAAACCTAACAGGTTTTAAAACCTGTTAGGTTTGTATCTTAAAAACTATCTTTTTTTAGTTTATAATATCAAATCCGCAATAAGGACGTAAAACTTCTGGGATTACGATTCCTTCTGGAGTTTGGTAATTTTCTATAATTCCGGCCAAAACTCTAGGAAGCGCTAATGAACTTCCGTTAAGTGTATGCGCCAGCTGATTTTTTCCGTCTTTGTCTTTAAAACGTAATTTCAAGCGATTTGCCTGAAAAGTTTCAAAGTTAGAAACAGAACTGATTTCTAACCAGCGGTCTTGTGCTGTAGAAAACACTTCAAAATCGTAAGTCAAAGCAGATGTGAATCCCATATCTCCTCCGCAAAGACGTAAAACTCTGTAAGGCAATTTTAATTCTTTTAAAATGTCTTTTACATGTTCTACCATTCCATCTAAAGCCGCGTAAGAATTATCAGGATGTTCAACGCGTACGATTTCAACTTTATCAAATTGGTGCAAACGATTTAATCCGCGAACGTGTGCTCCGTAAGAACCTGCTTCACGACGGAAACATGGCGTATACGCTGTATGTAAAACTGGCAATTCGCTTTCGTTTAAAATAACATCGCGAAATAAATTCGTAACGGGAACCTCAGCCGTTGGAATCAAATATAAATCATCGATTGTAGAATGATACATTTGCCCTTCTTTGTCTGGCAATTGTCCCGTTCCAAAACCTGAAGCTTCGTTTACCAAATGCGGCACCTGAACTTCATTGTATCCTGCAGCTGTATTTTTGTCTAAAAAGTAATTGATTAAAGCACGCTGTAAACGAGCTCCTTTTCCTTTATAAACAGGAAATCCTGCTCCAGTAATTTTTACACCCAATTCAAAATCGATGATATCGTATTTCTTTACCAATTCCCAGTGAGGCTGCGCGCCTTCATGCAAAACTGGAATATCTCCTTCTTGAAAAACATTCAAATTGTCATCTGGAGTTTTTCCTTCAGGAACAATATCTGCCGGAAGGTTGGGCAATGTGTATAATTTATTGGTTAACTCAACAGCCAAAGCTTCTGCTTTTTCGCTCAGTTCTTTACTTTTTTCTTTTAGTGAAACTGTTTTTTCTTTTAAGATTGCGGCTTTCGCTTTCTCTCCAGCTTTCATCAATTCACCAATATCTTTGGACAATTTATTAGATTCTGATAAAGTATTGTCTAATTCCACCTGTGCAGCACGACGATTTTCGTCTAATTGAACCACTTCTTCAACAACGCTTTTAGCATCGATATTTCGTTTTGCTAAAGCCTTGATTACTTTCTCTTGATTTTCTCTAATAAATGCAATTTGTAACATAGCTTGATTTTTATAACTATTGTATTTTTTATAACGGAAGCAAATTTAAGGAAATGTTTGTTAACAATAGGTCAAAGTTTTGCAGTAAAACCGAAATCTCCTATAAACAGCAAAAGCACTATAAAAGTGCCCTTGATGTTATTTCGCTTTTTTTGAATTTTACTCCAGAAAACGATGCCTGTCGTCTCTATGAAAAGCGTATTCTCTTCCGTTATACTTAATCTTCTCTAATTCTTTTTTAATTTTCAGATCACTTTTTTCTTCAATTCCGTTTTCAGCATCACTTTCGAACGCTTCTTCATAAGAAAAGTTTTTGGTTATAATCAAATCAAAATAACCATTCGTTTTATGATCCGAAAAGCTCATGCCGGTTTCTAGAGTTTCTACTTGAAAAGTCCCGCTCCCGTTAGAATCGCCATTCGTTAATCGAATTGGATATTCGTATAAGACCTTTTTAATTTCATTGTCAGCCAAAGTAACCAATGTGAATTTTTTCTCCGAATACAAAACAATTCTACTGCTTGCACTCGCTTCTGTATAAAAGGCAATTGCTGGAGTATTTTCGTTTAAAAAAACAAGTTCTTTCAAAATATGCGATTTTGAAAACTGAATGGCTTCATTATCATAATAACCTAGATTCTCATCAAATTCTTCGGCAATTATGCTTCCGTCTTCCCGATTCACAAATAAGTATTTACGCTGAAAATAATTCCCCATTTCTTTTTCATCTGGAGATTTCAATACTTTTTTATCGTGCGCAACAGTTGTCAGGACAAAAAAAGTGGTTTGATTATCAAAATTGATGGAACTCGATTCGGCAATTTTAATATCTGAATATTTGATTTTTAAGTTTGATGCCACTACGGAGAGCAGCTTCAGATTCATTTCTTTAGAATCTTCGATCTCATCCAGATTTTTAAAAATGAGTTTTTTTATTGGTTTTTTATTAAGACCAAGATGTGCTTGTGTTTCCGAAAGCAGTTCCTGATACTCAACCTCGGCATCGTTTGGAACCTTTTCATTTTTCCCGCAAGAAAACAAAAACATCAAAACGGTGCTTAAAAGAATCGTTTTTTTCATAGGCTTAGGTTTGTTAGAAATTTTAGGGCATTTCAAATATATAATTTTCTTACAAACCACCGCAAAAAAAATAAAAACTTAATCTCTCTTAATTTCGTGTCCTATAAACTCTTCTAGTGTTGCAAACATTTCTTCTACCGAAAGCACTTCTGTATCGGGATGCGATTTTAAGAATGCAGCATTCAATTCGGCCAAATTTTCATCCAATTCAAAATAAGCATTATTGTTTAGCAAATCTTTGAAAGCATTTGGAGTATCGTATTTCTCTTTTAGAAATTTCCCTAATTTGATAGTGCTCTGCAAACGCAGCTTACGGCATTGCTCTTTAAACAATTCCAAATGTTTTTCAGCTCCAATTAAAGCTAAACCTTCTTCAATTAATTCGTTCAATTCTTTATTCCATCCAGAATCATACACGAACTTCGAGAAATTTCCCTCTGTATATTTTGAAGCATAAAAATCTAAATAATAACTCATTAAAGCATCTTCGTGAATTAAATCGTCGTCTATTTTTTCTTCGCGCATTAAATTGATTACTGAAATATTTGAATTGACAACGTCTTGCGGATTTTCACTATTCGCTGCAGTTTCTGAAATTATGATTTTACCGAATTCCATTTGAGTTTTTGTTTAAAAGATTGTGATGCAAAGTTGAGAGAAATAATAATATAAATTACATTTTTTTGCATGTTTCCTAGCTCATTGAGCTTTAATTTCGTCATTCCTAAAAAGAAAAACTGTATTTTAGCATTATCTGAAACTCTTCTGCCAATTAAAAACTTCCAAATAAATACATCTCAAAAATGTATCATTTAGACCACTCCATAGATTTGAAATGAAAAAGATAATACCGACTCTTATTAGTTCTTTTGAAAATAATGACAGCACTAATTTTGAAAAAACATTTACTTATATGGAAGAAGTTGAAAAAATACTGCCTCAGTCCAAAATTTGTTTCGATCTTTTAAAAAAATTGAATTTTCAAACTACAGATTCAGAATCAGACTCTTTAATAACAGCCTTACATAAAATACAATATCCATCAAACCCCACCGATCATTTTTATTTCTTTTTTCCAATAGTAAGCCATATTCTTTACTATAAACCTTTATATGAAAAAGAAATTTTAAAATATTTAATAGGTTCAAACTTTGCAAACGGCACATCTGAAGTCGAAGAAATGATAGGCATTATTAATGGCGCCATGAAGTATAAACTAAACGAAAATCAAAACTACCTCAGCAAAGAAAGCCAAGATTGGATTACCAACGAATTGCCAAAATTGAAAAATGAAGTACAACGCGAAATAGATATTTGCTGGAAAGAACTTGACGAATAAAATTTATGGCGATAAACTACAATTTAGAAAAAGAATTCCTCAAAAAGGTCGAAAACAACAATAGCAGAACAGTCTTAACTGCAAATCAAATTGAAGATCTTCTTTCAGAATTTCCAAAACTACCCGAAGATTATATTGCTTATTTAAAAGAAATTGGTTCTGGAAGTTTTAGAGATTGTCAATTTAACATCACCTCTTCATTATTTAATTTAGAAGATTTAGGTTTGGAGGATCACTACGAATTGAAATCAAACATTTGGTTTTTCGGAGATAATTTTTCTGGCGATTTTGCTGGTTTTGACTTGGATCGAAATGATGGCAAAGTCGTTGAATTTTGGCATGAAAGCGGAGAACTTTATTATACAAATAAGTCGTTTCAAACTTATATAAGAGAACAAATGCTAATTGATGAAAATAATGTTAAATAAAATAAAACTTTTTGCATCACATTTATTTGTTATTGAGCACAATCTTTCTTCAAAATTAGCGTTATCTTTATCTAATAAAAGATGCAGATAAAACTAAACACCTTTTACGCAACTATTTGAACAAAAATGCATCTGTTTATATAGAGAAGGCTTAATACAAAAAGTCTTTGCAACCAAAACCAAAACCATGAAAAGGATTATCCTAATATTTAGCATATTGCTAGCTTTAACGAGTTGCGAGAACGATGATTTACCAAATTCTGACGTGCAATATTCGTTAATTGCTAAAGGAGATTCTTTTCCAAATGATGAAAGTCTTGCACCAATACATTTGATTATTAAAGACCAAAAAGCTTGGGATAAATTAATTGCAGAAATGAATGTTTCTACCAATTTGTCTAAAGATTTTAAAGAAATTAATATTGATTTTAGCAAATATCAAGTTATTGCTGTTATAGATAAAACTCAAAACACAGAAGGACATTCGATCGATATTGTTGAAATTACCGAAAATCGAAATACCATAATTGTAAAAGTAGAAAGGCTAAAAAGCGGCAATAGCACTTTAAAACTATCAAGACCTTACGACATTATCAAAACAGATAAAACAGACAAAAAGGTTATTTTTGAGCAATAATCTTTAATTCTCAGAACTTTTAAAGTCTTTTATGGATACTCCAAAAATAAAAGAAAATCAATTTGCTGTTGGACAAGCAGAATATACTACTGGAATAATATTAAAGAAAAACAATCAATATTATAACTCAGGAGAAGACATTCTTGAAGTTTACTCCATATTTGAAAATTTAGAATTAGCGAAAGCATTTACAGAAGAAGGTATTTCTAAAAATTCAAACATCGAATTTTTTATTCGCAATCATAAATCTGAGACAGTATACGTTGTCGATCAAAAAGGAGAAAGAAAATAAACGCTTCAAATTCAGACTAAATTCCCTTATTCTCTACCAGTAAATCTTTCAATTCATTGGTTTTTAAATAAGCTGCAAAACGTCCAGATAGCAATAACATTTCTTTTTCTTTTGGAGTTGTTTTTAGTTTGGTTTCAACATGCGAAGCATATTCATAAAGCATTAAAAGTTTACCTGCATCAAAATCTTTAAATTTTTCCTTTTCCAAGCTAGAAAGAATAGGTTCGCCGTATTTATCTTTCTTAAAACTATCTAAACCAAATTTTGCAATCAATTCTGCTTTAAAACTATCATGAAGTTTCAGCCAATTTCCGGCGTCATCGTCGGTTTCTTTCAATTGTGCAACTAAATCTTCGTAAGCTTGATCTTTTTTTAAGGTTAGTAAATAATCACGTAAAGTCGTAAAACCAATAACTTGATAATTTGAAGTTGGAATTTTATATTTTTCCAGCACATTTTCGACATCTTTCTCAAAAGTCATGTATCTGGTTTGAACCGTATATAAAGAAGCTGTTTCCAACAAAGAAAGCAATCCTATTTTACCATCGTTTATAAAAGGCGCTTTCTTTCCTTGCCCTAAACAATCGATAAAAAGTGCTTTTTTGTTTTTATCTTTTACTTTAGAATCATTATGAAGCAGTTCTATCAAAGTTTCGTAACCCATATTATCTGAAGCGCCGCCATCAATCACACATAAAATTTTATCTTGATTTTTGATTCCGAATTTCGTTTTAGGAAGAACTCCTGGAAAAGCCGAACTAGCCGTAATCGCATAAGTCAGCGGAAAATCGTATCCATTATTAATATGATTTTCGTCAAGCGAAAGCGAAGCTTTATTTGGAGCCAAAGACAAATTGATTTTTAAGGCTCGAATAATATGTGGCATAAACGGAAACCGTTCTCCATTGTTGTAAGCCGTTCCGTTAGCCACCATAATAGGCAACTGCGGATTGAGTTTGCTGTCTTTCGGAATAAAGAAATCCGACAAAAGCATTTGAGTCTTGAACTTATTCTGATTTTCTGGATTGGCACTATCGTATTGCAAAACCTCCAGATCAAGACGCTGCGCCATCGAGACTTTTTCTCCTTTTTCGTTTCTGCCATTATTTAAAAGAGAAAAAATACTAGCCGATTTATTGACATCCGATTTGAAAGCATCGGCTTTTGAAAAATAAAATTCGTTGAAGGAGCAATTATCATATTGCAATCTATTTTTCAGAATTGTCAAGTAATATCCCGCCGAATAACATCCGCCAGAAACAGTTGAGAAATAATCGATTTCATTTAGAAAATTACGACTCGAATTGTCTTCTTGAATTTCTTCGAGACCCAAAAGAATACCCATGCTAAAAAACTGTGCTCTCGATCCGCCGCCAGAAATAGCAACTCCCAAAGCAATATTTGGATTTTGGATTCGGTTGTCGCGATCTTGAACCGATTTGTATTCGTTTAAATTGACTGCAGGAATAGAATTATAGTTAATCTCAGAAAAAAGATTAATCTTATTTTGAGCCATCCCTTCATTTATTAGAAAAAGAAAAAAGAATCCTATCGAAAGCTTTTTAAACATTATAAAACGACAACATTGTTTTGAAGGTTTAAAATTAACTGAATTAATTCAAAATGAAATCTTTGCCTAGTATTTTTTAACTTTTCTGTCTTTATTTTTTTGCTTTCAAAAGCCAACTTTTAACCAAAAAATAATGCTAAAATAACCATGAAAAACAAAACGTGTCTATGAAATACGAGAATAAACCGTAATTTTATTCCATTAAGAATCGTTTTAGATTCAAAATAGGAAAGTATGAGCGGAAGAAAAGCATTAGAATATTACGTTTTAGACGTATTCTCAAACGAAAGCTACAAGGGAAATCCACTTTCGGTTGTTTTTACAGATGGAAATTTAAAATTAGAAACTTATCAAGATATTTCTAGAGAATTTCGCTATTCTGAAACCTCATTTGTCTATTATTCTACAAGAGAAAAAGCACTTGTAGTTCGTTCGTTTACACCAACCGGAATTGAAATCGACGGCGCAGGTCACAATTTATTGGGCGCAGTCTGCGGAGCTCTTCTAAAAGGAATACCCATTTTTGAGGAGCAAAATGAAAGTGAACCGTTTGTAATTATGAACCATTCGGTAATTCCAGTATCAGTAAGTTTTGATTTGGATAATTTTTCACCAGTTGTTCAAATGCATCAAAAATCGGCAGTTATAAAAAGCGAAATTCCAACTTATAGAATTGCGGTGGCACTGGGCTTAAAGATTGAAGATTTGGATGTAAATTCTTTTGTTCCAACAATAGTTAAAACAGAAGTTGCGCATACAATGGTTCCTATAAAAAACAGCCAGATATTGAACAGTTTTGTTCCAGACAACCAGCTTTTAATTCAGATCTCAAAAGAATATAATTTTGAAGGTTTTTATTGTTTCGCTCCTGCAGAGGAAGGTCAGGAACATATAGTCGAAACAAGGTTTTTTAATCCGATAATCGGAATAAATGAAGACCCAGCAACAGGAACAGCTGCTGGCCCTTTAATTGGTTTTTTAACGCAAAAAAAATTTACTAAACCAGATAAAGAGTATAAAATTCTTCAAGGGGTTAAATTAAAGCAGCCCTCAATGATTGAAGTCATGAATCGTGACGAAGATATTTTGGTGGGCGGTTCTTCGATTATTACTATGAAAGGGGAATTATATGTTTAATAAACAAACAGTAATGAAAAAAACTGCATTCTTACTCTTTCTAATTCTGTTAGGTTGTAATAACTCTAACTATGAGTCATTAAGCCCAGAAAAAGTAGATACAGAAAGCCTTCTAAAAAAAATTAATCCAAATAAAGCTTATGATTATTGGGAAGTAAACTTTTGCTTATCTATTACACCTAAAACTATTTTTCATAAAGGAGATAAAAAATTAAAAAATCGATATAATTACACCCCAGTTTATGGTGGTTTTTTTCAAGGCTGCCAACCAGTTTCTTGTTCCTATACTGTGGCTTATTTAGAAAATGCCAAATGGAATTATGTTTATAATGAAAGAGAATTGGCTTCTTTTATAAATAAAATTGATAATCCAGAAGAAGCTTTTCTAATTGCTAAAATCCATGATTTTAATATTGATCCATATAACCCAAAAGGAAATGGTTACCTCAAAACAAAAAATGGTTATGATTTAAAAGTCATGAAATATATCAACTGTCCCGAATCTAAAGAATCATTTATCGTTTCTGTTGATTCAATGGGACAATTAAAGAGAATAGAAAGTCAAGGTTTTTATTTAAAAACTAAAAACTGCATCGTTTATTAAATCAAACAAAAAAACCGCATCTGGCAGAATGCGGTTTAACTATTTAAAACTAGATAATTCTTCTTAGTTCGTTTTCATTGGTGGCAAATCAAACGCAACAGAATCGTGTTCGAAATTGTTTCTGTGTCCTCCATCGCAGAATGGTTTGTTTGCAGATAATCCGCAACGGCAAAGACCTAGTGCAGATCTTCCTTGTAAACCGTAAAGTGCTCCTTCTGGATCCATGATTTCAAAATCACCTTCGATTTTGATTGATCCGTTTTTATTGATGATTAATTTAGTCTTGCTCATAAGTTTGTTTTTTTCGAGTGCAAAGATTGCGAAATATATTCTCATTTATAAGCGGGAAACGTAGTTTAAACTGGTTCTATTTTATTGGGGGAATTTGCCACGAAGACACTAAGGCACAAAGTTTTTTTTAAAGAATCGAAGTTTCTTAACTAAGTATCTGTGCTAATCTGCCAAAATCTGCGTGAAGCAATAAAACTTAGCGCCTTAGTGTCTTAGTGGCAAAAAACTAAAACGTATTGTTGCACGCAGATTTTAATAGATTCTTAATAAAAATCTTAGCGTCTTTGTGCCTTAGCGGCAAAAAAACCTACAGCGTCTTGTAAACAAAATTCTTAAACTTCACACTTCCTTTTCCAATAGAACAAAGACCGATTCTTAATCCCAAAAATCCGCTTAATACATTATGATTGTATCCTGAAACCTCAACTGAATTCTCGATTTTCTTCCAGTCTTTTCCGTCCAAACTGTAAAACATATCGACTGTATTTTTGATATTCTTTAAACGAAGAAAGACTTTTCTGTTGTGTGTATTTTTTTCTGTTGGAAACTGCCAACCTCTCAAGTTTGCCAAAATATTGTTCTGATCGGCTAATATTCCAGAGTAATATTTATTATCGTAAAAAAGCGTTAATCCGCCTGTTGCATTGCCTTCAATTTCCATTTCAACTTCAGCCGTATACGAATGTCCACCTGGAACCACTACTAGAGGAGAACTGTTTCCTACTCCGTCGCCTTTTCCTTCAATAGTCAAAGTATTATTGGCAACTTTAAATCTTGAAGCTTCTACTCCACTATAAAATTTCCATTGTGGTTTAAGAGCCGAACCTCCAAAATTGTCACTCAGAGAAAATTCAGGAAGCGTTTTTCCTTCTGGTTTTGCAATTGGTTTATCGGTCTGAATGTTATCTGGAATTTTATACCAGCCGTCTTTTGTCCATTCAACAGGTTGCAATAAAGTCTGACGCCCTAAGTTGTAATAATCCTTTTCGTAACCATGAAAAATCATCCACCATTTTCCGTTTGCATCTTCAAAAACGGTGCTGTGTCCTTTTGACCACCAAGTTTCAGAACTGCTATTGGTTCTCACAATCGGATTATGAGGCGAGTTTTCCCAAGGTCCAAGTGGCGATTTTGATCTTGCCGAAATAACCATATGACTTGTCGCTGGGCCAGCTGTTCCGCCCTCGGCAACCGTTAAATAATAATATTCTCCACGCTTGAATAATTTTGGCCCTTCCATACAAAAACATTCAATACTCCATTCGCGCGGAATTTTCCATCCGTCGTAAACATGTTTTAACTCGCTTGTTACCGAAAGTCCGTCTTTGGATAAAGCCACATAACCTCCGTTACTGAAATATAAATATCTATTCCCTTTATCATCTGTTACGTGTCCCGGATCAATATTTCCGATTTTCAAATCGACAGGTTCGCTCCAAGGTCCATTTATAGAATCGGCTGAAACTACGAAGTTGGTATTATTCGCAGGAAAATAGATATAATATTTATTGTTGTACTTGATTAAGTCTGGTGCCCAAACTGCGCCAACATATTTGTGAAGCGCATTTGTAACCGGTTCCCAATTCATTAAATCGGTAGAATGCCAAATTAAAAGTCCTGGATAATAATCGAATGAAGAATGAACGACATAATAATCTTTTCCGTCGCGCAACAAACTCGGATCGGGATAATCACCCGCAAAAATTGGATTAGAATATTGGTTTTGTTTTAGATTTTTTTCTGGTTGTGATTGAGAATAGCCGTAAAAGGAAAACAGCACTAAAAAGGTTAGATATATTTTATTCATGTTTTGATATTTTTTTCAAATATAGTCAAAAAGACTATAAGATAGAATTAGCCACAGATTGAAAGGATTAAAAAGATTTTCTCTCAGCATTCTGTCAGACTGAGCGAAGTCGAAGTCCTTGTAAAGTACTTTATTTATTGGAGTCAAATAATCTAGCAAAGTCGCAAGGTCGCAAAGTTTTTTACTCTAGTTTGTCATTTCGAGGAACGAGAAATCTCCACAAGAAGCTCGACAAAGATTGGTTCTTCTAGGAACGGAGTTACTCGCGGAGATTTCTCGTTCCTCGAAATGACAAACTGCATGGTTAATACTTAACTTAAAAAGAAAAACTTTGCGCCTCTGCGACTTTGCGAGAACTAAATTCAAAAAAATCTTAGCGAATCTCTGTGCTTTTTCTTTGCGAATCTCCGTGTAATATTAAAATCTCAAATCTATTGCTTATTTTTGCACTCAATAAAATTGAATTATGATACAAGATCCAAAGAGATATACGATCACAGCAGCATTACCTTATACTAATGGACCAATCCACATTGGTCACTTGGCGGGAGTTTATGTGCCTGCAGATATATATTCGAGATATTTAAGATTGCAAGGAAAAGATGTAGCATTTATTTGCGGAAGCGATGAACATGGAGTTGCAATCTCTATGAAAGCCAAAAAAGAAGGAATTACACCACAGCAGGTTATTGATAAATATGATGGAATCATCCGTAAATCATTTGAAGATTTCGGCATTTCATTCAACAATTATTCAAGAACTTCGGCAAAAATTCATCACGATACAGCTTCGGAATTCTTTAGAACATTGTATGATAAAGGCGATTTTATTGAAGAAGTTACAGAACAATTGTACGATGCAAAAGCAAATCAGTTTTTAGCAGATCGTTTTGTTGTGGGAACTTGTCCAAAATGTGGTAATGATGGAGCTTACGGAGATCAGTGCGAAAATTGCGGATCTACTTTAAACGCTACGGATTTAATTAATCCAAAATCGACTATTACTGGAGAAACTCCTATTCTTAAAGAAACAAAACACTGGTTTTTACCTTTAGACAGATATTCTGATTTCTTAACAGAATGGATTTTAGTCGGACATAAAAACGATTGGAAAACGAATGTTTACGGACAAGTAAAATCTTGGATCGACGCAGGATTAGAACCTCGTGCAGTAACGCGTGACTTAGACTGGGGAATTGATGTTCCTGTTGAAGGTGCCGAAGGCAAAAAACTATATGTTTGGTTTGACGCGCCAATTGGTTACATTTCTTCTACAAAAGAATGGGCAGCGCGCGAAGGAAAAGATTGGGAACCGTATTGGAAAGATGAAGAAACGAAATTGGTTCACTTTATCGGAAAAGACAATATTGTTTTTCACTGTATCATTTTCCCAGCGATGTTAAAAGCTGAAGGAAGCTATATTTTACCAGACAACGTTCCAGCAAATGAGTTCTTGAATTTGGAAGGAAACAAACTTTCGACTTCTAAAAACTGGGCTGTTTGGTTGCACGAATACTTAGAAGAGTTTCCAGATAAGCAAGATGTTTTACGTTACGCTTTAACATCAAACGCTCCTGAAACAAAAGATAACGACTTTACTTGGAAAGATTTCCAAGCTAGAAATAACAATGAATTAGTTGCCGTTTTCGGAAACTTCGTGAATCGTGTTGTAGTTTTAACTAATAAATATTACGATGGTTTTATTCCAACTCCAAACGAATTCTCAGAAGTTGACGAACAAACTTTAAACGAATTAAAAGCGTATCCAGCTGTAATTGCAAGTTCGGTGGAACGTTACAGATTCCGTGAAGCTTTAGGCGAATTGATGAATGTGGCGCGTTTAGGAAATAAATACCTAGCAGACGAAGAGCCTTGGAAAGTAATGAAAGACAATCCAGAGCGTGTGAAAACTCAAATGTATGTGGCATTGCAAATTGCTGCTGCTTTAAGCGTTTTAGCTGAACCGTTTTTACCTTTTACGGCTGCGAAACTTTCTAAAATCTTGAATTTGGCTGACCTTAAAGAGCATTTTGCAGGTTTCAGTAAATTCTTGAAAGAGAAAGATCGCGATGCAAAAGACATTTTTATTGATAAAACTTTAGGTTGGAATGATATTTCTGAAAACTCAGATTTAATTCCGGCAGGCCATAAAATTGGCGAGGCAGAATTGCTTTTCGCTAAAATTGAAGACGAAGAAATACAAAAACAAGTAGATAAATTGGAAGCGACAAAAACCGCAAATATTGCTGAAAACAAACAAGCAGAACCACAAAAAGATTTAATTCAGTTTGATGATTTTGCGAAAATGGATATCCGTATCGGAACTATTTTAGAGGCTGAAAAAATGCCAAAAGCAAACAAACTTCTAGTTCTAAAAGTAGATACAGGAATTGATGTTCGTACGATTGTTTCAGGAATTGCTGAAAGTTTTTCCCCAGAAGAAATCATCGGAAAACGTGTTTCTGTATTAGCAAATCTTGCTCCAAGAGCTTTACGCGGTGTTGAAAGTCAAGGAATGATCTTGATGACAACAAACGCTGAAGGAAAATTGGTTTTTGTAAATCCAGATGCTGATGCACCGAATGGAGCGACAGTAAATTAAAAAAGTTTATTTCGAATAACAATAAAAGGAAAGTTATCCGCCTAAAATATCTGGCAGATAACTTTCTTTGTTATGGCTATCAACTAAACGGATTGATGACGCGGATTAAACGGATTTACTTCGTAAAAACACGGATTAAAACGGATTTTTAATGATTAAAATTTTAGACCGATTAATGAAAAATCCGTCGTAATCCGTGTCTTCGCGTTAGCGAATCAGTATCATCCGTGTACTTTTTTTTAAAAGTAGCGCAACTAATGGGTAGTTATATTCTTTATTTACAATTGCATTCGATAAATAATTATAAATTTGAATACATAATAAAGTAATATCATGGATTTGAATTTTATAGATACATCTCAAAATCTCTCTGATTTATCTGAAAAAGACCTTTATAAAATTTCTGATGATCAAGAAATAGCAATTGAAAAAAGTCGAAAAGAGATCGAAGATGGAGATTTTCATATTAGTGAAAAAGTAATTTCTGAAATGAGAAATTCATTAAAAAAGAAATAATTTTCTTACTTATTTGCTTTTTAGTTATATATGACTAAATACTGAAGACTTTCAATAAAACTTATTAAAAGTTAACAATAAGCGAACCCTTGCCATGGTGAAGGAACAGGAAACTGCCCTAAATCTATCTTCGGATATTTAGTCACACCTAAAGCGGGGGTTCGTGCGTTTAATATTTTCGAGATGACTAAAGAAAATCAAAAACCGACACATCAAGATGTAATGCCATCGATGGCAAAATTCCTTTCAGACTTATGGTTTGAAGGAGATTTTAGAGAACAGCCCCATTATTTGTCTGAAATTTTCAAGCGAATTCTTGAAACAGAATTGGGAGATGACAAAGAGCTAAGATCAAAAATGATGGAATGCATCAAAACCAGTGAAATGCTTGCCGAAACTCTTGAACCGTTTTCGGATAAACAAATTCAGAAAGCCTGCAGTAAATTTTTAGCTGCTTAAAACAACAAAAAAGCGTGAATCAATTATTAATTTTAATCGATTCGCGCTTTTTCCTTTCAAAATAGTCGCTTTCTAAGTTATCTTTGAAAAATAATACAAGAATAAAATACATCTAATGAAACTCACAAAACCAAGATTAGCCCTAATCTGCGGTATACTCTGCATATCTATTTTCCCGATATTGGTAAAATTGCGTTTAACACCAGGATTAATTTCGGCTTTTTACCGAATGTTCTTTGCTGTTGTTCTGTTACTGCCTTATGTACTTTTTAGCGGAAACTTTAAACTTCCAAAACTAAAATTCGCACTTTTGGCAATACTTTGCGGTGTTTTATTTTCGTCTGATGTTGCCGTTTGGAATATCGCTATTCAGGAATCAAGCGCGACTCAGGCTTCGCTTCTTACGAATTTATCTCCTGTTTGGGTTGGAATTGGTTCTTTCTTTTTTCTGAAAGCAAAACCTGCAACAAATTTCTGGATTGGAACATTGGTCGCTTTATTCGGAATGGTCACTTTGGTCGGTTTTGAGTTTTTTATCGATTTAAACTTCGATAAAGCATTTCTATTTGCCGTTTTATCTGGCATTCTATATTCCATTTATCTTTTGGTTAGCAAAAATGTCCTTTCAGAGGTCGATGTTCTTTCGTTTATGACGATTAGTTTAATAGCTTCAAGTATTTATTTGGGAATTTTATGTTATTCATTAAACGAACCTTTTACAGGATTTACAGATATGGGCTGGTTTGTTTTGGTGCTTAAAGCTGTAATTTGCCAATTGTGTGCTTGGCTTTCGATTAGTTATGCCACGCAACACATGCGCGCGACAAGAGTTTCGTTAAGTTTATTGAGTCAAGCTGTAATTACCTCAATTTTAGCTTGGTTGTTTTTGGAAGAACAAATAACTTTACAAATGGTTTTGGGCGGAATCATTCTGCTTTTCGGAATCCGAATTACGTTTTACGATAAAACGATTTCTTTGAAAGGGCTTTTTTCTAAAAATTGATATTATAGTTTCACGCAGATTCGGCAGATTGAGCAGATTTTAAAAATCATTTTAACCTCAATGATCTGTGGCGAAAAACCTGAAACCTGAAACAAACAGAACTTGAAACAAAAAACTCTATGTTACATAAAACTAAAATACCAAACTTAAAAGTAATCGCTTTTGATGCCGATGATACTTTGTTTGTAAACGAACCTTATTTCGAGGAAACCGAACATAAATTTTGCGCTTTAATGGAAGATTATCTTTCACATCAAGGCATTTCGCAGGAATTATTCAAAATAGAAATTGCCAATCTGCCTTTGTACGGATATGGAATTAAAGGATACATTCTTTCGATGATTGAAGCTGCGATGAATATTTCGAACAATACCATTCCCGTTGAAGTCATTGAAAAAATCATTCAATACGGAAAAGAATTACTGGAAAAACCAATCGAATTGCTGGACGGAATTGAAGAAACTCTTGAAACTTTAAAAGGAAAATACAAATTGGTCGTTGCTACAAAAGGCGATCTAAAAGATCAGCACAGCAAATTGCATCGTTCTGGTTTGGGGCATTATTTTCATCATATCGAAGTAATGTCAGACAAACAAGAAATTGATTATCAGAAACTTTTAGGCCGTTTAGATATTGAACCACACGAATTTTTGATGATTGGTAATTCATTAAAATCAGATGTTCTTCCTGTTTTAGGAATTGGCGGTTATGCTGTTCATATTCCGTTTCACACTACTTGGGAACACGAAAAAATTAATCATACTATAGAACACGAGCATTTTAGTTCATTTGAAACTATTGCAGAAGTGGTTCCGAATTTATTATAATGAAAACACTTTTAGATCTAGAAAATTGGAATAGAAAAGAGCATTTTGCCCATTTTAAACAAATGGAAGAACCCTTTTTTGGAGTCACTGTAGAAATTGACTGCACCAAAGCGTATCAAACCGCAAAAAGTATAAACGCTTCTTTCTTTATTTTCTATTTGCATAAAACTTTGGCTGCAGTAAACGCCATTGAGAATTTTAGATATCGAATTTCAGAAGACAAAATATACATAAACGACCAAATTGATGCATCGGCAACAATTGGTCGCGAAGATGGTACTTTCGGATTTTCTTTAATTGAATATCACCCAGATTTTAAAACATTCGAACAAATTGCATTAACTGAAATCGAACGCATTCAAAACACCACTGGACTTTTCACAAGATCTTTTGATGATGACAACTTGATTCATTTTTCGGCAATTCCGTGGTTGAATTTTAGTTCCATAACCCATGCACGCAGTTTTACGTATCCAGACAGCTGTCCAAAAATTTCTTTTGGCAAAATGATGGTTTCCGAAACTGGAAAAAGAACCATGTCAATGGCCGTTTATGTGCATCATGGTTTAATGGACGGAATGCACGTTGGTCAGTTTGTAGATCTTTTTCAAGAGCTTATGAATCAGTAAAATAATCGGAATGATTTTTGCGCCCAAAAACATATGAAACGAATTTTCCTTTTTTTGTTTTTAATCTCTAGTTCTGTTTTGTTAAGTCAAACAGTGCTGACTTCTTATGCAATAGATTTAAAAAACAAAATCCGAGAATCTGATATCATGACTGGCGAGAATACTGTTACTCATGATGTCTTCCTTTTTGCTGCCAGTGCAGATAGCCTTTCGATATTAAAATACAATAGTGCTTTATTTCTTAGAGATAAATTTGTTACAAATCGTCAGTATACTCAAAACAGATCTTTAATGGGTTACAGTTTTAGCGAAGATGGAAATCCTACTTTATATTGGTTTTCGAAAGAAGACAAATCAATTATTTTAATTAAATATTATCTGGAAAACAAAACCTCTAGAGCATTAAAATTTCAGATTCCGCTTGAAGAGAATTCGCTAATAACAAATTATCAGAGAGACAACAACTTCTATTTGTTGATGAAAGATCGAACAAAAGAGGCTTTGATTGCTTTTATTTTTAAAAACGGAATGGCCGAACAAAAGTTTTTAGATTTTAGCGCTTTCAAATTTATAGATCAGAAAAACCAGCCTAAAACATTTCATCAAATTTTGTTTGAAAATCCAATAGAACTGATGGGATCTGGCGAATACAATCCGTTGTATAAGGTTACTGCCAAAAGTAAAATTTATACCCTTCCTAATCGCTTGATTCTAACTTTAGATCAAAACTTTAGAAAAACGCAATTGTTTGATATTGATTTAGAAAATCTAGAAATAAAAGAAAAGACATTTTTAAAACCTGTTGGAGATAAAAATCCAAAAACGTCTAATTCTTATTATCACGAGAATAAATTATATCAAATTAATCTTAATGCCGACGAGCTTTTGCTTGACATCAAAGATTATGGATCTGGTGAATCGATAAAGTCTTTTGCGGTTTCAAAAAAAGACACCATTCGTTTTAGTAATTCCCCATTACTAATGCAAATTGAAGATCGTGAGCCCAGAAAATTAAAGAATACAGCAAAATTTTTAAAAGCTTTATCTTCTCTTGACGCCGGAGTTTCGGTTTATAAAAACGACAAAAATCTGTTTATCACACTAGGAGGAAGCGGAAGAGATTTCAATACAGTATCTATTAATGGCTTTAATTTTAGTGATCCTTTTGGAGATTTTCCATCAAACAATTATTACAATGTTGAGACCAATTATTCTGTTTTTTTTGAAAGTATATGGACCAAAAAACTAGAACCAACACAAGAAACACACGAACCTTTTGCTACAGATAAAATCTTCTACTTTTTAGATTCCCATAGAGAAGCAGTTCTTCCTAATTCTGTTAAACTAAGTAATTACACCATTTTAACTTATTATGATATTGTTGCGAAACAGCTTGTTCTTCGCAAATTTACTGACGGATTTAATTAAACCCATTCGCTGATAAAACCTATTTGCTTTTATTTTCCTTATTTTTTATCGCTTAGATTTTTGCCAATTACCCTATTTTAATACTTTTTTGGCTTTTAGGGAAAGTTTTTACTTACAATTTGTTGTTGTTTTGGACAATATTTAAAATTAAGAAACAATGAAAAAAATTGTAATGACTCTTGCATTTGCCCTGGCTTTAACAGGAGTACATGCGCAAACAGAAAACAATAGCAGCTATAATAAGTGGTCTGTAGAACTAGCTGGCGGACTAACTAAACCTCAACGCTCATTTTCAGCAGGTTACTCAACAAGTACTCCAAGTCCTTGGGTTGGTGAATTAGGGGTTCGTTATATGTTCAACAACAAATTTGGTTTAAAGGCCGATTTTGGATACAACAGTTTTACTTCAAAAAGCAACTCTATCGATTTTGATTCAAAAAACTACAGAGTAGATTTACAGGCTGTTGCTAACTTAGGCCGTATCATGAATTTTGAAACATGGACAAACACTGTTGGTTTATTAGGACATGCTGGTTTCGGTTATGGTCAGTTAAGAAGTGATAACTTTAAAGGAGCAGATGAAGTAGGTAACTTTATTGCCGGTGTAACTGGACAAATAAAATTATCAAACAGAGTTGCTTTAACGGGTGATTTCTCTACTATTTTGAATGCATCACAAGATCATACCTTTGACGGAGCTTATGTAGCTCAAAACAGAGGTTTCTCAGGATTGATTTTTAATGGTACAATTGGTTTAAATGTGTACTTAGGGAAAAATGCAAAACATGCAGACTGGACTGTAACTTCAAGTGAAGGTAACAATGTGGATATTTCTGGTTTAGAAAGCAAAGTAGCAGATCTTGAAGCACAAATCAAAAAAATACCTGCTCAAAAAGAAGTAGTTGTTGAAAAACAAATAAACACTCCTCAGGCAACTGATAATGAATTAATCAGAAGAATGATTAATGACAAATATTACAGTGTTTACTTTGATTTCAATAAAACAACTCCAATCGAGAACTCAACAGCTGCGATTGACGTTGTGTTAAATTACTTAAGAAAAAACCCTTCTGCATCTCTAGACCTTGTTGGTTATGCTGACCAAGTTGGAAAAGCTGAGTATAATGAAAAATTATCTTACACTAGAGCTACTAACGTAAAAACAATTTTCGAAAAAGCTGGAATCGCTTCTTCTCGTTTAAATGTTGTTGCAAATGGTGCAGATACATCAATTCAAAAAGATTCTGACGAAGCTAGAAGATTAGCTAGACGAGTTACTTTTATTGTAAAATAATTTCTTTTTAATACTTGATTCGAAAGTCCTTAAGATTTTTCTTAGGGGCTTTTTTTATGCTACATAATGAAAGCCTAACTAGTAACTACTATTTTGCTGAAATTAACCTAAGAGTCTAATGTTTTGGAGCTTTAGAAAAATGCAATGGAAAATTTTGCTTAATTTTACAAAAAAGACACTTATTATGTTAGCAAAAAATATTGAATCGGCTTTAAACAAGCAAATCCGCATAGAAGCAGAATCTTCGCAAACTTATCTTTCTATGGCTTGTTGGGCTGAAGTGCAAGGATTAGAGGGAATCGCTCAATTTATGTACACACAGTCAGATGAAGAGCGCGCACATATGCTTAAACTAGTTAAGTATGTAAACGAACGCGGAGGACACGCTCAGGTAACAGATCTTAAAGCACCAAAAACAACTTATACTACTTTCAAAGAAATGTTTGAGGAGCTTTACAATCACGAACTTTTTGTTTCGCAATCTATCAACGAATTAGTGCACATTACTTTTGAAGAAAGAGATTATGCTACGCACAATTTCTTGCAATGGTACGTTTCTGAACAAATTGAAGAAGAAGCTACAGCTAAATCTATCTTAGATAAAATCAACTTAATTGGTGATGATAAAGGTGGACTTTATTTGTTTGATCGTGATATTCAGCAATTAACAGTTACGAGTTCAATCGCTATCAATCCTAAATAAAAAAGTTAAAGTTTATTTAGAACATTTAAAAATAACTTTTTTGGTTTATATTTGTCTCTGTTTTTAAAATTCAGAGGAAAAAGTGAGCAAGAAAGAAAAAGACAAGGACAAAAAAAAGGATAAAAAGAAAAAGAAAAACAAAGATATCCTTGATAAAATTAAGAAGATTGAAAACTGTAAATCTTCTTGCTGTGAGAAATATAAAAAGAGCGAAAAGAAACGCTGCTCACGCTGTCCTATGTTTGACTTATTCAAAAAAACTGCTTAATACAATATAGAAAAACCCATCAGATTTCTCTGGTGGGTTTTTTAGTTTTAAATTGCAGTCACTTTCGATTTTTAAATTCAATTATGGAAAACACTGTTACAATTCCCAAATCTAGTCTTGACTTTTTAGTTGAACTGAAAAAGAACAACAATAAACCTTGGTTTGAAGAGCATAAACCACAATATTTAATAGAGCTCAATCATATTGAAAATTTTGCAGACGCTTTACTGAAGGAACTTTCCAAAACTGATGTTTTAGAAAATGCTTCGGGCAAGAAAAGTGTTTACAGAATTTATCGAGACATTCGTTTTTCTAAAGATAAAACTCCTTTTAAACATTATTGGGGAGGAAGTTACACACGAGCAACTGCAGCCAGACGTGGCGGTTATTATTTTCATCTGGAAAAAGGAAACAGCTTTTTTGCTGGTGGTTTCTGGGGACCAAATGCTGCAGATTTAAAACGAATAAGAACTGAATTTGCTCATGATCCCGAAACCTTTCAAGAAATATTGAATTCAGATTCTTTCAAAAGCAATTTCGGCACTTTGCAAGGGGAACAGCTCAAAACAAAGCCAAAAGGTTTTGATGTTGATCATCCGGCTATTGATTTGCTTCGTTTCAAACAATTTTTGGTCATTAAGTGTTTTACCGATGAAGAAGTATTGAGTCCACAGTTTTTAGAACTGGCCTTGGATGCTTTCAAAAACATGAGATCTTTTTTTGATTATATGAGCGAAGTTCTTACAACTGATGCTAATGGTGTATCAATTTTATAAAAACAATTTCCAGTAAAATATTAAACCCGACAGGTTTTAAAACCTGTCGGGTTTAACGAATCATTTTCTGCGCATAAAAAATCATTCCGTAGGAATGTCTCATCGGTAGAATTCGATTTGAATTGCCGTGTTACGTTCCGTAGGAACGTTTGATTGATTACATGGATATATTATTTCGCAAAACAGGTGTCCCTACAGGACACTACACAAACAAAATCATTTTTTTTCTACCGACGAGATATTCCTAACGGAATATTTTAAATTTATAGCGAACCCAAGAGGTTTCAAAACCTGTCGGGTTTAACAATTTCGCAAAAGCGTTATTTACTTAGAAGTAAAATTTCATTTACTACAACCTCGGTTATATAACGTTTCTCTCCGTTTTTGTCATCATAACTTCTGTGTGTCAATTTTCCTTCAACAGCGATTTCTTTACCTTTTACGACATACTTTTCTATAAGTTCTGCAGTTTTTCCCCAAGCAGTTATGCGATGCCACTCTGTTTGTTCTACTTTCTCGCCTTTATCATTTCTATAAATCTCATTTGTTGCGATCGTAAGGTGTGCTAGTTTTCTACCGCTTTCTAATGTTTTAATTTCTGGATCGTTCCCTACATTCCCAATTAACTGTACTTTGTTTCTAATTGCACTCATGGCGTATAAATATTTTAATGTTACTATTAAATTGAATCGTTTATCAAATTCAACATGGCAAAGATGCGAAAGCCAAGACGAGACAGTCGGTTATTAACTATTTACTATCGACTGTAACTATTTGTAAGCGTTTGTAAATGGAAATTGTTTTTTGTATATTTGAGATAAATCTTACGATATGCAGGCAAAAATTAAAAAAGTAGAGTTACGAAATCTTGAAATAGAAGACTATAAACAATTAAAGAAATCGATGATCGAATCGTATCCAGAAATGGCCGATTCTTATTGGAGATCTGAGGATATAGAAAGACTTCTTTCAATATTTCCAGAAGGACAACTGGTGATTTTGGTTGACGGAAAAGTTGTTGGCTCTGCCCTATCTCTTATTGTTGACGAAAAATTAGTAGAAAAAAGACATAATTATCAGCAGATTAGTGGGGATTATACCTTTTCGACCCACAATCCGAATGCTGAAATTTTATACGGAATAGATGTTTTTATTCATCCAAATTATAGAGGCTTGCGTTTAGGACGTCGTTTGTATGATGCAAGAAAGGAACTTTGCGAACAATTGAATCTTAAGGCGATTGTTTTTGCAGGAAGAATTCCGAACTATAGAGAACATGCCAAAAAGATGTCTCCAAAAGCTTATATCGAAAAAGTACGCACCAAAGAATTGTACGACCCGGTTCTTTCGTTTCAGTTAAGCAACGATTTTCACGTTTTGAGAGTCATCAAAAATTACCTTGAAGGAGATGAAGAATCGAAAGAATTTGCGGTTCTATTGGAATGGAATAATATTTACTATGATGATAGTCCGAAACTGATTAATCTGAAGAAGAATATTATTCGTTTAGGATTAATTCAGTGGCAGATGCGTCCGCTTAATAATGTTGAAGCGCTTTTTGAACAAGCCGAATTTTTTATTGACGCCGTTTCGGGCTATGGTTCTGATTTTGCTTTATTTCCAGAATTATTTATTGCCCCTTTAATGGCCGACTACAATCATTTGTCAGAGGCAGAGGCCATTCGTGAATTGGCTCGTCACTCTGATCCCATTAGAAAAAAGTTTCAGGAATTTGCCATTTCATACAATATCAATATCATTACTGGAAGTATGCCTTATTTGGAAGGTGGAAATCTCTATAATGTTGGTTTCTTATGCAAAAGAGATGGAACATCAGAAATGTATACCAAAATTCATATCACACCAAACGAAGTTATCCATTGGGGAATGAAAGGCGGATCTCAGTTTAAAACCTTTGATACCGATTGCGGTAAAATCGGAATTTTAATCTGTTATGATGTTGAGTTTCCAGAACTTTCTAGACTTTTAGCAGATGAGGGAATGAATATTTTGTTTGTACCATTTTTAACAGATACTCAAAACGGGTACACTCGCGTAAAACATTGTTCGCAGGCACGCGCCATCGAAAATGAGTGTTATGTAGCCATAGCAGGTTGCGTTGGAAATCTTCCGAAAGTAAATAATATGGATATTCAATATGCGCAGTCTTCTGTATTTACACCATCCGATTTTGCTTTTCCAAGTAACGGAATCAAAGCAGAAGCGACGCCAAACACCGAAATGACCCTAATTGTTGATGTTGATTTAAACTTACTGAAAGAACTTCATGAACATGGAAGCGTAAAAACATTAAAAGACAGAAGATCCGATCTTTATGAAATTAAAAAATTGAATTCATGAAAACATGCCTCGAATGCTCAGCCAAAATTGTTGGCAGAGAAGACAAGAAATTCTGCTCAGACAGTTGTCGAAATGCCTACAATAACAAAATAAATAAAGATAGTACGAATTTCATGCGAAATATAAACAACAAGTTACGCAAAAATTACCGTATTTTGGCAGAGTTAAATGTAGACGGAAAATCGAAAGCTTCGAGAGATAAATTACTAACAAAAGGTTTTGATTTTGAGTTCTTTACAAACATTTTACAGACCAAGACAGGAAATACATATTATTTCTTGTACGATCAAGGCTATCGTTCCTTGGACAATGATTATTTTATGCTTGTTAAAAAAGAAATATAGTTAGTATTTATTACCATGAGAAAAAACCCCACCTCAATTCTAGCCATAGTCTGCGTTTTAGCCTTACTTGGCATTATATACGCCACGATGATGCCGCAAGGAATCTCTAAAGATGACGAAGCTCTTGCTGAATTTTCGACCGAAAGAGCCTTAAATCAGGTCGAGATTATTGCACAGAAACCGCACTATGTAGGATCAACCAATCACGAACTTGTTGCCAATTATTTAAAGCTAGAATTAAACCGAATTGGCTTAGAAACGAGTGTCCAGGAAGGTTTTACTCTAAACGATAAAGGTCTTTTGGTAAAGTCAAAAAATATTTTGGCTCGAATTAAAGGAACTAACAATACCAAAGCACTTTTACTTCTTTCTCATTATGATAGTGCGCCGCACTCATTCTCAAAAGGCGCAAGCGACGATGCTTCTGGAGTCGCTACCATTTTAGAAGGTGTTCGTGCCTTTTTGTACTCAAAACATCCTCAAAAAAACGATATTATCATATTATTCTCAGATGCTGAGGAATTAGGATTAAATGGCGCTGCTTTATTCGTAAACAAACATCCTTGGGCAAAAGACGTTGGTTTGGTTTTAAACTTTGAAGCAAGAGGAACTTCTGGACCAAGCTACATGTTGATGGAAACCAATAAAGGAAACCAAGCTCTGATTAAGGAATTTACCAAAGCAAAACCTTCTCATCCCGTTTCAAATTCGTTAATGTATAGTATTTACAAAATGCTTCCTAACGATACCGATTTAACCGTTTTTAGAGAACAAGGAAATATTCAAGGTTTTAATTTTGCATTTATAGATGGGCATTTTAACTATCATACGCAACAAGATGATGTTCAGCATCTAAACAAAAACACATTGGCGCATCAAGGCACTTACATCATGCCTTTGATAAAATACTTCTCTAATATTGATTTAAACCAAACCGAGTCTACAGAAGACGATGTTTATTTCAACGCTCCTTTTACTTTCATCAGTTATCCGTTTACTTGGGTAATGCCAATGACACTTATTGCTTTTGGCTTATTGGTTATTTTCATTTTCGTTGGAAAAGTAAAACGAATCATTACTTTCACAGAAATTTTTAAAGGTTTTGTTCCACTTCTTGGATCACTTATAATTGCAGGATTGGTAACGTTTTTAGGATGGAAACTTGTTCTTGAAATCTACCCGCAGTATTCTGATCTTCTAAACGGATTTACTTATAACGGTCATGCCTACATTGGCGCTTTTGTTACGTTAAGTATTGCAATCTGTTTTGCTTTTTACCATCATTTTTCTGAGGCAAAAACTACGATGAACCATTTTGTGGCGCCGTTACTGACTTGGATCATCATCAATGCCTTTTTAGCAAATAGCTTAACAGGTGCAGGTTTCTTAATTATTCCGGTTTATTTCGGAATATTATTATTCGGAATCTTTGTTTTTACACAACATTACAGTTTAGGAATGAATTTACTATTTTCTATTCCTGCCCTAGCAATTGTTGCGCCTTTCATAGTAATGTTTCCAGTTGGCTTAGGCCTTAAAATATTGTACGGAAGTGCTGTTCTAACCGTTCTCTTGTTCGGATTGTTACTTCCAATATTTGGAGCATTTGCAAAAAAAGGAGCTTGGATCGTTGTTTTCTTCCTTTCTTCTATCGCATTCTTCATTTACGCAGGATACAATTCTGGTTACGAATATGGCAAAGCAAAATCGAATAGTTTATTATATGTTTACAATGCAGACAAAAATTCGGCTGTTTGGACCACATACGATACTAATTTGGACGAATGGACTAAATCTTACCTAGGCGAAAACAATCAAAAAGCAGTTGGATTAAATACCCTTCCTCTCGCAAGCAAATACAACACAACGTTTACCTATAGCGCTATTGCTCCTGTTGTTGAAGTTCCGAAACCAACAATTCAGTTTTTAAGAGACAGTGTCATTGGAAATAATAGATATTTAAAAATCAAAATTACTCCAAACAGAAAAGTAAACCGTTATGACATTTATGCTAATCCGAAAATGACGTTCTTTAACTTTAAAGCAAATGGAGTGGCAACTTCTGGCGAAAAAGGAAATCGTCTGCAAAGAGAAGATAGCAAAATTTTATGCTATTATGTTGTAGGGAATGAACCGCTTGAAATGGAATTCTACATCAATAAATCGTCTATTTTTGATATGGATTTAATCGAAAGTTCATTCGATTTAATGAGCAATCCGCTATTGAATGTTAAACCAAGAAATGATTGGATGATGCCAACACCATTTGTTTTAAATGATGCCATTTTAATACAGCAGAAAATCAAAAGATATGTACCGTCAGTAAAACCTCTTGAGCCTGTTATTCCAGTAGATAGTTTGGCGGTAAGTAAAGATACTTTGAAACCGGCAGTTGTTAAACCAGAATAAGAAAATCACTCTAACCTTAATCATTTAAAATGAAAAAAAACTTCTCGTTAATTTTAACTTTTAGCGGCTTTCTGGCACTGAATGCGCAAACCGTTGAAGAAAAAATTGCCACAAAAGCATGTGAGTGTTTAGAAAAAAGTTCGAAAATTACCGAAGATGTTTATAGAGATTGTCTAACTAAACCAATGAGCGAACTAATCTTGACAGATAAAGATCCTAAAGTTAGAGAATCAATAAATACAGTTGAAGGCATTCAGGGTATGATTTTGAAAGTTCAAGGTGTCATTTCAAAAAAATGTCCAAATCTGGTTCCAGAATTAACGGAAAACAAAGACGATGTTTTTTATAGCAAATCAAAAAATCAAAACGCGCAGAACTCTTATGTAATTGCAAAAGATTTTATGCGCCAGAGCAACTATAAAATGGCTATTGAAAGTTTTCAGATGGCTTTAAAAGAAGATCCAAATTTTGTTCTTGCTCTTGATGATATGGCGGTTTCTTACAGACAGTTAGACGATTATGATAATGCCATTAAATATTACAAAAAATCGCTCGAAATTTATCCCGAAGGAAATTTTGCCTTGATGAATATTGGTGTTGCTTATACTTTTAAATCTGATTATCAAACTGCGATAAGTTATTATGAAAAGCTAATCCAATATCATCCAAACAATGCTGAAGGCTATTTTGGTGCTGGAAAAAACTATTTCATGCTGAAAGATGATGAAAAAGCATTGGATAATCTTTTTTTGGCCCATATCATTTATACCAATGAAAACTCAGAATATGCAAAAGATTCTGAACAGCTTATTGGTGCTCTTTACCAGAAAATGAAATCGGAAAACAAAGAAGATTTATTCAAAAAAATCGCTGAGAAAAACAACATTAAAATAGAATAAAACTTAAATAAAAAAGGCAGACTTATAATTTGCACTGCCCCCAAAAAGTTAGACGCTATTTGGGGGCATTTTTATGGAAAGAAAAGTCAAGCACAGCTATGAATTCAAACTTGAGTGTGTAGAATTAGTAGTTGTTAAACATTATTCATTTGCAT
>NZ_JBHSFY010000026.1:0-33427 GCF_042654045.1 Flavobacterium chungangensis
AAAAAATAAAATGAGTGTTTTAAATGCCGTGAGAAACAAAATAATCCATCGAGTTTTTGCGGTAATAAAAAACCAAACCTTTTATGAAAAAGATTTGGTTTTATCATAGAAATCAGGATGACAAACTCAACATTAAAATCATTTTCTACAAAAGTCCCAGAGGGACGAAATATTTATAGAAATAATGATTCTCAATTTACAAGAGCCCTAGCAGGGCGAAACATTTTTAGATTTACAATAATTAATATGTCGCTCCGCTGGAGCTTTTTTGTAAACCGCATATCAAACCATCTATAAATATTTCATTCCTCCGGAATTATACGGGATGAGAATTTTGTGCTTTGTTTATTTGTGAAATTCTAATCTTTGTCGATTTGTGAGTGTGATCCTTCGTTCCTCAGAATGACAAAATCAACATTAAAATCATTTTCTACAAAAGTCCCAGAGGGACGAAATATTTATAGAAATAATGATTCTCATCTTACAAGAGCCCCAGCAGGGCGAAACATTTTTTTGATTTACAATAATTAATATGTCGCTCCGCTGGAGCTTTTTTGTAAGCTGCGTATCCAACAATCTATAAATATTTCATTCCTACGGAATTTTATGGCAAGAGAATCGTTCTTGTCAACTTTGTTAAAGTTTGAAATTTTGACAAAGTTCTAATGAAAAATACATATTCCCTCCTAGCCCCGATCGAAATGGCATCTTTTTGTGGTGGGGTTCACCACAAAAAATATAATGAAGAGCGGGACAAATGGTCTTAAAAGTCGAAAAAGATCTGCTTCTTAAAAAAAACTACACCAATTAAAGTTCAATAAAATAAGGACTTCGCAAAGAATTTTAAAAACACTTATTGTACGATAAGAAAATATTATGATAAAAATATTTTGAAATTCGAAAATCTGCCATACATTTGCCTAACAGTGTTAAACGATTTAATACTTGAATACAATGGCTAGCAAAGATCGAATTTTAAGACAAAAAGAAGAGACAAGGAATAATATCCTTGGCGCTGCTTATGATATCGTAAAAGAAGAAGGCTGGAATGGTTTGAGTATGCGTAAAATTGCCGACAGAATCGAATATACTGCTCCTATTATTTATGAATATTTCTCGAATAAGGAAGCAATACTAGAAGAACTGACTGGCAAAGGTTTTATCAAACTCACAAAAGAACTGCAGATTGCAATTGACAAGTTTGAAAAACCCGAAGATCAATTAGAAGCCATGTGGATGACTTACTGGGACTTCGCTTTTACTAATACTGAAATGTATCAGTTAATGTTTGGTGTTCAAATGACTTGCTGCGCACAGCGATGTTCGGCTCAGGAGGGACCTTACAAATTATTCACTCAAGTAATTGCTGAAGTAATGAAAGACAGCAATCCTAGTGAAGATATCATTAAACAAAAATATTTTACTTTCTTTTCTGTTATTCATGGTTTAATCGCCATCAACATCATTAACAAAAGCGATATTTTAGAAACAATAAATGCTCAGATTTTGAAGGATGCCATTGGTGGTATCATAAAATCTATACAATAAAAAAATTTTCCAATTTTACTTAACAGTGTAAAATGATTTAAACGGGATAATATAAAATCCTTTTTTTTATAACTTTCGCTTAACACTGTTAGAAAATTTAATAAAGGTAATAAAAGCTCTTTTTTTAGACTTTTACTTAACATCGTTAGATAATTTAATACTGATTTTGTAATAAAATTGGAAAGGCTTACTGTATGGAAATTTGTGCACTTTTACTTAACAACGTTAGATAATTTAATTCAATTAAATATGAATCCCGAGAATGCCAGAATACCAAAGAATTTTATCCGAGAAAATGTTCAACCAATTAAAACCACTATGAAAATGAAAAATGTAATTATAACCAGTTTTATTCTGGCCTTAGTATTAAGCAGCTGTGGCGACAAAAATCAAGCGCCTACTGCTCCACCTCCACCGGTTTTACCAGTTTTAGCAATCACAAGTGCCAATACTACTACTGACGCTGAATATCCTGCTTCTATACAAGGAACTGTTGATGTTGAGATTCGTCCTCAAGTAAGTGGAAACCTAGACAGAATTTTTGTTGACGAAGGTGCTTATGTAAGTAAAGGACAAACTTTATTTAAAATCAATGAGCGTCCGTTTCGCGAGCAGTTAAACAATGCTTTAGCAAGTCTTCACGCAGCAGAAGCGGCTTTGATCAACGCTAATTTAGAAGTTGACAAATTGACTCCGCTAGTTCAGAACAAAGTAGTTTCTGATTATCAGTTAAAAACAGCTAAAGCTTCTCAGAAAATTGCTGCTGCCAATATCGAGCAGGCAAAAGCAATGGTAGGTTCCGCTAAAATTAATTTAGGATATACCAACGTAACTGCTCCTGTAAGCGGTTACATTGGAAGACTGCCTAAAAAACAAGGAAGTTTAGTTTCTGCATCTGATGTTGAAGCACTTACTACTTTATCTGATGTACACGAAGTGTTCGCATATTTCTCTTTGGGTGAAACTGATTTCATCAACTTTAAAGAGCAATATAAAGGAAGCTCTCTTGGTGATAAAATCAAAAAATTACCTCCAGTTACTTTGATCTTGGCTGATAACAACGCGTATCCTCAAACCGGAAAAATTGATATGGTTGACGGCCAATTTGATAAAACTACAGGAGCCATCACAATTAGAGCAACTTTCCCAAATGCAAACGGAACGTTACGTTCTGGAAATACAGGAAGAATCCGTTTAGGATTAAACCATGACGATGCGATTTTAGTACCGCAGTCAGCTACAGTTGAAATGCAAGACAAAGTATTTGTTTTCACAGTAGGCAAAGACAACAAAGTGACTAAAATGCCAATCATTGTTGTAGGTAAAAGCGGAACCAATTATTTAATTAAAGAAGGTGTAAAAACCGGCGACCAAATCGTGTTAAGCGGTATTGACAAACTTCAGGACGGGCAAGCGATTCAGCCTGAAAAATCAACTAAAGTTGCCGAAGTAACTAACAAAAAATAATCAGAAGAAATAATGTTCAAAATATTTATACAAAGACCTGTACTGGCAACCGTAATTTCCATTTTATTGGTGATTCTGGGGGTATTGGGTTTAACTAAACTGCCTTTACAACAGTTTCCTGATATTGCGCCTCCATCGGTTTTGGTAACGGCGGTATATCCGGGAGCCAACGCAGAAACGGTTTTACGTTCTGTGGCACCTTCTATCGAAGAATCTATAAATGGTGTAGAAAACATGACATACATGAGTTCTACAGCCAGTAACGACGGTACTTTAGCTATTACAGTTTTCTTTAAACTGGGTACAGATGCCGATCAGGCTGCGGTAAACGTGCAAAACCGTGTTGCTCAAGCAACAAGCCAGCTTCCTGCAGAGGTTGTACAACAAGGTATTGTTACGGCGAAACAGCAAAACAGTTTCATCATGGCAATTGGGATGTACACTGATGATGAAGCAAAATACGATCAGACTTTCGTTGCCAACTATGCGCAGATTAATATTATTCCAGAATTAAAACGTATTCCAGGTGTAGGTTCTGCTAGTATTTTTGGTGGTGTAAAAGATTACTCTATGCGTGTTTGGTTGAATCCAACACAAATGTCGACTTACAAAGTAACTCCAAGCGAAGTTATGGGCGCTATCCAAGACAAAAGTTTGGAAGCAGCTCCGGGGAAATTTGGAGAGCGAAGCAAAGAAGTTTTTGAATACGTTATTAAATACAAAGGGAAATTAACTAAACCAGAAGATTATGAAAATATTGCTATACGTTCTAATGCAGATGGCTCAGTACTTCGCTTAAAAGATGTAGCGAGAGTTGAATTGGGTGCTTACTCTTACAACAGTTTAACTCGTTTAAATGGTAAAAAAGGAATTGTAATTGGGGTTATTCAGTTAGCTGGATCTAACTCAAATGATATTCAGATTGCCATTAACAAAATGATGGAAAAGGCTTCTAAAGATTTTCCAAAAGGCATCAAACACAATATTTTCTATAGTACAAAAGTATCTCTTGACCAATCTATCGAACAGGTTGAACATACATTAATAGAAGCTTTTATACTGGTATTTATTGTGGTATTTATCTTCTTGCAAGATTTTAGATCAACATTAATCCCGGCCATTGCTGTACCTGTAGCAATTTTAGGAACGTTCTTCTTCATGCAGTTATTCGGATTTTCGATCAACCTTTTAACACTTTTCGCATTAATTCTGGCGATTGGTATTGTGGTCGATGATGCCATTGTGGTAGTCGAAGCGGTGCATGCGAAAATGGAGCACAAACGTTTGTCTCCAAAAATCGCAACCCATGAAGCAATGCACGAAATAACGGGTGCTATTATCTCGATTACGTTGGTAATGGCTGCTGTATTCCTGCCGGTTGGTTTTATGGAAGGCTCAACAGGAGTTTTCTATCGTCAGTTTGCCTTTACGATGGCCATTGCAATTGTAATTTCGGCAGTAAATGCCTTAACATTGAGCCCTGCGCTTGCGGCATTATTCTTAAAAGATAATCACGGAGCTCACGATCACGACGCGCCTTATGTGAAAAAAGGATTTAAAGAGAAATTCTTTAGCGCTTTCAATAGCAGTTTTGAATCGTTAACAAACCGTTACACAGGCGGACTTAAATTCTTAATTAGAAGAAAATGGTTAAGTTTAGGCGGATTGGCTTTAATTACATTGGCAACAGTGGTAATGGTAAAAACAACTCCTCAAGGGTTTATTCCAACAGAAGATCAAGGATTTATTGCGATTGCAGTAAATACGCCATCTGGAACATCATTGGACGGAACTCAAAAAGTAATGACTGAAGCTGAGAATACTTTAAAAGCATTAGACGCTTCACGATTTGTAACCGCAATTTCAGGTTTCAACTTATTGACAAACTCTACAAGTCCATCTTCTGCAGTAGTTTTCGTATTGCTTAAACCAAACGAAGAACGTGGAGAAGTAAAAAACATTGACGAAATCATGAATCAGGTTCGTGGTAAACTGGGCGCTATTTCTGGCGGAAGTTTCTTCGTATTCAGTTTCCCTACTGTTCCAGGATTTAGTAACGTTGAGGCTTTAGATTTAGTTCTTCAGGATAAAACAGGAGGAAAACTGGATAAATTCAGCGGTATTTCTCAAAACTTTATCGGCGAATTGATGAAACGTCCAGAAATTGCAGTTGCCTTTACTTCTTTCAAAGCAGATTATCCACAATTGCAATTAGAAGTTAACGACGAAAAAGCGAATCAATTGGGTGTTAATGTAAAAGACATTTTACAAACCATGCAAGCATACTTTGGTAGTGCACAGGCATCTGACTTTAACCGATTTGGTAAATATTACCGTGTGGTTGTTCAGGCCGATATCGAAGACAGAGCAGATCCTACAGCAATTGACAGAGTTTTTGTAAAAAACAAAACAGGCGAAATGGTGCCAATAAATACATTAGTTAAACTATCCCGTATTTATGGTTCTGAAACCGCTTCTAGATACAATTTATTTAACTCAATTTCTATTAATGCGATTCCGAAACCTGGATTTAGTTCTGGAGACGCCATTAAAGCCATTGAAGAAGTAGCAGCACAACAATTACCTGCAGGTTACGGGTTTGAATTCTCGGGCCAGACTCGTGAGGAGATTTCGTCAGGAGGGCAATCGGCAACCATATTCTTACTGTGTTTGATATTCATTTATTTCTTACTTGCCGCACAGTATGAAAGTTACATTTTGCCTTTGGCAGTAATCTTGTCAATCCCTGCAGGTATTTTTGGAGTATTCGTTGCTATTGGTTTAACTGGAATTGAAAACAATATTTACGTACAAGTTGCTCTTGTCATGCTTATCGGACTTCTCGCCAAAAATGCCATCCTGATTGTGGAATTTGCGGCTCAAAGAAGAAGATCAGGACAAGGTTTAGTAGCAGCTTCAATCATGGCAGCAAAATTACGTTTGCGACCAATTATCATGACGTCTCTTGCTTTTGTGGTAGGTTTAGTGCCAATGATGAGTGCCAAAGGTCCATCAGCACAAGGTAACCACTCCATCAGTATTGGGGCAGCTGGAGGGATGCTTTCTGGAGTAATTCTAGGATTGTTTATCATTCCTGTTTTATTCATCATCTTCCAGCATTTACAAGAAAAAGTGAGCGGAAAACCAATCGCTGTAATTCATAACGAAGAAAAATAATAAATGGAAAACTATATAACAACCATTCTTGTCGCCATCATATTTGGCATCGGATATATATCGTACAGAATCTCAAGAGATCTAGAAACTAGAAAAGATACTTGTACAGAAATTTAACCCTCAGGGATGAAAAAATGTTTTAACACATAGAGACATAGATTTTTTATGTCAAAAAAAGAGAATAAAAGAAACTAGTTTCCACACATAGCAAAACTATGTGTATTTAAAATAAGTTAAACGCCTTTTTTAAATCCTCAAAAAACTATGTTTCTATGTGTTTAAAAAACTAAACCCAACGGATAAAAAAATTTAATGAAAAACTAAATGAAAAATCATATAACCAAAATCGTGACCTTCGCCATTCTGATCACGACTTTAATATCCTGTAAAGTCTCAAAGGATATTGAAACTCCAAAAGATGCATTTCCTGAGAATTTCAGGAATGCATCGGTTTCGAGTGATACAACCAGTATTGCCGATTTGGAGTGGAAAAATTTCTTTACAGAAAAAGATATTATAAAATTAATTGACAGTGCCGTTGCGAGAAACAACGACCTTCAGATTGCCGAAAAGAACATCGAAATTGCCCAATACCGTTTTACACAGTCAAAATGGGGAAATGTACCTCAGGTTAACTTATTTGTAAACGCAAGTACAAGCAATCCGTCAGACAATAGTTTTACGGGATTAAACTTAAATCAGGCAATTGGAGCTAAACATATTGACGACTATTCTGCTGGAGCTTCTCTTTCTTGGGAAGCTGATATTTGGGGAAAGATCAGAAACCAAAAGAAAGGGGCTTACGCAGGATATCTTCAATCTGAAGAAGTAAAAAAAGCATTGCAGACCAATATTATCGCTAATGTTTCTAGAGGATATTATAATCTTTTGATGCTGGATGCACAATTGGATATTGCCAAACAAAACCTTCGTTTAAATGATAGTACAACGAATATTATCAAATTAAAATACGATGCGGGTCAGGTAACCACTTTGGCGATTCAACAATCGGAAGCACAGAAATTAAACTCAGCACAATTGATTCCGTTATTGGAACAAAATATTGCGATTCAAGAAAACGCTTTGAGTGTTTTAACAGGTTCTTTTCCAAATTCTAAAGAAAGATCTATTCAATTGAGTGCAATTGAAGTAAAACACAATACAGCAATCGGAGTTCCGTCTTCATTAGTAAGCAGAAGACCTGATGTAAAAAGTGCCGAATTGGCTCTTAAAGCGGCTAATGCAAATGTCGGTATCACGAAAGCGGATTTATACCCAGCTCTCAGAATTACGGCTCAAGGTGGCTTAAACTCTTTCGAAACCAGCAATTGGTTCAACATTCCGGCTTCATTGTTCGGAACGGTTGCGGGCGGATTAACGCAACCTCTTTTAAATAACAAAAGAGTGAGAACACAATATAATATCGCTGTCGCGGAAAGAGAAAAAGCAGTTTTAAGTTTTAGACAATCGGTTTTGGTTGCTGTAAGCGAAGTTTCGGATGCTTTGGTTAAAGTAGAGAAATTGCAGCAACAGGAAACTTTCTTAAAAGAAAAAGTAAAAACATTGCAGCAAGCGATTAAAAATGCCAACTTGTTATTCAAAAATGGTATGGCAGAATATCTTGAAGTTTTAACTGCGCAGGCCAATTTATTGCAAAGCGAATTAGAACTTGCTGATATCAAAAGACAACAACTTACAGCCAATACAGATTTGTACCGCGCTCTAGGCGGCGGCTGGAAATAATACCTGTTACATTACCCGTTAATTATTTATTTTTTGAGATGAAAACGCTGTGGAACCTTTGGGTTTCATGGCGTTTTTTGTTTTTTTTATTTGCCACGAAGGTGCTGGGGCTCAAAGTTTTTTTTAGTTTCTTGTAGTCTCAATGCTTTCGGGATTGGAGATTAAACGGATTTTCATCTTATTTTGTGTCCTTTGAGTGCAGTTAAAGGAGATGAAAAGTAATCGCTAGAAATGATAAATCTTCTCTACAAGCTCTAAACAGCAATTAAATACTCTTACCTCATTTCGTGCGATTTCTCTTTCTGAAAAAACAATAAATCTTAACTTATTTTCTTACTTTTGAACAAGAAAACTTAGCGTTTTAGCGCCTTCATGGCAAACTATTAATTAAACAAATTTAAACTAATGAAGAAAATAGCATTTTTTGCGCTTTTAGCTTTACTATTTACAAATTGCAAAAAAAACAGTTCAGAGCAAGAATTAGAATCAGCTAAACCTAAAGCTGATACTGTTACCGTAGCCAAAGAAGAAATAAAAGAAGAAAGTCCAGAAGAAGGAGATTGCAAGGATATAGAAGTTGAAATGGGATCTGGAAGAGAATGTATTCTAAAAGATACAGACATTAACCAGGTTTATCAAAATATCATTAAAAATAAAGAAGTAGATGAGTCAGAGTACTATTTGACCACTCTTCCAACAGAAAAAAAATCTATTGAAATAAATAAAGACGGATTAATGTCTATTGATTATGAAATTACTAAAGACAAAGTAGCGATCTCAATGAACTATGCAGGTGGTGTAACCGAAGTTACGCTAGAAAAAATAGATAATACAGTTAAAAGAAGTATTTATCATTATGCTGATTAATGCTAATAATTACTATTCTTTTGAGAAACCGCTATAAAGCTTTTTGTTTTTTAGCGGTTTTTTTTATTTGCCACAAAGGCGCTAAGTCTCAAAGATTTCTCTATGTTGATCATTAATTTTCAGTTTCTTTTTTATTCGAAAACATTTATAAAAATAATTTGTGGAAATTTGTGAAATTCGTAGCAACAAAAACTTTGTGTCTTAGCGCCTTCACGGCAAACTCTAAAAAAATGACTTTCAATAAAGAAATATATCTCAACAATCTAAAACAGACTATCGAAAGCTACTACCCGCTTTCTGATCAGTCTTGGAAACAGATTGAAAGTACCACCTATTTCCAAACACTTAAAAAAGGAGAAATACTATTAGGAAACGGAGAAATTGCTAAAAATCTTCATTTTATTGCAAAAGGAGTTTTACGAGCTTTTATCACGGATGAGCTAGGAAATTTCTATAACAAAAACCTTTTTCTTGAGAATTATTTTGCGGGTTCTAAAGTTTCGTTGATGCTCCAGACTCCTTCTAATTTTACAATTGAGGCTTTAGAAGATTCTATTGTAATCAACATCAATTATAAAAAATATATGGAGCTGATCTACCAAAACGACGATCTCAAAAACTTCTATATTGCACATTTAGAGAAAAACTGGATTATCGAAAAAGAACAAAGAGAAGTTGCCTTAGTAATGCAGAACGCAACAGAAAGATATGTTGATCTTCTGGAGAAGCATCCCACTATTGCTGATCGCGTTCCGTTACTGCATATTGCTTCGCACTTGGGTATTACTCCCACGCAGTTAAGCCGAATTAGAAAAAGTCTCGAAAAAGATTTGTAAATCAACATATGTAAAGGTTTTTCAGGAAAGCTAGTTTTATCTTTGTTTTAGATTTAAATTCGATATCCAAAAAAAAATGAAAAATACAGATCTCATCAAAGACAATATTGACAATCTTACCACACTTTGGAAGACTGTTGCCACTCCACTCCTTTCTTATCATAAAAATGATCCATTCCAATACAGTCAAATAAAAAATTCAGGCTGGCCCAATAGATTATGGTTTCGAGAAGATATTACCGAAGAAAACTTTCCGCAGATTATGGAAATCATGGAGAAAAACCCACGTTTGGTTATTCCATACTGGGATATTTTTGGCAGCAACTCAAAATCATTATTTGAAAAAAATGGCTTTAACATCCGAATTCAGCTTGTAGCAATGGCTTTAAAATTAGGCGAAAAATTTCCGCTTCAAAGCAACCTTAATTTCAAAAGAGTTTTAAATGAAGAAGATGCCAAAACATGGTCAGATATTTATCCACTATCTTTTAGTTATATCATTAGCAAAGAAACGTTGGTTCATAATTATGAAAACGTCAAATTTTATTTGGTACATTTTGAAGGAAAAGCGATTGGAACGCTTACACTTTTTCAAACTGGAAACATCATGGGAATTCACGGTGTTGGTGTTATTCCTGAAATGCGCAAAAGAGGTTTTGCTGAGGAAATCATGAAATTCGCCATCAACGAGGCAATTGATGCCAATTGTGAATATGCACAACTGCAAGCTTCTGCTTTAGGAAAAGGAATTTATACCAGATTAGGTTTTGAGGATTTGTTTACGATTACGAATTATCAACTTATATAAATTCCAAAATTTTTAAATTCCAAATTCCAATTAATTAGTTAGTTAATTGAATTTCTCGTAAAGACGCGAAGTCTCAAAGTTTAATTTTTTTAAGTTATTTTCTTTGTGACTTCGCGTCTTTGCGTGAGCTATTTTCATTGAAACTTTGACAAAAGTCTTTTAGTTATTATTCTTCATTTTTAATGTCATGCTGAGCGAAGTCGAAGCAATCGCACAGTTAAGCGCTCCATAGATTCAGCATGCGATCCTTCGACTTCGCTCAGGAAGACAATACTTTGTCGAGCTACTTGCGGAGATCCATCGTTTCTTGGGATAACAAACTGAACCTATTACTTTGCAGGAAATACTTCTCACCTATTTTTTCCTTATTTAATGTCATGCTGAGCGAAGTCGAAGCACTCTCACAGTTAAGCACACTGCATAGATTCAGCATGTGATCCTTCGACTTCGCTAGGATGACACTAAAAACCTCTGAACCTCTGTAGCTTTGAACCTTTACAACTTTGCGACTCCGCGCCTTTGCGAGAACTATTTTCAATCTAAAATCTAAAATCTGTATTCCATATTCTATACTCTAAAATCTACATTCTAAAATCTAAAATCACAATCTTGTCCCAAATGCCCCCAAAATAGTCATAAATAGGTATTTCATGAAAAAATAAGAATAGTATATTTGTAATACATTAACTAACAACTATTTAAAACAAATACCCAATGAAGACAACAAAAATTATTTTTTGGACTACTACTATTTTAATCTTTTTATTTGAAGGCGTTATGCCAGCTTTAACCTCTCAAACTGAATTGGCCAAAGAAGGAATCAAACATCTAGGATATCCAGAGTATTTTGGAAATGCATTAGTTGTATTTAAAATTCTTGGAGTTTTAGCTTTAATTATTCCACAAGTTCCAGGACGTATAAAAGAATGGGCGTATGCAGGATTTGCTTTCGATTTTATTTTTGCTTCAATAAGCCATTTTGCTGTAGACGGAATCGGTTTTCAAGGATTCTTCCCTCTAATCGTTTTTGCCGTTTTAATTGTATCGTATGTAACATATCATAGAATACATCGTTATAAAAACATAGCACTCTAACAACCAAAACTTTATGATTGAAGTTTTTAAAACAAATGTTCAAGAAGCTACTCAATGTTCGATCATCATTGAGAAGCTTCTTGAGCATTATCCAGACAGCTCGATCAACTTCGATTTAGAAGATTGCGACAAAATCCTCCGTATTCATGCACCCGATTTTTCGAATACAAAAATTATCGATATTTTAAATTCGCACGGTTACTTCTGCGAAGCCCTTCCTTAAAAAATTAACACTTCTTAAGTACCTGATTTATAGTATTTTAATATTTTTTATTGTATATTTGAAGGAGTACCAGTTTCCCTAATTCTATAAATTAAATTTCACAGATAATGTACTGAGGTTTTTTATTAAACCAATCGGTAAACATGAACTGTCGAATTTTCTATTTCTAAAATTAAAAAAAATGAAGAGCGCTATTCAAAATACCATACTAGAAACCTACACTAAATTGCATGATTTAGTTTCCTCTTTTTCAAAAGAAGAAATCAACATTGTTCCGTTTGAAGGGAGCTGGACTGCTGGGCAAACCACACAGCATATTATTCTGGCCTGCTCTGGTCTGACTATGCTTTTTGCTGGAAAAACAGAAAAAACAATTAGAGAACCTGATGAAAACGTAAAAGCTCTTGATGCTATATTTTTAGACTTCACGACCAAATACCAATCACCCGAAAATATAAAGCCTCCTGATATAGAATATGAAAAAGGCACTTTGCTAGCTTCAATCAAAAAAATACAAAATGATTTATTTGAAGCGGCAGAAACATACGATTTAACGCTTACTTGTCTGGACGCCAAAATACCTGGATTTGAACATTTCACCATTTATGAATGGCTCCATTTTGCCATTGTACATACGAAGAGACATACACATCAGTTACAATCGATTTACGAATACATTAAAAAACAATAGAGCAGTATTTAACTAAAACTATTTTTATGAGATCAAAAGTTAGAACCATTGTTTCATCTGGTTTAGTTGCAGGAACATTAGACATCACTGCCGCTATTTTGATTTATGCAGGAATATTACATAAAACAACAGCAGAAAAAATTTTACGGTCTATTGCAAGCGGTATTTTTAAAAAAGAAGCGTACACAGCAGGGACAGAAATGACTTTTGTGGGCTTGGGACTTCATTTCTTAATTGCTTTTATTTTTGCCTGGTTTTATTTTAAGATTTTCCCTTACATCCCATTTTTTAAAATAAATACTTTACTGTCGGGAGTCTCTTACGGGTTCTTTATTTGGGTAATCATGAATCTTGTTGTTCTGCCAATTGTATTTCCTGTTTTACCAGAAAAGAAATTAGACTTTCCCCTTTTATTATCAATTATAATCGTAATTTGCTGCGTAGGAATACCAATTGCTTTTATAACGAGAAAATATTACGCTAAATGGTATTAGAAAAAGGTGCAAAGTGACAAAGGCTCAAAGATGCAAAGGCCAAAAAACTTTGAACCTTTGCAACTCTGAACCTCTGAACCTTTATAAAAAAAATTAAACTTTTCTTCTTCCTGTAATTAATGAGATAATAAACAGGACTAAAAAAATGAAGAATAAAACTTTTGCAATGCTTGCAGCTCCAGCAGCAATACCGCCAAAACCAAAAATTCCAGCTATAATAGCAAGAATTATAAATATAACTGTCCAACGTAACATAGTAGTGATTTTTTAAGTTCTTAATATGACTGTTTTATAAGCCTTTTTGTTTGATTCAAAGTTCACTTATTCTTACAAATCTTATTAACTCTATACGCTTAATTGTTATCCCTATAAAATTAAACTAAAGCTAGAGCACACAACAGTTTCACTATTATTTGCAAGCCTTACAGAATTACCATGTTTAAGCTTTTGAGTTAATTTTTTGATCGATTGGATTAATTGCCGCTTCTATACTAAAGTAATTTTAGATAAAATTTTTAACCATAACGATGGAAGCTACAAAACATGGAGTCATTTTAGAAAAAACAGATCGAACTTTTGAAGAATTAGGTGTTTTAAATCCTGCGATTTATCAAGACGAAAATACTGTTCACATGTTTTACAGAGCTGCAAAAAGAGGGAACTTTTCGACCATTGGTTACTGCCGTTTTGAAGGACCAACCACTTTAGTCGAAAGAAATTCACAGCCCATTTTTGTACCAGAATATATTTATGAAATTCATGGTGTCGAAGATGCGAGGATTACCAAAATTGACGATAGGTTTTACATGACTTATGTTACTTATGACGGAATTAACGCCTGTGCTGCATTGGCAGTTTCAAAAGATTTAAAAGTTTTTAAAAACAAAGGAATTATAACGCCAAAATTTATGCTTCACGAATTTACAAATTTGATTCGTAAGCATTTACAAAATCCTAGTATCGCTAAGATTTTGGCTTTTAATACCGAAAGAAATTATCCGCTAACAGAAACTATGAAAGAGAATCTGTTTGTTTGGGATAAAAATGTAGTTCTTTTTCCGAAAAAATTCAATGGAAAATTTGTTGCCTTGCATCGCATATTTCCATCGATTCAGATTTTTTCGTTTGAAAAGAAATCAGAATTAACAGAAGATTTTTGGAAAAACTATTTAAAAAATCTTCCAGATTACATTGTAATGGAACCTAAATATGATCACGAAACAAGTCATATTGGTCCAGGAGCCCCGCCAATAGAAACAGCAGATGGCTGGCTTTTAATTTATCATGCTGCCGAAAGAAGAGAAAAAGGATTGGTTTATCATGCCGCCGCTGTTTTACTGGATTTAGAAGATCCTTCAAAAGTTATAGCACGACTGCCTAAACCCATTATTACTCCTTCTGAATATTATGAAAGACATGGTTATGTCAATTATGTGGTTTTCCCGACAGGAACTGCCATTTTTGACGGCCAACTATATATTTACTATGGCGCTGCCGATGATAAGATTGCGGTAGCCTCCTTGAACCTGAACGAGTTATTAACCGAGCTAAAAAAGAATTCTCATGAAGACAATATCAAATAAATCAAAAATAGTTTTTTTATCTACTTTTCCGCCAACACAATGCGGCATAGCAACTTATACGCAAGATACCATAAAAGGAATTACAGACGTTTACGGTAAATCTATAAAATGTGAAATATGCGAACTGGTTAATGAACCAAAGGAGCATCCGACACAGGCATATACCTTAAACACAAAAAATAAAGCAGAATATGCTAAGGTAGCAGAAGAAATCAATAAGGATGAAGCTGTGAAACTAGTTCATATTCAGCATGAATTTGGTTTGTTTTCAGGAAATTACGGAGATGATCTTTTAGATTTTTTAAATGTTATTAAAGCCCCTGTTACTTATACTTTTCATAGTGTAATTCCGAATCCGAATGACGAATTGAGAACATTCGTAAAGCTATTGTTGAGCTACAGCAATTCGGTTTTTGTAATGACTAATAAATCTAAAGAAATTCTAATTAAAGACTATGAAATTGATGAAGAAATAATTACTTGCGTACCCCACGGAACCCATATTGTAATATATGAAACTCCAGAAAAGGCAAAAGAAAAATTAAATATTCAAGACAGATTAGTACTTTCAACTTTCGGACTTTTGGGTGAAGGTAAAAATATAGAAACAGGCTTACAGGCTCTACCAAAAATTATCGAAAAGGCTCCAAATGCTTTATATCTAATTATCGGAAAAACGCACCCCAATTTAATAAAAGACGGTGTCGATACTTACAGAGACAAATTAGAAGGCATCGTAAAAGAATTGAACCTTCAGGATAATGTTCGTTTTGTCAATCAATATTTAGATACAGATGCACTTTTAGAATATCTACAAGCAACAGATATTTATATGTTTACATCCAAAGACCCTAATCAGGCAGTAAGCGGCACTTTTGCTTATGCAATGAGCTGTGCATGTCCGATTGTAGCTTCCAAAATTCCGCATACCAAAGAAGTATTAACTCCAGATTCTGGTATTTTAGTTGATATTGGAAATGTCGATCAATTTGCTGAGGCTGCAATTAAATTGATTGGAGATGAGAATTTGAGACACGAAATGGGAATCAATTCTTTTACAAAAATGCGTGCCTCTTCTTGGGAAAATGCTGCAATAACTCATATGAATACGTATAAAAACCTGATCAAAAATCCGTCAGAAATAAAATACAGCTATCCTCCTATTCAGTTAAAACATATCAAAAAACTAACTACAGAATTAGGAATTATTCAGTTCAGTAAAATTTCTATTCCAGATTTAGATTCAGGATATACTTTAGATGATAATGCAAGAGCTTTAATTGCATTCTGTATGCATTACAAACAAACTCAGGACAAAGACGATCTAGCTTATATTTTAATTTATTTAGATTTTATTCAGCGCTGTCAAAAACCAAAAGGAGACTTTATCAATTATGTCGATAAGGAAAACCGCGAACATGTAGAACAAAATGCTGAAGTAAATTTAGAAGATTCAAATGCAAGAGCTATTTGGGCTTTAGGAACTGTTGTTTCTATGTCGGACATTCTTCCTGAAGCTATTACCAAAAAAGCAACAAAATGTTTATTGAACTCTTTAAAATGGACCGAAACTATTCAGTCGCCACGTTCTATTGGTTTTGCAACAAAAGGTTTGTATTTGTACCATACTACAGTTCCTAATTTATACGTTGCCGCAATCATCAATAAATTGAATGCTAAACTTTTGGCCAACTACGAAGACACCGCAACAGAAGATTGGCAATGGTTTGAAAATTATTTAACTTACGGAAACGGAACTCTTCCAGAATCAATGTTGTATGCTTATTTAATTACCAATAAACCAGTGTATAAAAAAGTAGCACTAGATTCATTAGACTTCTTAATTTCTAAAACATTTGTCGATGGAAACTTTAAAGCCATTTCTAACCAAAGTTGGCATCATAAAGGTTCAGAGCCTGATCAATATGGTGAACAGCCCATTGATGTTACTTACACAATTCAAACTTTAAATGCATTTTATAATGCCTTTAAAACACCAGAATATAAAAAGAAAATGAAAGCCGCGTTTAACTGGTTTTTAGGTAAAAATCATTTGAATCAGATTATGTATAATCCTGTAAGCGGCGGTGGTTATGACGGACTTGAGAAACACAATGTAAACTTAAACCAAGGTGCAGAATCGACGGTTTGTTACTTAACTGCAAGATTATTAATGGAAAAACTAGCCATGTCACAATCGCGTGTTATTCCGATACAAAAATCAAGAAGCGGCATTGCTATAAATTTATAAGAAAAAATACTGGAGCTAACCAAATACTTCATTTTTTAAACCCTGAAAATCCCTTTCTTAATGAAAGGGATTTTTTGTTTTCGGGCAGTAACGTCAAAGTATTTTTATTATTGTGAGCTTATGAAAATTATATAAGGCTGATGAAAAGTTGTGTAATTTATTTTAACAAGTATTGAGCTAACTTTCCTATATAATTTAATGATTTGAAAAAAGTGTTAAATAATTGATTTTCATTTCACATCATTCACCTTAAAACCAAAACATTTTGATCGTTGCTATTAAAAATACATTCGCCGAAATTGGAGAGACCACCTTATTCGCCAAAAGGTTTTTTAAGGAGGTTTTTATTCCGCCCTATGAGACCAAGGAGTTTCTAAAACAATGTTATGTTATAGGATATAAATCTCTGCCATTGGTCGCTATTACCGGTTTTATAATGGGATTGGTACTTACACTGCAATCGCGTCCGACGTTGGTAAAATTTGGTGCAGAATCTTGGCTTCCTGGAATGGTGGCGCTTTCGCTGATAAGAGAAATTGCACCTGTAATTACTGCATTGATTTGTGCCGGAAAAATTTCATCTGGAATTGGAGCCGAATTAGGATCAATGAAAGTAACCGAACAGATTGATGCTATGGAAGTTTCAGCCGTTAATCCGTATAACTATTTAGTGGTAACGAGAGTGCTAGCCTGTACTTTAATGGTTCCGCTTTTAGTGTTTTTTGCCGATGCTGTCGGAATCATTGGCGGTTATGTAGGCATTAACATTCATGGCGATGTCAACTTCTATAGATTTTTAACTCAGATTATTCAATCCTTAGAATTCCTAGATCTCTTTCCAGCCACTATTAAAACTTTCTTTTTTGGATTTTTTATAGGAATGATTGGCTGTTATAAAGGCTTTAATGCTTCTAACGGAACAGAAAGTGTGGGTCAGGCTGCCAATTCTGCTGTTGTAACAGCGTCGTTGAGCATTTTTATTATAGATATGGTCGCTGTTCAAATAACCGATTTATTCTTTTAAAATGATGAAAGAAAAACTACATAAAGAACCCAAAACAAAAGAGAAAGATAAAACTCCAATTATCGAGATTAAAGATCTTCATAAAACTTTTGGAAAAGATAATGCCGTTTTAAAAGGCGTAAATCTCACTTTGAATAAAGGCGAAGATTTAGTGGTTTTAGGACGTTCAGGCTCTGGAAAATCAGTCACGATAAAATGTATCGTTGGGCTAATAGAACCGGACAAAGGCGAAATCAAAGTTTTTGATGAAAACGTTCTTAATATTTCAAAAAGCGAGCTGAATGAAATTAGAGTCCGAATCGGATTTTTGTTCCAAAGCGGGGCACTTTACGATTCGATGTCCGTTAGAGAAAATCTCGCTTTTACCTTGACCAAACACAAACGTGATTTAAGCCAAGAAGAAGTTGATAATGAAGTAATGGAAGCATTAGAAAGTGTAGGTCTTGCCGATGCCGTTGACAAAATGCCTTCTGAACTTTCGGGCGGTATGAAAAAAAGAATTGGTCTGGCGCGCACGCTAATCTTAAAACCAGAAATTATTTTGTACGATGAACCCACAACGGGTTTGGACACGATAACTTCAAGAGAAATCAGCGAATTGATCTTGGATATTAAACACAAACAAAAAACTTCTTCCATCATTATTACTCACGATATGGCCTGCGCAAAAATGACCGCAGATCGAATTGTAGTTTTAAAAGAAGGAGTAATTCACGCCGAAGGAACATACGAAGAATTAGAAAAAGACGAAGACGAATGGGTACGCTCATTTTTTGAATAAAGCAAAATAAAATAATAGAAATCATGGAAAAGGAATCTGGATATACTTGGAAATTAGGAATGTTTGTAACGATAGGTTTACTGCTTTTTATAATGGCCGTATATTTTATCGGAAAACAGCAAAATCTTTTTGGTTCAACCTTTCATATTAGTTCTCAGTTTAAAACTGTAAGCGGTTTAGAAGTCGGAAATAATGTTCGCTTTTCTGGAATTAATGTTGGAACAGTAGAACAAATTCAGTTAAAAAATGACTCGACAGTACGAGTTGTTTTGGTCATGAAAGAAGAAGTTCGAAAATTCATTAAAACCGACGCAACGGCTAGTATTGGTTCAGACGGTTTAATGGGAGATAAAGTTTTAACCATTTCTCCAGGTGCTAAATCACAAAAAGAGATTGAAGACAACGGGCAGATTGCTTCTGTTGACGGAATTGAAATGCACGATATTATGAAAAGCGTGAAGAAAAGCGTCGATAATATTGGCGTGATTTCAGACGAAATAGCCATTTTTAGCCACAGCATGAACAACGGAAACGGCGCTTTAGCAAGATTGGTCAAAGATGATAAAATGGCCAACAGCGTTTCGAATACGCTTTCTAATCTAGAAACAGGTACAAAAGGTTTCAGTGAAAATATGGAAGCGGCAAAAAGCAATTTCCTATTTAGAGGCTATTTCAAGAAAAAAGAAAAAGAGAAAAAAGAGAAGCAAGAAGAAAGAAAAGAGAAACAAGAGGAAAAGAAAGAAAAGCAAGAAGAAGCTAAAAAAGAGAAAGAAGAAAAAGCTGCCAAAGAAAAGGAGCAAAAGGAGCAAAAGGAGAAAGAAGAAAAGCAAAAACAGGAAGAGGCTAAAAAGGCAGAAACTAAAAAATAAATTCCAATTTTTTAAATTCCAAATTCCAATTCTCATTTTATGTCTTCCTGAGCGAAGTCGAAGGATCGCATGCTGAATCTATTCTGTGCGTTCTTAGGACGTGTCCTTCGACTTCGCTCAGGAGGACAAATATTTTGAAAAGCCTAGTATATCAAAATTCATAATTCACAATTAAAACTATATGCCAAGTCAATTCAAACATACCGCCTTAAAAGTTTTAAAAATTACTGGAATTACGATTGCGGTAATTTTGTTTTTGCTGTTTATCATTCCGTTGCTATTTCCTGGAAAAATCGCTTCGGAAGTGAAGAAAATTGCCAACGAGCGTCTGGATACCAAATTGGAATTTACAAAATCTAAACTTTCCTTTTTTACGCATTTCCCATCCTTGACTGTTTCGCTAGACGATTTATCTTTAACAGGATCTAAACCTTTCAGCAATGATACTTTATTAAGAGCCGATCAGGTTGCTTTTGGAATTGATATTAAAAGGCTGCTTTTTGATAACGAAGTTAAAATCAATAAACTGTATGTTTCTGATGCTTTAATAAATGTAATGGTCAACACAAAAGGTCAGGCCAATTATAATATTTATGTAGCACCCGAAGATCGAAACAAAAAAGAAGATCCGAACGCTCCTGAAGAAGGAACAGCAATACGATTGGAACGCATCGATTTACAAAACTGCCACGTCCAATATAACGACCGTTCGGCAAAGATTCTAGTTGATGCAAAAGGCTTTAATTATATCGGAAAAGGAAATTTGAGCGAAGATATTTTTGACTTGGCAACCGATGCTAAAATTGACGAACTGGATTTTTATTATGATCGAACTGGCTACTTAAGAAAGAAAAAAGTCAGTGCCGATTTAATTACCCGAATCAATACACATGCACTTTCTTTTATTCTGCAAAAAAATGAGCTTCATATCAATAAACTGCCTTTAAAGTTTACTGGACTTTTTTCCATTTTAAGAGATGGGTATAAAATCAATATTAAAGCAGCTTCAGAGAATACAACGGTAAAAGATTTATTGTCTGTAATGCCACCTGAATATTTAACATGGCTGGAAAGAACAGAGATTTCAGGGCGAAGCGATTTACTGCTGAGTTTTAAAGGAGACTATAACGTTCAGAAAAAACAAAAACCAAACTTAGCTTTCAATTTAAAAATTAATGAAGGCTCGGTAAATTATAAAAATGCTCCAGTTCCTTTAACCGATTTCCAAATGGATCTAAATGCTATGCTTCCATCTTTAGATACGGAACAATTGCTGGTTAATTTGAGAACCTTAAAATTTAAAGTGGGCGAAAAAGATTATTTTAGTGCTTATCTTCACAGCAAAGGTTTAAGCGAAATGTCGATTAATGCAAGCGTGAAAGGTGCTTTAGACCTTGCTGTTGTTGATGCTGCTTTAGGATTGGAAAATATGGATTTGAAAGGAATTCTAAAAACCGATATTAAGGCTCGAGGCGTTTTTAGCACAACAAAAAAATTATTTCCAAAAACGATTGGAGGCATTTCTTTGCGAAACGGATGGCTTAAAACAAAATATTATCCCAATCCTATTACCAATATTACTTTTATTGCCAATATGCTGAATAAAGCAGGAACTTATCAGGATTTGATTGTTGCAGTAGCGCCTTTTTCTTTTGTTTTTGAAGGAAATCCGGTTTATGTCAATGCCACTTTATCCGATTTTAGCGATTTGGCTTATAATGCCAAAATTAAAGGCGAACTGAATGTTGGAAGAATCTATCAGGTTTTCTCTCAAAAAGGGCTTGACTTAACAGGTTATGCCAAAGCAGATCTTTCCTTAAAAGGAAAACAAAGCTACGCTACAACCGGCCAATATGATAAATTGGATAATAGAGGAACCTTGCTGCTAAAAAACATAAAAGCCACTTCAGAATTGTTTCCGAAAGCTTTTTATATCAAACAAGGTAATTTCCGTTTTCAGAATGAAAAAATGTGGTTTGAAAAATTCAATGCTTCGTACGGAAAATCAGATTTTGATATCAACGGCTATCTGCTCAATACCATCAATTATTTCTTAGAATCAAAAGGGACTTTGAGCGGCAATTTCAACTTAAAATCAAAACTGATTAATGTAGATGAATTTATGTCGCTTGAAGAAGGCGAAAATAAAGATCGAAACCTAGAAGTCGAATATGCAAAAGAAGATCATCCGAAAATGAGCGGTGTGGTCATTATTCCAGAAAACCTAAATGTCACTTTAAATGCAAATGCAGACAAAATAGAATTCAATAAATTGACATTTAACAAACTGAATGGAAAAATAGGTGTAAAAAAAGAAGGATTTTACTTAGAAAATATTACCTTTAATATCATTGACTGTGTTTTAGGAATTAATGCATTGTATAAAGACGAGTCTCCGACCTCGGCCCATTTTGATGCTCATTTTACAGCAAAAGACTTTGATGTACAGCGAGCTTACAAAGAAATCCCGATGTTTCATGATATGGTTACCGCCGCTGAAAAAGCGCACGGAATAATCTCTGTTGACTATAAAGTAAAAGGAGATTTAAACGGAAATATGGGACCTATTTATGAATCTATGCACGGCGGAGGAACCATTAATTTACGAGATGTTCAAATTAAGGGTCTGAAACTTTTTGATGGAATTAGTTCTAAAACAGGACAAAATGGTTTGAACAATCCTGACATGAAAGGAATTGAAATCAAATCAACTATAGATAAGAATCTCATAAATATTGAGCCATTTACCTTTAGCGTAGCGAGTTTTAGGCCCACTATTAAAGGAACTACAAGCTTTGACGGACTTCTGGATTTAAGAATGCGTTTAGGACTTCCGCTTTTCGGAATTATAGGTTTTCCAATTGTAATTACTGGAACACACGACGCTCCAAAAATTAAAATATTCAGTAAAACAGGACAAGAAATTAATCCGGCTGTTTACGATGAAAAAAACAATAAGGTAATTCGAAAAGAAAAAGTTAGCAAATCCAAAACAAAATAGAAATGAATTCAAAATCTCAGCATAAAAACAGTTCATTCGAGAAGTTTGCTTCAAAAGTTTCTAAAGCCGCTGGAAGCACACCAGCTTTTATTGGAGCTCTTTTTCTTGTTATTGCCTGGGCTATTTCAGGGCCAATTTTCGATTATTCTGAAACTTGGCAATTGGTAATCAATACAGGCACAACGATTATCACCTTTTTAATGGTTTTCTTGATTCAAAAAGCACAAAATAAAGATTCCCTTGCCATTCAGTTAAAATTAAACGAGCTAGTGGCATCCAACGATTTATCGAGCAATAGCCTTGTTGATGTCGAAAATATGACCGAAGAAGAGATGAAGATTATTCAGAAATATTACCATCACTTAAGCCAGTTGGCAAAAAAAGACAAAACGATTAGAACATCGCATTCTATTGCCGAAGCAGAAGAAGTTCATAGTCGCAAAAAAGAGAAAAAAGGTAAACCAAATAACACTAAAAATAATACCAAAAACACCTCTAAAAAAATAACCAAAAAATGAAATTGAGCTCTACTGAAACGTATTGGCCATTAAAAAATGCCATTAAACAAAGTTATCCTTCAATAGATTCTGATATCCACACCGACATTTTGATTATTGGTGGAGGCATAACAGGAGCTTTAACAGCTTACAAATTATTAAATGAAGGAAAAAAAATTGTTCTTGTAGACCGAAGAGATGTCTGTGGCGGAAGCACTTCTGGCAGTACAGCCTTATTGCAATATGAAATTGATGTTCCTTTGCATCAGCTCATAAAACTACGTGGCGCTAGATGTGCCATAGACAGTTATCAAAATGGAAAAAAAGCCATTTTCGATCTTCGAAATATAATTGATACTGTGGGATGCGATTGTGGTTTTGAGTTTAAAAAAAGCGTCTATTTTACTACACTAAAAAAAGATGTTCCTTATCTAAAAAATGAATTTAAAGCTAGAAAACAGCATGGTTTCGAAATCAGCTGGTTAAGCAGATCTGAATTGCAAAAAATGGGATTGAATGCAATTGCTGGCGTAGAATCTAAAACCGCTGCTGTTATGGATCCGTTTAAATTGGCAACCGATCTTCTGTTTCATTGCCATGAAAAAGGAATGCAGATTTTTGACCGAACCAATATCGCTTCTATTCAGCATCAAAAAGGCAAAATTATTGCAACCACTGACAATAAATGTTCTATCACAGCAGATCATATCATACATTGCACAGGTTACGAAAGCACAGAAATGCTAAAAGAAAAAGTGGTGGATTTAAAAAGCACTTACGTTATCACTTCTGAAAGTCAGTCCGATCTTCCAGAGAATTTTAAAAACACGATTTTTTGGGATACAGCCTCTCCTTATCATTACATTAGAACTACAGATGATAATCGCATCATAATGGGCGGAGGAGATGAGGATTTTAAAGACGCAGCGAAACGAGATAAATTGCTCCCTAAAAAAGAAACCTATCTTTTAAAACAATTCTTTAAAAGATTTCCTGACTTAAATTTTAAAATTGATTATTCCTGGGCAGGCACTTTTGGAGAAACCAAAGACGGTCTTCCCTATTTCGGAAAACCTAATCCGAGAAAAAACGAACATTACATTTTAGGTTTCGGAGGTAACGGAATCACTTTTAGCGTCATTGGAATGAATTCGATCTTGGATTCACTTAATAACAAAAAAAATACAGATTTAGATTATTATAGATTTGGAAGATAGAAAGATGCTAAGGTTCTAAGATACTAAGTTGCTAAGTTTTTTTCTTAGAGTCTTAGAGTCTTAGCATCTTAGAACCTTAGTAACTTAACCAAGCACCAACTCCATCTGAATATTACATCTTTTATACGGAGTTTCCAGGCCGAAAACTTTTTCGAAACCCAATTTATAATAGAGATTTATTGCAGGTTTTAAGATGGTGTTGCTTTCTAAATATATTTTTTTTGCTCCCAATTCTTTTGCTTTTTCTGCGATAGCTTTACCTAAAAGCCAGCCAATGCTTTTTCCTTGTGCTTTTGGAGAAACAGCCATTTTTGCCATTTCAAAATCATATTCAGAATTATTCATTTTTATTAAAGCGCAGACACCTACAGGTTCATTCTCATACAGAGCCACAAGAATTTTTCCTCCTTTTTTTAGAATATATTCTTCAGGATTATCAAGCGCTTTATAATCAGCTTCTTCCATTTCGAAATAAGTTGAAATCCACTCTACATTTAACGCCCTAAAAGCTTCCTGATATTCTGGCTTATAATCAACTATTTTTACATCTTTGCTTTCTCTCTTTTTCTTTTGTTCGCTAACTCTTTTAATTAAAGATTTTTGCTCCAACAAAAACTCCCATTCTTCCAGTGCAGCCCACAGATTATGTTTGCTTTCCGCAATTATTCCTTCAATTGCAACATCAATATCTTCTAGCTGCTGTTTGATTTTCTTCGATATCAAAATTCCTTTTTCGGTAAGTGCGACATTATTCTTACGCTTATCCTCTGTTTTTGCACTTTCTTCAATCAATCCAGCACCAATCATTTCCTGAATAATTTTACTAACAGAAGGCTGAGAATGTCCAATTTCATTAGCAATTTCAGTAATGGTAATTTCGCGTTCTTCTGCCAAGGTGTAAAATACAGGAAACCATTTCGGCACAAATTCAACCCCATACAATTCATATATTTTCGCAGCATCATCTGTAACAACAGCAGTCATTAAACGCAAACGGCTTCCTAATGCAGCTTTTCCAACTTTATCAAAAAATTCCATAACAAATAATTAATTATATAACTAGTTATGCAAATGTATGTTTTTTTTAGATACTAAGAAACTAAGGTTCTAAGATTCTAAGTTTTTTTTTAAAACTATAGAATTTTAGAACCTTAGCGTTTATCTTTTTGAGAGGCTAAGTTATTAAGATTCTAAGGATCTAAGTTTTCCTTTAAAAAAAAACTTAGAATCTTAGTAACTCAGAACCTTAGCAACTTAAAATATATTGTGCTTTAGAGCTAGCGACAGTATTTTTTTGAAAGGTTAAATTGCCAAGATTCTGAGTTTCTAACTTTTTCCGATAATAACCTTAGAATCTTAGCAGCTTAAAATATATTATGCTTTTTAGCTAACGACAGTATTTATTTTTAAGATGGTGAAATATAAGTTTTCTCAAAAAAAACTTAGAATCTTAGCAACTCAGAACCTTAGCAACTCCGGCCGCTAGGCCGTTATAGCCAATGAATTCAAATTAAACTTATATTCTTTTGGGCTGCAGTTGAATTTTTGTTTGAATATTTTAGAGAAATAGCTTCTGCTAGTAAAACCAATGCAGTAAACAATTTCTGAAATATTTAGGTCGGATGTTCTAATTAGAATTTCGGCTTTTAGAACACGCATGTGTGTGATGTAATCATTTACTGTACGATTATGAATCATTTTGAAACCCTCTTGAAGTTTATTTGGAGACAAACCAGATCTTTTACTTAAGGCCTTAATAGAAAATGCCTCTTCTGGACTTGTTTTAATAAACTCTGACAGTTCTTTTATTTCTTCCATTTCTCTTAAAGTCAATCCGTTTGATTCATTTGCAAAAGCATGCAAATCATCTGAATGCTGTTGGATTTCCATTGCCAAAATAATTCTCATGATGCCTTCTTTCAGTAAATTTCTTACAATTCCTTTTTGTGTGATGGAATTAAGCTGCTCTATTTTTTCTGCAATCTGCAAATTATACGAACCAATATAAAAGAAATCTGTTACTTGATTATTTTCAAAAAAAGTATCTTTTACCTGCTGATTCAAAGAATGAGTTTGACTTGCAGCATCAATCTGAGTACCAACAATAATTAAGGTAAGCTTTGTTTTTTTACCTTTTTCAAAAAAGAGAACATTATCCTGATTTTGTTTTGATGTTACAATTGCGGTTTGAAAAGTTTTTAATTTTCGTTCCTCACCATTTAATCCAAAACTGTGCGAAAGGTTTCCTTTAGAACAATAAGCAAAATAAATAGGCGACGATTTTACATTTAAAAAATCCAATCTCACATCTGCAGAAAATGTCATATCAAACTGAACATAAGAGATATTATCATTAAAGGAAGCTCCAATAATAGAACCTTCTGCAAAACTGTTTTCTACTTCAAGTGCATATTCATCTAAATCAAAATTCACTTTTCCGCCAAAACTAGTCTGAAGTTCATCAAATATATTTTGAGTTTTTTCTGTATTTATAGTAACTATTTTCATGGTTTGCCGGATTTAAAATTATAATTTGCTAAAAAGATTATTTTCTAGAAATCTGAAATTCAAAGTTCGTTTAAAGACACACCAAAAATGTTATATAATTTTTTGGTTTTGTTTTATAATTCCTTATAAATGTTTATTTTAACATATCTATTTATCCAGTATGAAAAGTTTTTCCTTTGCCCCTATTAGTTCTCCCTCTTCTAAAATTCTCATTTTAGGCACAATGCCTGGAACAAAATCTTTAGAGCTAAATCAGTATTATGGTCATAATCAGAATAACTTTTGGAAGTTTATGTTTCAGATTCTAGGAGAAGAGTTTTCTAATGATTACGAAATACGAAAAAAATTATTAGTCAAAAACAATATTGCGCTTTGGGATGTCTTACAATTTTGCGATCGAGTTGGAAGTTTGGACAGTGCGATTAAAAACGAAATAGCAAATGACTTTGAAGATTTTTTGTCAACACATCCTCAAATAGAAAGTATTCTTTTTAACGGACAAAAAGCAGCTGCGTTTTTTAAAAAATATGTTCACTTAACAAAAGAATACAAAACATTCACACTTCCATCAACTAGTCCGGCCAATGCTGGCAAGACTTTTCAAGATAAATTACACGAATGGAACATCATTAAAACCTTATTATAAAGACCTGCATTTTATACAATTAAAATGCAAATATTGAAATCATGTAACTTTTTCGCTTTAAAGTATAACAAAAATCATCCACTCTCGATCTAATTTTACATCAAAGAAAAATAAGCCATAGTGAAGATTTAATGAACGAAATGGAAAGGCTTTCTTCTTATTAAAATTGACAAAGCAAACTGTAAAAAGTTTAGTCTATAAAGAGAACATTGGTTATGTTAGTTTATTTTTGGGAAAAAGCTACTCTATAGAAATATAGAGTAGTTTTGTTTTTATAGGCTACCATTAAAAGATAAAAACATGAAAATTCAGACCTATTATAATCATATACGGTTTTATACACCGCATCATTTTATATATTATCCCGTTTTAATTTTGTTCTTGGCTGCCAGTATTTATTTGGCCGTTACGACAGAAGATCATTTAATATGGACATTTATTAGCGTGGCTTTTGTGTTTCTTTTTGCACTCGCTTATATGCTGCGCCAACATTATGCATTGACACTGCAAAACAGAATTGTGCGCTTAGAAATGCGCTACCGCTATTTTACCTTAACAGGCAAAAGATTCGAAGAATTTGAATACAAACTTACAGACGATCAGATTTTTGCCTTACGTTTTGCACCCGATAACGAATTAGTCCCGCTTGTTGAAGATACTTTAAAAAACAGCCTAACAGGCGATGCAATCAAAAAAGCAATTGTGCACTGGAAAGCAGATTACCACAGAGTTTAACAATATCAAAATTCAATAGCAATTACAATGTCAAAAATCAATAGCAAAGTTCAATAGCAAAAGTTCATAGCAATTACAATATCAAAGTTCAATAACAATATCAATTTTTAATTTTTAAAATTAATTATTGAATTTTGCCATTGCCATTGATTTTTGACATTGTTATTGAACTCTCTTTTTATTAAAAATAAGATAAAATAGAGACAGCAATACGCCAACTGACACAATTACAGCAAAATAGATTGCAGCAATATTGGGATGTAAATAGTTTGGCTCATAAAATAATTTATTTAGTTTTTTAAATTTTTCTGCTAAAGCCTTTCTATCAAAATTATTTCTAATTCCATTAAGCGGTTCATCTTTATTATCTCTGTAGTGGTATACATCTTGAGTCAGCAACTTCGGAATCAGATTGGTTTCTATATTGTATTTTCTTAAAAGCGTATCTAATCTTTGAAAAGTATACGTTAATGAATCTTTCTTTGCATTGTATAGCAATTTATAGCGATCTACAGCTACTTTATATCTTTGGTTATCAACAGAATCTCCTTGCACCGGATTAAATAGAGACTTATTTTCTAAGAAAATACAAATATCTTCATCATGTTCTGGACGCACCGACACACTCTTAAAAATAATTTCTGTGCTATCCCCCACAATTCTTTTTGAGATCACTCTTTTGTGCAATTCCTCTTTATCAAAACCAATAATATCAAAAATACTATCCGCCTTACTTTTCGTTTTATCAAAAGTGCTCGTTAAAGCTTTTATGGTGTCAATGCTATAATAATTGGTTTCTATAATCGGATATTCACCAGGTACAATTGTATCATCTTCCTTAATTACCGGATAAGGTTTTGGATATAAAATATTCTCATAATTAAATAGTTTCTCAGAACTATAGGAAGTATATGCGTATAAAAACGGATTTAAAACATTGAGCAGTTTTTTGTCATTATTAAAATCCTTTTCAGACAATTCTGATTTCAGTTTAGCATTCATTCCGAAACTGTAGCTAATAAAAAACGAAAAAGTCAGAAATGAAATAAAAAGCAAACAACCCGCGATTTTAAGCAGATTCCCACCTTTATAACCTTCTCTAGAATGATTCCGAATCAGAAAAAACAAAAAGAAAAGCAAAAACAAACCACTTACAAAAAAGTGCGAAATCGAAACGTCATCGTAAAATTTGAATCGGTAAAACTCGGTGTAGGTATTAATATTCTTTAGTCCTTTAAAAGTAAAATAACCGTATAAAAAGTAAGCTAAATGAATTAAGGCTAATACTATAAAAGATTTTATGAAATAACGTTTTAGATTTTTGGTCATTTTTAAAAGGTGCTAAGGTTCTGAGATGTTAAGATATTAAGGTTCTAATATACTTAAAATTTATCTTGCCTTTCATAAAAATATATTTACAAAATTAAAAAGAAAAATAATCTGGGCGTGCCACCATTATAAAAAAAGGGCAAATAATAGCAACGCATATTCGCCCTTTTTTCATAATGCTGTCGGGCTGTCCATGCTGCTTCGGCAGCTTATTCCCATCCCTCACGCAATCACGGTTTCAAAACAACTTCCCGAAACATTTAGCCATTTAATAAGCCAAATCGGCAATGAATTTCTGCCAATTTTTGGTTGCAAAGGGACAAAGCTGCAAAGAGACAAAGGTTTACTGGTATCTATATTTTGTAAAAAGAAGTTCTGATACAGCAATCTGATTTTGCTAATCGCCAAAGAATTTCCGTAGAGACGCACTGCAGTGCGTCTAAAACACATGATATCTGTAATCTGCCAATCTTTGGTTAGATGCACTGCAGTGCATCTCTACAGTATCACTGAATTTGATTTCGCTAATCGTCAAAGAATTTCCGTAGAGACGCACTGCTGTGCGTCTAAAACGCAGAATATCCGTAATCTGCCAATCTTTGGTTAGATGCACTGCTGTGCATCTCTACAATATAACCGAATTTGATTTTGCTAGAAAAAAACTTAGAACCTTAGTATCCTAGCACCTCAGAACCTTACTTAGAAATATCAAACCCTTCCTTCACAATTTCGCTTTCCACTTTATCAATCAGTTTATTGGTTTTACCTGTAAGTCTTTCTTTCTTCCAATCGCCTTTTGCGTATATGACAATCGTAATTAAAGCCGTTACAACAGAAGCAATCGGGAAAGCCCACCAGATTCCAATTTTACCTAAAGAAGTATTATGAGACAAAATAAAAGCCAGCGGAAACTGAATTACCCATTGCGAAACCAAAGTTAGAATCATAGGCAATTTTGTATTTCCAACAGCTCGAAAAACACCAGTTAAACAAAGCTGTATGCCTAAAAATCCCCAAGAGAGACAAGTAATTCTCAATAACTCTGTTCCACCTTCAATAACCGCTTGATCATTTGGAACAAAAAATGCGATTAAATACGGAGCAAAAATAAAAGCAATGACTCCGAGACCAGTCAATAATCCGAAACCTAGATAAGCTCCTAATTTTGAAATTTCAGCGGCACGATCAACATTTCCAGCTCCAATATTTTGCCCAACAAGAGTTGCAATCGCCATGGACAAACCCAAAGCGGGAATTAAAATAAGTTGAATCAAATTGGAACCTGCACCATAAGAAGCAACCGTCAATGTACCAAAACGGACAATCAAAAATGTGATCGCCATCATTCCCAAAGCACGCATAGACTGCTCAATTGAAGACGGAAAACCAATTTCAAAAGCTCTTTTGATGTGTTTATAATCAGGCTTAAAATCGGCAATGCGAAGATGGATTCCGTGTTTTCCTCTAAACAAAATGGCAAATCCGATAATAATAGCTAGAAGTTGTGTAAATAAAGTTGCCAAAGCCGCACCTTTTACGCCCATAGCTGGAATAAATTTCCATCCGTAAATAAACAGCGGATCTAATGCAAAGTTCAAAATAACGGTTCCTAAAACAATATAAACAGGAAGTGTTACACGTCCAACTCCACGCATAATCGATTGGAAAATCATAAATCCGAAACTAAAAACAAGCCCCACAAAAGCCACTCGCATAAAACCTAAAGCATCAACATAAACTGCAGGCTCAACCTTGAGTAGATATAAAAAGTATGGACTTAAAATATATCCAATAATCGACAAGAAAACCGAAACAATAATCACCATCGACAAAGTCTGCGCTGCTACGTGGTTGACCATTTTCTGATTTCCTGCTCCAAAATATTGTGCAATTAAAATAGAACCCGCAATAGCCAATCCAGTTCCTAAAGCAATGGTTAAAAATATTACAGGCGTGCTTATCGAGACCGCCGCAACGGCATCACCGCCCAGACGTCCAACCCAAAAAGCATCTACTAACTGATATGCAGCTTGTAATAAATTAGCAATCATAATCGGAACGGCTAATTTTAATAATGAAGAAAGGATTGGCCCTTCTAATAATTCATTTTTTTTCATTTATTCAAAATAATTATTCAAAAATCAGTTGACATATCAACTTTTAAAGTTCAAAAAAAATTAAAGAGTTTCTAGCTTGTCGGCATAAGATCGTACCGCATTCAACGCTTCAATTCTTTCTTTTGGAGAAAAAACAGACATTACTTCTTCTTCCGCCCTTTTCATCAGCGAGCGAATGTTTTTTGCTAGCGAAATTCCTTCATCAGTAAGACTTACAATATTTTTACGTTTGTCTATTTTATCTTTTACCACCTCAACAAGATTCTTTTTTTCAAGTGCTGATATACTTCTTAAAATAGACGATTTGTCGCGCATTGTCTTATCTGACAATTCTCTCTGCGAAAGACTTTTATGATGCAAAATCATCAACAATGGCAACTGTTCGAGCTGTAATGTGATTCCAGCTTCATTCATTAACGCATTGGTACGCCTGAAAATTGCACGTTTAATACGATGAATCTGAAAGAAGAAACTATCTGATATTTCTTCTTTCCAAAAATTTGAAAAACTTTCTTTATCGGTATGTTTTTTTTCCATGATGCAAAATTACAAAAAAGATTGACATGTCAACTATTTTCAAAACAAATCCTTATTTTACTGATATACAATTCATTCACTAAAATAATTCGGTTAAAAAAAGAAAAATGAACGATTATTTTTACTAACTTTAAATGTTAAATATTGCCTAATAAAAACTTAAAAATTAATCTGATGAAACAATTATTTATTTTTTTGGTAATGATGCTCCTTTGGATTCCGTTAAACGCTCAAACTGTTGCTGAAGCCAGTAAAGAGGATAGCTTAACAACTTTTAAAACTGAAAAAGACGATTTTCAAGATAGTTCTGTAGATGATCTGCCCTGGCACAATAGACGATTTAAAGTTACTGCTGGCGCTTTTTTTCCTGTAAATAACACGCAAGTTAAAGTTGAAGGCAACAACGGAAATATAGGAACTGAGATTGATCTTGAAAATGATTTAGGGTTTTCTAAATCGACTGTATCCTTTTTAGGAACATTTGATTGGCGCATATCCAAAAGATCTCGATTAGGTTTTGAATATTTTGTACTAGACAGAACTGCAACAAAAACGCTGCAAAGAGATATTAATTTCGGAGATCATACTTACCCATTGGACGGAAGGGTTCAGGGTACTTTTAATGTACAAATTGCTAGAATTGCTTATGGGTATGCTATTTTATCTAAACCTAAATATCAAGCCGGTTTATTGATTGGGGCGCATGTTCTTTTCGCAGATTTAGGATTAAAATTAGAAGCTAATACGCAAAGTGTCGAATATCGTGATACTTTTGATTTTACTGCGCCACTGCCAGATGTTGGAATTTGGGGCGAATTTGTTCTTGGAAAACGCTGGGGTTTATATGCCAACGTAAATTATCTTGCCGTAAAAATTGATGAAACCGATGGCCGAATCATAAGTTACAATTTATCGGTTTTATATAATGTTGTTGACAACTTTAGTCTTACTGCAGGTTATACTGGTTTGAACTTTAGAATAGATACGGTTCAAGACCGATTGAACGGTTTCTTAAAATGGGGATATAATGGTCCAACGATTACAGCGGTTTACACTTTCGGTAAGCATGTTAAAGTTACGAGATAAAGGTTCTGAGTTTTTTTAACCGCAAAGAGCGCAAAGAATTACGCAAAGTTCGCAAAGGTTTTTTAGCCGAATGAAATATTCTCGCAAAGACGCAAAGTCGCAAAGTTTAAATACAAAGCTGTGCCAAAAAAAGCTCTGAGTTTTTTTTTAAGCGCAAAGAACGCAAAGATTTACGCAAAGTTCGCAAAGGTTTTTTAGCCGAATGAAATATTCTCGCAAAGACGCAAAGTCGCAAAGTTTAAATACAAAGCTGTGCCAAAAAAAGCTCTGAGTTTTTTTTTAAGCGCAAAGAACGCA
>NZ_JBHSFY010000027.1:0-4954 GCF_042654045.1 Flavobacterium chungangensis
ATAATATTAAAATATACGATGAAGAGTTTGATCCTGGCTCAGGATGAACGCTAGCGGCAGGCTTAACACATGCAAGTCGAGGGGTAGAGGCTTTCGGGCCTTGAGACCGGCGCACGGGTGCGTAACGCGTATGCAATCTGCCTTTCACAGAGGGATAGCCCAGAGAAATTTGGATTAATACCTCATAGCATTATAAGATGGCATCATTTTGTAATTAAAGTCACAACGGTGAAAGATGAGCATGCGTCCCATTAGCTAGTTGGTAAGGTAACGGCTTACCAAGGCAACGATGGGTAGGGGTCCTGAGAGGGAGATCCCCCACACTGGTACTGAGACACGGACCAGACTCCTACGGGAGGCAGCAGTGAGGAATATTGGTCAATGGGCGCAAGCCTGAACCAGCCATGCCGCGTGCAGGATGACGGTCCTATGGATTGTAAACTGCTTTTGCACAGGAAGAAACACTCCGACGTGTCGGAGCTTGACGGTACTGTGAGAATAAGGATCGGCTAACTCCGTGCCAGCAGCCGCGGTAATACGGAGGATCCAAGCGTTATCCGGAATCATTGGGTTTAAAGGGTCCGTAGGCGGTCTTGTAAGTCAGTGGTGAAAGCCCATCGCTCAACGGTGGAACGGCCATTGATACTGCAGGACTTGAATTATTGGGAAGTAACTAGAATATGTAGTGTAGCGGTGAAATGCTTAGAGATTACATGGAATACCAATTGCGAAGGCAGGTTACTACCAATGGATTGACGCTGATGGACGAAAGCGTGGGTAGCGAACAGGATTAGATACCCTGGTAGTCCACGCCGTAAACGATGGATACTAGCTGTTGGGAGCAATCTCAGTGGCTAAGCGAAAGTGATAAGTATCCCACCTGGGGAGTACGAACGCAAGTTTGAAACTCAAAGGAATTGACGGGGGCCCGCACAAGCGGTGGAGCATGTGGTTTAATTCGATGATACGCGAGGAACCTTACCAAGGCTTAAATGCAGACTGACCGATTTGGAAACAGATCTTTCGCAAGACAGTTTACAAGGTGCTGCATGGTTGTCGTCAGCTCGTGCCGTGAGGTGTCAGGTTAAGTCCTATAACGAGCGCAACCCCTGTTGTTAGTTGCCAGCGAGTCATGTCGGGAACTCTAACAAGACTGCCAGTGCAAACTGTGAGGAAGGTGGGGATGACGTCAAATCATCACGGCCCTTACGCCTTGGGCTACACACGTGCTACAATGGCCGGTACAGAGAGCAGCCACTGGGCGACCAGGAGCGAATCTATAAAGCCGGTCACAGTTCGGATCGGAGTCTGCAACTCGACTCCGTGAAGCTGGAATCGCTAGTAATCGGATATCAGCCATGATCCGGTGAATACGTTCCCGGGCCTTGTACACACCGCCCGTCAAGCCATGGAAGCTGGGGGTGCCTGAAGTCGGTGACCGCAAGGAGCTGCCTAGGGTAAAACTGGTAACTAGGGCTAAGTCGTAACAAGGTAGCCGTACCGGAAGGTGCGGCTGGAACACCTCCTTTCTAGAGCCCAAAGTGTTAGCCGAAAGGCACGCTTGGGAAATAAGATGCCGGACTATGGGTTTGGAATCTGAGATTGTATTGCTCTTGCTGTTAATTTAAAAAAAATGATAAAAATTAAGTAAAACAGAGTCTCGTAGCTCAGCTGGTTAGAGTACTACACTGATAATGTAGGGGTCGGCAGTTCGAGTCTGCCCGGGACTACTATTTGACTTAAAAAAAAGGAAATTTTAGAGGTTGAGGCCTTATGAGAAATAATTCATAACTCATAACTAATAACTCATCACTAAAAAATGGGGGATTAGCTCAGCTGGCTAGAGCGCCTGCCTTGCACGCAGGAGGTCAACGGTTCGACTCCGTTATTCTCCACGAATTTGCTCAGAGAAGTAAATAAAAGTTCATTGACATATTGAGATAAGAAAATAATAAGAAAGTAGAAAGCGTTTTTTGCAATTTATTGCAAAAGACAAAACAAAACGGTCTCATTTTAAAAATGAGATTGGTGCAATAAGCAAAATAAGGGCGCATGGGGAATGCCTAGGCTCTCAGAGGCGATGAAGGACGTGATAAGCTGCGAAAAGCTGCGGGGACTGGCACACACAGATCGATCCGCAGATATCCGAATGGGGCAACCCGCTATGTTGAAGACATAGCACACCGATAGGTGGGCAAACCCGCTGAACTGAAACATCTAAGTAGGCGGAGGAGAAGAAAACAAAAGTGATTCCGTAAGTAGTGGCGAGCGAACGCGGATTAGCCCAAACCAGCTATGTTACGGCATAGCTGGGGTTGTAGGACCGCGACATTTCATGTGCAAGGAACCGGAAGCTTCTGGAAAGGAGCGCCATAGAGGGTGACAGCCCCGTATGGGTAACGAGCATAATGGATAGCGGTATCCTGAGTAGGGCGGGGCACGTGAAACCCTGTCTGAATTTGGCGGGACCATCCGCTAAGGCTAAATACTCCTGAGAGACCGATAGTGAACCAGTACCGTGAGGGAAAGGTGAAAAGAACCGTGAATAACGGAGTGAAATAGATCCTGAAACCATGCGCTTACAAGCGGTCGGAGCCCTTTCGTGGGGTGACGGCGTGCCTTTTGCATAATGAGCCTACGAGTTAACGCTGCTGGCAAGGATAAGTGGTTAAGCCATGGATCCGCAGCGAAAGCGAGTCTGAATAGGGCGCTTTAGTCAGTAGTGTTAGACGCGAAACCGTGTGATCTACCCATGGGCAGGTTGAAGCTGTGGTAACACACAGTGGAGGACCGAACCGGTTGACGTTGAAAAGTCTTCGGATGACCTGTGGGTAGGGGTGAAAGGCCAATCAAACTCGGAAATAGCTCGTACTCCCCGAAATGCATTTAGGTGCAGCGTTATTTTAGTTATATAGAGGTAGAGCTACTGATTGGATGCGGGGGCTTCACCGCCTACCAATTCCTGACAAACTCCGAATGCTATATAATGATTGATAACAGTGAGGGCTTGGGTGCTAAGGTCCAAGTCCGAGAGGGAAAGAACCCAGACCATCAGCTAAGGTCCCCAAATATATGCTAAGTTGAAAGAACGAGGTTTGTCTGCCCAGACAGCTAGGATGTTGGCTTGGAAGCAGCCATTCATTTAAAGAGTGCGTAACAGCTCACTAGTCGAGCGGACGAGCATGGATAATAATCGGGCATAAGCATATTACCGAAGCTATGGATTTTGCAGTAATGCAAAGTGGTAGGGGAGCATTCTGACAGGGCTGAAGGTGTATCGTAAGGTATGCTGGACCGGTCAGAAAAGAAAATGTAGGCATAAGTAACGATAATGCGGGCGAGAAACCCGCACACCGAAAAACTAAGGTTTCCACAGCTATGCTAATCAGCTGTGGGTTAGTCTGGACCTAAGGCGAACCCGAAAGGGACAGTCGATGGCCAACGGGTTAATATTCCCGTACTTCTTATTGCTGTGATGGGGTGACGGAGTGATGAAAGCGCCGCGAACTGACGGAATAGTTCGTTAAAGCACCTAGCTATAGGGTCTCTAGGCAAATCCGGAGATCTTGGTGAAATGCGATAGTACTCGGAGTCTTCGGACAAAGAGATAGTGCGCCTAAGGGCTTCCAAGAAAAACCTCTAAACTTCAGGCAGTAAGAACCAGTACCGTAAACCGACACAGGTAGTTGAGGAGAGAATCCTAAGGTGCTCGAGAGATTCATGGCTAAGGAATTAGGCAAAATAGACCTGTAACTTCGGGAGAAAGGTCGCCCCGAGCAATCGGGGCCGCAGTGAAGAGGTCCAGGCGACTGTTTATCAAAAACACAGGGCTCTGCAAAATCGTAAGATGAAGTATAGGGCCTGACACCTGCCCGGTGCTGGAAGGTTAAGAGGAGATGTTATCTTCGGAGAAGCATTGAATTGAAGCCCCAGTAAACGGCGGCCGTAACTATAACGGTCCTAAGGTAGCGAAATTCCTTGTCGGGTAAGTTCCGACCTGCACGAATGGTGTAACGATCTGGACACTGTCTCAGCCATGAGCTCGGTGAAATTGTAGTAACGGTGAAGATGCCGTTTACCCGCAGTGGGACGAAAAGACCCTGTGCACCTTTACTATAGCTTAGTATTGACCTTGGATAAATGATGTGTAGGATAGGTTGGAGACTATGAAGCGGCGTCGCCAGGCGTTGTGGAGTCATTGTTGAAATACAACCCTTTGTTTATCTGAGGCCTAACCCCGCAATGTGGGGGACAGTGCTTGGTGGGTAGTTTGACTGGGGTGGTCGCCTCCAAAAGAGTAACGGAGGCTTCTAAAGGTTCCCTCAGTACGCTTGGTAACCGTGCGTAGAGTGCAATGGCATAAGGGAGCTTGACTGAGAGACATACAGGTCGATCAGGTACGAAAGTAGAGCATAGTGATCCGGTGGTTCCGCATGGAAGGGCCATCGCTCAAAGGATAAAAGGTACGCCGGGGATAACAGGCTGATCTCCCCCAAGAGCTCATATCGACGGGGGGGTTTGGCACCTCGATGTCGGCTCGTCACATCCTGGGGCTGGAGAAGGTCCCAAGGGTTGGGCTGTTCGCCCATTAAAGTGGCACGCGAGCTGGGTTCAGAACGTCGTGAGACAGTTCGGTCTCTATCTACTGCGGGCGTTAGAAATTTGAGTGGATCTGATTCTAGTACGAGAGGACCGAATTGGACAAACCTCTAGTGTATCTGTTGTCCCGCCAGGGGCACCGCAGAGTAGCTACGTTTGGAAGGGATAAGCGCTGAAAGCATATAAGCGCGAAACCCACCACAAGATGAGATTTCTTTTAAGGATCGTGGAAGATGACCACGTTGATAGGCTACAGATGTAAAGGCAGTAATGTCATAGTCGAGTAGTACTAATAATCCGTAAGCTTATGCACAAACTTTTCCCCGCCTCGGCGGGGAGAGAACTTTCTAAAAAA
>NZ_JBHSFY010000028.1:0-4109 GCF_042654045.1 Flavobacterium chungangensis
GATTAATCAGGTGCCGCGTTAGTGATGGGAGCGGCATCCTTTTGCGGGGCGCGGAGGGCTTCTTTTTCCCCTAAACATCCATCCGCAAAAGATACAGCGGACAGCACGGCCCGCAGGGAAACGCCATAAAAATATCATTGTTTCTTGCTGAAGTTATTCTTTGTGTTTTAATTAGGGAATAGATGGTTAATGAAATTTAGTATATTAGGACTTTAAAAAAAGATGCTATTAATTTAAACCAAACACCTATGAATGTCTATACTAATGTCTTTCTGTCAATTGTAAGTATGCTGTTTTTTTCGGCATGTAGTGATAAAAATACTGCTAAAGAAGAAAAATTGGATTTAAGTTCTTATTTAAAAGATGGATCTACAGGTATAAAGACAGGAGGGGTAAAGATGATTGAAATCAGTACTACGAAGGGGAAGTTTAAGGTTTGGACTAAGCGCGTAGGTAATAATCCAAAAATGAAGCTATTGCTTTTAAATGGAGGACCAGGAGCGACCCATGAATATTTTGAGTGTATGGAAAGCTTTTTGCCTCAGGAAGGGATAGAATTTATTTATTACGACCAGTTGGGAACAGGTAACTCTGATAATCCAAATGATCCAGTATTTTGGGATTTGGATCGTTATGTGGAAGAAGTGGAGCAGGTGCGTATAGCTCTTGGTTTAGATAAGAGTAATTTTTATTTATTAGGTCATTCATGGGGTGGTATTCTGGCTTCGCAATATGCGCTGAAGTATCAACAAAATTTAAAAGGACTTATTATTTCAAATATGATGGTGAGTGCTATTGACTATGATAAGTATGCTGATACAGTACTAGCAAAGCAGATGGATCCCAAAGTGCTGGCAAGAATTAGAGAAATAGAGAAAAATAAGGATTTTGAAAATCCTGAATACATGCAGTTATTGCTTCCTAATTTTTATACTAAACACATCCTGCGTTTGGATGCTGATAAGTGGCCAGAGCCTGTAAATAGATCCTTTAGTAAAATAAATCAGTCTCTGTATGTGACTATGCAGGGGCCAAGTGAATTTGGATTGTCAGGAAAACTTGAGAAATGGGATATAAAAAAGGAACTTCCTAAACTTATCGTGCCAACATTGTCGATAGGGGCGGAATATGATACTATGGATCCTAATCATATGAAATGGATTGCTTCTCAGGTGAAAAATGGCACTTATTTGTATTGTCCTAACGGAAGTCATATGAGTATGTACGATGATCAGGATATTTACATGAAAGGTTTGATTAAGTTTATTAAAGATACAGATAATAAGACCATCAAATAATATATGACTACAGAATTGAAAGCTCTCTATTTTGGGAGCTTTTTCTTTTTAAAGAACTTTTATAGTATTTTGTTTTATGTATTTTTCGGATATAAGTTTGAAAATTAGCAAGAAATAAAGATATTACAGACAAGCAATTAAATGTTTATGCCGATAAAAAGATTCTTTTTGCTAAATTTATAGAAGCAAAATTTAAATTTATAAAAGTATTGTGTCTTTCAAAAACAATGTTTTTATATAATAAGAAGTGTTATAAGTAATTAGAATCATTAAAATAATTCTATATAGATTTTGTCTATTCTCTAAGAATTATTTATGATTCACAGTCATAATTTTCTTTTTCATTAGTTTGTAATTTAGTCAAAAATAAAATTTTTCAACTATGGACAATCAATCAAATGACATCAGCAAATGCCCTTTTCATAATGGGAGCATGGATAAACAGGCAGCATCGGGAACTAAAAATCTAGACTGGTGGCCCAAACAGTTAAAGGTAAATATCCTAAGACAGAATTCGTCGTTATCAAATCCGTTGGATAAGGATTTTAATTACGCAGAAGCTTTTAAAAGTCTCGATATTGAGGCATTAAAGAAAGATTTGCATGCTCTTATGACTGATTCACAAGATTGGTGGCCTGCAGATTTTGGTCATTATGGCGGTCTTTTCATAAGAATGGCTTGGCATAGTGCAGGTACTTATAGAGTGCATGACGGACGAGGTGGAGCAGGAGCAGGACAACAGCGATTTGCACCTCTTAACAGTTGGCCAGATAACGTAAGTCTTGATAAAGCGAGAAGATTGCTCTGGCCCATAAAACAAAAATATGGACAAAAGATTTCATGGGCAGATTTATTGATCTTAACAGGAAATGTGGCTTTAGAATCAATGGGATTTAAAACATTTGGTTTTGCAGGAGGACGTGCCGATGTTTGGGAAGCAGACGAATCTGTTTATTGGGGTTCTGAAACGACATGGTTAGGTGGTGACGAACGTTATAAAGACGGTTCTGAAGGTGTTCCAAAAGATCATGGAGTAGTATCATCTGATGATAATGCAGACGGAGATATCCATAGCAGAAATCTTGAAAAACCGCTTGCAGCAGTGCAAATGGGACTTATATATGTTAATCCAGAAGGGCCTGACGGAAATCCGGATCCGATTGCGGCAGCTCGAGATATAAGAGATACCTTTGGCCGTATGGCAATGAATGATGAAGAAACTGTAGCCTTAATAGCGGGCGGACACACCTTTGGTAAAACGCACGGTGCTGCCTCATCAGATCATGTGGGAGCAGAACCAGAAGCAGCAGGTCTAGAACTGCAAGGGTTAGGATGGCAAAACAGTTTTGGCTCTGGAAAAGGGGGAGATGCTATTACAAGCGGACTTGAAGTTACTTGGACAAAAACGCCAACACAATGGAGCAATAACTTTTTTGAGAATTTATTTGGTTTTGAATGGGAACTTTCAAAAAGTCCGGCAGGAGCACATCAATGGGTAGCAAAAAATGCTGAAGCAATTATTCCAGATGCTTTTGATGTTAATAAAAAGCACTTGCCAACGATGCTAACTACAGATTTATCTTTAAGATTAGATCCTGCTTATGAGAAAATATCACGTCGTTTTCTAGAAAATCCAGATGAGTTTGCAGATGCTTTTGCTCGTGCATGGTTTAAATTGACGCATCGTGATATGGGACCTCGCGCTCTTTATCTTGGAACCGAAGTGCCTACAGAAGAACTACTTTGGCAGGATCCTATTCCAGAAGTAAATCATGCTTTAATAAATGACCAAGATATCGAACAGCTTAAAGAAAAAGTATTAAATTCAGGATTAAGCGTATCTCAATTGGTTGCTACAGCTTGGGCTTCAGCTTCTACTTTTAGAGGTTCAGATAAACGTGGAGGCGCAAACGGTGGGCGCATAAGACTTGCACCACAGAAAGATTGGGAAATAAATAATCCAGCTGCGCTTAAAATTGTTTTAGATAAATTAGAAGGTATTCAAAAAGAATTTAATGCTGCAAATGGAGATAAAAAAGTTTCATTGGCTGATTTAATCGTTTTAGGAGGATCTGCAGCTGTAGAAAAAGCAGCTAAAGATGCAGGAGCATCTGCGAAAGTGCCTTTTTCACCTGGACGTATGGATGCATCTGCAGAACAGACAGATGTTGAATCGTTTGGATATTTAGAACCAAAATCTGATGGTTTTAGAAACTACAGAAAAACAAAATCGACTGTTTTAACAGAAGAACTTCTTATAGATAAAGCGAATTTGCTGACTCTTACGGCACCAGAATTGACGGTTCTTTTAGGCGGACTTCGTGTTCTGGATATTAATGCAGACGGAAGTAAAAATGGTGTTTTTACCAATAGACCAGGTCAGCTAACCAATGATTTCTTTGTAAACTTACTGAACATGAATACAGAATGGAAGTCTGTTTCAAATGACAAAGAACTTTATACTGGAAATGATAGAAGTACTGGACAGCCTAAGTGGATAGGAACACGTGCAGATCTTGTTTTTGGATCAAATTCAGAATTAAGAGCAATTGCAGAAGTTTATGCAGCTGGTGATGCACACGAAAAATTTGTAAAAGACTTTATTGCCGTATGGACTAAAGTAATGAATCTAGACAGATTTGATTTAAGAAAATAATATTCGCTTTTAGCAAAAAAAAGACGCCAATTATAGACTGCACCCAAAAGTTTAGACAAATTAATAACTAAGTTTTATAATAATGAGCTCGATATTGTATGGGGCTCATTGCTTTTAGATTAAGTTTTATTCTGTCATTATTATAATAATTAATA
>NZ_JBHSFY010000029.1:0-2269 GCF_042654045.1 Flavobacterium chungangensis
TAAAGTCTTAATCAGGATATGAGTCTCAAGCTCAGAGGAACGAACAGTTTACTTTTGCTTCCTTTCTCAATCATAAATCTACTTAAATTTTAAAAAACAAATCTAAAGGAGGAACGAAGGATCACACTCGTAACTCTACAAAGATTGGCGAAATACTATCCGAAACTTCTAGTACGATCCTTCGTCCCTCAGGATAAAAAGATGGTACAAAATTCTAAACAACAATCTTAAAATACTTCAGCAACTCCTTCTTTCCTTTTCCAGCAACAGTAATCGCTCGAGAATTTTCAGTTTTTCTAAGCCAGTCTTATTTCAGCATTTTATTAAAAAGCAATGTTCCTATTGAACCCGCAATATGATTTCTGCTTTCGCTCCAATTTAAGCACGGTTTTAAGAAAAATTCGTTTTTGTTTTTGTGCTTCTTCCAAATTAATTCCAAAATCTGAGAACCACTTTTCCCCTTCTGAACTTATTTCAAAAGTGTTATTTTGATCTTATAAATTGATCTTCCATTTAGATGTTCATAGTTAAGTGCAGAATGAACTATTGCCTTATAAAGTTAAATAACTTTGCTAAAAACATTCCACATGAATTCAACTTTATTCCTTCAATCTGAAAGCAACGATCCATATTTGATCTATAAAACGATGTTGCAAAACAATCCCGTTTATTGGGATGAAACCAATAAAATATGGGCAATATATTCTTATGAAGATTGTGTTTCTATTTTAAAAAATCCTAAAGCTGAGATTCCGACTGTAAATCCAGACAACAAACAAAAACTGAACAAAACGGCGTTAGAAATTTTAAATAACTTAACAAGATTATCAAACGGGATACAGCATGAAATTTCAAAAGAAATCGCAATGTTGCTGTTTTCAAAAATGAAATCTGTAGATATCAATTCAATTATTTCCCAATTAATAAAAAGCAATCTAGTTGAAAACAAAATGGATTGGGTAAATTCGGTTTGCAAAAAACTGCCAGTTCTAGTCGTTTTACAAAGTTTTAATTTTGAAGAAAAAGATTGTGAGTTTATTGCAAACCAAATAGAATCTTTGGTTAAAATAATGCTTCCGCAGAAAACAGAAGAACAAGTAAAATCTATAAATGAAGTTTCAGCAACAATATTTTCAATCGTAGAAAAACAGCTTTTTCAATTAAACTTTTATGAATCTTTATCCGCCAAAATTTCGGAATCAAATTCTCTTTCGCTTAACGAAATCAAAACGATAAGCATTAGCAATTTAATTGGATTATTTATTCAGAGTTTTGATGCGGGAAGAGGAATTTTGAGCAATTCTCTCTTCCAGATTCTGAATAATAAAACTTTTTCTAGTAAAACGGAAATTGAAAAATCGGTAATCGAAACTTTGCGTTTTGATCCTCCAATTCAAAATACTAGACGAATTGCCGTTGGAGATATTATCATCGGCGAAAGCCTAATTAGAAAAAACAATTCCATTTTAGTTGTACTTGCATCGGCAAATCGAGATCCGAAGAAGTTTGAAAATGAATCAAAATTTAATATCGAAAGAAGTAACAATACTGAGAATCTGACTTTTGGAATTGGCGGTCATATGTGTCTAGCGAAACATTTCTCTATTCATTTAACTACCGAAGCTTTATGGTTTTTATTTAATCAATTCAAAACCATTACCATTTTAGAAAATAATATACAATACGAACCCATGATTAATGCCCGATTACCAAAAGCAATCTGGATTTCATTACAATAAAAAATTAAAAATATGATAGCTGTAATTTTTGAAGTAATTCCGAACGAAGGAAAAAAAGAAGAATATCTGGACATCGCTGCAAGTCTGCGTCCAGAATTAGACCATATTGAAGGATTCATTTCTATAGAACGATTTCAAAGTTTTACCGATCCTTCAAAAGTATTGTCTTTATCATTTTGGAAAGATGAAGAAAGCATTCAGCAATGGAGAAATCTTGAAATGCACCGCCACGCGCAGGCAAAAGGCCGAAATGAAGTTTTTAAAGATTATCATTTAAGAATTGCAACTGTGGTTCGTGATTATGGAATGTTTGATCGAAAAGAAACGCCCAGTGATAGTTCAGTTTTTCATTCTTAAGGTTCAAAGGTACAGAGGTTCAGAGGGACAAAGGTTTTACACAAACTTGTCATCCTGATTTCTATGATAAAACCAAATCTTTTTCATAAAAGGTTTGGTTTTTTATTACCGCAAAAACTCGATGGATTATTTTGTTTCTCACGGCATTTAAAACACTCATTTTATTTTTTCCT
>NZ_JBHSFY010000030.1:0-1779 GCF_042654045.1 Flavobacterium chungangensis
AAAAATTGTAAAAACTCAATTGATCCATCGCATTAAACTGATATATAAATTTACAAAATTTATGCAGGATTTTAAAAGATTGTTTAAGTTAAGGCAGGATTGTCTTTCTTTGGCTGTATGAATTATTTGATTGTTGTTCCACTGGAGCATTTCTATCCTAATTGGTGCTTTTAAATGAGTTTTTCGTAAAAGCAATAAGCCCGAAACAAATCGGGCTTATTGTCTTCAAATTTAATTATAATTCTAAACTTTTGGATGCATCGTAATTAAACTAGTTTTTTGCAAGTTATGCAAGACTTTCTCCTATTCGGAGATGGGTACTGAGAACAACCCTGTTCCAAAGATTGATTGTTATGACGGCCGTTATTATATCTGCTATCTGGCTTTCACTGAAATACTGTAAGGCCTTTGTATAGGTTTCATCCGTTAATCCGTTCTCATGAATTAATGTTATCTCTTCAGTTACCGCGAGCACCACTTTTTCCTCTTCTGTAAAAATGTCCCCAGCTTCTCTCCAAGCACTCAAGAGAAAAATGCGCTGGTTTGACTCGCCGTTTTTAACGGCGTCGTGAGTGTGGATGTTGATGCAGTAGGCACAGCCGTTGATCTGCGAGGCACGTATCTTTATGAGTTCTTTGGCTGTCTTGGATATGGAAATTTTTGAAAGGTAGCTTTCAAGTCCTATCATCGCTTTTAGTGCATCCGGAGCGGCCTGCTTAATGTTAAGTCGTTTTTGCATTGTATTATTCTTTTAAAATTGTTCAATGCAAAATTCAATAATAGGGAAAGGAAAAAACTTAAACTGGTTTAAGAAAGAAGCCTTTTGCGTATTTCGCTCAAGTATTCGGGCGTGAATCCTAGATAGGAAGCGATGAGGTATTGGGGAACACGCTGGATGAATTCGGGGTGGTTTCTGACTGCCTGGAAATAAAACTCTTCCTTAGAGAACGAGAAAAGAAATTTGATGCGTTTCTGTGCGGCTGCATAAGCCCTCTGGTAGACAAAACGGAAATAGCGCTCCATTACCGGAAACTCTTCCAGCAGCTTCTGCTGCTTCTCCAAAGTGATGTAAAGCAATGTTGATTTCTCTACTGCCTGAATATAAAATTCTGTCGCGAGCTGGTTCTCGTAGGCAAAGTTATCGGTAAGCCACCATGTTTCTATGGCAAATTCCGTGGTTTGTTCGGTACCTTTCTCGTTAATATAAAACTTTCTAAGCAGGCCGTCCAAAACAAAATAATGATGACGGCAGATCTGTCCCTCCTTTAGCAGGTTCTCTTTTTTACACGTTTGTTTTATGTCGAAGAATTTTTTGATTTGCTCAAAGTCATTGTCTGATACCTGTGCAAATTTGGCTATATGGTTTTTGAGTATATTGGACATCTGGAGTAAATGACATATTGGTTTTGACTGTTCGGCCAGCTTTTTTAATCGGAATGGCATCGCTGGCAGGCTCTTAAGCAAATATAGCAATAATATACTTAAATACGTTTTGAAATCAGATTTCATTATTTGTCATTAAATAGTAATTGAAAGCAATTTGGAGATTATATAGAGTCAATTTCTATAATATTCTGGGGGTTCGAATCCTGTTAAGTTATCGAATGATAAATTAACTATTTGTATTATTTTTCATCTAAATATACACGCTGAAGCAATTTTTCTATTATTTTAGAGAAAGAAAATAAAAGCAAAAATGACTCAAAGCCACCGTATTTATTAGTGTAAATGAAAAAATGGCGCCAATTGTCTTCAATTGGCGCCATCTGGCTGAGTGAC
>NZ_JBHSFY010000031.1:0-1444 GCF_042654045.1 Flavobacterium chungangensis
TGAACTGCCCCCAAAAAGTTAGACACTATTTGGGGGCATTTTTATGGAAAGAAAAGTCAAGTACAATTGTGAATTTAAACTTCGTTGTGTAGAAGAAGTTATGAAAAGGCATAACTCGGTTAAAGGCACAGCTAGAGCAAACAAGATAGCTGAAAGCAACCTTACATGCTGGATTAGCCGCTATAATGAATTTGGAATTGAAGGTCTTTTACCAAGGCAGAAAAATAAAGTTTATACTGCAGACTTTAAATTAAAAGTGATACAAACCATTGAAAATAAGTCATTATCTTTGGATGAAGCCTGCTTGATTTTCAAAATTCCAGCGCAGTCAACCATAATAAGCTGGCAAAGAAAATATGCAAAAGATGATTTGGCAGGCTTAGAACTTAAATCACGTGGCAGACCAGCAGTTATGAATTTTAAGAGAAAGCAACGAAAAACAGACAAACCTTTAACCAGGGAAGAGGAACTCTTAAAGGAGTTAGAGTACCTGCGCGCTGAGAACGAAATTCTAAAAAAGTTCAACGCCTTAGTTCAAGCCGAGCAAGCCAATCAAAACAAAAGGCTCAAACCATAATGGAATTAAGGCATAAATATGATTTAGATCTTTTGCTAAATTGTATGAACATGGTTAGAAGTACGTATTATTACTATGAAAAGAAAGGTCAGGTAATCGATAAATATCAAGAGATAAAAGATTTAATTAAACAGATTTACAATTATCATAAGGGCAGATTAGGATATAGACGTATTACTCTATTACTCAAAAAAGAGGGGATTTTAATTAATCACAAAACAGTGCTTCGATTGATGAAATTTTTAGGATTAAAAAGTCTAATCAGAATCAAGAAGTACAGATCGTATAAAGGAGAGCAGGGAAAGATAGCCCCTAATCTACTGCAACGCAATTTTAAGGCTGATATACCTAACCAGAAATGGGCAACCGATGTGACTGAATTTAATGTTTCTGGCAATAAATTGTACTTGTCGCCGATAATCGATCTGTTTAATGGAGAGATAATTAGCTATGAATTATCGCAAAGACCAGTGTTTAATCAAGTTTTAAATATGCTTGAAAAAGCATTTAAAAAAATACCCGATAATACTAATCTGACTCTGCATTCTGACCAAGGATGGCAGTATCAAATGACACAATATCAGCATTTATTAAAGAAAAAAGGAATTATGCAAAGCATGTCCAGAAAAGGCAATTGTCTTGATAATGCGATAATTGAAAACTTCTTTGGAATATTAAAATCAGAGTTGTTTTATCTAAAAAAATACACTTCCATTAATCAATTGAAACAAGAGATTATCGAGTATATAAATTATTATAACAATGACAGAATTAAACTTAATCTAAAAGGAATGAGCCCGATACAATATCGAGCTCATTATTATAAAACTTAATTATTAATTTGTCTAAACTTTTGGGTGCAGTCTA
>NZ_JBHSFY010000032.1:0-1285 GCF_042654045.1 Flavobacterium chungangensis
ATAACAGCCTGTTTACATTTTAAACTTTTTTGAATACTTGTGAGTTTTTTCTGCATACCTTCATTGTTTTGGCATTTTCCGCCCGTTTCGGCGTTCCCTTTTTATGGAGTTTTCAGCCTTTAAGCCCGTTTTTTGAAGAGATTCCAGGTTTTTAAAATCCGGATTTTTCCGCATTTAATCCCAAAAAGGAACCAAGATGCCAAGCCCCCCCTCCTATTCATTATAAAAATCCGCTCCTTCCCCTTTAAGCTCCCTCTGAAAACCGATGCCCTCGCCCCGATAGCAGCGGAAATCCTTTTGCTTTTTCTTTAAAAACACAGACAGACCCAAACACATTTCTATTCAAAAATTTAAAAATAACATCTAATCACAAAGAAATTACCACTTCTTTTATATTTTTTTACCAAACCAAAACATAAGTAGATATCCAATACCTAGAAACATCTTTAAAAAAAGCCAATTTTATCACTTCATAATTAAACCTAAAAGCAAAGAAGAACAAAACAGGAAAACCTTCGCCAAAAATTAATTTAGATATCTCCAGACCTGATCAGACTATAGGTTATTTTTTTTGAGAAGAATTTTACCCAGACTTAAAGAATACAACATCAAAAAAGAACACTTTTTCAATTCAGAACAAAATTCAAATAGACAAAAGATCATTAGCTAAAAGAAATTTAACCTAGAAGTATCGAATTAAAACCCTAACTATTCAAAAAATCACCATACACATTGTCGTAAAAAAAACAACAAATAGTAAATTAAACATAATAATTCAGAACCACCTCTCCTGGTCGACTATCCACTAAATCTAGTGTGAAAGAGATTTAAGAGCAAAGCTTCGACAAAAGCTTAGCATTCTGCAAAACGACACCCTTCTACACTCTAACATAATCCCGCACAAATACGGTATTTTTTTAAAAAAATAAAATTCATTGCGTTCTTTGCAGCTAAATCCTAATGTAGAATCTCCACAACTTTACGCTCTTCATAATTCTCACGAAGAATCATTGATTGAGTTCTTTGCGATTAAATCACAAAGCAAACCTGCTAAAAAACAAAAATCCTCCCGATAAACCGGAAAGGATTCTTAAAAGAAAGACGGCGGCTCCGATTAATATCGGGCTGCCTCCCAATTTCAGCATTTTTCAAAAACAGAAAACCCCATCCGGTTTGGATAGGGTTTTCAAAAGAAAGGCGACGACATACTCTCCCACAAAACTGCAGTACCATCTGCGCAGGCGGGCTTAACTTCTCTGTTCGGGATGGGAAGAGGTGAGCCCCG
>NZ_JBHSFY010000033.1:0-1221 GCF_042654045.1 Flavobacterium chungangensis
AGTATATTAATTATTATAATAATGACAGAATAAAACTTAATCTAAAAGCAATGAGCCCGATACAATATCGAGCTCATTATTATAAAACTTAGTTATTAATTTGTCTAAACTTTTGGGTGCAGTCTACTTACAGATAAATCCTTTTTATCAATTTCACGATAATAATTATCGCTACCTTCCATTTACAAAATTTCCATACGTAGCATTTTTTATAGTTGATGAATTATCAAAAACGGTATTTTTAAATGCTGTTTTTCATACTTCACAAAATCCAGAAAAATATCCTGTAAAATAAGAATTGTCGATTGTCATTGCGGGGCTTCGACTTCGCTCAGCCTGACAAATGTTTACGTGCAGTTGTCATCCTGAGAAACGAAGGATCACACTAGGGATTCCGCAATCTAAATCGACAATCTTTGCCGAGCTACTTACGGAGATCCCTCCTTCGTCGGGATGACAAACTAAATGGAAATTCTAATCTTTGTCGATTTGCGCGTGTGATCCTTCGTTCCTCAGGATGACAAACTCAACATTAAAATCATTTTCTACAAAAGTCCCAGAGGGACGAAATATTTATAAAAATAATGATTCCATTTTTACAAGAGCCCTAGCAGGGCGAAACATATTTAGATTTACGATAATGAATATGTCGCTCCGCTGGAGCTTTTTTGTAAACCGCGTATCAAACAATCTATAAATATTTCATTCCTCCGGAATTATACGGGATGAGTATTTTGCGCCTTGTTTATTTGTGAAATTCTAATCTTTGTCGATTTGCGAGTGTGATCCTTCGTTCGTCAGGATGACAAACTCAACATTAAAATCATTTTCTACAAAAGTCCCAGAGGGACGAAATATTTATAGAAATAATGATTCCCTTTTTACAAGAGCCCTAGCAGGGCGAAATATTTTTTAGATTTACAATAATTAATGTGTCGCTCCGCTGGAGCTTTTTTGTAAACCTCGTATCAAACAATCTATAAATATTTCATTCCTCCGGAATTATACGGGATGAGAATTTTGTGCTTTGTTTATTTGTGAAATTCTAATCTTTGTTGATTTGCGCGTGTGATCCTTCGTTCCTCCTTTAGATTTTTTTTAAAATTTAAGTAGATTTATGATTGAGAAAGGAAGCAAAAGTAAACTGTTCGTTCCTCTGAGCTTGAGACTCATATCCTGATTAAGACTTTAGCTTCCCTTTCATCAAAGACTCAGATAGAA
>NZ_JBHSFY010000034.1:0-1199 GCF_042654045.1 Flavobacterium chungangensis
TTGTCATCCTGATTTCTATGATAAAACCAAATCTTTTTCATAAAAGGTTTGGTTTTTTATTACCGCAAAAACTCGATGGATTATTTTGTTTCTCACGGCATTTAAAACACTCATTTTATTTTTTCCTTCATCAACTTTTCTGATGTAATATCTTCTAAGATCATTATCGAGTCTAATTGCGCTCATTGCTGCCATATGCAAAACAGTTTTTAAGTTTTTATCTGCAAGCATTGATACTCCCGGCCTTCTTTTTAATGATGTTCCAGATTGAAAATCAAAAGGCACAACTCCGCTGTAGCATGCCATTTTTCTAGGATCTGTTATGATAGTAAAACCTTCTGTTTTTGACAACAATGTCCATGATAAAACTTGACCTACTCCAGGAACTGATCTTATCAATTTCTGCTGTTGGCTTAAACTTTTATCACTATTGATTATCTTTTCAATATCATTTTCAATAATCTTAATTTGCTCCTCAATATTTTTAATGAGTTTTAAATTTAAATTTTTCAGATCTTTATCCAATCCAATACCTTTCATTAATTTGTAATCATGATGCTGAACCATAAGCTGTTTTTTGATTTTTATTCTTAAAGCTCTTTCAGTCAATAGGATCTTTATCTTTTTAATAGAACTGGAGCTTGGTTTCCATTCTCTATTTTCCTGATAATTTTTTTCAATAAAATTACAAATTCGCAATGCATCGATTTTATCATTTTTCCCTCTTACAAGACCAATGCTTTTCTTGATATGCAGCGCTGATATTACATACACTTTAAAGTTGAATTTTTCCAAAACCTCAAAGAGATTCCAGTTGTATCTGCCAGTATTTTCCATGGCTAACATTACATTTTCACCTGAATATTTTTTGAAAAAATGCTTTATAGCCTGAAGGTTGTTTTCAATAGAAAAGTAATTTATTGATTCTTCTTTTATACAGATATCTAAAGTCTTACTGCTGATATCAATGCCAATAATAATGTTTTTCATAACTTTGCTTTTACAATTCAACAAATGATTTGAGAAATTCATCATAAGCCCAACTCCTTAATAACGGGTCACTAGCCCAAATTTCTATCTGAGTCTTTGATGAAAGGGAAGCTAAAGTCTTAATCAGGATATGAGTCTCAAGCTCAGAGGAACGAACAGTTTACTTTTGCTTCCTTTCTCAATCATAAATCTACTTAAATTTTAAAAAA
>NZ_JBHSFY010000035.1:0-1183 GCF_042654045.1 Flavobacterium chungangensis
GAATATGGAAGGGCAGGTTTAATGTCACGAAAAAATCAGGTTTATCCGATTGGTTTTAAATTAAAGGTTTTAAAGTCAATTTGCAGGGATTCATTATCTTTAAGAGAAGCTCGTTTGCGATTTAACATTCCTTCGGATTCAATTATCATTAAATGGAAAAAAGATTTTGCTAATTTTGGTTTAGAAGGATTAAAACTAAAACCAAAAGGGAGACCAAAATCTATGAGTGATTTTAAAGATAAAAAAAGTAAATCTGAAAAACCTTTAACCAGGGAAGAAGAACTTCTGTTGGAGAATGAAGCATTACGCTGTGAAATTGATTATCTAAAAAAGTTACAAGCCTTAATTCAAGCCGAAGAAAAAGCCAAAAATCGCAAGTCATAATGGAATTAAGGCATCGCTATGATTTAAAATTACTTTTAAATTGCAGTAATGTGGCGCGCAGCAGTTTTTATTATTATCAAAAACAGAGTAAAACAGCTGATAAATACAAAAAAGTAAAAGAACTTATAAAATCAATTTATTCTAAGCATAAGGGGCGTTACGGATACAGGAGGATCACTAGTGAGTTAAAGCTTCAAGGGATAATCATCAATCATAAAACAGTTTTAAGGCTAATGAAATCGTTGGGATTAAAAAGCCTGATCAGAATTAAAAAATATAAATCCTATAAAGGAGAACAAGGCAGGATTGCCCCAAATATTCTGAGCAGAAACTTTAAAGCATCAGTGCCTAATCAAAAATGGGCGACCGATATAACTGAATTTAACGTCTCAGGAAAAAAATTATATTTATCACCAATAATTGATTTGTTTAATGGAGAAATAGTTAGTTATGAACTGGCTGAAAGACCTGTATTTAATCAGGTAGCCGTGATGCTTGAAAAAGCATTTAAGAAAATACCCGACAATACTAATTTAACGCTGCACTCTGATCAAGGATGGCAGTATCAAATGAAACAGTACCAATGCTTATTAAAAGAAAAAGGAATTAAACAGAGTATGTCCAGAAAAGGAAATTGTCTTGACAATGCAATTATTGAAAACTTCTTTGGAACATTAAAATCAGAGTTGTTTTATCTTAAAAAATACAGTTCCATTGGTCAATTAAAACAAGAGATTATTGAGTATATTAATTATTATAATAATGACAGAATAAAACTTAATCTAAAAGCAATGAGCCC
>NZ_JBHSFY010000036.1:0-643 GCF_042654045.1 Flavobacterium chungangensis
GGCGACCCCTGCCTGGTCCAGCGCGTGTCGCACCGGGGCGGCGAGGACGACCGCGCCCGGCGTGTCGGAGTGCACGCACACCGACTCCGCGTCCGCCGGGACGAGGGTGCCGTCGCCGGCGGGCGGCTCCTGGCGGTGGTCGGTGCTCCCGGTGAGCGAGCGGCGGCCTGCGGCGCGCGCGACGTCGAGCGACGGCTGCGAGAAGGTCGCGTCCGCCTCCGGGTCGCGCTGCTTCGCGACCGAGTCCAGCAGCTCGGCGGCCTCCTCCTCGGAGACGCCGACGCCGTTCTCCTCCGCGATCGCGACGATCGGCTTGCCGAAGTCCTCCGACGTCATGCCCGTCGCACGCCACAGCGCGCGGGCACCGGCCATGTTGCGGCCGTGGGTCGAGGTACGAGAGCGCAGTGGACGGCTCATCGCGGCAGTTCTCCTTCGAGGGGACCTCGTCGGTGCGGCGGGGCATCAGGCGGCACCCTTCGTGGTCGGGTCGTCGGTGCCGGGTCTGCTGGAGAGGTCGCCCGCGTCGCGGGATCGACGGGCGCCGGTGGGTGCGGGTGCGACACTGGGCGCCGTGAGCCAGTTCCCCTCGCGTGCCGTCGTCCACCTCGCCGCGGTCCGCGGCAACGTGCGCAGCCTCGCGGCG
>NZ_JBHSFY010000037.1:0-635 GCF_042654045.1 Flavobacterium chungangensis
CGCGCCATGACCAACCCACCCCTTCCGGTCGCCGCCACAGTATCGCAAAAAGATGTCGGCTTCCGCGAGTTCGTCGTGCTCAGCGCATGCCTGATGGCGATGAACGCGCTGTCCACCGACCCGATGCTGCCGGCGCTGCCGGACATCGGCCGCGACCTGGCGATAGAGGCGGCCAATGACCGCCAGCTCATCATCAGCACCTATTTTCTGGGCCTGGGGATCGGGTCGTTGCTGTTTGGCGTGCTGTCGGACCGTTTTGGCCGCAAACCCGTGCTGGGCGGCGCGTTCGTCGCGGCGCTCGATCACGTCGATGGCCGATTCCAGCTGGCCGACCGCGAGCTCGCCCATGCGGACGATTTCGCCGGTGAGGCGGGTCAGCTCGTCGTCGTAGCTCTTGATGATGTGTTCTTTGCTGCTGCCGCTCATGGTGTGGTTCCACAATTCGTTGGATAGGGAAGGGTGTCGCGGGGTGTCCCCTCACCCTAACCCTCTCCCCGGAGGGGAGAGGGAGCGAAGTGCGCGCTCCGATGAGAAACTTCGCCACTTCCTCGATGGGCTTCTGCGTCGCCGACAATCCAATGCGCAGCAAACGCCGCTGGCATAGCGATTCCAGTCGCTCCAGCGAGAGTGCCAGG
>NZ_JBHSFY010000038.1:0-631 GCF_042654045.1 Flavobacterium chungangensis
CTCGCCGGTGTACGCACCGGACTCGTGCGCCGACAGGTCCTGCGCGCCGTAGGCGATCTGCAGCTTGTCGGCGTCGACGAGCGTCTGCACGCTGCGCAGGTCCGTGAACGGCGGGACGACCGCGACCTCGACCGTGGCGTAGTCGTGCTTGGCGTCCTTGAGCGTCCACGCGAGCTTCTGCAGCGTGTGCGTCGCCTGGTGGGGGTCCAGGTTCATCTTCCAGTTGCCCGCCATGAGCGGGGTGCGCTGCGTCATGCTCAGTCCTCCAGGACAGCGATACCGGGGAGGGTCTTGCCCTCGAGGAACTCCAGGCTGGCGCCGCCGCCCGTCGAGATGTGGCCGAAGCCCGCCTCGTCGAAGCCGAGCGTGCGCACGGCCGCGGCGGAGTCGCCTCCGCCGACGATCGTGAAGGCACCGTTCGCGCCCGCGTCGACGACGGCAGGCCTGCCGGACCGGCGCGGCGGGCGACGCCACGGCTGGCTACGCTGACGGCGTGCCCGCCCTCATCAACCCGAGCATCCTGTCCGCCGACTTCGCGAACCTCGAGCGCGACCTCGCGGCGATCGCGACGGCGGACTTCGCGCACGTCGACGTCATGGACAACCACTTCGTGCCCAACCTCACGCTGGGG
>NZ_JBHSFY010000039.1:0-580 GCF_042654045.1 Flavobacterium chungangensis
CGGGCTTTCCCGTGACGGCAGCGGCCTCGGGCGCCGATGCGTTACAGCGCCTGGCCACGGCACACTATCAGGCCATGGTGCTGGACCTGATGCTGCCCGACATGGACGGGCTCGACGTCGCACGCGCGATCCGCAACCAGGGCCTCACGACCCCCGTCCTCGTGCTCACCGCGCGCGCCGACGAGGTCGACCTCGTCGTCGGGCTCGACGCGGGGGCCGACGACTACGTCACCAAGCCCTTCCGGCTCGCGGAGCTGCTCGCCCGCGTGCGGGCACTCCTCCGTCGCAGCGTGGGCGACCCCGCGGACGAGGACGAGCTGCACGCGCAGAACGTGCGCGTCGACGTCGCGGCGCACCGCGCGTTCCAGGGCGAGCGCGAGCTGCACCTGACGGCCAAGGAGTTCGACCTGCTGCGCGTGCTCGTCGCCGCCGGCGTGCTGTCGTACGGGGTCCACGACCTCCAGGAGGCCGGCATCCTGCCCGGCCTGCAGCCGCTCATCGACGTCACGGCGACGTACCCGGACCGCACGAGCGTCATCCCGTACTCGCTCATGGCCGCGGCCGTGCTCTACAACCGCAC
>NZ_JBHSFY010000040.1:0-577 GCF_042654045.1 Flavobacterium chungangensis
GAGGCGGTCGTCCAACGGCTCGCCGACCTGGACCAGGCCGAGCTCGCGGACCAGGGACTGCGCTTCGTGGGCTCGGGGGGCGAGTCAGCCGACCTCGCGGGCGCACTGCAGCCCGACCACGTGGACGCGTTCGCCGCCCAGGTCGCCGTCGTCCTCGACGCCTGGCTCAGCACCGGGCGCACCCGCACGCTCGTGCGCTACGCCTGCCTGCTCGAGGCCACGCACCAGCCACCGCGAGCGGTCGCGCACGCCCACCTCCGCGGCCTCCAGGACGGGCGTCGACGCGTCGGGGACCAGGACCGCGCCGACCGCCGCGCCGCCTGCCCCTGCGGTCGGCGAGGCCTCTGACCGGCTGGCGCTCTTCGCCGAGCGACCCATCTCGCCCGAGGCGCTCAAGGCGCTCGCCGTGCTCGCGGGCCGAGACCGGCGCTCGATCGCGGTCCTCGGCGAGATGCTCGAGCTCGGCGACGAGCACCGCGAGGGCGGTCGTGCGTCGGGCCGGCCGGCGGGCCCCGGTGGGGGGCGCGGACGGGGCCAGGGGGCCGGTGGGCATGAGGGGGCCACAGCTTTCGTCGGG
>NZ_JBHSFY010000041.1:0-576 GCF_042654045.1 Flavobacterium chungangensis
CGCCTCGACGCTGCCTGCTCCCATGCGGGCCGCGAACGTCTTCCAGGGCACCGTGCCGCTGGACGACGACGCGACCTCCGCGCCCGACTGGGACCGGCTCCCGCTGCTCCCGATGGACGAGTCGGCGGCGTTCCAGCTCCGCTGGGAGGCCGACCACCTGACGGCGTTCGTCGTCGTGCCGGACGCGACCCCGGCCGTTCCACGGGGCGGCCGATCCACAGGCCCGTGCCGGCGGCGGCATGGAGCGCTTCGCGTCCGAGGCGGGCGTCGCACAGGATGCCGTAACCCGCCTTTCCATCGGCGACGCGCTGCGCCGCCCTGAGGCACAGGGACTTGAAGGGGCCGATGCGCTCGCGCGGCACGCCAAGCACTTCCCCAGCCACCCGCACGATTTCACGCAGGCGGTGGCGCGCGGTCTCCGGCGGAATATCGGCCGGCGCGCGATATTCCTGGATGTGCAGATAGAGCGGGCCACCGGTGTTGCTGTAGACGTCGATAGCGGCGGCGTACTCCGGCATGTCCTGGTCGTAGGCGCGCCAGCAGTGGATGTTTTCGCGCTCCAGCCGCTTGCGCAGA
>NZ_JBHSFY010000042.1:0-573 GCF_042654045.1 Flavobacterium chungangensis
GGATCATCCATCTCGTTATGGCCGTAGCGGCGGTAGCCGATCAGGTCAATCAGCACGTCTTTGTTGAAGGTTTTTCGATACTCGCAGGCAAAGTAAACGGCATCAAGGCAAGCTTCAGGGTCGTCCGCATTAACGTGGATGACCGGAATCTCGTAGCCTTTCGCCAGGTCACTGGCATACCTGGTAGAGCGGGAATCTGTACTGTCCGTCGTAAAACCAAGAAGGTTGTTCGCGATAATATGAATCGTCCCGCCAGTATGATAGCCTTTCAATCCGGATATGTTCAGCGTTTCAGCAACAACGCCTTCTCCCGGAAAGGCTGCATCTCCGTGAATTAAAATAGCAAGTGCTTTATTTGAATCTTGTTCAGGATATCCGGATTTTGAACGGTTATCCTGAGCCGCACGCGCGTAGCCTTCTACAACTGGATCGACAAACTCAAGATGCGATGGGTTGTTAGCAAGATGTACACGAACTTGTTTTTGGTTCTCCTCTGTAATGATGCGGTTGGCACCAAGGTGATATTTCACATCGCCGGTCCAGCCAAAGTTAATTCCACGAGACCCTTCTGAT
>NZ_JBHSFY010000043.1:0-567 GCF_042654045.1 Flavobacterium chungangensis
GGCCATCCGTTCCGCAAGGACTTCCCGCTGATCGGCAATGTCGAGGTTCGCTACGACCCCGAGCAGAAGCGCGTGGTGTACGAGCCCGTGTCGATCGAGCCGCGCGTGCTGGTGCCGCGCGTGATCCGCATCTCGGCGCGCACGGTCGACTCCTCCGCCGTGCCGTCGCCCTCCGTCCGGGACGCCTCGACGACGACGGCGACGTTGCGCAGGTCCGACTTCACCGCGGCGTCGAGCGCCGTCCGCCGCTGGGACACCAGGATCGGGATCGCGATCGCCGCGAGGATGCCGATGATGACGATGACGACCAGCAGCTCGACCAGCGTGAAGCCGTGGTCCCGACCACGCGCCCGCGACGCTGACCTCGTGATGTGCTCCATGTCAGCCTCCAGAAGAGAACAGGCCGGGTCGCGCGTCCGGAGGACTCGCGACCCGGCCTGCGGTCAGAGCGTCAGGCTCACGGGGCGGGTGCCGTGGAGGCCGCACCCGGCGCGCCGGGCTTCAGGCCACCGTTGCTGGTGTAGCTGAAGACCTTGGTGGCGGCCGTGTTGGCGGTCCCCTTCTCGT
>NZ_JBHSFY010000044.1:0-564 GCF_042654045.1 Flavobacterium chungangensis
CTCCGCAAATCCTGGTGGCGCTCAATCCGCTCTATGCCATCGAATTCGGATTCCGGCACACCATGCAGGCGTTCGTCGTGTTCGGGTCGGTGTTTCTGGCGCTGACCGGCGCGGAGGCGCTTTATGCCGACATGGGCCACTTCGGCGCGCGCCCCATCCGGTATGCGTGGTTCTACATCGCGATGCCGTGCCTGCTGCTGAATTACTTCGGCCAGGGCGCCATGCTGCTGCGCGAGCCGACGACGACGCCGGTGGCCGAGCGGCCGCGCGAGGTGCGCGAGCTCAAGGGCGAGGTCGTCTTCGACGACGTCCGCTTCCGGTACGGCGGCGAGAAGGGCGAGGCGCTGGCCGGGATACGGCTGACGATCCCCGCCGGGCAGACGCGCTGGACGTTCACCCAGGCGAGCACCGGGTACCCGTACAAGGTGTCCGTCCGCGCACGGAACAAGGCCGGCCAGGGCGCCGCCGGGACCACGACCGCGTCGACGTTCGGGCTGCCGACGGCGCCGACCTCCCTCACGGCGACGTCGCTCGCGGGGCCTACCGACGTGTCGGTGGTCGGGT
>NZ_JBHSFY010000045.1:0-559 GCF_042654045.1 Flavobacterium chungangensis
CTGGCTGGTGGCTCCGGTAACGTCTACCGCAGCGCTACTGCCGTTAAGAATCTGCACGCCAACATTGCCCGCGTTGCCGGCGCCCTCATCCGGCGCCCCGTTGACGAGCGCCGTCAGCTCGTCCACTGCAGCCGCGCCGCCCGCGCCACCGTCGAACTCGATGGCGCCTTGCTCGAGCAGACTGGCTTGCGCCTGGGCACGCGCATCTTCGAGCGGTGGCAGCTCGTCGAGCGAACGCCTGCGCCCGGGCTCGACGTCGTACACCGACCACGCGCGGCGCGACCATCGACCCGATGAGACGAGCCGCGAGCGTCGGCTTCCGCCGATCCCTGCGAGCGACGCCTGCGCGGCCGCGCCACGGACAGCGAGGAAGTGATCGAAGGCCGCATGTCGCGGGCCGCCAATGAAATCGCGCACTGGGACGGCTATGACTATGTGCTGTGCAATGTCGATGCGGAGGATTGTTTCCAGCGCGTGCAGACGATCCTGCACGCCGAACGCATGAAGCGCAGCCGTCAGACCGGCCTTATCGGCTTCATCCGCAGGCTAAGCCGCTATC
>NZ_JBHSFY010000046.1:0-558 GCF_042654045.1 Flavobacterium chungangensis
CGTGTCGAACAGGTCCGTGTTCGCGGCGGCGAACCGCTGCGACTCGCGCTCCTCGCGCACGAACGCCCGCACGACGCGGATGCCCGTGATCTGCTCGCGCAGCACCCGGTTGATCGCGTCGATGCGCTTCTGCATGGACCGGAAGTACGGCACCATCCGCACGACGATCGCCGCGATGACGGCCGCGAGCACCGGGCGCCGTGCCCGCGCCGCGAGCGCCTCCCGGTAGCCCGTGAAGCGCAGGTTCGACGAGCCCGCCGTGGGCGAGTGCAGCATGCCGATCACCGCGATCTGCCGACGTCCCGCGTCGAGCAGCTTGTCGAGGTGGAACTTCGCGACGTGGGTCGGGACGCCCACCCCGGCGGCGACGAGCCCTGTGTCGACCGGCCCCGCGAGCTTCGGCGGCCGGTACTCGTCGGGGGCCGCGGGTGGCTCGTACGCCCCGGCGTCGACGGTGAGCCCGGCGCCGCCGGCCCGCAGCCGGGCCCGCTCCACTGCTCGTCCGGCGGCCTCGTGGAGGGCGACCACCTGGAGCGGGCCGCTGGTCTCCGGGCCGTC
>NZ_JBHSFY010000047.1:0-555 GCF_042654045.1 Flavobacterium chungangensis
ACCAAATCATAGCGATAAATTTTACCACGGTACGTGTAGTACAACGCCTCTTCAAATGGCGCCTTAGGTGACGTTCCCCGCGATCCGACCTGATGATCGTTGACGAGCTCGTTCGTCTTCAGATCCATGACCGCCATGCGGCGCGCCCGCGACCTCACCATCCAGGGCGGCAACGGCGGGCTCGGCCCGACGTCGTCGAACCCCGCGACCGCCACGTCGTCGGGCACGCGCAGCCCTCGCTCCCACAGCACGTGCACGACCGCGAGCGCGGCGGGCACGTTGAGGTCGTCGTCCATCGCGGCGACGAACGCGTCGGGCAGGTCGGCCTTGGCGACCTCGTCGAGGTCGGCGGCGCCCAGACGCGGTCGCGCGCGACGGCGCGGACCGGGCACCCCGTCGAGGACGAGCTGCTCGCCCGCCGTCACGTCCACGGACCCGTCACGCGGGCGGGCCGCACCGGTCGCCGGCACGCGCGGCGGCTCAGCCGACGGCGGCCAGCAGGTCGGCCGCGCGGTCGGTGCGCTCCCACGTGGAGGCGGGCAGCTCACGCCCGAA
>NZ_JBHSFY010000048.1:0-553 GCF_042654045.1 Flavobacterium chungangensis
CAGAAGGCCCCGCTCGTCTCCGGACGGGCGGGCCTTGCGCGTCGTGCGGTGCGGGCGGGTGCGGGTGCCGCAGCGGCAGCGCGTGCGGGCGCCGACGCATGTCCGCCGCGCGTCGTGGGCCGACGACCGGGCGTCAGAGGCGGACGAGCGGGTGCAGGCCCTCCGACCGCGCGACGGCCTCGTCGTCGCCGCAGACGGCCAGCCAGTTGGCGAGCAGCCGGTGCCCGCCCTCGGTGAGCACGGACTCGGGGTGGAACTGCACCCCGTGCAGCGGGAGCGTGCGGTGCTGCAGGCCCATGATGATGCCGTGCGTGGTCGCGGTGACCTCGAGGTCGTCGGACACGGTCCCGTCGACGACGACGGTCGGCGCGTCCGGGTCGACGCCGAGGTCGAGCGGCAGGGTCCGCACCGCCGCGGCGACCGCGTCGGTGTCGGTCGCGCTGCTGCTCGTCGTCCCGCCGCGCGTGCGGCCGTGGGCGCGCCACGCCATGCGGAAGCGGATGTGTGCCAGGCAGATGGACGCCCTCGTAAAAATGGACGACAAGGCCGAGAT
>NZ_JBHSFY010000049.1:0-551 GCF_042654045.1 Flavobacterium chungangensis
GATCGAATTGCTCGATCAGTACCGAAAGGGTGCCATCGCTCGATCCATCATTGACCAAGATGACTTCGTGGTCCGGATATTCTAAGGCCAACAAGGCGCGGGCGCTGTCCGCTATCGACAGTTCCTCGTTGAAGCATGGCGCGATGACGGAGATCGGCAAGGCGAGGTCGGCATAGCGCGACCAGAGATCATAGGATCGCTGCGCCGGTTTGATCCGGGTCGCAAAGACCCAATATCGCCATTTCACGCTTGGCGAGGTCAATCAGTTCATCGTCGCGTGCGGACCAGAGGCCGTCGCCTTCGAAGCAGAAATATTCCAGTCCCACGCAGGCGAGCGAGGGGTCGGGCACCATCTCCGGCGACCAGCTGCGGAAATTCTGAATGCGGCCGACCTGTACCTTCGAATCATGGATGTAGATCCAGTTATCGGGGAAAAGATCGTCCGATTTGATCATCAGCGCCACGGTGAGGAAGTCGCGATATTTAAGCTCCATCGCGTTGCCCAGCGTCGCGGGCAAGGGATGGATGCGTCCGGCCAACTCGCGCATGGG
>NZ_JBHSFY010000050.1:0-545 GCF_042654045.1 Flavobacterium chungangensis
GGCCGACGCCGACGTCGACGGCAAGCACATCTGCACGCTGCTGCTGACCCTGCTGTTCCGCTACATGCCGGAGCTCATCACGCAGGGTCACGTGTACCTCGCGCAGCCGCCGCTGTACCGGATCAAGTGGTCGAACGCGGACCACGACTACGTCTACTCGGACCGCGAGCGGGACGCGTACATCAAGGACGGCCAGGCCGCGGGCAAGCGGCTGCCGAAGGAGAACGCGATCCAGCGGTACAAGGGTCTCGGCGAGATGGACTACCAGGAGCTCTGGGAGACCACGATGTCGCCCGAGCACCGCACGCTGCTGCAGGTCTCGCTCGACGAGGCCGCCGCGGCCCGCGCGGCCGCGTAGTGCCGGGCCTTCGTGAACGCCTCGCGGATGACCAGCGCCGTGCCGAGGCGCGTCGACGGGAGCTGCTTGCGCTCGCCGTACACGCGCTTCGGGTTCTCCCCCAGCGCCGACTTCACGCTCACCGACGCCGAGATCACCTGCTCGTCGACCGTGCGGCCGCCCCACGTCTTCATCGCGACCGACTGGC
>NZ_JBHSFY010000051.1:0-535 GCF_042654045.1 Flavobacterium chungangensis
CTGATAGGTACTTCACAATATAAGTTCGCACCATCTCGTTCAAAAATACTGTGCGGCTTCACCGATACCTGAACAAACAAGTCACCTGATGGCCCACCATGCGTTCCGGCTTCACCTTCACCAGACAAACGAATACGATCACCTGTGTCTACGCCGGCAGGAATTTTAACATTAAGTGTTTTGTACTCTTGCACTCGACCTTGTCCATGGCGATTTCCGCTTCCTTGAGGTACATCAGCGCGGTGCTGCGATCCCCGAGCTGCGCGGCGGAGTGCGCCTGCTGCCCGGCGAGGAACGCGCGCATATCGGCCTCACGCAACAAGTTCACGTCGCCGGGTACGGAATGCTTCAAGCAGGCGGCTGCGATGGCGAAGTCGAGTGCGTCCTTGTCGCTCATATGGCGCAGCAGGCCGTGCAGCAGGCCGGCGGCAAACGCATCGCCGCCGCCAATGCGGTCGACGATGCCGCTCAGCGCATACGCCTTCGTGCTCAGCACCCGTTCGCGCACGGCCAGCATGCCCGCCAGTTCCTGGTG
>NZ_JBHSFY010000052.1:0-532 GCF_042654045.1 Flavobacterium chungangensis
GGCCTTTCCAGGCGCCTTCTTCGCCGCCTTGGCTGCCGTACTCATCGGATTCCTCCAGGTGAGGCGGGCGCTCGGGGGGAAGGGGGACGGCCCGCGATTTGGTCTACACCACTACTGGTTTAGACCTGTTGTAGCACGTGAGTCGGGCATAAAGGAATCCATCGTTCCAGGTGGCCTGGACCACAGACGTAAGGGTGGCGTGAGCGCTCAGCGCTGCGTCACGCCACCCTTACGGGACGTTGATTAACGCGGGGTTACCCGACGTTGTCCTTCTCGATCCGCTCCGCCACTTCCTCCGGCTCGCGGCCCGGCGTCGGCAGGTCGAAGAAGGTGATGGCGAACCGGAAGACCGCGTAATAGACGACGGCGAAACACAGCCCGATCGGGATGATCAGCCACGGCTTGGTCGCCAGTCCCCAGTTGATGACGTAGTCGATCAGGCCCGCCGAGAAGCTGAAGCCGTCGTGCACCCCCAGCCCCCAGGTGACCGCCATCGAGACGCCCGTCAGCACCGCGTGGACCACGTAGAGCG
>NZ_JBHSFY010000053.1:0-529 GCF_042654045.1 Flavobacterium chungangensis
CTGCTGCGCTGGTGCAGCTGTACGACGGCGCGGTCGCCGGCGCGCACCTTGATCGAGCGGCCGACAGCGCCATCACGGCCGCGCGCACCGCGCGAGCTCTGCTGGCGGCCTACGAGATTCCCTGACCGCCCCCGGAGCTCGAGACGCAGAGCTCCTCTCTATTTCCGTACTGCGTCCAGGCGCCGGCACCCCGCCGACGTCACCAGTCGACGCGCGGCGACGGCGGAAGCTCCGCGGCTTCGACGCCGAACCCCAGCACGCACAGCACCTCCGACGTCCCGTCGACCTTCCCGGTGAGCTCGACGAGCGCGCCCGGGCCCGCGTCGTCGAACACGCGGCGCGGGACCGTCAGCTCCGGCACCTGGGTCACGTCGTCGGTCCAGGCGGCACCGTCACGGAACGCGACCGTCGAGCGCCACGCCACCTCCAAGCTGCCGACCGGCGACCTCTTCGCCATCGCGACCCTCGGCTTCCGGGGCGAGGCGCTGCCGTCCATCGGCGCCGTCGCCCGCCTGTCGATCACGACGCG
>NZ_JBHSFY010000054.1:0-527 GCF_042654045.1 Flavobacterium chungangensis
GCAACCGTTGCTCTATTGTCTCTTGAAAACATGGGCGTCAGCATTATTGGTAGCGTGCCGATTAAGCCATTAGGGATCAATATGGAAGGCATCAACTGGAAGATAGTAGAAGAGCTATTACCCAGCGCTTTTTTGATTAGTATTGTTGGCTTTATTGGCTCTGTATCCGTGGCGCAATCCTTTGCCGCTAAACGACGCCAAGACATTGACCCGAATCAAGAACTTGTTGGGCTTGGTCTTGCCAATATAGGTTCTGCAATGTGTGGTGCATTTCCTGTTACTGGTGGTTTTTCTCGTACGGTATTAAATGCAGATTGTGGTTCAAAAAGCCCAATGACAGGCATTATTTCAGCCTTATTGATATTACTCACTTTACTCTTTCTGACGCCTTTATTTTATTATTTACCGAAAGCGATCTTAGCGTCCATTATTTCTATCTCTATGCTGCAGCTGGTCAGTGTACAAGACCTACGCAACTTATGGCGCTTTTCCAAAAAAGAGGCCAGCTTATTAATTATTACCTTTAG
>NZ_JBHSFY010000055.1:0-527 GCF_042654045.1 Flavobacterium chungangensis
ATGGTGGACCTCCACCTCTGGTTGGTGGGCCGCCGCTGGTCCGGCGCTAGGTCGATGGTGGGGCACCCGGCGCGGGGAGGCGAGCCCTGCGAGGGGTCGGTCCGCCTGTCGGTCGTTCAGGCGTCCGGCGGTCGGTCGGGGGTGAACCGCGCGGCGAGGCGCTCGGAGCCGCGGGCGAGCAGGACGACGTCGGCGCCGACGGCCACGAACGACGCCCCGGCCTGCACGTACGCGTCGGCGAGGGCCGGGCCGTCGGGCATCAGGCCCGCCTTCTCGGCCGCCGGGTCCACCTCGCCGCCCATGCACACGCGGCGCACGACGACCAGCAGGTAGGCGGCGGTGAGCAGGGTGCCGAGGCCCGGGCGGATGCCACGGGTCGCGAGGGCGGCGACGCGCTCCGCGAGCTCGCCCTTGATGCGCGCCGCGGTGGCCTTGCCGTCGAGGATCTGTGCCGTCATGTGCGCCGCCTCAGTACTGCTGGAGGCCGGAGTACAGCGGGAACGCCTCGGCCAGCTTGGCCACGCGGG
>NZ_JBHSFY010000056.1:0-515 GCF_042654045.1 Flavobacterium chungangensis
CGATGGGGTGGTCGGCGAGAAAGACCGGGCGCAGGGTGATCCGGCAGGGCTCGCTGCCGAGCTCGGTCACGATCTGCGACGAGCCGACCCAGCCGTGGTCGAGACGGGCCCGCTTGATGGCGTGACGCGCGAGACGCTCGAGGTCGAGCGCCGGTTGCCGCGGGGCGGCCATGGCCACCCAGATCAGCCCGCCGGGACCGGTGGAGAGGTTGTCCGGAAAGCCGGGCAGCCCGTCGGCGAAGACATCGCTCTCGCCCGCCCTGTGGCCGGTGAGCCACAGCCGCGTCAGCCGGTAGGCACCGGTCTCGGCGACCACGAGGAAGTACCCCGGGAAGCCCATCTGCGTGATGACCTCGGTCTCGTACGCGGCCTGCTTGCGCACCTCGTCCGGGATGCCGCCCGGGTACCGGTGGTGCAGGCCCGCCTCGACCTCCTTGACGAACCAGCTCGTCTCGTCCTCGCCGGCCGGGACCGGGTAGTTCGGCATGTAGTTCGCCGACGTGTTGAACGAGACC
>NZ_JBHSFY010000057.1:0-512 GCF_042654045.1 Flavobacterium chungangensis
CTCATAATCTCCTCAATGCATATTCATGCTTTTAGTATAGACAGTCCTTGATGGGTTGTCTATACACTGCTTTTAGCTTAGAAAGAAGTCTGAGGAGCAGTTGATTTTCGTTTCAAGCGCACGCTTATCCAGAGGGGTGAGACGAAAAGCGCGGGTGGGCTCGTTCAGCCCCGACAAGCAAATGAGGAAGGGACCGGTAAGTCGGTTTGTGACTTATTGGGCACTTACTCATTTGACCTCGAGGGGCTAGCCGTTTCTGCTGGACATGGTGAGCCGCTTCGCTAGCCAAGCGCCATTGAAGGTTCACCTTCTCACTCATCTAAGCAGGATAAGGAATGCTCCGTCGCAAGACATCGCACGAAGAAAATGTGAAGTCCATTTTCGAGGAGTCGGCACCTTTCATTCCGATTAACTTTTCTGAAGAAGTATTCAGTGATGATAAAGGTGAATGAAAAGGGAAAAAATTACGAAGTTTGTTAATGGCAATAATCTCTTCATTATCTTATAAAAAT
>NZ_JBHSFY010000058.1:0-507 GCF_042654045.1 Flavobacterium chungangensis
CTAGAGGCAACCATCTAGCCCTAGGAATCTTAGTTCTATGCAACATCAAAACAACAAATGGCACACACAATGGCGCACAAGTACGTAACAAAGAAGCCTCAATCAAAGGGATATGATTCAGCGCCCAGTAATAAAAGAGAAAGCCAACAAAACCACCAAAGCTGCGTAAAAAATGAATTTTCCAGACAGATAAAGGCCGTTTTTGCCAACGTCCACGCATTTGCGGTAACAAAATCAAAACACAAAATAGGCTTTGCCAGAAAACCAAAGTCGACACCGTAATCATGGTCTGAGCTTGTTTCGCCGCCAATGCGGTAACTGACATAACGAATGCATAAGCGATTGTCATCACAATGCCTTTCTTTAATAGCTCATTTTCATCTAACACTAGGGACTCGTTCTATATAAGCGAAGCAGAGAGAAAATTTAACTCAATCATTCATGTTACACCAATATTGCCAGTAACAAGCTCGAAACATAATTGAGGGGAAGGGTAAAAACCGTATT
>NZ_JBHSFY010000059.1:0-506 GCF_042654045.1 Flavobacterium chungangensis
CCCGGATGCCCGGCCCAGCTTTTCGACGGCCGGTCATAATGGCCGTCGAATGGCCCATTATAAATGCGCTTGGGCTCGAAGAAGATCACCGGATCATTATCCTCGATCGCCGCGATCAAAAGCCCCTTTGCGTCATAAGGCGTCGAAGGAATGACCGTCTTCACCCCCGACACATGGGTGAATATCCCCTCGGGCGACTGGCTATGCGTCTGCCCGCCAAAGATACCCCCGCCGAAGGGCGAGCGCACCGTCGCGGTCCGGGCGCGCACGCGCTCGGGCGACATCACCGACCCGTCGCCCGGATCATAGACCATGGCCCCCGAAGGCCGCGCCGCATTGTCCAGCAGAGCCTTGTTCCAAACCGTCGCCGCATTGTGGATCGCCACCGCCCCGGCCGCCGCGCCCACGCAGCCCAGCCCATAATGATCGTCCAGCGGATGCAGCGCCTTCAGGTGCAGGATGGACGCCCGCCCCGCCCCATCCTCGGGCAGCAGCCGGGTCACGCT
>NZ_JBHSFY010000060.1:0-503 GCF_042654045.1 Flavobacterium chungangensis
GTAGCAGCCGTTGATGCGGGCCTTCTTGGTCCACGTCGCGTCGACCGCGGGCGCCGTGTAGACGTACGTGCGGTTGAACTCCGTGCAGCCCAGCCAGTAATAGGTGCTGTTGCTCGGGCGGTAGGTCAACGCCGACGCCCAGATGCCCTTGACGTACTTGCGGCCGCCGTTGAGGTCGTACCCGCTGTCGTCGAAGTCGAGGCGCGGGACCGAGTGGCCGGCGTACTCCCAGTTGACGAGGTCGTACGAGCGCAGGATCGGGGCGCCCGGCGAGTAGTGCATCGTCGACGCGGAGTAGTAGTAGGCGTCGCCGACGCGGAAGGGATGCGCTTCGATCGGCTCATCGAAATGCCGGCGAACAATCTCTCGCTGTTGTTTCGCAAGGGCGCCTCCTAAAGCCGTTCACGCTGAAGCCGCCGGAGCGGGTTATGTCTTCAGCGGGAAGAAGTCCCTTCGACTGCCTGCCTATATCCGTCGCTCCGGACTAGCTTAGACAAGCTCAG